>JBEKKI010000013.1:0-92710 GCA_050010795.1 Occallatibacter sp.
TTCTCTTCCATCACACTGCTCGTTTTCCAGGCCATGAGCTCGTTGTACGTCCTCATGCCCTCGTCGCAGTGTCAGATATGTCCCCGGTTCAAAATGTCAGCCATGTCCCCGGTCCGTACCCATGCCGGCACCCTGCCCCCTGACACCTGACACCTGAACCCTGACTTATAATGAAGAGTCAGGTAAGTTGATCATTTGCGGCTGGAGCAGCCCTCTTCCCGCCGTCGGACCACGGATGCCCGAGCACATCAAAAAACAGCTCCTCGATGAGATCAAGCAGCTCGAGTACGAGCTTGCCCACGAACTCCCGGCCGAGATCAAAAAGGCTCGGGCTATGGGAGATCTCTCTGAGAACGCCGAGTATCACATGGCCAAACAGCGGCAGGAATTCGTAAATGCCCGCCTTGGCCAGCTCAAAAAGCGCATGGCGGAACTCTCGCTGGTTAACCTCACGAACATTCCTCGTGACAAGGCCGGATTCGGATCGACCGTTGTGGTCTATGACTCCACCAAAGACGAGGAACTGATTTACCGCCTGGTCACAAGCGAGGAGGCCGACGTCTCCAAGGGCCTTATTTCGACCACATCACCCATCGGCCGCGGGATCGTTGGCAAAAAGGTGGGTGACGTGGCCACCATCGTAACGCCCAACGGTAAACGCCAGTTGGAGATTCTGAAGCTGACAACGATCCACGAAGACGCCGGCGAGGACCAAAACCAAGCAGCCGCCGGCGCTCAATAGACCCAAGGAAGATCGGGAATGACCTGGACAAGCGCTTTTGGCCGTGCCTGCGGTTGGCTTCTTGACCGCATCGTTCATGGGTTGGCACTAACCCGCATCTCTCCGAACGCACTCACCTTCATTGGGTTGGTCATCAACATCGCCGCTGCGTTTCTCTTCGGCCACGCCAATGCCACCAATGGCGACCGCATGTTTTTCTTCGCGGGACTGGTCATCTTTGGCGCCGGAATCTTCGACATGGTCGACGGCCGGGTGGCCCGCCGCATCAACAAGGTCACCGTCTTCGGCTCGTTCTTTGATTCGGTCATTGACCGCTACTCCGACGTAGTGCTGTTCTTCGGCCTGCTGGTCTACTACGGCCGTATCAACCGCTTTCGCTACGTGGTGCTGGTGGCATTCGTCATGGTCACTTCGCTCATGGTCAGCTACACGCGAGCCCGCGCGGAGGCGCTGATCGGCCAGTGCAAGGTGGGCTTCATGGAGCGGCCGGAGCGCATCGTCCTCATCCTTCTCGGTGCGCTGTTCAACCACTGGGGGGTGATGGCTCCGGTCCTGTGGCTGCTGGCCGTGCTCTCCACCATCACCGTGGTCCACCGTGTCGTCTACACCTACCAGAACACCAAGCACCTGGCGCCGCTCGCGTAAAGAAGCGGCCTCAAGCCGATCGTTCGCTGCCTTTAGATCCTTCTTGCTGGGATCAGGCCTTTGCATCGTGCGCCGTTTCGCTCAAGCAGCACGGAGTTCGATTGCTGACACGCGGCCTTCGACTTTGGCAGAATGGAGCTGGAAGCTCGAGACCAGAAGCTGTCTACGCGCATCTCAATTGACATGAGCACAGAAAAGGCCACATTTGGCGCAGGGTGTTTTTGGGGAGTGGAGGCGGCGTTTGCAGCAATCCCCGGCGTGACGGCGACAGCCGTCGGCTACGAGGGCGGATCGCTTAACCGGCCGACCTACAAGGACGTGTGCACCGACAAGACCGGCCATGCCGAGGTGGTCGAGCTCGACTTCGACCCCCAAAAGGTGACCTACGAACAACTGCTCGACGCGTTTTTTGAGCTGCACGATCCCACCACACTCAATCGCCAGGGACCGGACTGGGGCACGCAGTACCGTTCCGCAATCTTCTTCCACTCGCCTGAGCAGGAGACGCAGGCCCGCGCCAAGATTGAGCAGCTAACCGCCAGTGGCCGGTTCAAGCCGAGACCTATCGTCACCAAGGTAGAACCCGCGCAGACCTTCTGGCGCGCCGAGGATTACCACCAGCGCTACCTTGAAAAGCGCGGCCTGGCAAGCTGCCATATCTAGGGATCAGGGGTCAGAGATCAGGGGTCAGTTCTCAGCTTTGCGGTCACTGTTCTCTGGTTGTGGCTCCGCATTTTCCATGGCCGCGGGTGCTTCAGGCGGCGATGCTTCGCCTTCCGCGGCGGGCGCAGCTTCTGCGGATTCAACTGCAGACTCCGCTCCCGGCTCATCCACCCACAGGCAGGCGATCCACCACGCCATTACGCACAGATACAGCACATTGTTGGCGTGGATCAGCTTGTCGCGCAGACCCACGAGCCGTTCATAGTCGGCCTGCGTCTGGATATGCGTATGCATTGCGATTGCCTGCAGTGTTCCGCGCAGCGTCAGTTGCGCCAGCGAGGCCGTTGACAGCCCGATCGTGATCCGTTGCGCATGACTGTGCCAACCGCCTCCGTAGCGCCTTCCAAACAGCGTTACCAACACTCCCAGCCCGATGGTCAGCACGCCCGTGAAAAGATTTCCTTTGTCCACGGTCATATCCATCAGCCGGATCGTCGCAAGCTCCGACGTGGCAGTCACCGTACTCCACGAGGGCCAAGGTCCCCAAAACGCGAGCACCGCAGCAGCCACACCCAAAAGCGCCAGCGTACCGATCATCCAGCCCAGTTGTCCCAAGCCGCGAAATACACGCCGCGCCAGTTCCACCACCACCATCAGAACGATCAAAACATCAAGATCCGATAGCGCCAGGAAGATCAGGGTACCGGTGATCCGCGAGAATTTCGAGAGCATGAGCTCTGTCGTCAACAGCAGCAGACCCATCATCGCAATGCTCGCGGTGAACCACGGAAAACGCCGCGCTCGGTCGCGCCCCAGGAGCACCACAAGCAAAACCAGCAGCGCGGCAAACGTAAGTGTCCACAGAATCTGAGACGCCGAAAAATCGAAGTTGAAGTGCATCGCAACCTTGTCAGGGCGCAGCTTTGTTCTGCCGAAAGCCCTCATTCAGTCTAATCGGCTGGGAAGCCATGGGAGCCTGACATAATTCCATCATGCTGGTTCTCGCTTCCGCTTCGCCGCGCCGTAGTGAACTCCTCGCGCAGGCAGGCTACCGGTTCCGCATACATCCCGCGCACGTCCCCGAGGATCCGCTGCCCGGCGAGGACCCGATCGTTTACGTCACGCGCCTCGCTCGCGAAAAAGCTGAGGCCGTCTATCGCGGCTTTACCGACGGTAATGGCCCTGAAGAACTCCGCCTAGATGGGCAGCCCCTTGCCGTACTCGGCGCCGACACCACCGTTACGCTCGACAACACCATCCTGGGCAAGCCCGAAGATGCCGCCGACGCTGCGCGCATGTTACGTCTCCTCTCCGGCCGCACGCACCGCGTCATCACCGGTGTCGCCGTGGTCACCGTCCAGGGCGCTCAGGTTGCAGCGGAAGCCACCGCCGTTCGCTTTCTCACTCTCTCCGATGAAGAGATCGCCGCCTACGTGGCCACCGGCGAGCCCATGGACAAGGCCGGCGCTTACGCCATCCAGGGCCGCGCCGCCCGCTGGATTCCCCGCATCGAGGGTTGCTACTTCAATGTGATGGGACTGCCACTCGCCCTCGTTTCGTCGCTCCTGGAGTCGTGTGCTGACTGCTGCGACCGTGCCGGCTGAGCCTCCTGCACCGCATTTCATTTCGCGCTAGAATGATCCCACTTTCATTCCGGGGCCATTTTGATGCGGATTTCTAATCTCCTGCGCGGCCTGCTCGTAGTCTTCGCCGCAATCTCACCCCTCGTCCTTCATGCTCAGTTCCAGCCGCCCAATCCCGACGAGCTGAAGATGACCTCTGACCCCAAGGCGCCCGGCGCCGACGCCGTTTACCTGGATTTCGAGGAAAACGACAGCGACGCGCGTCAGAGCCATAACTACTACGCGCGCATCAAGGTGCTCACGGAGAAAGGCAAGGAAGCGGCCACCGTGGAGATTCCCTACTATGGGGGCGCTTACTCCATCGGCAGCGTCAGCGGCCGCACCATCCATCCCGACGGGACGATCGTTCCGCTCAACGTGAAGCCTGAAGATCTCCTGGTCGTCAAAACCGATGAAGCGCGGCTCCACAAGAAAGTCTTTACGATGCCCAGCGTCGAGGTCGGCAGCGTCCTCGAGTTCACATATCAACTTCGCGAGAACGCCCAGTTTTACTGGCACTTCGCTCGCGACTGGGATGTGCAACAGAAATACTTCATCCACAAGGCCCATTTCTTCTTCGAGCCCTGGCAGGATGCCTACATGATCTATTGGCCCCACCTTCCCCCGGGAGCACCTGTGAAGGTCGATGTTGCCGGCCGCTTTTCGCTCGATATCACCGACGTTCCACCCCTCCCTGACGAAGGTTGGATGCCGCCCATCGAAAGCCTCCGCTACAGGGTCCTGTTCTACTTTGGCAGGGTCTCCTCCGCCGATGAATTCTGGTCGGAGACGGCAAAGCTCTGGTCAAAAGACATCGATCAATTCGCCGTTCCCACCAGGACACTTCATGACGCAGTTGCCGGCCTCCTTTCGCCATCTGACAGCGATCTCGTCAAAGCGCAGAAGCTGTACGCCGCCGTTGAGGCCCTCGATAACACCGACTACACGCGCCAGAAAAGCGAGTCGGAGCGTCACGAGCTTAAGCTTAAGCCGGTCAAGCGCGCCGAGGACACGTGGACGCAAAAGAGCGGCAACAGCAACGAAATCGCGCTGCTCTATCTCTCCATGCTGCGCGCCGCCGGCCTTACCGCCTACGCCACCACTGTGGTTGACCGCAAACACGCAATCTTCGATCCCAGCTACTTGAGCCTCGACCAGCTCAATATCACGCTGGTCATCCTGAGCACCGGCGGCAAGGAGATCCTTCTCGATCCAGGCGAGAAAATGTGCCCCTTTGGGACTGTGAACTGGCGTCACTCCGGCGCCGAGGGGCTCCGCCAGAGCGTCGGCGGGCCTGGCCGTGCTGAGACGCCGTTACAGACTTTCGGATCGAACACAATCAAACGCACCGGCGAAATCGCCATCGATCCGCACGGCGCCATCACCGGCACGCTGCAGATCGTCATGACCGGCCAGGAGGCTCTCATCTGGCGGCAATGGGCCCTTGAAGTCGACCCGGTCGAGCTGAAGAAGCAATTCGACAGCAGCCTGGAAGAGATCGTGCCCCAGGGTGTCGAGGCACACGTCGATCATTTCCTCGGCTTGGATCAGCCTGACAGCCTTTTGATGGCCGTCGTCAAAGTCAGCGGTACCCCCGGCGCGGGGACCGCAAAGCGCCTCATCTTGCCCGGATTCTTCTTTGAGACGCGCGAACACGAGCCATTCGTCGACCAGGAGAAGCGGCAGGAGCCCGTCGATATGCAATTCGCCAGCGAGATCAGTGACCAGTTGATCTATGACTTGCCTCAAGGCGTGACCATCGAGGGCGCCCCTCAGGATGCAAAGGTTTCGTGGGAGAATCACGCGTTATACATTGTCAAAACCAAATCAGACTCTGGCCAGATCACGATCGCTCGCGTTCTGGCGAGGGCGTTTACCATGGCTAAGCCCGAGGAATATCAGGACTTGCGCGGTTTTTACCAGAAGGTCGCCGCCGCCGACCAGGGGCAGATGGTGCTCTCTGTCTCGGCCTCGCCTAAACCGAAGTGACCTGCCGGCGCCACAACTTGCTCCTTGATCGCACTCTTGCAGAGCACCAAACTAAAGTCACTAGGGCGGGGCGAAGTTGTTACCTTGCCTGAAAGCAAGAACACACACGATTTTGCGAATTCGTCGTAGAATAGTCGCACTTTCAGTTCCAGGGGCCACTTTCATGCGAAAACTTATCCTCCTTTGTGGGGCGGTTCTGTTCCTCGCCGCGCAGCCGCCAGTCTTGCTTCGCGCACAGTTCCGGCAGCCTACGGCAGACGAGCTAAAGATGACCGCCGATCCCATGGCTCCCGGTGCGGATGCTGTCTACCTCAACATCGAAGAGGTTGCCAACGATCCTATGCACTACAAGAGCACCTACAAGAGGATCAAGGTACTCACGGAAAAAGGCAAAGAGTTGGCGACGGTCGAGCTTCCCTACCTCAGGGGGACCTTCAAAGTCTCCGGCATCAAGGGCCGGACCATTCATCCTGACGGGACTATCATTCCGCTCACCGTCAAGCCTGAAGACCTCACGGTCTCAAAGACCAGCGACCAGCAGATCGCCAGGAAGGTCTTCAGCCTGCCCGATGTCACGGTTGGGAGCATTCTCGAGTACAGCTATGAGATTCGATACGACGATAATCTATTCTCGTCGCCGCTATGGCAGCTCCAGGGAAAGTATTTTGTTCATCAGGCGCATTACTCATTCACGCCATTCAAGGCGTTCATGCCCAACGGAACTCCTGGAACTGACACCAGCATGTACCTTACAGACAGCCGTGGGCGCGCTGCCAACGCCCTCATTTGGTGGAGCCGTTTGCCGCAGGGCGTCACCATCAACACGAGCGTGAATGGCAGCTACAGCGTGGATGTGAACAACATTCCTCCGTCTCCTGACGAGGAGTGGATGCCGCCCATCGAGAGCTTGCTTTACAGGGTGAACTTCTACTATAGCTATGCCCGCGACGCCGCCGCGTTCTGGCAAGGCGAAGTCAAGCTCTGGTCGAAAGACGTCGACAAGTTTGCCGAGCCCTCGAAAGACATCGCAAATACAGTGAGCGGCTTGATTGCGCCCACTGATTCGGATCTCGACAAGGCAAAGAAGCTCTACGATGCCGTGCAGGCACTGGACAATACCGACTTCTCTCGCGTTAAAACCGCTTCGGAGATGAAGGAGCTGAAGATCAAAGCGGCCAAGCGTGCCGAAGACACCTGGTCGCAGAAGGGCGGGTCGGGCGATGACATTGCCATGCTCTACCTGGCCATGTTGCGAGCCGCGGGACTTACTGCGTACGCCGTTCGAGTCGTCGATCGCGACCGCAACATTTTCGACCCCGCTTACATGAGCCTCGATCAGCTCGATTCAACGCTCGTCGACTTGAGCACCGGCGGCAAGGAGATCCTCCTCGATCCCGGCGAGAAGATGTGCCCGTTCCAGACGGTGAGCTGGCGCCATTCCGATGCTGCAGGAATCGGCGAAGGCGCGCAGGGCGGCGCCTTCGTTACCACCCCGATGCAGTCGTACCTGGGCAACGTCACGACGCGACTGGGAGATATTTATCTCGACGCGCAGGGCGGGATCACCGGCCGCATCAACTACATCATGACCGGGCAGAAGGCGCTGCACTGGCGGCAGATGGCCCTGCGCAACGATGACGCGGAAGTGAAGAAACAGTTCGACCATGAACTCGAAGGCCTCGTGCCCCAAGGCGTGGAAGCGCACGTCGACCACTTCCTATCGATGAGTGATCCCTACACAAACCTGATGGCGGTGATCAACCTCAAGGGAACGCTCGGCGCGGCGACGGCCAAGCGTTTGATCCTGCCTGGGTTCTTCTTTGAGACCGCGGGTCACGTGCCCTTTGTCAACGAGGAGAAGCGTCTTGAGCCGGTCGATATGCACTACGGCGATCGCGTGACTGATGAAATCACTTATCACCTTCCTGATGCAGCAACCATCGAGGGCGCGCCTCAGGATGCCAACATCCCCTGGCCCAGCCACGCGGTTCTGGTTGCCAAGAGCGTTGTGCAACCCGGCCAGATCACCATCGGCCAAACGCTATCGGTTGGGTTCACTCTCCTGAAGGCCGATGAGTATCAGGATCTGCGCGGGTTCTATCAGAAGGTGGCTGCCGCTGACCAGGAGCAACTGGTGGTGCATATGGCTCCGGCAGCGCCCGGACCAGTGGGTGTAAAGGGAAACTGATGCGAGCGCTGATCCCTTTTCAGGAGGTATCCGGGCTCCCTGACCTGTTGGCGTTGGGGGCCAGGTTTCCTTCATTGCAAGAAACAGATCCGACTGAGCGCTTTACACCGTAATTCTCTGGATTAAAAGGCAAGGGTCTCACTCATGCGACATCATCAATCCTTTTTGGCGTGCCTGTTCCTTCTCGTTGCAATTGCATCGCCTGTCGCGATCCATTCCCAGTTTCAGGCGCCCACCGATGACGAACTCAAAATGACCTCCGACCCCAAGGCTCCGGGAGCGGACGCGGTGTATCTCTATCGCGAAGAGACCACAGATTTCCCTCAACAATTGCGGTCGTACTACTCCCGGATCAAGGTGCTTACCGAAAAAGGCAAGGAACTGGCAACCGTCCAGATTCCATTCGAGCGGGGCTACACAAAGGTGGAAAAGGTAGAAGCCAGAACCATCCACTCAGACGGCACTGTGATTCCGCTTGCCGTCAAGCCTGAAGACTTAGTGGATTTCAAGAGCAAGTACTACCAGAAAGACACTCTCGTCTTCACCCTGCCCAGTGTTGAAGTGGGAAGCATTGTCGAGTACCGGCTGCAAATCAAGTTCAGTCATGGGGTTCCAGCCCCGCGCTGGCTGCTCCAGTGCCCATATTTCGTTCGCAAGGAACACTTTGATTTCCAACCCGGCTCGCTCGAGGGCACCTACGTAAACGAATATGGCAGGATTCTCGACCGCCTGATGGCGGCGCCGATGCCGTTTAACGCTCCCATCGCGATACAAACCGTCGGCCACGATTTCACGATCGACCTCATCGATGTCCCGCCGATTCCCGATGAAGACTGGATGCCGCCTATCAACACGATCAGGTGGCGTGTCCAGTTCTACTTCACCTACGCCAGGAACGCACGGGATTTCTGGGATAGCGAAAGCAAGATCTGGAACCTCGGCAACGAAAACTTTCTTCACATATCAAACACAATCAAGAAAGCGGCTGCGGGACTCGTCAACTCCGAGGACACTGACGAGCAGAAAGCTCGCAAAATCTACGCCGCAGTGATGAAACTCGATAACACTGACTGGAGCCGCGTGAAATCCCAGGCCGAGCGCAAGAAGGAGAAGCTCAAGGAGATTCACAGCGTCGACGACATTTGGAAGAATCAGTCCGGTCCCGGCAATGCGATTGCTCTGATTTATGTGGCGCTGGCGCGTGCCGCAGGGCTTAAAGCATGGCCTGCGCAAATAGTCGATCGCAACCTGGCCCTGTTTGACTATGACTACCTCGACTTCGACCAACTGGATGACTATATCGCCATCGTCAACATTGGCGGCAAGGACATCTTCGTCGATCCTGCGCAGAAGGTGGCGCCCTTTGGCAGCCTGCATTGGGCGCATACGCTGGCCACGGGATTCCGCGAATCCGATTCCGGCCCGGCCGAAATTGAGACGCCCGAATTCGACTACAAAGACAATACCGTTGCACGCACCGCTGACCTCACCGTCGATGCCGCCAGCAATGCCAGGGGAACGGCACGGATTGTTTTGAGCGGCGCCCCGGCTCTCTACTGGCGCCAGCAGGCTCTCCAGAACGATGTGGGGGAATTGAAGAAAGAATTCAAGGAATATCTTGTAAACGATCTGCCAGACGGGATCGACGTTGACTTCGACCACTTCGCGCAGCTTGAGGATGATGAGTCGAACCTGACTGCGATCGTCAACCTCAGCGGCATGATCGGAACGGCGACCGGCAAGCGCCTCATTCTGCCCGGCCTGTTTTTCGAGACGCGCGCAAAACATCCATTTGTTTCTCAGGACAAGCGCACCACGCCGGTCGACGTTCATTTCCCGGAGATGGAAAGCGATGATGTGGTCTACCATCTGCCGCCGGGTTATACGGTTGAAAGCGCTCCGCGTACCCCGGAAGTGAACTGGACGGGAATTGCACAGATGCGGATCAACTCCGCCGTCAAAGAAGATTCGGTCGAGGTCACGCGAGTTTTTGCCCGCACCTTCACGTTGCTCAAACCTGAAGATTACGGCGATCTCCACAATTTCTATCTCCGGCTGGCCCTGGCCGATCAACAACAAATTCTGTTGAGCCGGCCGGTCGCGGCGAAAGGAAACTGACTTATGAATCACGGGCTCTATTCGCGATCATTTCTGGCCTGCGTGTTTGCAGGTGCAATCCTCGCTTGCGCTGCTCTGCCCGCGGGCGCCGGCCTGTTTGGCAAGGACAGTCCCGTTCCAGACTGGGGACTGGAAGCTGCAAAGACGCCCACCCCGGCCTATGTGGATGATGCCGCCGACGTGATTCTCTTCGATGAGTACGTTGAAACCGTCGACACGCTAGGCCGCGCAACGGAGCGGGAACGCGAAGCCATCCGCATCCTCAAGCCCCAGGGTCGCGATATTTCCTGCAGGGTCAGCTACGACGTGGACGAGAAGATCAATTACTTTCGCGAGTGGACACTCACCGCGGATGGCAAGACATTCCAGGCCAAGGACACCGATTTCGCCGATCTGGGTGACACCAACATCCCTATCATGCTGTCGACTGAGCGGGCGCGCGTGGTGCGTCCGCCTGCCGCAGACGTCGGCGCAACGCTGATCTGCGAATCAGAAGAGATGCTCAAGCCTTACATTCAGGAAAAGAGCTGGCAAATCCAATATGGCTTGCCCGTGGTTTTGGAGGCACTGGAGGTAGACCTTCCCGAGGGCCGATCGTACTCGGAATCGTGGCACAACCAGGATCCGGTCAAGCCGGTGCAGTTGGGATCCAATCACTGGCGCTGGGAGGTGAAGGATGAGCACCAGCTTATGCTGCGTGATGTGCCCTCGAGGCCGGATTCGAGTGCGCTTGATGCGCGCGTGACGGTGCAGTGGGGCGACGCCGCAGTCGCGGGGATCGACAAAGAGTGGCAGGCGCTTGGCGAATGGACGACCAAGCTCGAAGCCGATCGTCCCGATCCTTCACCGGAGATCACCACCAAAACTCAGGAGCTGATTGCCGGCGCGCCGGATTTTTATGCCAAACTTGCCGCCATCACCTCTTACATCCAGAAGAATGTCCGTTATTTCGTCGTTGCCCGCGGAATCGGCGGACTACAAGCCAATCACGCAGCCGACATCTTCCATAACCGCTACGGGGATTGCAAAGACAAGACGACTCTTCTCATCTCCATGCTCCAGGTGGCGGGGATCAAGGCATTCTACGTGCCGGTGGATTCGCGCCGGGGGTTGATTGATCCTAAAGTGCCATCTCTCGTTGGCGACCACATGATCACGGCCATCCTGATCCCGGCTGACGTCAAGGATCCGAAGCTGATGGCCGTGGTTACAGTCGCCGATGGCAGCCGTTACCTCATTTTCGATCCCACAGACGAGCGCACGCCTGTGGGCAATCTGCCATCGGAATTGCAAGGCAGCTATGCGCTGCTGGCCGCGGGAGCTTCGAGTCAGGTGATCGCACTGCCCGTGCTCGATCCCACCGCCAACGGAACCGACGCCACCGGCAAGTTCACGCTCGATACAGATGGCACTCTGACGGGCTCCGTTGATAGTTCGCACTTCGGGCCCAAGGGCGCCGATCTGCGCATGTTCCTCAAATACAGCGATGAAAAGGAGCGGCACGACGCATGGGAGACTATGGTGTCGCACGATCTGCCCGGCGTGGTGCTCGATTCGTTCAAGTTTGTCGAGCCCGATGCGCTTGACAAGCCTATCGAATTCCACTACACAGTGACCGAGCACCAGTACGCGCACACCGCTGGACCCCTGTTGTTGGTGCGTCCCCGGGTGGTTGGCTCGATGGCGATGCGGTTTGACGATAAGCCGCGCACGGTGCCCATTGACCTCGACGCCACCGGCCGCTGGCACTCGAGCTTCGACATCGCGCTTCCCGACGGTTACGTTGTGGACGAATTGCCCGACCCGGTCGCTGTGGACATGGATTTTGCCAGCTACCACACTGAAGTCACTGTCAAGAACAACGTGCTGCACTACGAGCGCGTTTATTCGGTGCATCAGGTGGAGATTCCCGCTTCGCGGGCCGCTGACTTCCGCAAGCTCGAAACGACGATCTTGGAAGACGAGCAGTCGGCGGCGGTACTCAAGAAGCAGTAAGGACCGGAATGCGCCATTCCCCTGATCGGTCTGCGATTCGCCGGGTTTTTCCTCTGTAAAGTTAGATACCTCGCGCGATTTTGCTTCACAAACTCGAAAAGACGTGCCCTATACTGCGTCTAGAGTGCACGTATATCCCCGTTCGATGAGGTTTTCCTCGCCGAAAATTATGGCTACTCAACTCAATCGCAAGCGCGCATACGAGCCACCGCCTATCCCGGATCGCCTTTACTTCAAAATTGGAGACGTCGCCGAACTGTGCGGCGTTGAAACTTACGTTCTGCGTTTCTGGGAGTCGCAATTTCCGCAGCTGAAGCCGAACAAGAGTGGAACCGGCCAGCGGCTCTACCGACGTCGCGACGTGGAGACGGCTCTGGAGATCAAGCGCCTCGTCCATGCCGAGGGCTACACACTATCAGGAGCGCGGACGGTTCTTGAGCAAGCTCTGCGGCGCCCTAACCGGAGCCCCCATCTGCATGCGCAGCCCAGCTTGCCGCTCGCTTCCGGGCAAACCAAGCGGACCGACGCTGTCGCCGCTGCCATCGGCCAAATCCGCGCCGAGCTGCGCGAGCTCGCCAGTCTCCTTGGTTCCCCGGGAATGCAGCCCGTGCGGCGCCGCAGCCGCCTCGCGCCCATTCGCGCGGCTTCAGGCTCGCTGTTCTCATCCTGATTTTTGAGCAGGACGAGTGAGGAGTGCAGGCCGCGTCAAGGGACACGGCCGTTGTGCTATTGCCCGTCTTGAGAGGCCGCCTACTCCGCGGCTGGCGTCTCTTCTTCGACGACTTCGGCAGCAGGCGCTGCTTCGGCCGCGGCTTTCTCTTCCTCGGTCTCTTCCGCCTGAACCTTTACCGTCACGCGCGCGGTCACTTCTCGATGCAGCTTGACTGCAACCTTGAAGTCGCCCACGCTCTTGAGCGGATCGCCCAGTTGAATCTTGCGCCGATCCACCTCATGGCCCTGCGCAGCCAGTTCCGCGGCAATGTCGGCCGACGTGACTGAGCCAAACAGGTGGCCCGCTTCGCCGACCTTGCGTGTGAAGTTCAGCACGAGCGGCTCGAGCTGGGTTGCCAGTTCCTCGGCCTGTGCCTTCTCGCTGGCCGAGCGCCGCGCGGCAGCGGCCTTCATCTGTTCAATCACGGCCTTGTTGGCCGCGGTGGCCTGCATCGCCAGCTTGCGCGGCAGCAGATAGTTGCGCGCGTAGCCGTCGGCCACCTTCACCACTTCTCCGCGAAAGCCCAGATCGGCTACATCTTCTTTCAGAATTACTTCCATGGGAAACTCTCCAAATCTCAAGGTCGCGGCCCTGGATGCCTTGGGCGCTCTCATCCTTCGGACAAGAGGGCCAGTTGCCAGCGGTACCGCGCAGAATTCTCATTCGGCTCCGCAAGCCGCAATCAATGCCTGGTCGCAAACGGCAGCAGAGCGATATTCCGCGCCTGCTTGATGGCGCGCGAAAGGCGGCGCTGGTGCGTTGTGCAAACGCCGGACAGGCGCCGCGGAACGATCTTGCCGCGCTCCGCCACAAACTGCTGCAGCATCCGCACGTCGCGATAAGGAATCGCATCGATTTTCTCCGTGCAGAACTTGCACACCTTCTTCCGCCGGAAGAACTTTCCCCGGCCGCCCGGTCCGCCAGCGCCACGAGGTCCGCTTCGCGGGCCTGCGCCCGGGCCCGATGCGCCTTGGGGTGCGTCCGCCGCTGCGGGCGCTTTTGCTTGGGTCTCTTCAGCCATCTTGTTTCCTCATTCCATTTAGTTGTTCCGGCACAGCCGGAGAATCTCTTTTGCAACCAGGATCAGGAAAGGCAGAACGATCAGCGCGATCGTATCTTTGTCCCTTGTTCCCTTGGTCCCTCGTTCCCTGTCTTTACGCGCTGGCCTGCACCGGCGCGCCCGGCTCTGCTGGCGCTGCTTCCGCCGGCGCACCCTCGTTCGCCTTGCGGCGTGTGCCGCGCAACGCCTTCACCTTCGCCAGCCGCTTCGCTTCCTTGTCGACGCGCACGGTGATGAACTTGATCACCGGCTCGGTGACACGCAGCCTGCGTTCCAGCTCCAGCACCACGGGGCCGCCGGCCTCGATGGTCAGCAGCACATAGTTGCCGTCGTTGAACTTGCGCACCATGTAGGCAAGCTTGCGGCGGCCCATCTTCTCCACCGACTTCACTTGGCCGCCCCCGGCACTCACCGTGGAAGAGAAGCCCGTAATCAGCTTCTCGGCTTCCTCGTCGTCCACATCGGGACGGATAATGAACATCACCTCATACAAACGCGACATCGGTATTCCTCACATTTGGCAGAGAACCGTGATCAGTGAACAGCGGCCGGCTCGTTCTTCGCGGTAGCTAGTCTTCCTGATCCCCGATCCCCATTCCCAGTTCCCTTCGATTGAATTCATTCATCGCTGCCGCCGGTCCCAGCTCGAGAACGCGCCGCGTGGCCGTCGCCACCCGGTCCAGCACCTCGTCCAGCAGCGCCAGATCCGACTTGCGCATCGGCGAGAGCAAATAATCCTTGCCCTGCCGCTTGCCTCCACCTGCCGCAATCGCTTCCGGAGGCAGATCCGAACCAACTCCAATGCGCAAGCGCAACCACTCTTCCGTGCCCAGGGCTGCGGTCACGCTGCGGGCTCCGTTGTGCCCCGCAGTCGAACCGCGCTCCCTGATCTTGAAGGTCCCCAGCCTGAGGTCCAGCTCGTCGTAGATCACGAGCAGGTCCCGCGCCGGGTCCGCATCAAACCCGTCAATCAGAGCAGCCACTGCTGCGCCACTCAGATTCATAAACGTCTCCGGCTTGGCCAGAACCACCTGCCGCCCTGCAATTCTCAAGGTCGCCGTTGTGGCCCGGCAGCGCCGGTTCCCGACCACAACACCCTCTTGCTGGGCGATGCGGTCAATCGCCATGAAGCCCGCGTTGTGCGGGGTCCACAGATACTCAAGACCGGGGTTGCCGAGCCCCACAACCAGAAAGGGCCCGCTCCGGTCTGAAGGATGAATGCTCCCGGCGGGCGTCTTCTGCTCGCCGGCCTGGCCGATTTCTCTTTCGTCCGCCAAGGTCTACTTCTTCGCAGGCGCCTCGGCCTCTGTTGTCTTGCCCTTCTTGATGACTTCAGGCTCGGCCGGTGCTGCCGCCTCACCCGCTGCAGGAACCGCGCCCGGCGCTGCCGCCGCTGCCTCTCCCTCCGCCGTCTCCGGCGCCGCAACCACTTCCTCGCGGATGTGCACGACGTGAGCCACGGTCGCATCTTCCGGGGTCAGATACTTGATCTTGTCGGAATGCGGCAGGCCATTTACTCGAATCACCTGGTGCATTTCCAGCGCGCTCACATCCGCATCGATGTGACTCGGAATATCCGCGGGCAAGCATTCGATTTCGACCTCGCGCAGTACCTGGTCCAGGATGCCGCCCTCCGTTTTCACGCCCACCGGTATGCCCAGCAGCTTCACGCGCACACGCACGCGGAGGACCTTGTCCAGCGCAATCCGCTTCATGTCGATGTGAATCAGACGGTCCTTGATCGGCTCCCGCTGCCAGTCCACGATCATGGCTTTTGCCGCCGGCTGCCCCGCGACTTCAACATCGAAAATCGTGTTGTGACCGGCCTCTGATTGGAGGATTCGCGAAATCTGCTTGGGATCCACCTCAACCGCCACTGGGTTATGCCCCGGACCGTACAGTACGCCCGGGATTTTGCCCGCGACGCGCACGCGGCGTGCGGCGTTCTTATTGAACTTCCCCTCGCGGGGCTGCGCTACAACCAATTCAGGCATTTTCCTTTTTCTCGTTTCTTCAAGAATCGGGCACGGAATCTTGTTCCGCTCCCTTTGTTGGGCCGGCCCCAGGCCGGCAGTTCAAGGTTCTTCGCTCACAGGTCTCAGCTCAATTCATTTCGCAGGACTAACGCACCTAACAACTACGAACGAAGAACCGTGAACTCAGCTAAACAGCGAACTTACGCTGGTTTCCAGGTGAATGTTCTCAACCGCTGAACCGATCAGGCCGGCGATCGAAAGGACTTTGATCTTGGCCAGCTTTTGAGCCGGCTCGCGCAACGGAATCGTGTCTGTCACCACCAGTTGTTCCAGCCGCGAGCTGGCGATGCGGTCGATGGCCGGACCGGAGAGCACGGCATGGCTGGCGCAGGCATACACGCTGGCCGCGCCGTTGGCATAAAGCGCGTCGACGGTCTTCACCAGGGTGCCGGCCGTATCGACAATATCGTCCAGGATGAGGCAGGTCTGGCCCTCAACGTCGCCCACGACGTTCATCACCTCGGCCACGTTCAAATCGGTGCGGCGCTTATCCACGATGGCCAGCGGAACTTCCATCTTTTGTGCGAAAAACCGCGCTCGCTCCACGCCGCCCGCATCCGGCGAAACCACCGTCAGGTTGGGCAGCTTAAGTTCTTTGAAGTAGCTCACCAGCACGGGGCTGGCAAAAAGATGATCGACAGGGATATTGAAGAAGCCCTGGATCTGCGCTGCGTGCAGATCGACAAACAGTGCGCGATTGGCGCCGGCGGTGGTGAGAAGGTCGGCAATGAGCTTGGCGCTGATGGGAACGCGCTGCTTGTCCTTGCGATCCTGGCGGGCGTACCCGTAGTAGGGCACCACCACCGTGATCCTGGCCGCCGAGGCCCGCTTCAGCGCGTCAATCATCACCAGCAACTCCACCAGGTGCTGGTCCACTGGATAGCAAGTGGGCTGCACCACAAAAACATCCACGCCTCGCACGTTTTCGAGCGATTGGAAGTAGATCTCGCCGTCGGCAAAGCGCTGCAGCCTCGACTCGCCCACCTTCACCCCAATGTGCTCGGCGATTTTGCGTGCGAGTTCTGGATTCGCCGTCCCGGAAAAAAGCTTGAACCGCCTGTCCTCGCTGAGCTTCGCGGGCTTCTTGCGTTCCGGCGCGGGAGTCTGCTTCGCGTCCTTTCCCTTGGCGCCGTCCCCGGCTCCGCCCTTGGGTAAGTTCTTGCCCCCGTCCTGCTTCTCCAAGTTCGGTTCGCCTGGCTTGTTCTCTTCCACTGTCACCGTCAACGTTCCCGTTTCCATCGCAAGAGCACCTCCATTGCTGGTTGGCTATGGCTGCGTTCCAAATACGAGCTATCAGCTTTCAGCCGTTAGCTCATTCGTGCGGAAGCGAGCGATCCGATTCACGCAACAAAAAGCTGAAAGCTAAAAGCTGCTTTCCTGGCTGGGCGACCAGGATTCGAACCTGGATAAATGCCTCCAAAGGGCATTGTCCTGCCATTGAACGATCGCCCAGTGATTTTCTCGTCAGCCGAGCGAGAGTCTCGCCTGCCCAACGGACGACTGTCAACGGTTGAAAAACAGCTTGTAGCTTTTAGCCATTAGCTCATAGCTGATTCGTGCGAAACCCTGAGAATCGGTTCTCGCAAGATAGAGCTAAAGGCTACGAGCTACTGGCTACAGGCTGTCTTGCACAAACATCTGGCCCCAATATGCGGCTCGCGGCAGGGTTCGCGTCAGCATGGTTCGCACGCTCAGCCCCTGGACCTGGTTTCCAATCCGTTCCTGCGCCGCTTCTGCATCTCCACGGGTCATATACAACCCGTAGAGCGCCGAACCGGACCCCGAAAGAGAGGCATAGAGGGCTGCCTCCGGTGTGCCCGGAGCCTCAAGAAGGCGCTTGATGTCGGCAAGGAAGGGATGCTTGGGAAAAAGAACGCGCTCGAAGTCGTTCTCGATCCAGCTCGTGATCCCGGTGCGGACAAGCGCGGACTCTTGGGGTCCGGCCAGGTCTTCTCCCTCGGAGAAGACACCGGAGGAGCCTGCCCTCAACCCGCCCTCGGGAATCTCTCCCCGAAAGGCGCTCGCATAGGCACGGCTCAACTTCTCTAGTCTATCGGCACCTGCCTCAGCGGTCAAACCTTCCGCCTCGCAGAGCGCGTCCCAGTCGCGAAAGGCTTGCGGAGTCGAGATTCCGACCTCGGGCACGGCGACCAAGCACCAAACCGGCTCGACATCGGGCAGCGGATACACCTCCTGCCCGCGATCTACTCCCAACACCGTTCCACCAATTAGAAAAAGCGGCACATCTGACCCGACCTTGGAGGCAAGCTCCATCCGTTGGGTGAATCTGATCCCTGATCCCTGATCCCTGATCCCGAGCTCATTTCCCAGCCCCACCAGTGCCGCCACCGCATTGCCCGACCCCGCGCCTAGCCCGCCCTGCACCGGAAGCAGTTTATCGATATGAATTTCAACCTCGGCCCCGACGCCGATTTGCTCCAAAGCCAGGGAAACCATCTTCCAGGCGGTATTCCGCACGTCCGTTGGCACGCGCGGATCGTTCGTACTCATCCGCAAGACGGTCGCATCGGCCAGCCTCGCCGTAACCGTAACGACATCATGAACTTCCAGAGTTTGATAGACGGTCGCGAGCGCGTGGAATCCGTCCTGCCGCGGGGGGCCAAGGAACAGCCCCAAGTTAATCTTCGCGTGCGATCGCACTCGCGTGGACATACCGAATCATTGTAGAAGGATACGGGGTGCCCTCGGCCGAATAACCCCTTGCGAGCCATCAGCTTGGTTAGAACACACTACCTGCTTGCCATCCAACGGCCGCGCACGGATGGTCATCGCGCTTCACGCGGACGCAAGGCGAGCGCCCGCGTGGTACCGCCGTTAACTGATTGATCCGGAAACCACTTGCCGAAGAAGGGCCTTCAGGATTCCTTGTACAGCGCGGCTCCCGCAACCGTTCCCACCACGACCTCAACAAGTGCTCCAAGGGTCGTATAGAGCGTGAGATGATTCGGGAACAGCTTCGCGGCCCACATAAACGACGCATTCGGCAGCAGCGTTCCAATAAACCAGACGGCCACTCCGGCACAAATCGCCGTCTTGATTCCAGCACCGAAGCGGGGCCGTATGGCAGCGTAGAACCAGACGGCGAACAGCCCGCCCACAAGGCCAAAGATGTTGAACCAGACAATTTGGCCTGTGGCCAAGTTTTCATGCCCGAGGCGCGCCATTCCGTCATTCCAACGCTGCGCCAGCCACACGCCGTCAACCAGATAGCCCAGAATATCCGCGACAATCCCGGCCACGATGCCACCCAGGATCACACGGCCTATATTGATCTTTCCCATGTTGCGCTCCTTGGGGGATTTTGGGGGACCCGCGGAGTATACGCGACGCCTGAACCGACGCGCAACGGGATTCTTATCCTCCGGCGACCGGGGCACCCTGCAATCTTCGGGTTGAAGCAAAACCCTGGCCCTCCATAGGTCCGCGCCTGCCCCACCGCATCTGGAACATCAGGCAAACAGGGAACTTCTGCGGTACACTCTGCGTAACACTCATCGAACCAATGCGGGGGCTTCTATGCACTTCCTCATTTTTGGTGGCGTGCTTTATTTCCTACCGGCGATCATTGCAGCGCTACGGCACACGCATAACGCCACGGGAATCCTCATCCTGAACATCTTCCTCGGCTGGACCGTGGTGGGTTGGTTCATCGCGCTCATCATGGCGCTTTGCTCCATGCCCTACTGCGGCTATTACTATCGTCGGGGATGGTGAAAGCAGAAACCTCTCCGCACAAGTCCCGACAATCGGAACATCGCTGGCTACCGCGCGATTGGATGGCCGGCATCGCGCTCTTCGCGGGCACGGTGTGCGTCGTGCTCTGGCAGAACGCGCATGTTGCCGTCTTGTGGGACCTGAGCTATATCCTCGACAGCGCCGCTCGCATCGCGGCCGGGCAAATGCCCTATCGCGATTTTCCATTTGTCTATCCGCCGCTCACCTTTCTCATACAGGCCGCCATCATTCGCTTCGCGGGCCGCGTCTACTTCCACCACGTTCTCTACGCTGCTTTTGTTGGTGGGCTGGGCACTGTCATCACATGGAGAATTGCGCTCCGCTCGCTCCGCACGCGCATCGCTTCAGCATGGGCGGTCACGCTCCTGATCGCCGCGCCGCTCACGTTCCTGGGCATCTACAGCATCGTCCCCATTCCCGAGTACGACGGCGACTGCGCATTCTCGATTTTGGTTGCGCTTTGGCTACTGCAACGGGCTGACACCGAAGAAGACGATGTGTCGACCCCCGGGTCCGATCTCGCGCGCGGATGCGCGGCAGGCATCGCCATCTGCCTGCCGATGTTTTTCAAACAGAATATGGGGCTGCCGTTTTTCGTCGCGGCCATCGGCGGCGGCGTCGCGCTACGGCTTGTCGCCAAATTTGGTCCACAGGATCGATGGGTCAATCTCTCCGAGAAGAATGCCCTGCCTGGAATCACGGGCGGCGCGGCGCTCACTTTGCTCGCATCTGTCCTCGCTCTCCATTGGACCGCGGGCCTGGGCAATTACCTCTATTGGACCGTCCGTTTTGCAGGCCAGCGCCGCCTGCCCGGACTTGCCACCATGCTCGGCATCTACCACGAACCTTCGCTACTGTGGTCGCTTCCGTGCGTCGCCATCGCTGTCCTTCTTTTGAACTGGCCGCCACGCTCTCGGCGCGCTTCTGTTCTGGCGCGCGGGGTGGGGTCTCAACTCAGCTGGCTGCGCATCGCCGCCTTCGCCCTGCTCGCCGCGCCTTTCGTCGTCACACTCGCCTCCCTGCTGCTCTACGACGATGCAGACTCACGCGGCGACAGCCTCCTCTCCCTCTGGCCGCTGTTGCTCGTGCTCGCCGTCGGGCTTGCATTCGCCAATCTCCTCTCACTGCGGCGGAAACCGTCCATTCGCCCTCTGTTTCCGTTTCTCATTCTCGCGGCCATCACCGGCACATTCATGTCGCAGCAGCTCTGGGGCTCAACCTATGCAATCTGGCCGTTGCTTGTTCTGCTTGTAGCTGAATTGCTTGTTTTTCTCGAACGCTTGTTGTCGCGCCGGGCGCCAGCGCGATGGTTTGTGCCCGCGCTCGCTGCGCTCATCTCCGTCACGCTTCTCGTGTGCGGAGGCTTCTATACGTCGAGCGAAGAGCGCCTCTCCTATTTGCAATTCCCAGACGGCCCTGTGCAGCACTCCGCTTTCCCGCAGCTTGCCGGTCTAGCCACTCCCGGCCAGTATTTGCCGGAGCTCGACGAGCTCCTCCGCTACGCGCAGGCCAACATTCCTCAGGATGATGGGCTGATTCTCGTTCCCGGCGAGGAGCCGTTCTACTTTGTCACCGGGCGCATCCCGCGTTTTCCTGTTCAGCTATTCGATCCGACAACCGACCCCTATTCGCCCGCCCAGATAGCCGATCTCGTTCAATCGAACAATATTCGCTGGCTGATCGTGAAGCGCGATCTGCAGATCAACGCAGACCCGACGCCCGACCGCGACGCAACAATGCAATTGTTGATGGAAGACTTCACGCTCGCCGCGCACCTTGACGGCTACGATGTGTACCGCCGCTCATAGCCGTGCACTCCATTCAAACCTTCGTCCGCCCCCGTCCCGACCGCTTCAGCTCTTCCCAATCCTTCTCCGTCTGGTCGGCATATGCGATGCCGAATTCCGCTATTGCCTCGGCAAATGCGTTGCCAGTTCCGATGTAGCCCGCGATCACCTGAGGATCGCCTGAGCGCGCATGGCCCCGCGCCAGCAGTTCACCGCACACCTCTGCGTATGCTTTCAGGTTTGCGCCTGCCAAGTCTCCGATGTCGATCGATCCCTTGTGGTCGTTCAATTGCCGCACCACGTACTGCCGGTTGCCGATGTGCGTCCAGCCCAGAAACGGATCGGTTTGGATCTGCATGTACTTCTGTCCTTCGGCCGCGCGCTGGCCGTTGTGCGCCGGGGGTCGCGCATCCGGCAGATACGCCGCATACGCCGATGCAACCTCCTCTTTGATTTGCAGGAATAGTGGATCGCCGGGTCCGTTGCCTTCCATGTACACGCAATAGGCGCGCAGCCCCACCGATCCCGTGCCAACAACCTTGAACGCCACGTCCATCGGCCGGTAGAACGTGAGCAGATGTTGCCGCTGCGGTTCCAGCATCTCTATGTAAGGTCCAAGAGAAGCCAGCACTGCCGCGGCGCGCGCGCCGGTGATGCGCGTGAGCATCGGCTTCGATTCCTTGAATCTCCGTTTCGAACCGGCCCGCAACGAAGCCGGCGCAGTCAGCCGGTCCATCGTGTGCTGCGGCGTTGCGCGCTCCGCCTTGCTGAGCGCCGTGTGCACCGGCTTGGCCAGGTCGATGCGGTGCACCTGGAAGCGGTTCACCTCCAGTTGAGGCATGCGCGTGAACGCGCGCATTTGTTCGGCGTAGCGCTCGACGCAGGCTGTTGCGGCCTTCCGCGCCGAATTGTCTGTGTGACCTGCCGCGCGCCCGGCCAACACGAGCGAGGCCGCCATGCGCTTCAAATCCCATTCGAACGGCCCGCGAATGGTCTCGTCGAAGTCGTTGATGTCGAAGACCAGCCGCCCGTCAGGGCCGGCATAGGCGCCGAGGTTGCGCACATGCGCGTCACCGCACAGTTGGCTCACGATTCCTGTCGAGGGAAGCTGCGCCAGGTCCGCGGCCATCACCGGCGCCGCGCCGCGAAAGTAGCCGAACGGCGACTCTGCCATCATCCGGTACTTGAGCGCGATCAGATCTGGCACCCGTCCGCGCATCGATCGCGCCACGAGTTCCAGCGCCGGGGCCGGCCGCGCCTTGGGCTTGAGCGCCTCATGCTCGTGCCGCCCCACCTGTTTGCGCCGCGCCTGGCCGATTGCGCGCCGCTCTTCAACGGTTGCCCATTGCATACAGCGGAACATACACCGTCTACCCACACGGCAACAAACGGCACCGTCTCGCCTTGAACCGCTCAGGAACCCGTGGAAACGCGCGAACGCATCGAGTGCGCGGCGTCAGTCTTCGCCGAAGAAGCGCTTCCTCGCCGCTTCATCCGCCGGCAGATCGGGTCCGGAGAAGATCGAGTCCGGCTGGCGGCTCGGATCTTCTGCGATGAGCGGCATGGCCCGTGCGCGCCGTGCATCGGCATTCGCTCCCGTGGCGAGATACATCGCGGTAATCCAATGGTGGAACGTGTGCAGACGGCCGGCATAGCCATCGTGCTCGTCGGCATACGCATGGCCGGCGGCGTTCCAATCATCGGTGCGCATCAAGTGATCGCGCAACACGCGGGCGTCGCGCAAGGTGAGCGAAAGGCCCTGCCCATGAGTGGGATCGCTGGACGTGGCCGAGTCGCCCACGAGCGCTACTCCCTCGCGGTACGGATGATCGACCCAACCGTGCGCGCAACTGAAGGTTGCCAGCGGGCCAACCTGTCTCACGTCCTCAAAGAGCGCGGCCTTTGCGCCGGTCTTCTTGCAGCCGTCAACAAATCTGGCCAGGTCGCCAGGCCCCTGAAACCGCGGCTGCGCTGCGTCGTGGTAACACAGATACATCCGTACGCGTCCACCGCCCTGCGGCGCGACGACAACAAGCTGCCCCAACGCGAAGTTATAAATGGCCTGGCAGGTGTCGTCCGCCGCGGGCACATTTTCGAGCAGAACACCGGCAATCATCATGTCTTCTGGATCGCGCAGGACGGGGAAGCGCGCCGAAGAGCGCACGACGGACGATCGTCCCTCAGCCCCAACCACCAGCCGCGCAGAGATCGTTTCAAAGCGGCCATCTTCCTCAATCACCATCTCCGGCGGTGCGCCCGGCCGCACCTCGCGAACTGCCGCGCCGCGCCGCACCGTGGCGCCCGATGCCGCCGCACCTTTCAGGAGCGACTCCTGCATCGCGGGGTGATAGCAGGCCAGGCAAGGGAGTTGCTGCGGCGTTGTGGAAACTACTTCGCGATGGGCCACAAGGTCGCTCGCTACATACGAATCCACCAAGCCTATCTCGTGCCCTCCGGCTTCGGCGAAGCGTCCCGCGACTCCCAGGGCCCGAACCTCCGCATGGCCCCACGGAAACATCATTTCGCCGCGGACACGATCCTTGAATTGCCGTTCGCGCTCGATCACGAGCACTTTGGCACCCCGCTGCGCCATGTTGATAGCCAGAGCTGCCCCGCCGAGGCCGCCGCCGGCGATGGCCAAATCGTACGTTGTCGCCACGCTTTTTCCTCCCAGGGGATTTCCTGACTGTACGTGGTTTTGCCGGCATGGGGCAAGAGTTTATTCCCGGAGGAAATCGCCGCTCGGAGTTGGTGGATTGGCTGTCAATCTCCTTGATTTACACTGATGCTTCCGGAACTACCGGCCACTCTCCCTCAATTCCTGCGCTCCAGGCCGGATTCCCACTTCAGGAGAAAGCCGTTTGACGCGAAAAGCCGCCTTCCTGTTTCCGGCCGCTGCCGCCTTCGCGCTGGCAGCCCTTTCGGTGGCCGCGCAGCCACCTGAGAAACCCCTGACCGTCGACGCGATCTATGCTCATGGATCGCTCATCGGCGAGCCGCCTGACCAGCTCACCTGGTCGCCCGATGGAAAACATCTGACCTATCTTGACGGCGGAGAACTGATGGATATCGATCCGTCGACCGGCAAAACACATGTGCTGGTGAGCGCCGGCAAAATGGGCGAGTTGAACGAAAGCACAACTTCAGAGCGCGACCGCGATCATCGCCAGCGCTACGGTTTGGCCAGCTATGTGTGGGCTCCGGATTCGGTGCACATCCTCTTCGATTCCGATGGCCGCCTGTGGCTTTACGACCTGCATAACGGCACCGGAGTCGAAATCGGATTCTCGGACCTTTTATCCAACGACGATCCCAAGTTCTCTCCCGACGGCGCATTCGTCTCTTTTATCCGCGATCACAGCTTGTCCATCATCCCGTTGCGCGAACCGGGCTCACCGACGATTGCTCTTGCTCCTGCGCCAAATTCCTCCACCGGCAGCCAGGAGATCCTCAATGGCGAAGTCGATTGGGTTTACGAGGAAGAACTCGATGCTCGCAGCAACTATTTCTGGTCGCCCGATTCAAAGAACCTCGCCTACCTGCAGCTGAACGAATCCCGGGTTCCGAAGTATCCCCTCACCGACTGGATTCCTAATCACGCCACCGTCGATTGGCAGCGCTTTCCGCAGCCGGGCGACGCGAATCCCAGCGTGCATGTGGGCGTGGTGCCGTCGCGGGGCGGAAAAACAACCTGGATGAAGGTCCCATTGCATGACGGCGAAGATTATGTGCCGCGCATCGGCTGGGTCGATCGCAAGACTATCTGGGTTGAAGTCCTCAGCCGCGATCACAAGCATCGCGTGCTCGATTTTGCTGACATCGAGTATGGCGATACTCGCCAGATGCTCGAAATCACCGACGACAAATTCCTCGATGAGGACTACGACGTATCTGTGGGCGACGGAGCCATTGTCCTCACCGGTTGGAGCGACGGGCACATTCACCTCTATCTATACAGCTACGACAAGAACAAGCCTCTTTCGTTCGATGCCAAACTCGTGAAGCAGCTAACCAGCGGCGACTTCGAAGTCGGTAAGGTTTACAACGTCGATCCCGCGAACAAAGTGGTGAACTACGCGTCGAATGAAGGCGACCCGCTGGAGCAGCAGGTTTGGCAGGTTGATTTCGACGGTGACCGCCGGCAGTTAAGTGCCGGCGCAGGCTTTCATCAAGCCACGTTTGCACCCAATGGCGAAGCGTTTTCCGACAAATTCTCAACACGAATACAACCGCCGTCAATGCGACTTTGCCAGGCGCCCTCAAAGTCCGCGGTCGCAGGCCGGTGCCGCGTGTTCTGGGAGACGCACGCGCTCGACTCGTATCATCTCCGCGCGCCGCAGCAGTTCGAAGTGAAGGCGCATGATGGTACCGCGCTCTATGCCACGTTGCTTCTGCCGCCAGACGGCGCAAATCCATCCAGCACGCCCCTCATCGTCAACCCCTACGGCGGGCCGCACGACCAGGTTGTCGTAAACCAGTGGAGCGGAAACCTGCTCTTCGACGAGTTACTCGCGCAACACGGCTTTGCCGTGCTCCACGCTGACAATCGCGGAATGGGCAGCCGCGGGCGTGCCTTCGCGCAGGCGGCTTATCGCAACTTTGGCCCCGTGCAGCTTGAAGACCAGTTGACGGTGATCGACGACGTGCTCGCCAAATACCCGCAGCTCGATCCTCACCGCCTAGGTTGGTGGGGCTGGAGCTGGGGCGGCACGTTCACGCTCTATGCCATGACGCACTCTGACCGCTTCCGCGCCGGCGTCGCCGTCGCCCCAGTCACCGACTGGCGCAATTATGATTCGGTTTATACCGAGCGATACCTGGGCTTGCCCGTCGAAGATCCCGGCAGTTATCGCGATTTCTCTGTTGTTAATTCGGCGGCGAATCTCAAGGGCCGGCTTCTTCTGATGCAGGGAACTGGTGACGACAACGTGCACATCGGAAACGTGGTGCAGTTTGTGCAGAGACTCAGCGACGCCGGCGTTCCCTACGACCTGCAAATTTACCCGCGCAAGACGCACTCAATCTCTGGACCCGACGTGCAGACACACCTTCACGCCCGGATTTTGGCGCAGTTTGAGGCTTGGCTGAAGCCGGAATCGGCGGCTACTGGCGGGAACTAGCCGCCCCACACTTATCCCTAGACTTCGTGGCGATGGAAGAGCTCGTCCTTCTTGTTCTTCGGGCAGTGCGTGCACTCCAGGCAGCAGACAAGGAGCACCGCTACTCCCACCGTGACCAGCACGGCAAGTATGCTTCCATTCTCCGCGATCCAATGTGCCAAGGCTTGCATTTTTAATCACCGCTCCTTGAGTCCTTCGACCCTGAAACGCGAACCCAGTTGTGTTTCGACGAGAACTTGTCTCTAGATTCTGACGGATTTGTCACTCGAAAGTCTATGCCTGCGCGTAACTTGGTGCTTTCCAAAGTCATCGTGGGAATTTTGGTTGCATTTTAGCGAATAGATGGCGAAAATAGACGTGGATGGCCGCTCTTCCCAATCCGCCCCCCTCGCCGACCCCGGTTGAGTGGCCGGAGGAGCTTGCGAACCTTAGCTTTTCCGCAGAGGAACGCCCTCGGGATACAAACACCGCACCGCTTGCCGATTCCGCCCAGGGCCCTCTCCTCAACTGGCTCTTCGTCGATCTCAACTCCTACTTCGCCTCTGTCGAGCAGCAGGTCCGCCCCGAGCTTCGCGGCCGGCCCATCGGCGTTGTACCCATGATGGCCGACACCACCTGCTGCATCGCTGCCAGCTACGAGGCCAAGGCATTCGGCGTGCGCACCGGCACCATCGTCGCCGACGCCAAGCGCATGTGCCCCGACATCGTTCTCGTCGAAGGCCGCCACGAGATCTACACCGAGTACCACCACCGCGTCGTCGAAGCTGTCGAGAGCTGCGTTCCCGTCACTGCCGTCTGCTCCATCGACGAGATGGCCTGCCGCCTCATGGGCCGCGAGCGCCCGCTGCTGAACGCGCTTGAGCTCGGCCTCCGCGTGAAAGAGACCATCCGCGAGCGTGTCGGCGAATGGCTACGCAGCTCCGTCGGCCTCGCTACCAATCGCTATCTCGCCAAAATTGCCAGCGACATGGAAAAGCCCGACGGCCTCGTCGCTTTGCCGCTCGACATTCTTCCCGAAGCACTCCACCAGCTCACGCTGCGCGACCTGCCGGGCATCGGCGCGCGCACTGAAAAGCGGCTCAACGAGAAAGGCATCCACACCATGGACGATCTGCTCGCGCTCGGTCGCGAGCAGTCGGGCGAAACCTGGGGATCGGTGTGGGGCGAGCGGCTCTTTCACTGGCTGCGCGGCGAAGACTTCGAGATGAGCGAGCTCGAGCACCAGAAATCCATCAGCCACTCGCACGTGCTCGCGCCCGAAATGCGCACCGCCGAAAAAGCCTGGGCAGTGGCCCACAAGCTTCTGCACAAGGCAGCCATGCGCCTGCGTTCGCATGGACTCTGGGCCAGCAATATAGGCCTTGCCATCGGATTCGCCGTGCCGCGGAGCGAAAACATGCCGGTCTCGCGCTTCGGTGTGCCCGCGCGCGGCTGGCGTGCAGAAATCAAGCTCCACGAGTGCCAGGACAATCAGACGCTGATCACCGCGCTACGCCGCCTGTGGGAGTCGCGCCCCTCGGGCGCCGAGTACGAACATCCGTATTTCGTCGGCGTCCAGCTGAACAACCTCGTTCCCGACCGCCTGCATACGCTCGCGCTCTTCGACGGCCTTGAAGAAGAGCAGAGCCGCACGCGACTCAACGCCGCCATGGACCAAATCAACGACAAGTACGGCATGAGCACGCTCGCCCCGGCCGCCATGCTCACCGCCTACAAGGCCGCTCCCACGCGGATCGCGTTCAATGCCATTCCGGATCTGTTTTAACGACAGAGATCAGGGGTCAGGGATCAGTGCGGCGCCAGCGCGTGCGGGTTCAGCTTGCCGACGCGGCCGTGCGGGCCGACGACGAAGGGAAGTGACAGCGCATTCCAGCCGCGGTCGGCGTCGGGTGCTTCGTGGAGCGCGAGGTTGGGATGCAGCGCGCTCCAGTTGCGCCCATCATCGGTGGAGATGTCCGTGCCGTTGGGGCCCGCAGTGATCCATGTCTTCGCGTCGGCATCGTAGGCCACGGCGGAGCGGTAGCCGTGGGGCGGGGTCTGGGCGCGGAACCATGTATAGCCCCAGTCGTTGCTGAAGGCGGCAGTTTGCGCCGGATCGTCGGGCCTGAGGTAGTCGCCTCCCACCACCACCGCGTGCTTTGCCCCGCCTTCGCTTTTGACATATGGTCTCGCGGCAATTGAGAACGCGCCGCTCGTTGGTCCTGACGCAAAGGGAAGCGCGCTCCGCGACCACTCTGAAAACATCCCCTTTTCCTGGTCGATTCCGTGCTCCTCATGAATAATCTCAGGCTTTGTCCCTCCAGTGATGAACGAGAACATGCCATCACCGAGGTTATAAATTAGGACAGAATTGCTTGCCGCAAAGGCTGCCGCGCCGGAAGCCGCAGTAATCGGGTGTCCGTTCCAGTTATCCGAGAATTTATCGTCTTCGTCCGACTGCGAGAACAACCGAAATTGCCCTCGTATAGGATCTCCAAGAATGAATGTTGTATCAAAGTCTGCGATGTACAAAACCGCATCCCAAAACCCATCCTTGTCCGGATTCGTAAACACCAGCTTCCACGTATGGCACCCATCCGTTGTTTTGTAGAGCCGCGAAAGATCGCCTTTCCCGCTTGACATCACAATCGCCGTATCCGCGTCGAACGCCTGAATGCCGCGAAAGTCGAGATGCTCCGCTCCCGGCGGAACTGCGCACGCCTGCCACAAATATCCGCCGTCTTCGGTCCGCAGCACGGTGCCGTTGGTGCCCGAGGCCCACGCCACGCCCGAGCCCACGTTGTCGATGCCGCGCAGATCGGCCGTGGTGGCGGAGTTCTGAATCTCCCACTGCGCCCGGGCCGTCCCGCACGCCAGCAGAAGAACGAGAATCCATCCCCACCGATTCATACCGACGAGTGTAGGCCTAAAGGCAGGGATCAGGTTTCAGGGGTCAGGGGTCAGCCTGGCCCGGCGATCTCCTGAACTTTTCCGTCCCGATTTCGTAACTTTCTGCATCCCGCCCCGCGTCCCCTCGCGGATTAGGAGGTAGCAGCGAGTTTATGGTCAATGGCTGGCAGCCCGACTTCGAACAACTCGTCGACGAGCACCAGTCCATGGTCTTTTCGCTCGCGCTCCGTATGACCGGCGACCGCGGACTGGCAGAAGAAATCGCGCAGGATGTTTTCCTGGCTTTGGACAAAGATCTGAGCAGGATGGAAAGTCCCGCGCACGCATGCTTCTGGCTTCGCCGCGTGGCCATAAGCCGCTCGACCGACGCCATGCGCCGCCGTCGTGTGCGTGCTATCGACCAGTGGGTCGAGCTCGATGAAATCCACGGCGCGCAGGCAGAGGAAAGGGACTCGCCGTTGGCCGTGCGGGTCGAGAGGCTGCTGGCAACGTTACCCGAAGCGATGCGCGCGGCGTTGGTTCTTCGCTACCAGGAGGACCTGTCGCCTGAAGAAATCGCGGCTTCGCTCGGCGCGCCGCTGGCCACGGTCAAAAGCAATCTGCAGCGAGGATTGAAGCTGCTGCGGGCCAAAGCGGCCGTTCATTTGAAGGAGTACGTGCGTGGAGTTTGAACCGATGGACGACTTTGAACTTGAGCTGAGCGAGGCGATGCAGCGCCGGCCAGCCCCGCCCAGCCTGAAGCGCAGGATTTTGGAGCGCCGACGGCAGCAACGCGCGCAGCGGCAGAGTCGCATGGTTTGGTTCGAGCGGATCGCGGCTTCGCTTCTACTGGGCGCGGTGGCAGGCGGGGCCGTCATGGGTCACTACGCCAACGAACGCCGCAAAGGTGAAGAAGCCAAGCAACAGGTCTTCACCGCGCTGCGCATCACGGGCCACGCGCTCGACCAGGTAAACACGCAGCTTGAAGAGCACGACAGGAACAAGCAGTAAGAAAGGAAATCTCCCATGAGGAACTGGTTCGGAACCATGATTCTGGCGGCCGCCGCGGTGACCGCACCCGCGATCGCGCAGCCGTCAACGTCTCCGTCGCCGCTGATGTTGCCGGCCCCACTCGAAAAAGAACTGGCAGCGCGCGCCTCTGACGTAACCGAAGTGACGCTGGGCAAAAACATGCTCGACTTTGCGGCAAAGTTCATGGACAAGAACGACAAGGACCAAGCTGCGGCCCAACAGTTGATTCAAGGCCTTGACGGGATTTATGTGCGCAGCTACGAATTCGACAAGGAAGGCCAGTACTCGATGGACGACGTCGCAAAACTGCGCCAGGCCTTCGCGACTCCTGAGTGGTCGCCGATTGTGCACACTGCGGAGCGCAAGAGCGGCGAGACAACCGACGTGCTGGTAAAGCAGGTGAACGGCGAGTCGCGCGGATTGTTTGTTCTGGCGGCCGAGCCCAAAGAGCTCACCATCGTTTTGATTCTCGGACCCATTCGCATGGATCAACTGGGTGAACTCAGTGGACTGAACGGATTGGGCGCGCTGGGCGGCGTGGAGAAGGGCACCAAGCACAAAGACAAAGACAAAACCGATGAAAAGGCCAACAAGAAAGGTGGCGATCAATGAGCCGGCACTTTTTCGTCCCTCTCAGCAGCGCGCTGCTCTGCGTTTTGCTTATTGTTCCCTGGATCGTTCGCGCATCCAGCGCCGAAGGCGGCTTCGACGGCGTGGTCGATTCCATCGAGACCCGCTACCATGTGCACGCCATGCGCATTCCGTTCCTCGGGTTGGTTAGCTTTGCCGCCGGCGCTGCTACGCAAGGCGGTGTTGCTGGCGTACATGTTGCCACATTCGAGCATTTCTCCGGCCCCGTTGACGGTGAAGAGTTGAACCGCATGGTCGAGGAAAAACTGGGCCAGGGATGGGAGAGGATGATTCGTGAGACGAGCCGTCACGGCGGCGAACAAACCCTGATCTTCTCGCGCCCTGAGGGACAGCACATGGGGCTCTTCATCCTCGATCTCGACGGCCATGAGCTCGATGTTGTTCAGGTCTCCGTCGATCCCGACCGCCTGAACGAGGCCATCGGCAAATACGGTCATCACCACGGCGAAGGCGACGCGCACGAGTCGGACTGACGAGAGCCGGCTCCGCCAGTTACGGCGTACGCGTCATCAGGTCCACAAACTCTTTCTGGAATCGCGCAAGATCGAGGTCGAGTTGCGCGTGCACGATGCGCACGCCGGTTGACGGCTTCAAAGCCTCAGGCCAGGTGAGCGTATCTCCATAGCTCGGCCCGTGACTCAGGTCCACGTCCATATAGACCGGCAATTCCTTGGAGATGATCGCGGGATCGATCCACGCGCAGGCTTCGAGCTCGTCCCACATGTAGGTGCGCCGTTTGCTCCATGCGGCAATGTAGCGCGCCGCGGGTGACTGCGACTTCGAAATCTCGTTGAGCATCTCAAGCGTGAACGAGGCTTTGATCGAGACGTCGTCGGTGGTGGCTACGATGCGGGGCCAATCGGCGCGCAAAACAATGTGGGCGGCCTCGGGATCGAACCAGAAATTGAACTCGTGGCGTGGATTGGTGGCGTACTCAGGATCCGTGGTCTGCGGATTGAGCGCACCGCCCATGATCACGATCCCTTTGGTCAGCGACGCGAATTCAGGATCGAGCCGGACAGCGAGAGCAATGTTGGTCAGCGGCCCCGCGGCATAGATTGTCACTTCGTGCGGGTGCGCTCGCACCTCTCGGATGAGGAAGTGCGCCGCGTCTTCATTGAGCGGCTTCGTAGTGGGCGCGCCCTCCGGCATGGGCGGAATTTCGTAAGGCCCGTGCGGAACAAATGGAGTTGCTCCGGGCGCGAGCATTGCTGCGGGAACCTGCCCCCATGCGCCCAGCCAACCAACCTTGCCGTCGAGCGCCTCCTCGAGCTGCGTCTCCTGCTGGGTGCGAACCAGCGGAAAAACCGCGCCACGCGCTACCGGCACATCGGCGTGTCCGGTCAGCTCGAGCATGCGCAGCGTGTGTTGCGTCTCCTCGTCGCGCCATGCGTCGCCGGTCACGATCGTGATGCCCAGCACTTCGACGTTCGGCGCCTGCAGCAGCGCCAGCATGGCCATCTGGTCTGAGCCGCCTGGCCCCGAGCCGTCCTGGTCAATCAGCACCAGCCTCTTCTGCGCGGCTGCTGCAATCGAAACTGCCAAGAGCAGAAGGAGAAGCGATGCTTTTCTCATAGCCCGCATTGTTTCATGGCGGCGCGGCGGATTGCGGCCTTCGCGAGCCCCGAACTCATTGCCGAGCACATCATCGCGCAAAAAGCAGGCGGCCAGTGGAGCAGCCGCAAAGGCTACCGCGGCAAAAAAGAAATAGCCACAGGTTGGCAGGCGTTTTGAGCTGGCTTATCGCCGTCCGAAGCTGCGCGGCTTGAACTGCGGCGCGACGGGCAGGTTGGTTTTGCCTTCGGGATAGACCACGAGAAAGCGATTAGGCCCTTCGCCCACGCTGGCCGTCTCAACGCCCTCCAGCCCTCGGCACGCCAGGTGCAGGAGCCGCCGCTCGCGGCTGTTCATGGGCGGAAAGCTGTAGGGCATTCCCGTCTGACGCACTTTCTCGGCGGCGGTCTCGGCGGCCATGCGCAGCTCCTCTGCGCGCAGGGCCTTGAAGTTGGCTGCGTCAAAGCTGACCAGGTCGTGCTCGTGGTGGTCCAGCCGCAACATTTGCACGGCCAGCGTCTCAAGGGCGCGCAGCAATTCGCCGTTGTGCTGAATGACGAGCGGTACGTCGGGACCGCCCAGCTCCACGTAGATCTGCCGCGCCTCGATCCCTTGCGGATCGCGCGCTCCATCGCCCGCAGTAATGCGATACTTCAAGCGCATTCCGCCTAGTTTGTTTAACGTATTCAGGAATCCCGCGATCTTCTGCGCGGCCAGTTGCAGGTCGTCAATCGGCATAACAGACAAGTATCGCAGAGCGGGCTCGGGCCGGGGACAGCCCGCCCGATTCGTCCCGATTTTTCTGCGGCTGCCCGCCCAACCTGGCCGGGGCTTGCTTGCGGACCTCCCTGGCGCGTCTGGCGCTTCCGCCTGGCTCCATTCCGGCATTTCAATTCAAGTAGAAACCTGCCGCAGCTTGTATGCTTTTGAGTGTGAATGCGTGGGAAGAATCCTGGCGGAACGTTGGGCAGCGCTGTCTCGGCCGCCGCGCGCAGGCTATGGTTGCAGTCGTGCTGCTGGCCGCGGCCGCCGTGGCTCACTCACAGGCGCCAGACAATCCCGCTTCTGCCGATGCTTCTGGCGCCAAGCCCGTTGTCATCACGCTGGACGACGCCATTCGACTCGCCGAGGCGAGCGAGCCTGCGTACGCTGCGGCTACCGCGGCCAGCCGCACTGCCGGTCTCGACAAATCCATTGTCCGCGCCGGCCTGCTGCCCAACGCGCGCGTTCTGGGTCAGGACATCTACACACAGCCGAATGGGATCTACACCGAGGGCGACGCAGGCGAGCCTTCGGCGCCTCTGCCGCGATTCGTTTCAAACGATGCGCGGCCCCGCGAGTACATGGCCCAGGGTATTGTTGACGAAACACTCAGCGTAACCGGGCTGGCAGCCGTGCGCCGGGCTGACGCGGCGGCAGCAATGGCAAGCGCTGAGCAGGAAATTGCACGCCGTGGGCTTGTTGCCGCGGTTGTTGGCCTTTTCTACACTTCCCTTGCCGCAGACCACAAGCTTGCGGCCGCCGAAACAGCCCGCAATGAAGCGGCCGATTTCACCGGGCTCACTACCGAGCGAGAGCAAGCCCGTGAGGCCGCGCACGCCGACGTGCTGAAAGCGCAATTGACCGAGCAGCAGCGCATCCGCGACCTGGATGACGCGCGGGTGGCCGCCGAAAAGGCTCGCCTCGAGCTGGGCGTGCTGCTGTTTCCCGATCCGCGCACCCAGTACACACTCAGTGCACCTGAAGCCGCGACGCCTCTGCCATCGCAGCAGGATGTTGAGCAGGCCGCGGCTAAAAACAATCCTGAGCTGAAGAGCGCGCTCGCCGCGGTCAACGCGGGCAACGCCGATGTGCAGGCCGCATGGGGCGCCCTGCTTCCCAGTGTCGGTCTTAACTTCACCTACGGCATCGATGCCAATCAATTTGCCGTCAACGGCCCCCTTACTCCCGACGGCATCAAGGCGCGCAACCTTGGCTATTCGACGAGCTTCACCGTGAATCTTCCTATCTGGGACTGGCTGGCGAGCGAAAACAAGGTCAAGCAGAGCCAGATCCGCCGCGACGCCGCAAAGGTGGCCCTGACCAACATGCAGCGGCGCGCCATCGCCCAGCTCGAAGAAGCCTATTCCGAGGCCCAGGCCGCGCGCGATCAACTGACCTCGCTCGATCAAAGCGTGGCCGACGCAGCCGAGAGCCTTCGCCTCACCAGATTGCGCTACTCGGCCGGCGAGGCAACGGTGCTCGAAGTGGTAGACGCGGAGAATACCAATGTGACCGCGAAGAACGCCCGCGAAGATGGGCGCGTTCGCTACGAAACTGCGCGCGCCGCGCTGGAAACGATCACGGGTACGATGTGAACTGCTTATGAGCGAATCGACGATCGAATACACGGTGCAGAAGGCACGGTGGTCCTTGGCCCAATGCGTTCTACTGGCTTCTGCGCTGCCTTTTGCGCTCTTTTCAGGATGCAAAAGCGCTCCCGCTCCTGCCGCGCAGGTCACCGTTCAGGCCGCGCACCCCGAGCAGGGGCCGATTTCCGAACAGATCGGCGCGGACGCCATCCTCGCGCCCATTGCGCAGGCCGCGATCGAGCCGCGGATCACCGCTCCGGTGAAAAAGTTCTACGTCCAGCGCGGCCAAAAGGTAAAGGCCGGCGAGCTGCTCGTTACGCTCGAAAACGCTGATCTCGCGGCCGCCGCGAAGGACAACAAGGGAACCCTCGAAGCGGCGCAGGCGGCCTATGCCACCCAAACCAAGGCGCAAGTGCCTGAGGACACGCTCAAGGCCGAATCGGATCTCGCACAGGCGAAGGCGAATCTCGACCTGAACCAGAGCATTGTGAATAGCCGCAAGCAGTTGTTCGCCGAGGGCGCCATTCCGGGCCGCGACCTCGATACCGCGCAGGCCGCGCTCGTGCAGGCTCAGGCCGCATACGACGGCGCGAAAAAACACCTCCAGTCGGTCGAACGCGTGAGCCGCGAAGCCGCACTCAAAGCCGCGCAGGGTCAGCTCACCTCGGCTGAAGGCAAATACCAGGGCGCCGAGGCGCTGGTCAACTACTCTCAGATTCGCAGCCCCATCGACGGAGTCGTCACCGACCGCTCGTTGTTCGCCGGCGAAACCGCCGCTGCGGGAACGCCGCTCATCACCGTGATGGACACGTCCGCGCTCCTCGCCAAGACACACATCGCGCACAGCCTTGCGATGCAGCTGAAGATTGGCGACGCCGCCACCGTCAACGTACCTGGTTTGGCCGATCCCGTTCCCGCCAAAGTTTCCATGGTGAACCCGGCACTCGATCCCGGCTCGACCACCGTCGAGGTCTGGGTCAGGATCGACAACATGGCCGGGAAGCTCAAGGTGGGAGCACCCGTAAAGGTTTCCATCACTGGCCGCACCGTTCCGAGCGCATGGAAGGTTCACGACTCCGCCATCGTGACCGCCGATGACGGCACAAAGTCCGTGATGGTTGTTGGCAGTGACGGCAAGGCGCATCGCAAGCCCGTCACACTCGGCATTGACGACGGCACTGACGTGCAGATCGCGAGCGGCGTCGACGGCTCCGATCTCGTCATCACCGGCGGCGCCTACGGCCTCGACGAAGGCACAAAAGTGCAGGTCGGTCCGGCTCCGGCTGCCGGCGGAGGAAACGACTGATGCCCGCCGAACTTTCCGGCGAAAGGCAAAAGCCCTTTTGGCTCGCCCGCTCCACGCGCACCATCTTTTTTTTCGCCTCCATCCTCACGGTGGCCGGCATCTATCTTGCCTTTCGGGTGCCGATCTCCGTTTTTCCCGACACCAATTTCCCCCGCGTCATCATCGGAGTCGACAACGGCGTCATGCCCGTCGAGCAGATGGAAGTCACCATCACGCAGCCCATCGAGAACGCGGTCAACTCGGTTCCGGGGCTCACCTCCGTCCGCTCGACCACCAGCCGCGGCTCGGCCGAAATCGACCTCTTCTTCAACTGGAACGTCGACATGGTCCTCTCGCGGCAGCTGGTCGACTCCGCGCTCGCCGAAGTGCAGCAAACGCTGCCGCACACGGCTCGCATCACCACCAACCGCCTCACCTTCGCCACCTTCCCCATCCTCGGCTACAGCCTCACCTCCAACACCGTTCCCGAAACCCAGCTCTGGCAGATCGCCACGTACAACCTCAAGCCGCCGCTCAATCGCGTCGACGGCGTCAGCACCGTCGTCGTCCAGGGCGGCCAGGTGCCGGAATTTGCCGTCATTCCCAACACCGCTTTGCTCCAGGCCACCGGCGTAACCGTCACTGACGTTGTCAACGCCATCAATGCGTCCAACATCGTCCAGTCGCCCGGCCTCTACGAAGCCGACCACCAGCTCATCCTCGGTCTCGTGGGCGCGCAAGTCCACGACCTCGGCGGACTGCGCCAGCTCGTCGTCAAAACAACACCCGCCGGAGCTCCGGTGCGCCTCAGTGACGTCGCCACGGTCGAGCCATCGACCATGCCCGTCTACACCGCGGTCACAGCAAACGGAAAAAGCGCCGTGCTCCTCAGCATCACGCGCCAGCCTTCCTCAAACACCGTCGCCGTGGCCGACGCTGTCGCCAAACAAGTTGCCGACCTCCAGAAAAAGCTCCCTCCGGGCGTCAAACTCGAACTCTTCTACGATCAGTCGCAGCTTGTGCGCGACTCGATCTCCAGCGTGCGCGACGCCATCTGCATCGGCCTTGCTCTCGCCTGCGTCATCCTCTTTCTCTTTCTGCGCGACTGGACTTCCTCGCTCATCGCCGGCCTCGTCATCCCTGTCACCATCGCCATCACCATCGCCGCGCTGTGGCTCATGGGCGAGAGCTTCAACCTGATGACGCTGGGCGGCATGGCCGCCGCGATCGGGCTCCTTATCGACGACGCGATTGTTGTGGTCGAAAACATCGTGATGCACCGCGATCACGGCGAGCATCGCGCCGATGCCGTTCGCAAGGCGCTCAAGGAGCTAACCGTCCCACTGGTCGGCTCAACGCTAACGCCCGTGGTGGTCTTTCTCCCGCTCGTCGCGGTCAGTGGTGTTACCGGCGTCTTTTTCCGAGCGCTCGCCATCACTATGGCCGCCGCGCTCATCACCTCGCTCGCCCTCGCGCTCACATGGACGCCGGGCCTCAGCTACGTTCTACTTCGTGAAGACCTAAATCGCGCCGCGCGTCACCCCGACCCCGGCCCCGTGCTTTTGCGCGTTCTCAGAGTTCACCGGCGCGTTCTCGAGTGGGCAATCGCAAAGCCTCGGCTCGTCGGCATCGCCTGCCTGCTTCTCGTGCTCGCCACCTGGGGCGGCTATCAGTTGCTCGGCACCAATCTGCTCCCCGACATGGACGAGGGCGGCTTCATCCTCGACTACATCATGCCCGCAGGCAGCTCGCTGACTGAGACCAACCGCGTGCTCCAGGACGTAACGCGCATCCTCCACTCCATCCCCGAAGTCGAGAATACCTCGCGCCGCACCGGCCTTCAGTTGGGCCTCGCCGCGGTCACCGAGGCCAACAGCGGCGACTTCACCGTCAAGCTCAAGGCAAAACGCAGCCGCTCCGTTTGGAAGGTCATGGATGAGGGCCGCGCCCGCATCAAATCCGCCCATCCGGAACTCGACATCCAGCTCACCCAGGTCTTGCAGGACAACATCAACGACCTCTCCAACGCGCCGGAGGCGATCCAGATCAAAATCTTTTCGACCGACCCCTCGCTCCTCAGCCAGCTTGGCCCGCGCGTGGGCGACACGATTAAGAACATCCCCGGCGTCGTCGATGTCGAAAACGGCATCGACAACACCATCAGTGGACCCGCGACGAATTTTCAAGTCGACCCTATCGTTGCTTCGCGCATGGGCTTCACTCCCGCCGAAGTCTCTGACGATGCAACATCCATCCTGGACGGAATCACCACCAACCCGCTCATCTCCAACGGCCGCGCCTACAACATTCGCGTTCGTCTCTCCGCCGATCACCGCACTTCGCTCGCAGCCATTGAAGACACGGTCTTCAGCAGCTCCTCCGGCCACACCGCGTCGCTTGGCACGCTGGCTCAGGTCGACCAGTTGCCGCCGCAAAACGAAATCCAGCGCGAAAACCTACAGCCGCTCGTCGAAGTTACCGCCGACCTCCACGGCTCCAACCTCGGCGGGGTCATGCAGAAGGTGCAACAGGCGGTCGAAGGCCTGCATCTTCCCGCGTCCGTTCGCGTCGAGTACGGCGGCACCTACCAGCAGCAGCAACAATCTTTCAGCGATCTGCTCCGCGTGCTCGTTCTCGCTCTCGCGCTGGTTTTCGGCGTGCTTCTTGCCGAATTCCGCAACTTCCCCACGCCCATCGCCATTCTTTCTTCTTCGGTGCTCTCCATCTCCGGCGTGATCCTGGCCCTCCTCGTCACCAACTCCACGTTCAACGTCGCGTCTTTCATGGGATTGATCATGGTCATCGGTATCGTCGCCAAGAACGGCATTCTCCTCCTCGACGCCGATGAGCGTTACCGCGCTCACGGCGCCCCCCCGCACGAAGCCATGCTCAACGCCGCGCAGCGCCGCCTTCGCCCCATCGTCATGACCGCGCTGGCCGCAGTCTGCGGCATGTTGCCGTTGGCCTTCGCTCTCGGCGCCGGTTCGCAAATGCTCCAGCCGCTGGCCATCGCCGTTATCGGCGGTCTTACGATTTCCATGGTCCTCTCGCTCGTCATCACGCCGCTGGTTTACTTCCTGCTCACTCGCCACCGCGCCGCGCGGCCCGAAGAGCCCGCACCATTGCCGAACATTGGAAGCGAAGCATAGGATTTCCCTCGAAAAGTCTTTCAGGAGATTTTTGCCGTGCGCCATTCTGCCGTTCTGTCGGTCGCCGTTCTTACATTGAGTTCCCTCACCGCTGTCGCGCAGAGCACGCCCAACACCGCGAAGAAACCCCTCCAAAGATATGCCCCACCGCCGGCTGCGCAAACTCCGCCCATCCACCCCAACGACAAGAATCCGTCGTCGGGGACCCCGCCCATGGGTTGGAACAGTTGGAACTTTTTCGCTCAGCGTGTCACCGACCAGGACATTCGCAACGCCGCCGATCAACTCGTTGCCAGCGGAATGAAAGATGCCGGCTACATTTACGTCAACATCGACGACACATGGGAAGGCGAGCGCGACGCGAACGGCGTCCTCAGCTCGAACTCGAAATTCCCCGACATGAAGGCGCTTGCCGATTACGTCCACTCGAAAGGACTCAAGCTCGGCATCTACTCCTCACCGGGACCCAAAACGTGCGCCGGCTTTGAGGGCTCGCTCGATCACGAGGTCCAAGACGCCGAGCTCTACACTTCCTGGGGTGTCGACTACCTCAAGTACGATCTGTGCAGTTTTCGCGAGTCGGTCATGGCCACTCATGCGCCGGACGACAAGGCCGCGCAGATGCGAATGATGATCGCCGCTTACGAAAAAATGAACAAGGCGCTTAAGTCCACCGACCGTCCGATCGTCTACTCGCTCTGCCAATACGGATGGGACGCGGTGTGGGAGTGGGGTCCGAATGTCGGCGCCAATCTGTGGCGCACCACCGGCGACATCCAGCCCAACTGGCAGAGTATCTACTCCATCCTGAACGAACAGGCCGGCCTCGCCCGGTACGCGGGCCCCGGCCACTGGAACGATCCCGACATGCTCGAGGTGGGCAACGGCCGCCTCACGCTCGCCGAGAACCGCACTCACTTTTCCATGTGGGCTATGCTCGCCGCGCCGCTGCTGGCCGGCAACGACCTGCTCAACATGACGCCGGAGGTTCGCTCCATCCTCACCAACCGCGACGTGATCGCCATCGATCAGGATCGCCTGGGCCGCGAAGCAATGCGTGCCTATTCTGAGGGTGAGGTCGACGTCTGGGCGCGGCATCTTTCCGGCGGAGCGCTCGCCGTCGCAGTGGTTAACGCGGGTAGCGACCGCTATTCAACGCATCCGTTTTATTTGAGCCTGGCGAAGCTCGGCCTGCATGGCCCGCTCAAAGGCAAAGATCTCTGGACCGGCAAGGAAACCACTCTCACCGACCACATGACGCTCGAACTCGCGAGTCACGACATTCTGCTGGTGCGGATCCCGGCGGCAAAATAGTCAGACCGCCCGCCCCAAACACACGGCAAACCACCCACGCGCATCCGTCCACGTTGACACCGGCTCAAATCCTGTCTCCTGGAGCAGCGCTTCCGCCTGGCCCGGCCGGTATTTGTAGCTGTTCTCCGTGTGAATCGTCTCGCCCGCCCTGAACTCGACTTCCAACTCGAGCGCGCCGATGCACACTTGCTGCTCCGTGCGGCTCACCAGGTGCATCTCGATCCGCGAGGCGTCTGGGTTCCACACCGCGCGATGCGCGAAGGCTTCCGGGTCGAAATCCGCGTCCAGCTCGCGATTCAACCGCACCAGCACATTGCGATTGAACGCCGCCGTCACGCCTGCCGCGTCGTCGTACGCTGCCAGCAGCGTTGCTTCGTCTTTCTCGAGGTCCACACCAAGCAACAACCCGTCGCCCGGCTCGAGTCCCGCGCGCACGCGGCGCAGCAGCCTCATCGCCGGCTCCGGCTCAAAGTTCCCGATGCTCGATCCGATATAGAGCACCAGCCGCCGCTCGCCCCGGCAAATTGCGCCCAGGGGCAACCTGCTTTCGTCGCCATCCGTGTAGTCCATCACGCGCGGCGCCACCATCACGCTGCGAATCTCGCGCTCGATGCGGCGTTTGGCTCCATCGAGCGCGCTCGCCGACACGTCCACCGGCTCGTAGAGCACCGCGCCCTGCCGCGCCACTGCGGCCCTGAGCAACAAGCGCGTCTTGTCCGCAGATCCCGCGCCCAGTTCCGCTATGCGGAGGCGCGCACCATTGGCCGCGCAGGCAATCATCTCGCCGGCGTGCGCCGACAGAATGCTGCGCTCTGTGCGCGTGAGGTAATACTCGGGCAGCCGCGTGATCTCGTCGAAGAGACGCGAGCCCGCACAGTCGTAGAACAGCCAGGCAGGCAGCCGTTTGGGGTGCGAGGCGAGTCCCTGGCGGACTGCCGTGGCGACGCGTTCGTCAAGTTGCAGTACTGGGGCAAGGGAAGCTGCTGCAGTCATGGACTCTCAGTTGGATGCGGCCTGCGCTCTTAACGCGCCAGCCTGATCCCGGAAAACTGCCATCTTGTCTCGGGGGAAAAGAAGTTTCGGTAGCTCGAGCGGATGTGCCGCCTCGGCGTCGCGCACGATCCGCCGCGCAGGACCATCTGCCCGCTCATGAACTTGCCGTTGTACTCTCCCAGCGTTCCCTCCAGCGGCCGGAACCCTGGGTAGCCCAGGTACGCGCTGCTTGTCCACACCCAACGGTCCCCGTAGTACTTCGTACCGTTCTGGTTTTGGACGAGATTTGTGGAAGCTGGCATGAGTAAATCGGAGTCGAGCAGATTTCCTTCGACCGGCTGGCCTTCCACCGCCGCCTCCCACTCGAATTCCGTGGGCAGCCTCTGCCCAGCCCACCGCGCGTAAGCGTCTGCCTCGTAAAAACTTATCTGACTTAGCGGGATCGACGCGACCTTCTCCAGAGGGAACTCTCCCCGCAGCGTAAACACGCTCCACGCGCCATCCTTCTCCGTCCAGTAGAGGGGCGCACGCCAGCCATTGGCCTTTACCGCATCCCACCCGGCCGAAAGCCACAACTCCGCCCGGCGATAGCCGCCATCCGCCATGAACTCCGCGTATTCGCCGCAAGTCACCAGTCGATCGGCAAGCGCATACGGCTCCAGCCAGACACGATGCCGGGGCATCTCGTTGTCGTAACAGAACCCCTCGCCCGCGTGCCCCGCCTCTTTCAGCCCACCCCCAAACTCCCGAAACTTGGCTGAGACCGGCCGCGGGCTATTCCCTGTTCCCTGTTCCCTGTATTTTGGCTTCAGCGGATTCGTAAAGAAGGCATTCAGAATATCGGTCAGCAGCAGCTCCTGGTGCTGCTCCTCATGATTCGCGCCCAGCTCGACCCTCCGCAAAACCTCTCCGTCCGCAGGGTGGTCGTCCGGCTCGTGCTCGAGCCACCGCTCCATTGCAGCATCCACATGCTCGCGATAGCGCAGGACCTCCTCGATCCCTGGCCGCGAAAACGACGACCGTAGCCTTTTCTCCGGAAACGCCGAAAAACTCTCGTAATAACTGTTGAAAAGCCACGAAAAGTCGGCGTTGAATAGCCTGTAGCCTGGCAGGAACTCTTTGAGAACAAACGACTCAAAGAACCATGTCGTATGCGCCAGGTGCCATTTGGCGGGCGAAGCCTCAGGACACGATTGCACCATCATGTCTTCTGGCGTCAGCGGCGCGCACAAAGCCAGCGTGGCCCGCCGCACCTCGTTGAAACGATTGAGAACCTCCGAGCGCGGTCCGGATATCGTCGTTGAACTCAAGGCGCACCCTCCAATCTGCGGTGAGTGTTAGTTCATTTTCATAAAATGAACCGCCTGCTTCCGCCGCCCGTTCCTTCACTGCGGCGAGGCCTCGCGGCCGCAAACACCAATCCCGCCCGTTACATCGCTACGAGAAAGAGACGCGCCTGCCCTGTGAAAAGCGACATTTATTTTCTGCGCTTTGGAGCGGAGTTTAACCGCTAAGTGACTGCTCCGGGCTGGAATTTGCTTTGTATTGGTGCTTTAATCTCAGCGGACGGACTCAAGTGAATCCTGGCCCCCTGGCGCCACCGGCAGGAGGGAGTATGTTCCGGGCAGCCCCAACCCGCTCGATCGCGATCGCGGCATTCTTCGCCGCTGCTCTGGCGGTTCCGCGGTTTATGCCCGCCCAGACGCCATCCGAGCAAGTTCCGGATCAGTCCACCCTTCCAGTCGCAACGCCCCCGGCCGCGACCGCCGCTCCGTCCCAGGTCGCGCCGCTTCACAAAATCCCCACCGCCGAGGATATCGGTGACTCGCTCACCGCCCGGCAGCGCTATCAGGCTGCCATTGCTGCCTATTCCAAAGCGCCTCTGACAACCGCCGCGATCTGGAACAAGATGGGCATCGACTATCAGATGATGTTCAACTCCAAAGACGCCATGCGCTGCTACAAGCAGTCGCTGAAACTCAACCCCAGGGATCCTCAGGTCCTGAACAACCTGGCAACGGTTTATGCCTCGCTCAAGGAATATGGTCAGGCTGATCGCTATTACAGGAAATCGCTCAAGATCGACCCACAATCCGCCCTGGTTCTCAAGAACTTCGGCACCAATTTGCTGGTGGAACACCAGTACAACAAAGGTTGGGAGGCTTATCAGCAGGCTCTCGCCATCGATCCGCAAATCTTTGCCGATCACAATAGTCCCACCGTCGAGGATCCATCTTCCCTCCAGGAACGCGGAGCCATGAACTATTACATGGCGGCGGGTTGCGCGCGTGCCGGCTATGTCGATTGCGCTCTCCAGTACCTCCGCATGGCCCTCGATGAGGGCTTCACCACGCGCAAGAAAGTCGCCTCCGACGTCGAATTTGCCAGCCTGCATGGCAACCCCGACTTCCAGAAACTTCTTGCCGAGCAGCAACGCAGCCAATAACTGCGGCGGCGGGTTATCCTGCGGGCTTGCCGGCTCCGACGGACACATCGCTTCCGTCATTTTTTACATTTTTATTGCTTTTCTTCGCAGAAGTCTAATGATCTAATTCTTGGTAATCGAGCTGCAAAGCATCGGAAGGTGGGAGTACCGAATCGCCCCTTCGATTCGCTCTCCGGGGGAACGATGCGAAGGCCCACACCATTTCTGTGTCACTCTGTGCTGATCGTGGCTATCAGTGTGCCTGCCGCGCCGATCTTTCAGATCGACGCGCGCGCCCAGGCCCTCGATAGACCCGCTCTGCAAGCCAGCTCTGACTTTCCGCCTGCCGTTCAATCGGCTCAGGCTGCGGTCGTTGAAATCGGTGATGCAGTCGCATTGAACCGGCGCTACGAAACCGCGATCAAAATCTACGCAACGGCGCCGATCAAGACGGCGGAGATTTGGAACAAGATGGGTATCTCCTACCAGATGATGTTCAACACGAAGGAGGCCATCCGGTGCTATCGGGAGTCGCTCAAGGTCAACCCCGACGATCCCAAAGTCCTCAATAACCTCGCTACGTTGTACGAATCCATGAAGGATTACGGAACCGCGGACCGCTTGTTCCGCAAGGCCCTCAGCATATCTCCGCATTTTGCTCGTATCTACAAGAATCTCGGCACGAGTCTGGTCGCCCAGCAAAAGTACTCGCAGGGCCAGATGGCCTTTGAGCAGGCAATGGCGCTCGATCCCAACGTGTTTGCAGAGAATGGCGATCCCACTCTCGGAAGCCCGGCGCCGGTTCGCGAGCGCGGCGCCATGGACTATTTCATGGCAGTGGCCTGCGCACAAACCGGTCAGATCGGCCAGACCCTCGAGTATCTTCGAATCTCATTGAATGACGGTTTCGCAGACCCCGTGAAGGTCGCTGAGGATGTTCACTTTACCGCCATCAGACAGAATCCTGCATTCCAGAAACTTCTTGCCGAGCAGCAACGCAGCCAATAAATGATCGCAATTTCCCGCGTCGTCCCCCTCCGCATCTCCCGCGTCTATTCCTTGTAGGCGGTCCTTCAGCCGCTCGGGAGATCTGATGAAAGTCTGTCCTGTAGCCGCATTTGTCTTCGCCTTTGCTTTCACCGCCGCAGCCTGTGCACAAGACACCGGTTCTGCTCCGGCGGCCGGCCCGAGTGCGGGAAACCGACCGGGCGGCTACGGCGAGCGGGGTGGCCGAGGGTATGTCGCCGGCATGATAGGGCGCGGGCTCATGGGAACTGTCACTGAGGCAACCACTGACCACTACACCATTAAGACCGATCAGAGCGATGTCTACACCGTCCACCTCACCTCCGACACGCACATCTTCAAGCGCCAGGCCAGAATGCGCGGGTCCGGAGGCGGGCAGGGCGAAGGGGGCGAGCAAGGAGCCCGCCGCATGGGCGCCGGCAACGGCACTCCGCCCGAGGAGATCAAGCCCTCCGACATTAAGGTGGGCGATGTGATTTCCGTCATGGGCGATACCGACGCCGCCACCAAAACCGTTGCAGCACGATTTGTTGCACTCATGGACCCGCAAACGGTCGAGCAGATCCACCAGATGGAAGCCAACTTCGGCAAGACCTGGCTTATGGGCAAGGTCACTGCCATCGACGGCACGAAGATCATCCTGACCGGTGCGCTCGACAACGCTCCTCACACGATCGTCGCCGACGAGAACACCGAGTTTCGCGAGCGCCGCGAGCCTGTGACTCTCGCCGATATTCATGTAGGAGACACGGTGCGCGTGGAAGGCGCTCTGAAGGATGGAGTCTTTACCGCGGCCAGCGTGAACGTGGCTGGGACGATGGGCGGTGAGACGCCGGCCGTTCCGCGCAACTCACCGCCCCAATAGGGCCTCTATTCGATCGACTGCAGGGTCCAGGCTCCGTTGGTCAGCACGAATGTCGCAACCCGCTGCGTGCTCAACTTGTTCATCGGATCGTGGGCGATGTTCTGCAATCCATCCGGCAATCCGCTCAGGTCCACGTCCTCGAAGTATGTGACAGTCCTGCTATCCCCCAGGCTCTGAACTTCGCCCAGGCTCCGCGTCTTCTGGCGGCTACTCACCAGGGGCACGACAACAATCACATAACGCGAATCAGTGGGGCTCTCCGGCCGCCATTGGATCACGGCGCCCCCGCCGGGCAGCTTCACTACTTTCTTCCCCGTGTCGGTGAGTTGAAAGTCGGCCCAGTATCCGTTCGGATACCGCTTCGTGCCCAGCCAGTAGTTTGCGCGAACACCCAGCTGCATGCCGCGATCGTCCACTGCGATGTTGAATGGCGCGGCAGGAGTTTGATCGTATTTGGCCTGGATCAAAGTCTGGGCCTGAGCTTGGGTCAGCTCTGGCGCCGATTTGCACGCCGCAACCCACAGACCAGCCCCCAAAACCACCAAAGCTCCGAAAACCTGCAACCTCACTACCTTTTTCACATTCCCTCCGTAGACCACATGGATCGGCTCGAAATTCTTCGCCACGCCATTTTTCATCTACTTTCCTCCCCTGTCAATGCAGTTGAAAGTGACCCCGCTCACAGCTGAAAGTGCATGAATCGGCTCGCTTTGGCTTCTCATCACAGCGCGCGTTCATAGAAGCTCAATGCGGCATCGCCCTGCTTGAGCGCCCGAGTCCGCTTCAGGTACCCGTAGATCTCCCCAAGTGCTTCATTACGCCGGTGTTCCGCCACTACCAGCGCTCCCTCCGCCAGAATTCCTGAGGCCTCCCCGCCTATCATTCCCAGCGCGGACGCATACTCCTTTGCCGCGTCGTACGGCGGATCGAGAAACACGACTTCGTAGTGTTCTGGTTTTGGACTGGCCTTCGCCGCAGCTCGCAAAAAGGCGCTCACGCTCTCCGCACGTACACGCACACCTCCTTCGATCCCCAGCCGCTCCAGGTTTCCGCGCAGAACTTTCAGCGCTGGCGCCGCCCGCTCTACAAACGTCACTCTCCCGGCGCCGCGGCTCAGCGCCTCAAACCCTACCGCGCCCGAGCCCGCATACAAATCCAGAAAAGCCGCGCCCTCAATCCTCGGCGCGAGCACGTTGAAGAGCGTCTCGCGAAGGCGATCGCTCGTGGGCCGCGTACTCAACCCATCCGGCGCGCTTAGCGTCCGCGAGCGCAGAGTTCCCGCTATGATCCGCATCGCCAACCAGCATAACGGACGCGCTCCTCACCGGGGTGTTTCAAAAACCGTTTTGTATTAGGACATGACTCTAGTCCTGCCGAAATAGGGGCAAAATGATCGCGAGCTTTAGCCCCTGCGCGATCATCCGCCGCACCGAAACGCGCGAAAACCCTCTCCTGCTTCCCGCAAAAGAACCTGAAGGCTGAAAGCCGATAGCTGGAAGCTTGTTTTGGGGTTTTACGCTCTACAATCGAACCATGCGCGGTTGGTCAATCCCGCTGGGCCGCTGGATGGGTGTTGAGCTCCGCGTCCACATCTTCTTCCCGCTGCTCGTATTCGTGCTGTTCGCCATGAGTGGCGCAAGCGGATGGCCGCGCGGCCTCGCCCTCTTTCTCATCCTCGTCGCGGCAGTCGTCGTTCGCGAAACCGCGCGCCTCCTGGTTGCCGCGTGGCTCGGCCTGCGCCTGCGCGCCATTCTCCTTCTCCCCATCGGCGGCTTGTTCGCCTACGCCAATCCTGAGAGCCAGGAAATCGCCAGCCGCGGCGCCGGGCAATTCGTTTTGGCCGCCGCCGGCCCACTCGCAAATGTATGCGCGTCGCTCGCCGCTGCCGGCATCATCCTCGGCGCCAGCAGCGACATCCGCCTCTTCGATCATCCCTTCATCACATCCGCGCATTTGTTACGCAGCCTCGTCTGGATGCAGGCGTTTCTGGGCCTGCTCCACGTCTTCCCTGCCTATCCCCTCGATTGCGGCCGCCTTATTCGCTCAAGCTTTGCCCGCACCCACGGCTTCGCTCCCGCGGGTCGCGCTGCCTCCGGTCTCGGCCAGGTTCTTGCCCTGGCCGCCATGCTCGGCGGCATGCTGGTGCAGGAGCCCTGGCTTATCCTCGCCGGCTTCTTCATCATGATCGGCGCGCAAATCGAGGATCAGGGCGTCTTTTTCCAGTCTGTCGTCGACACCGTCCGCATGCGCGAAGTCATGCTCACTGACTTTGCCACGCTCTCTCCCTCTGACACGCTTGCCGACGCGCTCTACCGCTGCGTCCACTCTCTTCAGGAGGATTTCCCTGTCGTCCGCGGCCCGCAACTGGTGGGCATCGTCTCGCGCCAGCGCATCCTCGACGCTCTGCGCAGCGAAGGCAACGGCTACGTCCAGTCAGTCATGTCGCGCGCATTCCAGGTTGCGCGGCCAGAGGACACGCTCGGCACCACCATTCGCCGTCTCACCGCCGGCCACGGCCTGGCTCTCATCCCCGTCACTGAGAGCGGGCGCGTCGTGGGCATTGTCAGCGTGCAAAACCTCATGAGCTCCATGTCGCTGCTCGCCGAGCAGCGCCGCATCGAACGCCAGGAATCAGAGAACTGAAGGCTGCCATGGCTCGTGAGGAAGATTCGGCTCCCGCGGCGAATCTCGCTCCTGGCCTCTATCTTGTTGCCACTCCCATCGGCAACCTCGCCGACATTACGCTCCGCGCGCTCTACGTCCTCCGCAATGTCGACCGCATCGCCTGCGAAGACACGCGACAGACGCAGAAGCTGCTCAACCATTTCGAGATCGCCAAACCCACCGTCAGTTGCCATGAGCACAACGAGCGCGAGCGCGCTGGCGAGCTGATCCAGGCGCTTCGGGCCGGTGCGCGCATTGCTCTTGTTTCAGACGCCGGAACGCCGGGAGTGAGCGACCCGGGCAGTTGGCTGGTGCGCGAAGCCATCGCGGCCGGCGTGCCTGTGTTTCCCATTCCCGGCGCCAACGCCGCTGTCAGTGCACTGATCGCCTCAGGATTGCCGACGGACGAATTTGAATTTCTCGGCTTCCTGCCCGAGAAGGCCGGCGCACGCCGGACGCGCCTCGAAAAACTCGCCGCTGAATCGCGCGAGGCTCCGCGCACGTTGATTTTTTACGAGGCTCCGCATCGCGTGCTCGGCACGTTGGCCGATCTCGAAGCCGTTTGGGGACCAGGCCTGTGCGTCGTCGTTGCCCGCGAGCTCACCAAGATTCACGAGGAGTTCTTGCGGGGAACCGTCGCCGACGTGCGCAGAGAACTCGCCGCCCGCGATCGCATCCGCGGGGAGATCACTTTGCTCATCGAAGTCCCCGCACAAACTGCCTCGTCGGTCGGGGAGCATGGCGCGGCCAACGCAGAGGAATCGATCGCCGCGCGAGTCGCCCGCATGAAGGCTGAAGGCGGACTCGACGAGAAAGAAGCGCTGAAGCGGCTGGCGCGTGAGCTTGGCCAGTCAAAGAGCGAAGTGTATCGCGAGCTGCAGCGGGAAAAAGCGAAAGAACGCTAAAAGTTCGTCCCGGCGTCACCGCCGCTTCTCGGCTCACAGTACATCTATTTCAAATCCTGCGAATGCACACGCAGATCGAATATTCTCGACGATTTCGTTTCGTTTCGATTCATCGATCAGCTCTTCGGCATTTGGGGGCAGCCAGTTCGTGATTGTTTTGGGATAGATAATAAGCCCGGTGGGTAGGATAGCAATCTCCGATTCGACAAGTAGCGATTTGTCGCCCTCGGCGTAGCGTACGCGAGACCTCCCCGCGAGTTGGACAGAAAAACCTGTGTCACTAACAATCACATCGGGACTTGGTTTCGAAAACGTTTCCATCCCACCCCCACATAAGTAGTACTCGTTACGTTTAGGTTTGCCGCCAATGCTGGATTACTCTGTCGTCGCCCAAAAGCTGTCTATCCAGACTTTAGGTCCTTCTGTTTTCTTGGTCCCTGTCTTACGCCTTGGCCACTTCCACCAGCGTCGAGTAGAACGTTGCCCCGCCGCCAATGTCCGTCAGCCGCTCGCTCGTCAGCGCGTTGACGTTCGTGCCATCCGGGTGCAACTTCGCCCAATCCAGCCGCGCCGCCACCACGCCGGCCGGCAGGCTTGCGTTCAGCATCGCCGTCAGCTCCAGCGATCCACGCTCGTTGAACACGCGAACCCGGTCACCCTCTGCCACGCTCCGGGACTGCGCGTCCAGCGGGTGAATCTCAAGTTTTTGGCGGGCCCGAGACTCCATCTTGCGGTGCCCCGGCAAATTCGCGAAGGTCGAGTTCATGTAGTTGTCGCTCTTGCGCCCCAGCAACTCCAGCGGATACTTCTTCGCTCCCTCGCTCCAGCGCGATTCGGCCGGCGGGACGAATGCCGGGAGCGGTTCCTTGCCCTCGGCGGCCAGAGTCTCAGAGTAGAACTCGATCTTTCCTGACGGCGTCGCCAACGGCCCCGATGTGAACGCGAGGAACGGCCGCGCCCCAGGCTCGGCATGAAACGCGAGCGGCACATGCCCTTCGCGTTCCAGCTCCTCCATTGTGATGTGCTCCATGTTCTTGTTCATGGAGCGGCCATCCGCGCCAATCGCGAGCGCCTGCCCGATCATCTCCTCCGGCGTGTCATGGAAGCACGCTTCTGTGAATCCCATCCGCTGCGCGAGTTGGCCGAAGAGCCACACGTTCGATTGCGCCTCGCCGGGCGGCTCAATGGCCTGCCTGGAAAGCTGCACGAAGTAGTGTCCATACGCGCCCTGCACGTCGGTGTGCTCAAGGAACGTCGTCGCCGGCAGAATGTAGTCGGCATAGTCGGTCGTATCGGTGAAGAACAGGTCGTGCACGACGGTGAACAAATCGTCACGTGCCAACCCACGGCTCACCGCGTTGTGATTCGGCGCCACCGCGCCCGGATTCGAGTTGTACACAAACAGTGCGTGCACTGCGGGCCCGTCACCGGCGTGTGATCCGAGCTCCGTGAGCGCTCTTCCAAGCTCCGACATGTTGACTACTCGCGCCAGCCGCCCGATCGGCGAGGCCAGCGCCAGGTCCGGCCGTCGAACCGCGTCCTCGTCCCATTCAAACGCGCCCGAAGTCGAGAGCTGTGCGCCTCCTCCTCGATGTTTCCACGCTCCGGTCAGCGCCGGCAGCATTGCAATCGCTCGTACCGCCGTGCCGCCGTTCTCGCACCGCTGCACGCCGTAGTTCAGCCGCAGCATCGCGGGCCGCGTCGTCGCATATTCGCGCGCCAGTTGCTCAATCTCGGCCGCGGTCATGCCCGTCCATGCGGCCGCGCGCTCCGGCGTGTACTCGCGCACCCGCTCCGCCAGTTGCTCGAATCCATGCGTCATCTCTGCAAGGTACGCGCGGTCTTCGAGGCCCTCACGGAGGATTACGTGCATCATCCCCAGCGCCAGCGCCGCATCGGTCCCCGGCCGTATCGCGATATGCCAATCGGCCACCGCCGCCGTGCGCGTCCGGTAGGGGTCGATCACGATCAGCCGCGCTCCGTTGCGCCGAGCCTCTTCGACGAACGGCCACAAGTGAATGTTGTTCCCATGGATGTTCGCGCCCCACGCCACGATCAGCTTCGCCAGCCGCACATCCTCAGTCGGCGTACCGAGCTTCTTCCCGTAGACCAGCTTCCACGCCTGCCCGCCCGCCTCGGAGCAGATGGTCCGGTCGAGCTGGCTCGCTCCCAGCCGGTGAAAGAAGCGTCGATCCATCGATCCGTACCCAAGCACGCCGATCGTGCCCGCGTAGCTGTAAGGAAGAATCGACTCCGGGCCATAGCGGTCGCTCGTCTCTTTCAGCCTCGCGGCGATCGCATCCAGCGCATCGTCCCAGCTCACTCGCTCAAAGGCTTCGCGCTCACGCCCGCGGGGCCGTGGGCCCTTTTGCGTTCTCGGCTTTCGTTTCAAGGGATAGAGAATCCGGTCCGGCGCATATACGCGATCGAGATACTTCGCTACTTTGCCGCACAGGAATCCCCTCGTCACCGGATGCGACGGGTCGCCCTCCACCTTCACCGCGCGGCCCTCCTCGTTCACCGTCACCAGCACGGCGCACGAGTCCGGGCAATCGTGCGAGCAGACGGTGTGAACGATGCGGAAGGGCGGGGAAGCGGCCATGGCGTCATTTTAAGCCGGTTCGGGCCAACATCCCGGTCATCGCCATCGGCTGTGAGCGGCCGTTCCAGCTGCATTACACTGAACTCGCCATGAGTTGCCTCTTCTGCAAAATCGCCGCAGGCGAGATTCCGTCCACCGCCGTTTATCAGGACTCTCTCTCCTACGCCTTCGCCGACATCAATCCCAAGGCGCCCGTCCACGTGCTCATCGTTCCGCGCGAACACGTCGGCTCACTGGCTGAGGCCGGCACCGAGAAGAAGGCTATGCTTGGCCATCTAATGTGGGTGGCGGCGGAGATCGCCCGCCAGAAAGGCCTTCGCAACGGCTACCGCGTGGTGTTGAATAACGGCGAAGACGGCGGCCAGACCGTCGATCATCTTCACCTGCATCTGATGGCTGGCCGGCAAATGACCTGGCCGCCAGGATAGACGCCGAACCGCTTCATTCCATCATGCAAAAACAATGGGCGCGCCTCTTTGGCGCGCCCTCGTTTTCTTGTTCCCTCGTTCCCTTGGTGCCTTGGGTCCTGTCTTTCTTACGCCGGCTGTTGCGAAACTTCCTCTTCCTCTTCCACGCCGTAGCGGCGCAGCAGGACAGGCAGGCTCTGCGAAAATGCCGAACGCGGCATCACCACGTCGCATCCCGCCTCGAGCGCCTTCATCTTCAAGTCGCCCTGCAGATGATTCAGGAACCCGATGATCGAGACGGCCTTCTTGAATTTGCCCTTGAACTTCGGAATCAGCGCCATGGGCTTGGCGTTCAGGTTGTTCAGGTCGAAGACAATCAAGGTGGGTTTTTCGTTTTCCGGCGCATCGCAGATTCGCGCCACCACGTCCTTGCTTTCGCCCTTCACGAACTCCACCTTCACGCCCAGCTTCCGTGCCGTCTCCTGAATCTTGGCCAGGAAGAACAGATCCTCAATAAAGCAGAAGATCCGCGTGGGAGCGTCTTCGCGGACGGGAGCGGCAGCCTGGGTTGAATAAACGTCGGGATAGTATCCGCCGCCATGGCCGTTGCCCGCGGTTGGGATGGTGGAAGGCGGGCCGTCGGCCACGTTTCCGTTCACCGCGCGGTAGCTGTGGTCCATGGGGCCAATAAACGCGCGTGGACCCTTCTGGCGTCCCCTGCGCTTGCCCTGCGGCGGACCCGAAATGCTGTTGCCGGGCTGCGCTTGTGGGGCCTGCTGCTTCTGGAAGAACTTCTTCTTCTTGCGGCCCTGATGATGATGCATCGGCTTCTGCTGCGCCGGCTGCATCGGAGGCGGTGCCTGCATCTGCGGCTGCCCCTGTGGCGGCTGGGCCTGCATTCCTGCCTGTTGGCTCGACTTGTTCTTCCGGCGGCGGCGGCGGCGCCGATGCCCATGCGACTGCACCTGACCGTTGTCAGGCGGGGGCCCCTGCTCAGGCTGGGGCTGCGTCGGTTCTGTTGTCATGATGTGTGTACTTCCTGGTGCTTCACTCTGGCGCGTTGCTTTGCGCGTTTGATCCGGACCGGGCGGCCGCTTGTTCCTGCATGAGTACTCTGCCGACTCCGGAAAGAACAGCAGATTTTGGTCAGCGAACTGCCCCGTTGCTAAAAACTGGCGCGACCGTTGATTTCCATGTCAGGAAACTCCGCGCGGACACTCTCTGCATCGGTCGGCGCGCGTCAGCCGCTTTGGTTCCACCCCTTGAGCCTCTTTGAGAATGCGATTGCCGCTTCATACGCGGGAGTCGTCAATCAACTCCATCCGACCGCCGGTCTCGACCCGGCGCGGCCTCTGCTTTTCTCTGATGATGCCCTTTCCTATGTGAGCCTTCGCCTCGTATAGCCTGATCGAAACCAAACCAACGGGCGATTTTTTGCTTGCTCCGCGGCGAGCGTGCTCTACCCATGCCTGGGTGGCCTGCGTCAGCCGCTTGATAGGCAACTCTGATAGTACAGGGAAGGTCACCCGGTGGCAAGTGGCCCTTTGGGGTGGTGCGTCTTTAGATAACACGCCCCGGCGCACCGCCGCTGCATCCCAACCATGTCCGTTTTTCCCAACCGAAAAAGCGCTCAAACGCACGAAACGCCACTCTCTTGAGAGTGGCGTCTCCGGGCCCCTGCGCTGGTCACTGGCCTCCCAGCGAGATGGAGAGCGGCGGCTGTCACCTCCGCTCCATTTGCAGGCTCCCCGGCCGGCTTTTCCCTTTTTAAGGGCCGCTCGTTGGCGGTTGCTCATGCCGGGTGCCCGGTGCTGATTGGGCTCGCTATGCGTTCCTTTAAGCGGCCCACACATCACTGGCACCTATTACTTAGCAATCCGAGTTCCGATCAGGTCTCCACGTGTTTTCAAGGACTTAAGTAACCGAAAAAGCGCTGTCGTCTCGAATCTGGTAGCAATAAGGCGAAAATCCTTCAAAAAAATGGAACCGCCATGCCCAAACCGCTGACTCATCGCTGGCACTTGGGGCAATAGTGCGTCCCGCGCCCGGCGACCACGATCCGCCGGATCGGCGTCTCGCACCGGTGGCACGGCTCCCCGGTCCGCTGGTACACGCAGTGCTCCAGTTGGAAGAACCCGCGCTCGCCGTCGGCGTCAACGTAATCTGACACCGAGGAGCCGCCGAGCCGAATGGCATGGGTCAAGGTTTTCAGTAATGCCAGGCGCAACCGCTCGAGCTCGGCACGGGTCACTCGGTTGGCCCGCCGCCGCGGCCGGATGCCGGCCTGAAACAGGCTTTCGTCGGCATAAATGTTGCCCACGCCCGCGAGCAGAGTCTGGTTCAGCAGGGCTGCCTTGATGCACAAGCGCCGTCCGCGGAAAAGCGCGGCAAATTCGCTTGCCCCAATGGTGAGCGGCTCGCCGCCCGGCGCGCCGAATTTCGGTCCGCGCCTTAGATCGCGGAACTCCAGACGCCCAAATCGCCGCGGATCGACAAACCGCAACTCACGCCCACTCGTTAGCTCAAGCCGCGCATGCGTGTGCTGAGCGACAGAACCATCAGGCGTCGTCACCAGCAGTCGTCCCGTCATTCCGAGATGCACGATCCACTGCGCCTCTGGCGCGGTCGAGTCCCGCCCGTCTGCGGCCCCCAACTCGAACACGATATGCTTCCCGGTGCGATGTACCCCCAGGATCGTGCGGCCCGCCAGCCCCTTCGCCTGTCGTGTTCTTGGCGTCTTGAATGGTTGCGGGTGATTGGCGAACCAGACCCGCGCGATACGATCGCCTCGTACACGCTTGTCCACGCCGCGAGCGATCGTCTCCACCTCGGGCAGCTCAGGCATCGGCTTATTGTAGAGGATCGCGATTCGGCGACCGCGTCGAGCGATTCAACCGGATTCTTAGCGGAGATTCTCGGCCAGCTTGGATTCTTCGTCCGCCTCGCGCGTCTGCATACTGCCCCCACTTCTCCAGATACACAACGCCCAGCGCGAGCCCGAGCACAAAGACACCCACTGAAGAGTACTCAATCAGATTGAGATCCCGGTTCTCGGCCGGTGTTTGATACACCGTGGTGCCATGAATGCCGCGCGGGACGACGCGATTCGCCTCCGGCGCCGGCCACCTTGGCATGGTGTCAAGGTAGTGCGTGGAGATCATCGCGGAAACGATCAGGACCCGCCAAACCTGGCAGGAGAAACAGCAGCGCGAAAAACTTGAGAGTGGCTAATCTCGCAGCTTTCATGGCTTTTACCTTGCGCTCTAGCCTAAAAAGTGTAGTTCGGATTTCAAAGCCTGCACCAGTTCCAATCTGTACCCAATGGTTCGGTGACCCGTTGTCACTGATGTGCGGCGCATGAAAGCTCTCAACCTCGGTTTACTTGAGTTCATAGGACCTTTTGGCTGAAGACACTACACTGAGTGCGACGAATGACCGTGCCAAATCCAGTGTCCGACACCGTAACCGACACCATCGCCGCTATCTCCACGCCGCCCGGGCGGGGCGGCATCGGGATCGTGCGCCTGAGCGGCCCGCAGGCCGCGCCGATCGCTGCCCAGCTCGTGCGTCCCCATCATCCGATCGAGCACACCCGTGCCCGGTTGGCCGACGTGCTGGATGCCCTGGATCCCAGTGCTCCACGAATCGACGAAGCTGTCGTCACGTTCTTCGCCGCGCCCAACTCCTACACGTCAGAAGATGTGGTGGAGATTGCCGCCCACGGCTCGCCCGTTGTGCTTGACCTTTTGCTGCGCCGTGCGCTCGAGCTCGGCGCGCGCCTGGCCGAACCCGGCGAGTTCACGCAGCGCGCGTTTCTGGCCGGCCGGCTCGACCTCACGCAGGTCGAGGCGGTTCGCGACCTCATCGACGCGCAGACCCTCACACAGGTGCGCCAGGCCGCGAGCCAGATGGGCGGAGCGCTCAGCCGCCGCGTCCTTCCCGCCAAGCAGTCCCTCGTAGAGCTCATCGCTCTGCTCGAAGCCGGCATCGATTTCGCCGAGGACGACATCGACGTTACGCCCCAGGCCGAGATCGCGCGCCGCATCGACGAGATAATGCCGCCGCTCGCCGCACTCGAAGCGTCCTTCGCTCGCGGCCGCATCGTCCACGACGGCCTCACGCTGGCCATCGTCGGTCGCCCTAACGTCGGCAAAAGCTCGCTCTTCAACCGGCTCGTCGAACGCGACCGCGCCATCGTCACCGCCTCGCCAGGCACAACGCGCGATCTGGTTACCGAGCGCATCTCTATCGGCGGCATTCCCATCGAACTCGTCGACACGGCGGGCTTTCGCGAACGCGCCCACGAAGCAATCGAAGAGGCCGAGCAGCTCGGCATCCGCCGCAGTCACGAAGCGTTGGCCGATGCTGCCCTCGTGCTCGTCGTTCTCGATGCCACGCAGCCGCTCAACGACGAAGAACATCGCCTGCTCTCGGCCATCGAAGACCGCCCGGCAGTTGTTGTGCTGAATAAAAGCGATCTGGTGAAAAACGGAATGGGCGCAGCAGGCAAACCTGAACCCGCACTTGCGGGCCTACCCGCGCTGTCGACCTCCGCGCTCACCGGTGACGGCATCACAGCCCTTCGCGATCGCATTCTCTCTCTCGCCACAGGCGGAGCCGCAGCCGAACCGGGCATGCTGACGAATCTCCGCCAGCATCAGGCCGTCGCCACGGCGCTCAGTGCGCTCGGCGACGCCGCCAAAGCCAACGCCAGCGCCATTCCCCACGAGATGATCCTGCTTGACCTTTACCGCGCCCTATGGGCCCTCGACTCGCTCACCGGCCAGACCACGCCCGACGACATCCTGAGCCTGATCTTCTCCACCTTCTGCATTGGAAAATAACTGGCTGCGCCAACCGTTTAACGCCAATCCCCGTATAGCGCCCAGGCTCTATTCACTTGCGTGGCGCCCTTTTGGAGTCACCGATCTCTTGTCCTGACTGGTCCAACTACGCGCGCGATTCCGGGCGGGGCCCGCTGCGATTACGAACAAAGCCCAAAGCGCCGAGGATGCCGCAAGCCATCATTCCCAAGGCGCTAAGCCAATTCCCGATCTGTTCATCAAGGCCTTGGGGCATATCGAGGAGAACATGCTGCCGGCCCGGGGGAACTTGCACCTCAAGCAGGCCCTGCGGAAGCGCCGGTGCAACGGGCAACGGCTTTCCGTCTGGAACAAGCCGCGCTTCCCACTTTGGGTAATAGAACTGGTTGACCATCAACGGTCCGCACGCCGCGCAGTCCGTTTGAACTTCAATGCGCCGCGCTTTCCAAAGAAGCACGGTCGCGGTGCCTTGTCCTGTGAGAAATCTCGCGTGGGGCCCCGCGGAAGCCTCGATTGCGCTGACGAGGTCCGTGCCGCGCGGCGTCCAGGCGGCGAACCAGCCGTCATGCACGGTGAATCTGCCTCCCACATCGTCACGCTCCAGCGTCAGGCGTCTGACGGCGCCGGCGTAGCCCCCAAACCATGTCGCTGCGAAGAGGACGATGATCGCCAGGAATCCGACTCTTGATCGCACCGGCATTTGCATGACGTCTGTCAACACGAAAGCCGCAAGCGGAAGCGCCGCGATACACAAAACAACATCGAACCTCCAGGGAAACTGAACTGCGCTCGCAAGCGCTGGAACGGCTTTCCAGATCCATTGGCTTTCGCCGGACATCAGGAAAAGTGGAATCGGGCACACCGCGAGCCAAAGCAGCGTTTGGCTTCGGCGGCGCCGCGGGCCTTTCGCCAACGCCACCAGACTACAGAATGCGAGAAACAAGACCGTGTCGACCGTGGCCAGTGAAACAAATTGAACAAACCGCGACTTCCCGGAGTGCCCGGTCAAAAGATTCCAGCCAAAAACAAGAAGGTCTCCGTTCGGGCCGTTGTCGATCGGGATGTCCAACTGGGAGACCGGGAAGTACTTCGCGTTTGCGAACGCGGGGACGAGATAGGCCGCCGAGACGATCGTACCCAAAGCAAGTCCGCCGATCACCGTGAAAAGTGCTTTCACCTTCCGGCCTCTCTCACCGACCGTAAGAGCGAGAAGAAGCGGCAGCGCAGACAAAATCGCGACGCTTACAAGGTGGCTCACGATGAGCAGGGCGTAGGCAAGAGCAAGTCCAACAAGCGCGTAACGTTGCTTTCTTACCGCCTGCGTAGTGAAGAACAACACCAATGGCATCCAAGCCAGCGCCCAACATTCCGAGAGCGCGTCGCGACGGTAAAAATCGATCGCCAGGTGATATGGCAGCAGCATGTAGATCACTGCGGCGATCAAAGAAACCCGTGTGCTGGCGATCGTCGTCATCCAAAGGAACGCACACAGCCCCGACGCGAGCAGGCACAGATACTCGCCAAGGCTGAAGGCATTGAGGTGAACGATTTTTGCTGCTGGCAGGAGCAGCGCGTAAACCAACGACGGAAATGGAGGATAGACAAAGAACGACGCGCTTCCCAAACCGTGATTCATGTTCAGGAGCCAGCGCGGATATAAGTCACCCTGCCAGAATTGCTCCGCAAAGTGTTCCCCGAAGCTTAGATGTTCCCTGGTATCGTGCCCCGCGAGCATGGGCCCATGAACAAAAACAGGCAACGACAGGATGAGGGCCGCGACAGCGAGCACGAGGATAACCTTCACTCGCTTCAACGGCATGGTTCTGTCCTTCGCGATTTGCGGTTGCTCGCGCCTTTCGTTATTCCCCGTACGGCGTCCAGATGTTCTTCACCTGCGTGGCGTGCTGCAGGAACCACCTTCCCTCGGCCTGCGCGGGATTGAACCAGTCGTACTCGTGACCGTCGTTGGTCCACACCTGCTTCATATTGCCGATCGATGCCGCGCGCACTGCATCGGCTTCCTCGTTGCTGCGGAAGCACCAGATGGCCTCGATGCCATCGTGCTCAGCCAGGGTCTTCGCCAGCTCCGCCGGCCGCCCGGCAACGAGGTTCACTACGCCACCCGGCACGTCGCTCGTATCGAGTAATTGATATAGATCGCCGATGATGAGCGGATAGCGGTCCGACGGTACAGCCACCACCGTGTTCCCGACAGCCATCGCCGGCAGCACCAGCGAGAGCAAGCCCAGCAGCGGCGCCTCGCTCGGCGCCAGAATTCCGATCGCTCCCACCGCCTCCGGCATTGCGATCGTAATGTTGCGTCCCGGCGGATGATGCACTACGCCCTCGTACTTATCGGCCCAGGCGGCGTAGCTGAAGATGCGCTCGATGGAGAGGTCGACTTCGACCGTCGCCTGCTCCTCACCCACTGCCGCTGCGAGCCGATGGGCGATCTCGTCGTGACGCTGGATCATGTTTTCAGCGAGGAAGTAGAGGATCTGCGCGCGGTTGTGCGCCGAAGTCCGCGCCCAGCCCGACGCGTTGCGAGCGGCTTCCACTGCGTTGCGAATATCTTTGCGGTTGCCGAGCGGCGCTTCGCCCAGCAGCTCGTCCTCGCGTCCAAACACCGGGAACGAGTAGCCCGAATCGGGGCGCGCCTGCTTGCCGCCGATGTACTGCTTCACCGTACGGTCGATTGGCACGCCCGCCGGCGTGAAGCCTTCCTCCTCGTCCGGAGCCTCAATCTTCGCCGCCTTCGCGGGCGCCGCCGGCAGCGAGTGCAGCCACTTCGGCGTCAGGTATTCGAGCATTCCTTCGCGTCCACCTTCGCGACCGTAGCCCGACTCGCGATAGCCGCCGAATCCGCACGCCGCGTCGAACTGATTCGTCGAATTGATCCACACCACCCCCGCCTTCACCTGCGAAGCCAGATCGAGCGCCACGTTGATGTTCTCGCTCCAGATGCTCGCGGCAAGTCCATACACCGTGTTGTTCGCCAGCTCCGCCGCCTCGGCCGGCGTGCGGAACGTCATGCCGACAAGCACCGGACCGAAGATCTCCTCCTGCACCACCGTCGCCGCCGGATGAACATCGGTGAGCAGCGTTGGGGGGTAGAAGCAGCCCTTCAAGGGAAGCGGATTGCTGGGCTGCCAGCACTTTGCGCCTTCTGCCACCCCCGCATCCACCATTTTTCGGATGGATTCCAACTGCACCGGCGACACAATCGCGCCAATGTCGATGGCCTTGTCGAGCGGCGGACCGACGCGCAGCGATTCCATGCGCGCGCGGACTTTTGAGTAAAGCGTGTCGGCCACGCGCTCCTGCACCAGCAGCCGCGAGCCCGCGCAGCACACCTGGCCCTGGTTGAACCAGATCGCGTCCACCAACCCCTCGACCGCCGAATCGATATCCGCGTCGTCGAATACGACAAATGGCGATTTGCCGCCCAGCTCGAGCGACAGTTTCTTCGTCGAGTTCGCCGTGGCCTTGCGAATGGTCCGGCCCACCTCCGTCGATCCAGTGAACGCCACCTTGTCGATGCCGGGATGCTCGATCAGCGCCTGGCCCGTCTTCGCGTCGCACGTGAGCACGTTCAGCACGCCCGGCGGCAGGCCCACTTCCATCGCCAACTCTGCAAACGCCAGCGCGGTAATCGGCGTGTATTTTGCCGGCTTGATCACCACCGTGTTCCCCGCGGCCAGCGCCGGAGCCACCTTCCATGCAAACATCAGCAGCGGAAAGTTCCACGGAATCACCTGGCCCACAACGCCGCACGCCGTGTAGTTCGGAAATTCCTGCTCGAGCAACTGCGCCCACCCCGCGTGGTGATAAAAGTGTCGCGCAACCAGCGGAATATCGATGTCGCGGCTCTCGCGAATCGGCTTGCCGTTGTCCATCGTCTCGAGAACCGCCAGCCGCCGCGAGTGCTTTTGCACCTGCCGGGCAAGCGCATACAGATACCGCGCGCGCTCGTGCCCGCTCAGCGCCTGCCATCCCGGCTGAGCCTTGCGCGCCGCGGCCACTGCCGCTTCTACATCCTGGGTATTGCCCTTGGCTACCTCGGCGAGGGTGTCGCCCGTGGAAGGATCGCTGGTGGTCTGGTACTCGCCGCTTGCGGGCTTTACCCACGCGCCACCGATGAATTCTTCAAACCGGCGGTGGTGCCGCTCGAGCCACTGCACCGCTTCCTTGGGATCCTCCGGCGCGGCGCCGTACTCCATGGTGTAGAACTTTTCCGCAATGCTCACAGCGTCTCCTCACATCTTTTAGCAGTCTCGTTCTTCGAACGCAACATATGGTGCGGATCCGAACGCGGCCTGGTGACCAGCTCAAATTCCACGGCACTCACTCCTCGCATAGCGGACCTTTGGTCTTCAGCTTCTCGTATTCCGCCTTTGTCAAATTGAGGGCGGTCCGGACCTGCTTTTGAAGTGCCCTAAGGTTTCTGTTTGTCTCCTCATAGCAGCTCATGACTGCACTGAACACATCTCCGGTGTAAGAGTCCACGGCATAGCTGTCTACAACAACGCTGCCATTCGGAGTCCCTGCCCACGTCACGGTGGCGAAGAGAAACCTCGAAGAGTTAGGACCGTTATCTAGTTCAACTCCGACACTTGGGAGCCGCCGTTCCTTGGGAGTTAAGGACGCCAAAACGAGTGCCTCGGCTTGGTTAGGGGTCACCTTGTGCTCAGCTTTATCGGCCGCGCTGGCATCCGAGACGAACAGACATGCACAGAGAAGCACGAAGGCTCTTTTCATGAACACCCCACATTGCGGCATCGGTCTCTAAACCCGAGCTCCGTCTGCACCTCTATGCAATCGGATGCCGGTACGTCGCCGAGTAGCGCCCAGTTAAATGATGCTCTAACTGGCGCTCAATATCGCCCAACATTCCGCTGGCGCCGAACCGAAAGAGTGACGGCTCCAGCCATGGGCGCCCCAGCTCGTCCTTCATCAGCGCCAGCCAGTCCGTCGCCTGCTTCGCCGTGCGAATGCCTCCCGCCGGCTTGAACCCGACCGCACTCCCGGTCCGCTCCGCGTAATCTCGAATGCAGCGCACCATCACCAGCGAAACCGGCAGCGTTGCATTCACGCTCTCCTTGCCCGTCGACGTCTTGATAAAGTCTGCACCGGCCATCATGGCCACCCAGCTCGCGCGCGCTACGTTGCGCAGCGTCATCAGGTCGCCCGTGCCCAGAATCGCCTTCAGATGCGCCGGCCCCGCCGCTTCCCTGAATGCCGCAACTTCGTCGTAAAGCGCCTGCCACTCGCCGTTGAACACATGCGCGCGCGTAATGACGATGTCAATCTCCCGCGCGCCGGCTTCGACGCTTCGGTGAATCTCTTCAACGCGCTCGGCCAGGGGGTTTAGCCCCGCCGGAAATCCCGCCGATACGGCCGCAACCGGAATGCCCGAACCCTCGAGCGCCTTCACCGCCGTCTCCACAAATGCGTGATACACGCACACGGCGCCCACCGTCAGATGCAGCTCCTCAATCCCGAGCCCCTCGACAATATGCCGCTGCAGCGGATTCCGCGCCTTGGCGCAGAGCCGCCGCACGCGATCGGCTGTGTCGTCGCCGCTAAGCGTCGTCAGGTCCATGCACGCAATGGCGCGCAGCAGCCACGCAGCCTGCGTCTCTTTCTTCACGGTGCGCCGTGCCACGTGCGTCGCCGCGCGCCGCTCCACCGCACTTGTATTTACTCGCACCGCCTCGACCCAGTCGGTGTTCAGCGGCATGCGCCGGTTTGCCTCGAGGGTTCGCCCATTCAGGACCACGGGGATCGGCCGCACTGAGCCAGGCGCGTGGTTGGTTGATGTCACAGGTTGGACGGCCATAAGACTGTCTCCGCAGAGGTACTCAAGAAGCCGATTCGGTAAAAAAAGACTGGCTCCTCCGCCTCGCAGAGGAGCCTCGGTGTAGGAACTGAGGATAAATCCCCCGGAACCGCAAATCAACCGCGAGACCATTGGTATGGGACGAATGACGTATCGACCTCCGGCCCCTCTACCACTCAAGCCGCAACAGCGAAACAGCCTCCCGGGGCAGGTTTGTTTCGATCGTCACCTTTTCTCCTGCCACCTCTAGCCACTCCGGAGATGCAAGCAGTTGCAGTTGTCCGGCTGCTTTGAGCTGCTCGTATTGCTCGGGCGTAGGCGCTTGCGGCGATCCCATGTTCTGCCATGCCGTGTAGGCATTGCTGTGCGCCGCGTCGATCCGGTAGTGCTCCAGCAGCACTCGTTTTACGCCCGCTGGGATTCCGTAAATAGTCATATTCACTTTCGCGTCCGGCGCGGCCACATCCTCATCGTCGTAGTTCCACACCAACACCGCTGCTTCGCGATTCGCTCTCGTTGCAAACGCGTCCACATCAGGCGTGCTGCGTACGCCCGCGCTGACCAGATTGCCGAGCGGAACCTCTCCCGTGCTCGTTGTCGCCACTCGCTCGCCCGCCATCAGGCCCGCCATGCGGAAGAAATTCAGGATCGGTTTGTCGATGCCATTCGTCGACAGGGTTCGAAACCCCTCGAAGTAATCCTTGCTCTCAAACTCGAACGCCCACGTCAGCATTGCGAGGAAATTGACGTGCGTTTCGTCCTGCAACTGCAACAGCGATTTGAGCGCGGTCGCCGTGTACGACGCATAGAGCGTTCCATTCCTGTACGCATTCGCCGGATTCTGCTTCATGGAACAGGCCGCACATCCCTCTGGATCCGCCTCACTCAAAATGATGGGCAGGTGACGATACTCCGGATATTTCGCGACGATGCGAAAGCCTGCTTCCGCGGCCTTCAACTCGTTCGAGATCCCCATCTCGACGTGCCCGTCCACAAACGCGTTGTGGCCTTTGGGATGAAACGAAATGAAGTCAAGTGGAATTGGTTTGCCGTCCGCGGCGCTTCTGTCGTGTAGGCAGTGCTCAAGAAAATGCTCCAGAAACGCGCTCGACTTAGCGCCGCCGGGACCGGTCGTTGCCGGGCCGCCAACCTTCGCATTCGGCAGCGCGGCTCTTACGCCCGCTACTGCATAGTCGTAGAGCTTGAGGTACTCCTCCGGCGTGCCGTGCCAGTAAATGATGTCGGGCTCATTCCACACTTCGAAATACCAGCGGCTCACCTCCTGCCGCCCATAGCGCTCCACAAGATGCTCCGTGTACTTGCGCACCAGCTCGCCCCACATCTTGTAGTCCTTCGGCGGGTTGTTCGACGCGCCGCCCATTGTCGGCTTCGGATAGTGCAGCTGATACTCGCCGATCCCCGGCACGGCGGCGGCCAGATCCTTCGGCATAAAGCCAAGCTCCACCATGGGCCGTACGCCCGCCTTCTGGTACTCGTCGAATGTCTCGTCCGTAATCGTGAAGTCGTAGACTGGCTTGCCATTCTGGTCAAGGCTGAACACATTCGACGAGCTCCACTTCAGTTCCGGTTCGCCGTTGCCCGACGTCAAAAGATGGTGCGCGCGAATATACACCGGCGCTGGGCTCAGGTCGTGCAGCTCGCTCAACAGTTGCCGGCCATATTTCCCAGTTGTGTAGTTCGACTCGTCATAGCCGAACCAGCTGAAGATCGGCTTATACTCTCCCACCGTTCTGGCAAGATCCACGTGGATCGACACCGGTGCAGGTGCTGGCGTTTGGCCCGCCGCGCAGAGCGACACGGCGCCGATGAGCATCGCGGCAATTCTTCGCATGTTGATTGCACCCTCGGACTTTGGCCTGCGGCATTTCGGCCGCGCTCACAAACTGTCCTCCTGCAACAAGTGTGATCATAAGGGTGTCCGCTCGCCGAAAGCCACATCGCACCGCTTCGCCTGAAAAAATCATTCGATTTCCGGTCGCAATTCGGCGACACTGGTCTTTGCCCCTTTGCCCGCAATCCGAAGGCACAGTTTGCACCGTCGACCGGATCGATCGATTCGCAAGTTGCAGGAGAGTGTAATGGCCCGTCTGGGAGCATTTTGCTTTCCCGGCTCCGGACACATCAACCCGGTGACGGCTCTTGCCCGCGCTCTCGAGCTGCGCGGCCATAGCGTCGTCATGTTCGGCATTGCCGACACCGAATCCCGCATCCGCGCTGCGGGCATCGAGTTCCTCGAGATCGGCGCCTCCGACTTCCCGCCCGGCACGCTCAAGGCTCTCGATGACCGCCTCGGGCAATTGAGCGGGCTGGCCGCGGCTCGCTTCACCGCGGAGCGAGTCCTGAACACCGGCCGCATGATCCTCCGCGATGGCCCCTCCGCCGTGCGCGCAGCCCGCGTCGATGCGCTGCTGATTGACGAGACCGACATGGCCGGCACCGTCGCCGAACATCTCGGGATTCCCTGGGTTTCCATCGCCGTCGTCCCTCCCATGAATCACGACGAGAGCGTCCCGCCCTTCTACTTCGGCTGGCCCGCCGGCCAGGACTGGCTCAGCCATTTCCGCAATCGCATGGCCGTGCACCTGCTGCATCGAATGGGGAAGCCCATTTCCGATCTATTGAATGCCCAGCGCAAAGAATGGGGACTAAAGCCCTTCAAGAGCTACCTTGACGCGCTCTCGCCCCTCGCGCAGGTCGCCCAGATGCCGAGGCTGCTTGAATTCGAATCGGCCGATTGGCCAGGCAATCTGTACTACACCGGACCGTGGGTCAACCCCTCGCTGCGTCCGCGGGTCGATTTTCCCTGGGACCGTCTCGATGGCCGCCGTCTCGTTTATGCCTCGCTCGGAACGCTGCAGAACCGCTCGGAGCCCGTGTTTCGCACGATTGCCGAGGCCTGCTCGGAGCTGCCTGTCCAGCTTGTCATCTCGCTGGGCGGTGGTCTCGAACCGGAGCAGCTGGGCAAGCTCGACGGTGATCCGGTCGTCGTTTCCTTCGCGCCTCAACTCGATCTCATCGACAGGGCCGAAGTTGTGATCACGCATGCCGGCATCAACACCGTTCTCGAGTCGCTTTCTGAAGGAGTGCCGCTCGTCGCCATTCCGCAAGGCAACGATCAGCCCGGCATCGGAGCGCGTCTTGCAGCGCGGGGGCTCGGCGTTGTTGTTCCAAGCAGGAAGCTGAGTGTCTCGAGATTACGGCGCGCTGTTCGCATTGTTCTCGATCACGTGGGCTATCGGGCACGTGCGCAGGAATTCGGCAAGAAGATACGCGAAATCGACGGGCCTGCGCTTGCCGCCGAAATCATAGAACAATCCCTCCGTCTTCCGGCGCCGGTCGCTCCGCATTGACTATTCGGCGCCGAATCGCTCAATCAGCGCATCGAAGTCCTCAAGGCGTGCGTATTCAATGATCACTTTTCCGCGGCCGCTGTGGTCCTCGATGGTGACTTTCAGCCCAAGGGCCCGCTGCAGCCTCTCCTGGGCGTCGCGCACATTCGGATCGAGGGTTGGAGCCGGCTTCGGCCCCTTCTTAGCCTTGCGGCTTGGATCAATCATTTCATTGATATAGCTCTCTGCCTGGCGAACAGAAAGCGAACGATCGACGATCCGCTGCGCTGCCCTCTCCATCTCCTCGGCATGCTCAAAGGCGAGCAACGCCCGCGCATGGCCAAAGCTCAGTTCGCCAGACTCCACGCGAGCCTGTATTTGTGACGGTAAGCGTAACAATCTAATGAAGTTAGAGACTGTCGCGCGATCTTTCCCGGTACGCTGCGCCATCTGCTCCTGGGTCATATGGAACTCGCGCGAAAGCCGTTCGAAGGCGCGGGCCTGTTCCATCGGGTTCAGATCAGTCCGCTGCAGATTCTCGACGATCGTGATTTCCATCGCCTGCTCGTCGGAAACCTGCCGCAGAATGGCCGGCACTGTCGTCTTTCCAGCAATTCTCGAAGCGCGCCAGCGCCGCTCGCCTGCAATGATCTGAAAGCGTCCGCCCACTAGTGGACGAACAAGAACTGGTTGCACCACCCCATTGGCAGCTATCGATACAGCCAGTTCCGCCAATTGATCCTCGTTCACCTTAGAGCGGGTTTGGAAGGGGTTCGGGTCGATCTGGTCGAGCGGAATCTCTCGCGGCCTTCCACCTTCGGCTTCAGGCGCCAGGGGGGCGCTCACCCGCGGCAATAGAGAGTCAAGGCCCTTTCCGAGTGCGCGGCGTTTGATGTCGGTGCTGGCTGTGGTCATGATTCAGAATCCTCAATAGTCTGTGAATGAAGCAATGCAGCTGATCTCCGTTTTTTGACAGTCCATCATTTCAGCGGGCGCCCGGGTCACGAATACGGCCAAAACGCGCCTTTCGGCCGGGGATGGCCTTCTTCCGCCGCCCTTCGTTCTGCGGCGCGCGGACTCTCCATGTGATTGCGTTCCAAAAACTCCAAGGATAACTCGAAGTACGCCTCGGCCCCGCGTGAACGTTGATCGTACAGGGCCACAGGCTTTCCGTGGCTGGGCGCTTCCGCCAGGCGCACATTGCGTGGGATAACAGTTCGATAAAGGATCTCGCGAAAGTATTCCCGCAGGGTGCCATTGACCTGCTGCGCGAGGTTCGTCCGGTCGTCGTACATCGTCAGGAGCACGCCTTCGATAGCGAGACTCGGATTGTAAGCCGCGCGAACACGCTCGAGCGTCGAAATCAGCTCAGAAATCCCCTCCAACGCAAAGTACTCAGCCTGCATCGGCACAATCAAAGTCTCGGCGGCAGAAAGAACATTGAGCGTCAGAAGATCCAGCGCCGGCGGGCAATCGAGGAAGATCAGCTCGTAACTGGCTTTGATCGGCTCAAGGCTCCGGCGCAGATGCAGCGCCCGATCCTCCGCGCCTGCAAGTTCAATGTTTGCACCAGTCAGGTTCTTTGAGCCCGGTAACAACCAAAGGTTGTCGATTTCGGTTTGAAGAATCACCTGTTCTGCCAGGCTTGCGCCCGTCATGACGTCGTAGATCGAGTGACGGCTGTCGTCGCGTTGCAGGCCTAGGCCAGAAGACGCATTCGCCTGCGGATCGCAATCAACCAACAGGACTTTCAGCCCTTCGAGCGCCAGGCACGCAGCCAGATTGATGGCCGTCGTGGTTTTGCCCACTCCGCCCTTCTGGTTTACAAGTCCGACGATCTTGCCCATGGCATTTCAGAGTAAAGCGAGAGTGGGTCCGCGCGTTTGCACTTGCATTGTGGGAAACGAGGCTTGGTTGTGGAAAGCTTATCAACTCGCGGGTCTATCTTTGAGAGCAACCGACTGATAGAGAAACGCTTCCGCGGCGATGCTGAAGAGGGTCACTGAACCGCATAAAAGCGTCCTCGCGGTGGAAAACTCATGGTCCCCGCAGTCTTGCCGCGACTCAGTCCACAACTCGTACCATTTTAGGCAATACCCGTATTTGACCTGCGCTCGGACCGTTGTTCCACGTGGAACACGTGCCGGCTCCGCCCAAACTCGTTGCCGCTGTATGTTCCACGTGGAACAAGCCTGCCGAAACCCTTGCGGTGCCGGGCTTGCCTTTCACAACCCCGGGGTTCAGGCACCCGGCCCTCCGAATGCACAAAAATCTTATCTGGGCCGATCCCGCACAACCCAAACAGGTCTAACATCATTCCGTAGTTCGGAGCCCTTCAAGTGAAAGCCTCTGCTTCGTCTAAAGCCGCTCACACCATAATCGATGATGTGATCGGCGTGATCACAATGAACCACGGAAAGGTCAATGCGCTCAGCAAGATCCTTCTCGATGACATCGTCCACGCATTTGACGCCCTTCAGGCTGCGCCTGTTCGCGTCATTATCTTGCGCGCCGCCGCTGGGGCAAAAGTGTTCTCGGCGGGCCATGACGTCACAGAACTTCCTACCAACGGCCGCGATCCGCTTACCTACAATGATCCTCTCCGCCAGGTCATGCGCAAAATCGACCACTGCTCACACCCCGTCATTGCAATGATCGAAGGATCGGTCTGGGGTGGTGCCTGCGAGCTCGTGCTCGGTTGCGACGTCATTGTCGCTGCGGATGACTCCACCTTCGCCATCACTCCGGCCAAGCTAGGCGTCCCTTACGACATTTATGGCACCCTGAATCTCATCAAGGTCGCCGGCATGCACCTCCTCAAGGAGCTTCTCTATACTGCGGAGCCCGTGGCCGTGACGCGCCTGGTCGCCTCCGGCATGATCAATCACGTCGTCCCCCGCCAGGAATTGGAGTCGTTCACCCTCAACCTCGCCCGCAAGATGGCGCAGACATCACCGCTTGTCCTGAGCGTGATGAAAGAGGAAATGCGCGTTCTCGCCAATGCTCACCCCCTCAATCCGGAGACCTTTGAACGCCTCCAGGCCCTTCGCCGCGACGTTTACGATAGCCACGATTATCAAGAGGGCATCCGCGCCTTCCTGGAGAAACGCCCACCGCACTTCCACGGCAATTGAAGTCGAAAACCGCGCAAAATCAACGCTACAAGAGAATCTTCGCTCGCCGGGATCCAGAAAGAAGGCAAGAATGGAATTCCCAAACGCATTCATTGGCCGCAAAACCCCGCCCGCAGAAAAAGAAGTTGCCGCCGCTCTTGGGCCTTCATCCGTCGCATGGAAAGAGCTGATTTCGTGGCTCAACGCGCAAGGCATAGCTGCCAAAGAATGGAAATCGGTTTCGCCAAAATATGGCTGGGGTCTGCGGCCGTCGCTCAAGACACGCACAGTCCTTTACCTTGGTCCATGCGAGGGTTGTTTCCGTGTGGCTTTTGTCCTGGGAGACAAAGCCGTAGCCGCGGCCCGTGCCACCAACCTACCTAGGAGTGTGCTGACAGGTCTCGCGGAGGCCACGCGCTACGCCGAAGGAACCGGCCTTCGTCTCTTCGTACACAAGAGCGAAGACCTGGCTGCGATCAAGAAGCTCGTTGCAATCAAGCTCGCGAATTAGCGCGCCGACCCAGCGCCAGGATCCGCGACTCGCTGGCCGGCAGCTGCACCCGCTCTACCCACTCGATCTGCGCGCCTGCTGCGGCTTTCAGTTGCTCGAGCTCCGCTGCCGTCGTCATCAAAGCGATCCAACCGCTTGGCTCGACCAGCTCCACCGCCTCCGCAACCGCCTTCGACATTTTGTTGACGGCTCGCAGCGCCACGCAATCGAAAGTCCGCGTCAGCGCCTCCGCGCGCCCTGCCACAACTTCCACCCGCGTTCCCAGTGCCCTGACGGCCTCCTGCAGAAACGCAGCCTTCTTGCCCTGCGACTCCGCGAGTGTGACTGCAATCTCAGGCCGGCACAGCGCAATCGGAATCCCCGGCAGGCCTGCGCCGGAGCCAAGATCGAGAAGGGAAGTGATCCCTCGCGGTAAATGCCTTGCAACTACAATCGATTCAACAAAATGCAGCGAAAGAATTCCAAGTTCGTCGCGGATTGAACTCAAATTAAGCCGCTTATTCCAGCGAACAAAAAGCGAATAATAAACTTCGAATCTGCCGGTCGTCTCGCTGTCAACCGGTTCAAGTCCCGCCTCCTTCAGGAGCGCGTTCAGCCTCGCGCCAACTGTGCTCATGCCCATGGCTCAATTCCCGTTCTCAAGTCCACCGACTCTCGGTGCTTGCCACGCTTCTGCCGCCTGAACGAACGCCGAAAAGATCGCTCGCGAAAATCCGCTTTCTCCGTACGTCCTTTCAGGGTGCCATTGCACCGCGACGACGAAATGATTCGGCGCATCCATCTCCACAGCCTCGATAACCCCATCGCCTGGCGACACAGCCGTCACGCGCAGTTGATCTCCGGGGTTTCGAATCGCCTGATGATGGCTCGAGTTCACTTGGACCACAGCGTCCTCGTTCGCCGGCAACATCCCGGTCAGCCGCGACCCTTCCGCAATCTTCACCGGGTGCGCCTCCACCACTTCGCGTCCCGGACGATGATTCACTTCCGTCTTCAAATCCTGAATCAGCGCGCCACCGCGCCACACATTCAATGTCTGCGCGCCGTAGCAGATGGCGAGGATCGGTTTGTGCAGATTGAACGCGCCCTGCAGCAGCAGCTCGTCGGCCGCCGTTCGCGCCGGATCATCATCCGCGCACTCCGGCGACCGCGCTTCCCCGTAGCGCTGCGGATCGACGTCGTAGCGGCTGCCCGGCAGCAGAACTCCCTGCACGCCGGCAAGCAACTTCGCTACGCGCTCTTGCGTTTCGCTCAGCGGCACCACAACGGCCTCCCCTCCCGCAGCCCTTACCGCGGCAACATACTGCGGCAGCGCGCGCGCGTTGTATTCGGGATCGCTGCTTGTCGGCTCGGGAATGGCGATGCGCACAGCCATAAACCCAGTCTAGAGCCTGTTATTGACTTTCGCGCGAGCAGGCGTTGCCAGCCAAAAACGCACCACACGAGGCGAAGCCTGAAGGCTTTGGTGGCTCCAAGGCCGAGGGCGACAACGAAGTATGGTGCGTTTTTGGCCGCAACCCGAAGCGCTGGGGCCAGATTTCCCGATTTCGTCGGCGTTCGCCGCGTCTTCTGCTCCGCGGGATTCTCGCGCGCCGCTACCAGCGCACCAGCCCATCTGGATCGTCAACCAACACCACTTCGTATTTCTCGATCATCGGCATCAACACCTGCTCCAGCTCGCTCTTCCACAAATCGCCTTCATAGAACTTCGCCTTCATCGGCTCGCGCGAAGCCAGGTCGGGGAAGCCGCGCATGAAAAAGAATGTGTCCGGGTCTTCAATGGAGAGCCAAGGCCCGAGGATCTTCATCCCGATTTCTGTGTGTGCCGGCATTGACCTGGTGCGGAAGACCTCCAGGAATTCTGCCCGCTTGCCCGGCTTGAGTTTGTAGGTGCGCATTTCGATGATCATTGCGAGATCCCCTTCGGTGCGATTGTACTTTTTTGATGCGCGCACACGAAGACGGTTTGCGCTCACCTTCACGACGGGAAGCAGCGCGCAAACTTCAGCAGGATCCGCGGCTCGAGCGGAGCGCGGTTTCGAGATTCCTGTTCCCGGAATTGCTGGACGGTCGGATATTCATCCAGATGAACCATGGAAATCCTCCTCTCGAGCGCTTTGAATCGGCCAATGGTGTTCTTGTCTTTAGCCGGCGGTTGCTTCTTCTAATCCCACTCTTTTGGCTCGAATGAGGAGCGCAAAGATGAGCATGTGAGATACCAGGAGCGGCGGAACGATTGCGGTGGGAAGGTAAAACGCGGCCCCGAGGGCTCCGGGGTCAATTCGAGAGCGCGCTCCCTCGTAAATGGCAAACAGTAGGTCGGCCGCACCCCAAATATTGAATAACCACACTGCCGGGATCGCCCAGGATGCGAGTCTCTTCAAGGCGGTAGCGGCTCCGATCGCCAGAATCCCCGCGGCAAGATCGCCGTATGCGGCTGGTACTGCCAAAGAAGCTGGCAGCGATGGCGAGACCACTCCGGGGACCAGGAAGCTCAGCCCGATGAAGCGAAGGAACATGTGGGGTGTCACGAGCGAGGCCAACGCCTGCCCGCGACCCCTGGCCCGAAGCCACGGCCACGCATAAAGCCTGGCAGCGACAACCGAACTAACAAAGCTCATCAACGCACTGACTGCAAAAATGATCCGCACATTCATCGTGTTACCTCCTATTGCGGTGCTCCAATTGGTGTAGAGCGTCACCTCAGCTCTTAATTGGCGTTCGCCGGCTCTCGTCGAGCCTCTTAGTCAAGATAGATGTATATACATCTATTGCGATCCAAAAAAATTAGGCCACCACGCAAGCCCGCGTCATACCCGCCACCACGCTTGTCATTTGCGCCCACAGCGCATCGCCCAGCTTCTCCCGCAGACGCCTCTGTGCCTTTTCCCAATTGGGCAGCGATCGCTCCAGCTTTTCCCGCCCGGCTCGCGTCAGCGACAGCAGCCTCTGCCGGCGATCTTCCCCGGCCCGCTCCCGAATCCAGCCATGATCGATCAGCACCCTCAGCATTCGTGTCAGGCTGGTCGAGTCCAATGCCAGCAGCTTACCCAGCTTGCCTTGCGTCGTTTCGCCCGTCCGGCTCAACGCCATCAGCAATGTGAACTGCGTCAGCTCGAGCCCCGTCTCTCGAAGCTCTCGGTTGTAGAGTTTCGTCACCATCCGCGTAGTACGGCGCAAGTTGGAGCATGCGCACGGCAGCATCGGCAATGTTTGTACGGCCTCAGTCTTGTTTTTCATCACTGGTTCCGATGCATATACACACGATTCCGGTTCAATAAAGAAGCTTGTTCCATCGGCCCGCCTTGCCCCATTGTTCGTTCGTCGGCCTGGTCGCTGTTATCGTCATCCGACCGGCGCAGTCTCTTCCGTTTGCGCTTGCGCCGGCCGCTCGATCATTCCCTCGATCGAAGCGCGCAGGCGCTCGGTCAGCTCGCCGTTCTGCCGCACGCTCATCCCCTTGGTCTCGATGGGCTCGCCGACGCGCAACGTGAGCCTGCAGGGATAGAAATATCGCGTGTGGATCGGCAGCAAGTCATAAACGCCGCTCAGCGCAATCGGCACCAGCGGCACCTGCGCGCGGATGGCCAGGTACGCCGCGCCCGACAGGAACGGCCGCAGCTTGCCTGTCGAAGTCCGTCCGCCTTCCGGGAACACGAAGAGCGGCATCCCCTCGCGCAGCGCCTTTACTGCCCCGCCCAGGCTCGAGAGCGTGGCGTGCGGGTTCTCGATATCAATCGGCATCTGCCCCGATCGCCTCAGATACCACCCGATCAGCGGCCACCGCCACAAATCTTTCTTGGCCAGGATGCGGAACTGGAAAGGCAGCGCGGCAAAGACCACGGGCGTGTCCATGTAGGAGGTGTGGTTCGACGCATAGACGGCAACGGGGTGTTTTCTGAAGTTCTCTTTGCCTTCGATCCGCAACCTTGAGAGTGAAATGCGCACCGCGCTGCGGCCCCAGAATCGCGCAATCCGATGCTGCGCCCGCCCTTTCTTATCTACGAACGAAATCGCGAGCGCCGTCATTGCGCAAACTGCCGTCACCAGCAACAACGCCGGCGCCTGCAGCACGTTCGTCCGCCAGCGGCAGAATAGCGGCATCGGGTTGGGCCGCGGGCTCATAGCGCTTCCATCTTTCCCGTCAAGAGAGTGCGCGCCTCGCCCACGAGATACACCGATCCTGAAACCACCGCCACGCCGCCGGCCCCGCGCTCCTGCGCCGCGCGTAGCGCCTCGCTCACCGATTCTGCCGCCACTGCCGGCCTTCCGGTTGCCTTGGCTGCCGCCAGCAGATCTTCAAGCGCTGCCGCCCGCGCCGTGTGGATCGGAGCAACGATCACTTCGTCAAACAGAGGAAAGAGAATCTTCGCCATCTCATCCAGCGGCTTGTCGCGCAGGCAGCTGAAGACGAGAACACACGGACTGTGAGCTTCCAGGATTCCGCGGACGCCAGCGCGCAGCGCCCATGCCCCCGCCGGGTTGTGCGCAACATCCAGGATCCACTCAACGCCGTTCATCGTGATTCGTTCCAGGCGTCCTGGCCAACGGGTTTTGCGAATTCCTGTCTCGATCGCATTCGGCGTCAATGGAAATCCATGCCGCTCCGCCAGGTCGACGGCCGCGGCAATCGCCAGGGCCACGTTCCGCTGCTGGTGCGCTCCCGCCAATGGCGATTCCACCCGGATCGTCACGCCGAGCGCTTCAACCATGTACGGGCCGCGTGTCCCTGGCGCTGGCACGTAGGCCGCCGCGCTAACCGCCCGCGTGCCAAGCTCCGTTGCCACCTCGCCAAGCGCCTGGTTCGCTTCGGGATGCTGCGGCAGCGTAATCATCGTTCCATCGCGGCGCAGGATTCCGGCCTTTTCCCGCGCGATCGCTGAGATGGTCGGGCCCAACCACTCCATGTGGTCCATCGAGATATCGGTAACGACCGAGAGCAGCGGCTCGACGACATTGGTCGCATCCAGCCGCCCACCCATGCCCACCTCTAGCACTGCAATATCGATACTGCTCTCGGCAAAATAAAGAAACGCAAGCGCGGTCAGAATCTCAAAGTAGCTCGGCAGCTGCGGCAGGCGCTCCGACAGCATCAGCTCCTGGGCCGCATCGTGAACCCTGAAGTAAAGCCGCGCGAAATTTGCGTCGCTGATCTCTTCGCGGCCAAGCCGGATGCGCTCATTCGGCTTTTCCAGGTGGGGCGAAGTGTAGAGCCCGGTGCGCTGGCCGGCCTCGGTCAGGATAGACGCGAGCGTCGATGCAGTAGAGCCTTTTCCATTGGTCCCGGCAATCAACACCGCCGGATAAAGCCGTTGCGGGTTGCCTAACGCATCAAGCAGTACCCGGACCTCGTCCAGAGAAAACCTGCGCCGCGGCTGTCCTGCGCGCACGTAAAGCTCGGGCGCCAGAGAATTCAGTCTGTCGATGGCTGCTGTGTAGGACATGAAAGGACCAGTATAAGAGCGGAGTCAGACGCCCGTCCCGCGGCACATTCTGTGTCGGCCTCAACCGGGCCGCTGTGCAACACGCGCCTGTTGCAAGCAACTGGTCTGCATAGCCTTCGGCGCAACCCCCACACAACGTCAATACAATCCACAGGCAATTGACCGGCGCCTGTGGGGGTGGTGGGAAACAGGCCATCCACGCCGCTTCCCCTGACCTCTTTTCCTGTTTGTCAAATCGCGGCAGCCGCCTTTTAGAAAACCCACTCGCGCTCCATCCCGCTCGCGTCAGGTCATTTTGCCTGAATTCCCACTTTTCCGAACACAACTACGGGTACTACTGGTTTATTTCTATCTCTTCTATTACCCTCAATCACCCCCCGCACTGCCAGCTCATGAACCGCGAAGAATGCATCCGCCTCATCTGCCGCGAACCGTAGACTGCTTCGACAATCCCTCAAAGAGGGTCAACCCAGGGAATTCATAGAATTGCCCTCGTTTTCCACGCGCATACTTCCTGAGAGATGACTACAATCGGGATGAAGAAATACAGCCGCTTCCGATGACCTGCAAGCTGTTATACAGTTGGGGCATAGGGTGCGGCTTGGCGAGCAGGGGTGGGGTATGCCGAGTGCTGAAGTCGAAGTTGAAAAGCCGGCCGCTCAGGGGGCAGCGATGGAGATTACCGTAAGCCGCCAGGATCTGGTCAAGGAACTTACAGCGACGCAAAGCGTGGTCGAGCGCAAAACCACCATCCCGATCTTGTCCAATTTTCTCCTTGAGGCCGACCAGGACCGGCTCAACATCACCGCCACCGATCTCGACCAGGCCATCCGCACCAGCACCGTAGTCAAGCTGAAGAAGGCAGGATCCTGCACCATCCCCGCGCGCAAACTTTACGACTACATCAAGCTGCTCCCCGATGGCGACATTTCCATCAAGCTTCTTGAAAACCACTGGGTGCAGATTCGCAGCGGCCGCTCCAACACCAAGATGGTCGGCATGGCGCGAGCTAACTACCCTCAGGTGCCCGAGTTCCCCACGGTCGCAGCCACCAGCATCTCGCTCGTGTCGCTGCGCACGCTGATCGCACGCACCATTTTCGCCATATCCAACGAGGAGTCGCGCTACACGCTCAATGGCGCATTGCTCATCCTCAAGGCGGAATCGATCGCCATGGTAGCGACGGATGGGCACCGCCTCGCGTTCGTTGAAAAGATCGGTGAGACGCTCGAAGGTATCAGCGGCGAAAAGCGCGTGCTCATCCCGCGCAAGGCGCTCCAGGAGCTGCAGCAGTTGCTTTCGGCCTCTGAAGCGGAGAAGGTCGAGTTCGCCGACGATGAACACACGCTCTTCTTCCGTGTGGGCCATCGCACCCTCTCGAGCCGCAAGCTTTCTGGCCAGTTCCCCAATTTCGAGGCGGTCATGCCGCGCGACAACACCAAGTTCGCGGTGGTGCGCGCGAGCGAGCTCTCGGCCGCCATCCAGCGCGTGGCGCAGTTCGCCGACGAGCGCTCCGGCGCCATTCGCATGCGCTTGGAGGACAACGAGCTCAAGGTCAGCGCTAATTCCACCGAGTCCGGCGAGAGCGAAGACACCATCGACACGCCTTATGCGTCGGAGGCCATCACGGTCGGCTTCAACTCCGGCTACATCCTCGACTTTCTCAAGGCGCTCGACAACGCCGGCGAAGTGCGGCTCGAGTTCAAAGACTCACAGTCGGCCGGCCAGATGCGCCCGGAAGATCCCGACGCCGAGTACAAGTACCGCTACGTGCTGATGCCCATGCGCATCTGATGTGATTCGTTCGCGGGACCATTTCCCTCGAGGCCCGATGACCTGTCGTCTGTTCATACCATCTGTGCTGCTGTGCCTGGCGGCGGGGCTTCATGCTCAGACCGATGCGGCGTCACAGGCTCCGCCGCGCTTCCAGCTCTACGGCGGCTACTCCTTTGTTTCCAATTCGCCCAACGGAATGGCAGGTGCGCATCAGCCGATGAACGGATGGAATGCATCCTTCGGAGTGCCGAACTGGCACTTCATTCGCTTCGTCATTGACGTTTCGAGCTACCGCGGCACCAATCTGGGCGCGCAGGAAAATGTCTACTACATCATGGGCGGCACGCAGTTCACCCGGCGCTTCGGCAGGGAGTCCGCGTTCCTCGAAGGCTATGCCGGAGAAGCAGGCATCAACCGCTACTGGGGGCCGCAGGGGGCGCCCGGCGAGACCGCGTCGTTCGTCACATTGCTCGGCGGTGGTGTGGACACGCCAATCTCGCGGCGCTTCGCCTTCCGCGTCCACGCCGGATATCAGGGAACGAATTTCAAGCTGATCGACAACGTGCAGCAGATCCTGCCCATCCCATCGCCGGGGATTCCCAACAACTTCTTTCGCATCGCGAGCGGATTAGTGTGGAACTTTTAGGCTCAACCTGCGGGATTAAACAGATGGCGCCTTAAGGAACTCCAGCGCCCGGATCAGGTAGGCCTTCAGGTCGCGGCGATGCACAACGGCATCGAGAAATCCCTTTTCGAGCAAAAACTCCGCGCGCTGGAACCCCTCGGGAAGTTTCTGGCGGATCGTTTGCTCGATGACGCGCGGGCCGGCGAAGCCGATCAGCGCGCCAGGTTCCGCGATATTCAGGTCGCCCAGCATGGCAAAGCTGGCGGTGACGCCCCCTGTGGTGGGGTCCGTCAGCACGCAGATATAGGGCACCCGCGCGTCGTCCAGTTGCGCCAGCGCCGTGGAGATTTTGGCCATCTGCATCAGGCTCACCACGCCCTCCATCATGCGTGCCCCTCCCGACGCGGCCACAACAATCAGCGGCTTCTGCGTCACCCGCGCGCGGTCAACGGCGCGCGCGATCGTTTCGCCAACCACCGCCCCCATCGACCCCCCGATGAACGCATACTCCATCGCGCTCAGCACAATTTCGTGCGGTCCCAGCCAGCCCAGCGCGTTCACCACGGCGTCGTCGAGCCCGGTGTCTTTGCGCGCCTTCAGCAGGCGCTGCTTATAGGGCCTCACGTCGGTGAAGTTCAGCGGATCGGTAGAGCGCAGGCCCCCATCCACCACCTCGTAGCCCGGCTCGAGAAGCAGATCGATGCGCTCGCGCGCGCTAAGCCTGAAGTGGTTCTGGCACTTGGGGCAAACTTGGAGGTTGGCTTCGAGGTCCTGCCTGTAGATAGGCTGTCGGCAGCCGGGGCACTTTACCCAAAGACCCTCCGTGCGGACGTTTTTCACGCCCGGCTCGGGGCCATTCTCCGCGAGCGACCCGCCGGCTGCGCTCGGGTACTCCGCGTTTTCGCGCTTAAACCACGACATACCGAACCCAATTGTAAATGGGTGGACTGCGTGAGCCCGTTCAGGCCTTCGACGGAGCGGCGCCCGTGCCGCGCAAATACGCATCGTCGCCGTCGATCCAGTCCTGCCGCGGCGGATTGAAGATATCCAGTGCCACCGAATCCTCCAGCGCCACCACCTCGTGAGGCACGTCTGGCGGAATGCAGAGAATCTCGCCGGCGCGGACAATTTCCTCGCGGCCATCCACAACAAACTTCAATGCTCCCTCCGCCACGTGGCTCATCTGCTCATGAACGTGGCGATGCATGGGCACTTGCGCGCCCTTCTTCAGCACGATGCGCGCCAGCATGACGTTCGTCCCTACGACATACTGCCGCGTAATCAGCGCGTTCAACGGCTCCGGCTCGATGTCGGCCCAGCGATGGTGTGTGGTCTCAGGCACGTGCAGCTCCTCGGTTGGTTTCCATTCGGCGGCGCGCCGCCGTCAGTATTCGATGCCGCGCCGGTCAATACTCAATTCCACGTTGTGCGAGGATGCCCTTCTGGTAGGCGTGCTTCACTTCGCGCATCTCGGTCACGGTATCGGCCAGCTCCACAAGCAGCGGGTGCGCATTGCGCCCCGTCAGAATCACGTGAACCATCTCCGGCTTTCTCTTCAGCGCTTCGGCCACCACCGCCGCGTCCAGCATGCCGTAATTGATCGCGTAGTTGATCTCGTCGAGCACTACCAGGTCCCATTCACCGGAGTCGATCGCGGCGCGCGCTTCCTCCCATGCCGCCTGCACCAGCCGCACGTCTTCGGGATCGGGCTCGGCGCCGCCGATCTTCACGAACCCGCGGCCCATCTGTTTCAAGACGAAATTCGGTCCGAAGGCCTCCACCGCGTCGAGCTCGCCGTAGTGCCACGAGCCCTTGATGAACTGCAGCATCAGCACTTTCATCCCGCATCCGACGGCGCGCAAAGCCGTCCCCAGCGCCGCGGTCGTCTTGCCCTTGCCGGGACCGGTGTTAATGAGGATGAGGCCTTTGCGGGAATCAGTCATGGCTCTGAGGTTTCAGGTGTCAGGTTTCAGGTGTCAGGCGGGCCGTGCCTGAACCTTCGATCGTAGTTTGCCGAGAAGGGCGAAGAGCATCTTCCCGACTTCTTGTGAGAGGGTTTCCGATTCCTCGAGCAGCTTCGGATTGCCCATATTCAAAGCCTTGGCAATCTCCAACTGCGTTTGCAGCTCGAAGTTCGATCCTCGGGCGATCCAGAGAAACTGCCGATATTCTCCGATTCCCGACCGACCGTGGCCTTCGGCAATGTTGCTCGGAACCGAGACCGCTGCGCGTCTTAACTGGCTAGCGAGCCCGTACAATTCTTCGCGTGGAAATCCCTGCGTAAGGCGATAGACGTAGGTCGCCAAAGCCATTGATTTTTGCCAGACCGTCAACTCACGAAATGATCGCAGCATGATTCTTGCCTTTCTAACCCCTGGAAACGCTTTCTGGTCACGGCTCGCTGAAACCTGACACCAGAAACCTGACACCTGTTTCTCACCCGCCCCTGTGGTACGGATGACCCGTGAGAATTGTACATGCGCGGTAGAGCTGCTCCGCCATCACCAGGCGAGCCAGCTGGTGTGCCAGCGTCATGGGCCCCAGCGAAAGCAGCTCGCCCCGTCGCTTTGCTTCTGCGCGCGCCTCCTCAGACCATCCATCCGCCGGGCCCACGGCAAACACGACATGCTGCGCGCCCTCATCGCGACGTGTTCTCAGCCATTCAGCCAGGGCCTCGGAAGTCATCTGTCGACCTCGCCCGTCAAGCAGCAACACGACCGGCTCCGTGCGCCCCTTTTGGCGGCCGATCCAGTCAAGCAATGCCTTTTCGCTCCGGAACGCCTCCATCCCGCAGCGCGCAACTCCAACACAGCGTTTGAGATAATCGCGCACCAAGCCGTCGTACGCATCCTTTGTTCGAGCCTGGGCGCCGACATGTGCAAGCGTCACTTGCATGCTCACGAGAATAGCGCAAAGCACCCACTCCAGTGCAGTTCCTTGAGGCCGTCAAATCTCCCAGAATCTGGGAGTTGTGTCCAATTTTGGGAATACGGGCACGAGGTTCTATGAAATCCCATATATGCCGTACCTGGACTGAATCAAATAGCGATAAACAACCCTTTTGTTTTCTGTGAATAAACCCAGATGCCCCGCTCCATCGAAAATGGCACGCATCGTGCACTGTCAGTGGTGGAAATCCGTCTCTAATTGACGAACCTAGAAGGCTTGGAACTAGAGGCTGGTTGTTTGATGAGAGGCTCTTTTGATTCGTACGATCCGTGGAGCGGTCTTCGCCCAATGAAACGCCAAAACACACAAGTATCCCGAAAGGGCTCAACCCACCCCAGTTCACAGTGGAGGAGTTCAATGCAATTTTTCAAGTTGCACAGTGCGGCTAGTGTTCTAATGCCAACTCGGTCTTTCTGGCGCGGTATGGTCATCGTATCCACCCTCGCAATCGCGTGCCTCTGCGCCTACGCCGCAAACGTCAACGCCCGCATCAGGGGCGTTGTCACCGATCCGCAGGGCGCGGTCCTTCCGGGGGCGCACGTCACCGCCACGAACACCGCAACCGGCGTCAAGTACGTCACGGTTGCAGGGCAGGATGGCGTTTATTACTTTGCTCAACTGCCGATCGGATCGTACACGGTCACCGCGACCATGCAAGGCTTCCAGACCTTCACTGCGACCGGAATCGTGCTCAATATCGACCAGGAGTACGTCGAGCCGGTCCAGATGAAAGTCGGCTCCATCACCACGGAAATCAAGGTAACCGAATCGTCTGTCCAGGTGGATACCACCGACAGTGAACTCAGCAACGTCGTCGACGCCCAACAGATGGTCGAACTGCCCCTGATCGGCCGCAACTTTGCCAATCTGGAGTTGACTCTCCCCGGCGTGCAGGGCACCAGCTTCGGCGAGCGCGTCGGCGGACCCTCAGTCAGCGGCGCGCAGGAGCAGCAGTCGGCGTATATGATCAACGGCGCCGACACCAATGACATTGCCCTCAACACCCAGGTGATATCTCCCGTCCTGGATGCGCTCGCTCAGTTCAACATGATCGATGGCCCGTTGAACGCGGAATATGACCGCAACTCCGGCGGCATCGTCAGCGCGTCGATGAAGTCCGGGACCAACTCAGTCCACGGCGATGCCTTCGACTACTATCGCGACACCTTCCTGAACACCAACGGCTTCTTCCAGAAGCACGTCGATGGTTCACATGCCACGGTGAGCCCCTACCACCAGCACATTGTGGGTGGCACGGTGGGCGCCCCGATCCTGAAGGACAAGCTCTTCATCTTCGGCGCCTTCCAGGCCATCCCGGCGCGGGTGCCGCAGGGCGCCGGTTCCGTAACGGTTTATACGAACGCCAATCTGACCAACGGTGACTTCACAGGAGACGTGAACGGTACCGGACCTGCCGGAGTGCCGTTCAGCACTAACAAGATTCCGAGCACGATCACCATTCCGGGCTGTACAGCCGGTGACACATGGAGCCACTGCCTCGGAACCGTCAAGGCCGGCATGGTGCCGACCTCCGCGTTTAATCCCGTCACCCTGGCGCTGGTGAAGAAGTACGTACCGCCGCCCAACAACGGCACCACTGGCTATCAATTCAATGAGACAACCATACAGACTGCCTACCAGTACGACGGGCGCGTCGACTTTAATCCCAGTACCAAGGATCAATTGAGCTTTGTCGGGATTTATGGCTTCACCAGCACTGCCAACACCATCCCCTTCAGCGGCGCGACGGTGCCGGGCTTCGGCGACGGCAACGTGACTCACGTCCAGCAATACACCTTTGAGTATGTCCACCAATTCAGCACGACGGCCGTGAACGACCTCGCTGCCCACTGGACGCGCCTGAACTTCAAGGCGAGTTTCCCTCAGCAGATCGTGCAACCGTCCAGCGTAGGCTTTAGCATCACCCCGCAGGATACAGGCGGCGCCACGGTTCCACAGCTTGCCGTAAGCGGCTTCTTTACGTTGGGCGGCACCAACAACGGGCCTCAGCCGCGTATCGACTCGACCTACCAGATTGAAGACAACTTCTCGAAGGTCTTCGGCCACCACACACTGAAGTTCGGCTGGGACGGACGCCGCTTTAACGTCTGGAACATTTTCGATGCCAGCAACAGCGGCGCCTACGCGTTCAACAATACCGATAGCGTCTATGGCACCGGCGACCCGTCGCTCGATCTTCTGTTGGGCATACCGGCGACCTACACTCAGGGTACCGGCTCCATTATTCAGGCGCAGGCTTTCCTCAACTACATCTATGCGCAAGACGCATGGAAAGTCTCTGACCAGATGATCGTCAATTACGGCCTGGGCTACTCCATCGACACCCCGATGCAGAATCACCAGTTCGCTGGCATTGGCGTGAGCTGCTTCATTATTGGCGAGCAGTCCAAAATCTTCCCCGGATCGCCGAAGAACCTTGTATTTCCAGGAGACCCGGGTTGCACCAACGCGGGTCAGGCGACGATGCACTATGACGAAATCGGACCGCGCCTTGGCTTCGCGTGGTCGCCAAATCTTGGCCGCATCTCCGGCGGCCCGGGCAAGTTGTCGATCCGCGGAGGGTTCGGCATCTACTACAACCGTACCGAGGAAGAGAGTTCGCTGCAGACACTCGGAACGCCGCCCTTCGGCTTCACCAGCGCCGGCGCAGCCGATCTCGGCGGCTCACCATCGCTCGTCAATCCGTTCGCGGACATCAATGGCGGTGCGCCACAGTCAGAGTCCAACCGATTCCCGTATGCTGAACCGAAAGCTGGCTCCCCTGTCGACTTCGGACCATTGGAGCCGATCTTTAACATCAGCAGCTTTGCCCCGAGCTTCCGTGCTCCCTATGCTGAAAACTACCAGCTTTCGGTGGAGCGCGAGCTACCGTCGAAGGTCATTGCCCGCGTCAGCTATGTCGGATCGCTGGGAAGACGCAACCAGACCGCCTTTGAGGCGAACCCCGAAACAGCAGCCGGACACGCAGCTTGTGTGGCAAACCCCACTTGCCAAGCAGACCGGAACACGCAGGCATACAACTTCCCGGCAAACAAGCTGTCCGGCGCTTATACGGGGATCCTCGAAGAGGGCTTAGTCGGCTCTGAATCGTCTTCGACCTATTCCGCATTGCAGGCCAGCATAACCAAGGGGGAGACTCATGGGCTCCTGTTCCAGTTGAGCTACACCTATGGGCACTCTCTGGATACGGGCTCCAGCTTCGAAGACACGGGCTTCGCGAATTCCGGCGAGCGCGGCTTCAACCAATACCAGCCGTCGCTGAACTTCGGGGATTCATCGTTCGATGTTCGCCAGCGTCTAGTGTTCGCCCCGGTCTATACCGTTCCCTTCAGGCAAGGCGGCAGCGCGTTCTCGCCGGTCAACCTGGCGCTTGCGGGCTGGTCGATCAGCGGCATAACGACGTTGGCTACCGGCTTCCCGTATGACATCTCGTATGCCGGCAGCACATCGCGGTCTCTGTATTGCGATGCCTCGCTGGCCTTCTATGCGTGCCCCGATGTTCCCCTCCAGACTGGTGCTGTGACATTTTCCAATCCGCGCACCCGGATTGCCACTGGCCTCTCGCACTCCGGCGACAGCACTTGGTTCAGCGCCGGCAGCTTCACAGCAGAGCCTATCGGCTCGTTTGGCAATGTCCACCGCAATCCCTTCCACGGCCCCGGGATCAACAACACAGACTTGACCCTCGCCAAGAACTTCTCGTTGGGCGGGGAGGGAACGCGCAGCCTGCGAATTGGTATGGCAAGCCAGAATGCCTTCAACCATACGCAGTTCAATAATCCGGTTACCAGCTACGGATCGGGGACCTTCGGACTCATCACGGCGGCAGCAAACGCTCGCGCAACGCAGCTTTTCGCGACGATTAACTTCTAACCATTCGCACAACTGGAAAGACCGTGAGGGGTGCCCAATCGGGCACCCCTCCTTTTTGCTGTCGATCCCGCGCTACGCGTGTCTGTGCTAGACGCCGAAGAAGCCCCACGCCGAGCCTTCAGTCAGAAGGACCAAGGAACCAAAGCGCACTACTCAATGCCGGCAGAATTATGCAACAACCGAAACAGATCCTACAACAATTAATAGATCTCGCGCGGACCTTGAAAAACTGGGATGATGGAACCTCTTGTTTTTCAACGTAGTTTCCAGTCAACCGCGGTATGCAGCCGATTGGCACGTAAATTGCCATACAAATCTACAGATTTCCCTGTATTGATACTGAGGTCGCGTCCGTCGAGCCATTGCTCGCACGGATGTCGTGGCATGCAGGAATCTTCGTTTTTGCTGAGTTCGTTTGTTCGATTTGTTCATTTTGCGGGATCGGACTTGCCCTCCCCATCGAGCCTCCGAAAGCGCACAACCTGGATTGTGAAGCCTCCCACCAAGGCCTTCCGGTTCAGTCGGATTTCGGAGGAGTTCCATGAGGCTGTTTGGGATCAATGTTGAGCTTTCTCGGGCGACAAATTCGGGTCGGCCATCCAATCGCTTTCGGTCGCTTACACTTGTTGTTTTAGGCCTGTTGGCTGTCTTGTTTGTCTGCGGCGTTGTTGCCTCCGCACAAGTCGAAACCGGCCAGATCGCCGGAACCGTCGTGGATCAGTCGGGCGCCGTAGTTCCCGGGGCGTCCATTGCAGTCACGAACCTGGGCACGAACTACGTCCGGACCGCCGTGTCCTCTTCGGCGGGCTTGTACCTGGTCACCGGCCTCGAGCCGGCGCTCTATCAGGTCACCGTCACTTCCCGCAGCTTCAAGCCCTTCGTCGCCAAGGTTGAAGTCACCGTGGGTGGCCACGTCACTCTCGACGCCAAACTCTCTGTCAGCGCTGCAGTCACTGAAGTGCAGGTCATCGGCGAAGGCGGCGCACAGGTGAATACGCAGACCCAGGAGATATCCCAGGTCGTCGACACGCGGCAGATGATGCAGCTTCCGAGCCTTACCCGCAACCCGTACGACTTCGTCGCCATCTCGGGCAACGTAAGCAGCGGCGATAGCACCAGCACCAGCTCCTCGGCATTGGGTGTCAGCGGAGGCCAGAACCTGACCGATCGCGGCGTGGGATTTGCGCTCAATGGGCAGCGTGAGACGGGCACCGAGATTCTTCTCGACGGAGTCGAGAATATTGCCGTTTTCAACGAGGGCGTCGGCGAGGATGTTCCGGTTGATGCCACGCAAGAGTACAGCGTCATCACCAACAACTTCCCGGCCGAGTACGGCCGCGCGGCGGGTGGTGTCGTCAACGTAACCACCAAAGCCGGAACCAACAACATCCACGGCTCCGCCTGGGAGTTCAATCGCCTTTCTGCGTATACCGCCAATACCTACGGCAATGACGCTCTTGGAACCCCCAAGGGCGCATATACCCGCAATCAGTTTGGATACGCCGCCGGTGGGCCAATCATCAAGAACAAGCTCTTCATCTTCGAGAGCACCGAGTGGACGCGCGTGCGCTCAAGCGCCAGTGAGACCGAAGAAGTTTTCGATCCCCAATTCATCGCGCTGATGCCGGCCAACGTCCAGAGCTACTACAAGACTTACGGGGGCGGCGTACTCAAGTCTTCCGGTGTAGCCACAACGGTTCAAGACCAGGAGCAAAAGGGAAACAAATATACGATCGGCATGGTCAACGGTACAACTCCCATTCCTGTCACGACGCCCATGTTTGACACGGTGAACTTCAACACACCCTTCGACGCGGGCGGCGGCATCCCAATGAACGCCTACGACCTGGTCGGCCGCCTGGACTACAACCCGACGGCGAAGACCCAGATGTTCTTCCGGGGTGCACGGGAAAACGCCAACGAGTTCGTAGGGTCGTCGTTTTACAGCGCCTACCCGCAATATGACGTAGGCAACGCTATTGCGAATCAGAGCTACCTCTATTCGCTCGCGCACACTTTCACGCCCAGCGTGTTCCTCAGCGCCAAGGTGAGCTACACGCGCTACAACACCGCCAACTCGTTCGACGCGAAACTCACTTCTACTCCAAGCCTGATGTTTGTCGATCCCACCGATCACGTGACAAACCAGCTGATTCAGATGCCGGGTCTTGAGAACACGAGCAACCCGGGCACGGGCGGCCTGCCTTACGGCGGCCCGCAAAACACGATTCAGTTTGAACCCGACCTGTCGTGGGTCAAGGGCAAGCACTCGATGCGCTACGGCGGCATCTTTACTTACATTCAGTTGAATGCCGCGTACGGCGCCTACGCGCAGGCCGTCGAGCAGCTCGGCAAGGGCTGGCAGCTCAGCCTCGACAACATGATCAACTCGGCCGGCAACCCCAACGGCGCTCCGCTCTATGACTTTACGACCCGTGTCGACCCGCAAGGCAAGCTCCCCTGCTACGAGGACATCTACCTCAATGTCATTCCAACGTCCTCATGTGAGGTAACGCCGCCGCTCGCTCCCGCGGTCTACGCCCGCAGCTATCGCTATAAAGATTGGGCCGTTTACGGGGAAGACAGCTATAAGATCACCCCGCGGATCACTTTCAACTACGGTTTGCGCTGGGAGCACTACGGCGTCCAGCACAACAATAAGGCAAACCTCGACTCCAACTTCTACTTTGGTTCCGGCAACGGCATCGAAGCGCAGACACGTACCGGAGGGGTCTTCATCGCAGACAAGAGCCCGATCGGCCAATTCTGGAAGCCGACCTGGGGCACCTTTGCGCCGCGCGTCGGCTTCGCCTATGACCTCTTCGGCAACGGGCGCGACAGCCTTCGCGGTGGCTACGGAATCAGCTACGAGCGCAACTTCGGCAACGTAACCTTCAATGCCAGCTTTAATCCTCCAGCGAGCGCGGTTGTCGAGACGGCACCCTGCTCAGGTTCGGCCACAAGCACCTGCGCGAACCTCGTAACCACCAACAACCTTGGCCCGCTGGGCGCGCCGGGAAGCTCAATTGCGCTTCCTCCTTCTTCATTGCGCATGCCTGACCCGGTAATCAAGACCGCCCAGACCCAGTTCTGGAGTCTCGACCTTCAGCACCAGATCGTTCCAGGCACGGTGGTTGACGTTGCCTACAGCGGTGCCCGGGGCGTGCACCTCTACGACATCGAAAACATCGACCAATATGGCGCCGCACAGATGTATCTCGGCGATCCACTGGTCATCAACGATAATTGCCCGTTTACAAACTACGACACGGGAGCGTCCGAGTGCCTGACGAAACCGAATATGCAATACAGCGCTATCAATATGCGCGGCAGCTTGGGAAACAGCCTCTACAGCGGGCTGAACATCGGCTTCCAGACCCAGAACCTTCGTGGTTCTGGTCTCGACTTGGCGCTTAACTACACCTGGTCGCACGCGCTCGACAACTTGAGCTCCACCTTCGGCGACAGCTTGCAGGGCGGCTCGGGCTATCTCGGCTCGCTCGGCTACACGGATCTCGCTCATCCGATGATCGACTGGGGCAACGCCGACTTCGACCTCCGCCATCGCATCTCATTCGCTCCCATATGGAACCTGCCTTGGTATCAGAAGGGGCATGGCAACCAATTGCAACGCGAAGTGTTGGGAGGTTGGTCTCTCTCCGGCATTTTCACAGCCCGCACCGGCGCACCGTTCTCGGTATTCGACGAGACCACGGTTGAGGTGGGCTACACCATTCCGCGCCTGATTCCAGCCACGAAGCCAACGTTTAATGTTGGCTCACCAAAGGCCGTTGGTCCGAACAACTTCAACGCCCTCACCATACCGGTGCCCGCGTTCGACCACTCCTTGAACCCGACGCTGGGAATGTCAGACCTGGGGCCGTTCCCCTCAACCATGTCGCACCGTAACTCGTTCAGGGGTCCGGGCGCATGGAATGCGGACGCCGCACTCCAGAAGGACTTCCCGATCACGGAGCGCGTGGGCCTGCAGTTCCGCGCCGAGGGATTCGACTTCCTGAATCACCACAACTTCTACGTGAACACCACTGGCCTGTATTACACAGGTGGCGCAGAATCAACGGCGCTGACGGTTCCTGAGGAAAAGGGCGGCCTGGGAACATTGGCATCCAACGGCAACCACGACGAGCGCCGCTTTGGACAGTTCGCGCTGAAGATCACTTTCTAACCCAAAAAGGCGGAGCATCTGCTCCGCCTTCAAACCAGCAAAAGCGGGGAGCCTTCGGGCTTCCCGCTTTTCTTTTGCTCAATTCAGAGCAAAGCCCATCGGCGGCCCACACGGGACGCGTCGTTCTTCTCCGCCTTGCTTTCAGGAACCATAGGACGCTGAGTCAAGCCCAGTCAGGCTCTGCGTTTGCTTTGCGCAGTGCGGCGAGTCTTCCCGCCCGAAGCTTTTTGGGGAGCGCCTTTTTTCGCCTTATGCTTTGCTGCTGTCGGCTTCCTTCCGCGTGCGCTGGCCGCTCCGGCGCTCTTCCTCGCCTCAACTCTCTTGCTCCACGCCGGCGCCGTTGCCTTGTCCTTCGCGGCGCTTCGCACAGCGCGCGTCTTTGCGGCCAGCACCGCCTTCAGCTCAACGTCGAACTCGCCTGGCGTCATCGGCCTTGCCGACTTGCGCAGCCGCTCGATATCGTAGAACGCACGCCGCTCCGCCAGAAACACGTGTACCACAAAGTCCACGTAGTCCAGCAGGATCCACTCGCCGTTGCGGCGGCCCTCCACGGAGTTCGGGTAAACCCCGAAATTCCGCTTGAGCCGCAGCTCGATCTCGTCGGCGATTGTCACGGCCTGCCGCTCGTTTGTGGCCGAGGTCACGAGGAAAAAGTCAGACAGGCCCGAGTCGACAGGGTCGAGTGCGAGGATCCGAGTGTCCTGGCCCTTCTTCTCTTCACAAACCGCGGCTGCGGCTTGTACTAGGGTGCGCGTCTGTTTCTGCGCCGGCGATATGTTCATGCGTTAGGAAGGCTCTCCAGCCTTCATGGTAGAGCAGGGACCACAGCTAGGGGAATAGCGGCCCGCGAGTCGTTCAACGGTAAAGGCCGTGGGCTCTAATGTACTCGGCAATCCTGGGCGCAAGCACAGTGCTCGCGGTTAGAGACTCATTTCCTTCGCGCATTTGCGTGCGAATCTCTGTCGCGCTGATCTCCACGTCCAGCCCTGGAAGCACATAGAACGGCGCGCGCTTTCCCTCAGCACTCACCAGAGAAAATGCGCGCACCTCAACGCCAGATTCGCTCCGATCCCCGCCCGGCGCCCGTTCAAGCACGAGCCCCTCCGGCACCGCGTCCTTCAATCCGTCCAGCTGCTGCCCAGGGCGCGAAGCCACAATCAACCACGCTGCAAACGGAATCTCTCTGGCGCGATGCCAGCGCCGCAGCCCGAAAAACGCGTCTGCGCCCATCAGGCAATAGAGCACGGAATCAGGTCTCATCGCCGCGCGCATGCCCTCGAGCGTGTCGATCGTGTAATTCGGCAGCAGCCGCGCTGGCCTGCCGCCTCTCGGCGGTTTCGGCGCGTCTGCAAGCGACAGGAAAAATCCCTGCTCGCCTTCGATTGCAAGGCGCGTCATTGCCACCCTGTGCTCAAAGCTCGCCGTCGAGCCTTCCGGCTTCAGCGGTTGCGCGCCCACCGGCGCGAACAACACTGCATCGAGCGAGAATGCGGTGCGTGCCGCGCGCGCCACCGCCAGATGCCCCATGTGCGGCGGGTCAAAACTTCCGCCGAAGAACGCAACCCGCGATGCGCTCTGCCAGGGCTCCGCGGCTTGGCCGCGCAATCCGGCGCCGTCAGCCTGATTCATGGCTTCATCGTAACGCGCCGGCCCCGCTGCGCCTGAGCGAGCCGCTTTGCCCGTTGCCCAACGCGCGATCGGCTAGAATCGAATCGACCATTGATCCTCAGATTGTCGCCACCTGCTATGCGATATCTCATCCTGATTCTCGCCATTGCCGGCATTGTCGTCTCCTCGCTGGCGCTCCGCCTTCACTATTCCACCGGCACCGCGCCGTGTGACATCAACGCGCGCTGGGACTGCGGCATCGTGAATCACAGCTCCTTCGCTACGGTCTACCGCGTCCCCGTGGCCGCCATCGGCATCACAGGATACCTGTTGCTCGGTTGCCTCAGCCTCGCGCGCCAGCGCTTTGCCACCTTCCTTGTCGCTTCGCTCGGATTTCTCTTCGCCTTCCGCCTGTCCATGATCGAGCAATATGGTCTCGGCGTTTGGTGCCTTTACTGCGCCATTTCGCAGGGCATCATCGGCCTCATCGTGCTGCTCAGCCTCGGCTGGTTTGCGGCCGAGTATTTCTCGCTCAAGCGCGCCGCGCGCAAGGCGTGATTCGCCTCGCACACCCCTGTCTCTGCCGTCGCAGTTTCATCGGCATCGCTGATAAAATTGAGTCAGATTCATGCTGACTGACTGGTATGCGCGCTGGATGTACGCGTGGGAAACGCGTCTGAACTCGCGCGACGACAATCGTGTCGTGCGCCCGCTGGAGTGGGGTTTCGAATGGGTCACGCCATTTCTCGAGTCGCACGGCTTCGGCGACGCGGTTCCCGATCCCGCTGTTGTCCGCGATCCTGCGGCCGCTGAGGCCGCCATGGTCCGCATCAACGAGCTCCTCGTCCGCCACAGCCACGTCTTCTTCGGCTACGAGCGCCCCACTGACTTCCGCCTCGAGGAGCGCCATCCGCAGCTCTTTCCCACCAACGTGCGCCCTGAGACTCTTGCTCAAGACGCCGCGCTGAAGCAGCAGGCCGCCGAAGGCAAGCTCCCCAGGGCGCAGTACCTGCGCTTCACTTCGCCTGAACGCACTCCCTACCCCGAAAACGATCTCGCCAATGCGCGCTGGTATCCCGCGCCCGACCACAAGGACCCCGCGCGTCCCAAACAGGCCATCGTCGTTCTGCCGCAGTGGAACGCCGACGGCTTCAGCCACAACTCGCTTTGCAGGCTCTTCAATCGCATGGGCGTCTCCGCGCTGCGGCTCTCCAAGCCCTATCACGACATTCGCCGTCCCGGGGAGCTCGAGCGCTCCGACTACGCCGTCAGCGCAAACATCGGCCGCACCATTTCTGCGTGCCGACAGGCCGTTGTCGATATTCGTTGCTGCCTCGACTGGCTCGAGGAGCAGGGCTACGAGCACTTCGGCGTGCTGGGCACCAGCCTCGGCTCTTGCTACGCTTTCCTCGCCAGCGCTCATGATGCGCGCCTGCGCGTAAATGCCTTCAATCACGCATCCACTGCGTTTGGCGACGTCGTATGGGCCGGCCAGAGCACGCGCCACATTCGCGCGGGTGTCGAAGCCGCGGGCCTCACGCAGGAGCGGGTGCGGGCTCTGTGGGCCGCCGTCAGCCCCATCAGTTACTACACAAAATATGTGAGCCCTGAGGCCGGAGGCCCGCAAAAGCACGCCCTCTTCGTCTACGCCAACTACGACCTCACCTTTCCTCGCGAGTACTCGCTCCAGGTCATCGAAGCCGCTCGCCGATCGACCCTGAATTACGAAGTGCGCGTCCTGCCCTGCGGCCACTACACCACTGGCGAAAAACCCTTCAATTTCATCGACGGATGGTACTTGGGCTGGTTCGTCTACCGCGCCTTCAAAGCGCTACGCGAAGAAAAAGCAGCGAGCCCGCGCACCTTACGCCAACCCTCGCCTGAAGCCGGAGAGCAAGTCATCTCGCGCTAGCGTCCTGTCTCGGAAGTTCGTTAAAGAATTGCGATGTCATCCTTGTATCTCTAGTAGATCGGCATTTGCCGGCATGAAGATGTCGTAGTGGGGGAACCGAGTCATCGGTTCCCCCGCGGGCGGACGGCTCCCGTTCATCCTGTGGTGATTTCTCAC
>JBEKKI010000014.1:0-80046 GCA_050010795.1 Occallatibacter sp.
AAATCACACCCTACAATCTTCATAAGGCTCCTTTACTCCCGCGCTAAAAGCTCGGTCTCCAAACAACCAAACTTTAGCTCAGGACACTGGAGGAGCCTTCCGGTTTATCCAATCAAGCGACCGCAGGGAGCCGAGGAATCTGCGGTTGCTTTTCGTCCTGTATCAGGGCACGAGCGGGGCACCCTCTGGGTCGCGTGCCGCAACCGCTCTCCATCTTTTTTTGAGAGATCAAGTGCGCGGCGAAGCCGCGATAAATCCTCGTCTCAAGCGCCGATCAACGCTCCACCCAGCTCCCCGACAGCGCAGCCAAAAACAACTTCCCACAAGCCAACTCGCCGGTACTGATCATTCCAGGCGAGACTGGCCTGTTCCGAGGCGTCGCCCAGGTAGTAGCTGACAAGTACCCGGTGATACACCAACTGTACGTTTATGGGGGTAGGCAAACTGCATTGCAGGACTATGTCAGGCTGGTCGCGTTGAGTTCGCCGTCGCGCCAAGCGATTGGTCCCGAACACAATGGTGCCCCGGGATTCGCAGACAAGAAACAGAGTTCGATCGGGGGTAGAATAGTGCCATGATGTTCCGGGCCGCAGTCGCTTTGTTTGTGCTTGCCGCACCGGCTTTTGCGCAACACGGCGGCGCGCACGCCGGATCCTTCGGCAGTCGAGGATTCGCGGGGCATGTCGGCGTTTCCGGGCATCCCGGTTTCTCACGGCCGGGGAACTTTGTGCGGCCCGCGCCGCCGTTTCGATACGGCGCATTGGGTAATTCGAGATTTCAGCGTTTTAGCCCGCCCAACTACTCGAGCCCTCGATTTCCCCATAGCGGAAACAGATTCATGGCGTACCGGCTTCCGCATCAACCGGGGCTTGCGAACCCGTCCCATGCCGGGGACCGGGATGGTGATCGCGCTCGCTTCCGAGATCGGAGACGCCAATTCAACAACTGGTATACGTATAGCTATCCAGCATGGCTCGGATATGGATACCCTTATGTGATCGACCCTGGATTCTACGATTGGGGAGATTCCGAAGAATCTGCGTATGACCAAGGCAGTGCGGCTCCCGCTTACCCGGCGCCCTACCCCGGCCAGGGCTACGGAGCGCCAGAGGAGATTCCCGAGCAGGGTTACTCCGAAGAGATTTCGCCCCGGAGTGGGCCAAGTCAGCAAACCGCTGCGGCAGGATCAACGGCTCCTTACACGCCCGCATCCGAGCAGCCTCTCACGGTGATCTTCAAAGACGGACGTGCTCCTGCGAAGATGCAAAACTACATGATGACTGCAAAGGTCCTCACCGATCTTGATTCTCACCACTACGAACAGTTTCCGTTGGATCAGATCGACGTTGCCGCAACCCAGCAGGTCAATCGCGCGAACGGAGTAGACTTTCAGATTCCCCGCAATTCGCGCGATTGAGGCCAAAGGATGGTCGGCAAGTGCGACCTATGCTGGATCTTTGTCGCTCGCCCGTCCATCTCTCCATAGCCGGTAATTCGGCCCCGACCCCGGAATCTCGCGATGAGTGTGCCCCAGGCATATTGGACTCAATGAAGGGAATCTCACTGTTATTGAACTCATCCGGTTTCTCCAGATTTATTAAGTGGCCGAAGATGTTGGAGACCAGGTCGCGGCGCCAGAGGTAAAAGGCGGTGGAGATTCCGCCGATGACCAGCGCCATGAGGATATTGGAGGCGCAGCCGGTGTGACTTTCGCACTTGATTTGACGCTATGGATGTGGTGTACTGCGTAGTCCTTCCAGACCGCGAATGAACCCAGAGCCTTGTCTGGGACGGCGTTGGCCATCGTGTCTGAACAGCCGTGACCCCGAGGCATCGGTCCTGGGGAATCGCCGATTGGGGGTATCATCCATCGATGAACGAGATCGATACGAAGTCTCTTCCAGAAAACGCCTACCAGCCTCTGAAACCCGGCGAATCTTACTTGCCCATCGTGTCTGCAAAAGCGAAGCAGCCGGAACTTACGCTGCGATCGGTCTCTTGGGGCGTGGTGTTTTGCGTCATCTTCTCAGTTGCGTCGGCCTACTCGGCACTGAAGGTGGGCCAGGGGATGGAGGCTGCGATTCCCATCTCCATTCTCGCCATCGGCCTGGCGCGCGTGTACAGGCGGCGTACCAGTCTGCTGGAAAATGTGATCATCACCGGCATCGGCGCGGCCTCAGGAAGCGTGGTGGCCGGAGCCGTCTTCACGATTCCCGCGCTCTATATCCTCCACCTCGATCCGCACCCGGTGCAGACCATCTTCATCTGCCTGGCGGGCGGCTGCCTGGGCGTTCTCTTCCTTATTCCGCTGCGCCGTTATTTCGTGCGCGAGATGCACGGTCAACTGCCGTTCCCCGAGGCGACGGCTATCACCGAAGTGTTTGTCACCGGAGAAAAGGGCGGTTCGCAAGCCAGGTTGCTTCTGCAAGCAACTGCCATCGCCGGCGTTTTTGACTTCTTTGTCACCACATTTCATGTGTGGAAAGAGTACCTCGACCTTCAGTTCGTGCCGGTGATACGCAATCTCGCCGATAAGGGACGAATGGTCTTCAGTTTCGACGCCATCGGCTTTATCTTCGGACTCGGCTACGTAATGGGCTTGCGCAGTGCCATGGTTTTCTGTGCGGGCAGCATTCTCACCAGCTTTGTACTGGTCCCGTTGATCTGGTTCATCGGCAGCCATACAGACATTTCTCTGTATCCGGCCATGATCCCCATCTCCAAGATGACCGCGGTGGAGATCTATCGCAACTATGTGCGCTTCATCGGCGTGGGAGCCATCGCCACGGCCGGCATCATCGGTATCCTGAAATCGCTACGCGTGGTCGCCGGATCGTTTGGCATTGCGCTGCACGCCTTCCGTCATGGCGAGGCTCCGCAAACGGAACGCACCGACCGCGATATTCCGGTGGTTTCCCTGTTGTTGGGCGTCGTCCTCGGCGCCATCGGCGTGGCCATCTTCTTTTCGCGCCTTCAGGTTTCCTTGACGGTGTTGGCATTGGGCCTGGTGTTGACGCTGATCTTCGCGTTCTTCTTCACCTCAGTGGCCGCCAACGCCATTGCCACCACGGCCAACAATCCGGCCTCCGGCATGACCATGCTGACTATCATCATCTCCGCGGTGGTGTTGTTGAGCTTTGGCCTCTCGGGCGACACGGGAATGTTCTTCGTGATGGCCATTGCGGGCATGGTATGCACGGCCCTGTGCGTATCGGGCCAGTTCATCACCGACCTGAAGGCCGGCTATTGGCTTGGCTCGACGCCGGCGGCGCAAGAGAAGGTCAAGTTCATCGGCGTCATCGCCGCTGCCATCACCGCCGGCTTGACCATCGTCCTGCTGGCCCACGTCTATCAGTTCGGAGAGGCGGCGCCGGGAGACACGCGACAGATTCTGGCGGCGCCACAGGCTTCCATCATGAAGGCCCTGGTAGTGGGATTCATGAACAAACAGCCGGTCGCCTATATTCTGTTTGGCATTGGCGCGATGGTGACACTGGTGGTGGAGATGCTGGGAAAGTCTTCCATGGTGTTTGCCCTGGGCATCTACCTGCCGCTGGGGTTGACCTCGCCCGTGCTGGCCGGTGGAATCATGTCGCACTTGATCAACAAGCGTTCAGAGACGACGGGCGGCGAGCAGGGCGGCAGAATTCGTGAGCGTGGGGTCATCATTGCCTCGGGACTCATGGCGGGCGGTGCGTTGGGAGGCGTCCTGGGTGCATCGCTGCGGCTTTTCCCTTGGTATCGCGAAGATCTGATCCAAACCCCGTTCTACTTGAACGATCCCGTCTCACAATCGGTTTCCATACTGCTGTTTGCGGGCCTCTGTTTCTACGTCTGGTTCTATTCCATGAAGAAGGGAAAGGTGTAGGTCATGGACCAAGCAGGAAAGTATGTTGCTGACGCTGTTTTAGGCATCGACACCCTTTGGGGCGGCGACGTGTTGTGCCCCTCGGGCGTGGGGCGCTTTATTGCCGACACCTGGTTTTCCGATGAGCCGCTACCCGCCGCCTACACGCATCCGGCCGCAGCGCGGATACGGCAGTTTGGCGGCGTCGCTGGCAAGAACGTCGATCGGGAGGCAGTGGAGGAGTACCTGCGTGCAGTTGACCTCCCCGAGGCCATCGCCGGACTGCGCAAAGAGGCAGCAAAGATGGGCGGGCTGCGCCAGCCCTATTTGACCGGGATGGCGATTTGTCTCGAGACCATGTGGGACCTCGCGATGGAGGTTCTCGGCAAGGGCGATCCGGTGCCTTACGCCCGCTCTGTCGAGGCGTCGACCGCGAAACCGCCTGAACCCTCCAGGCCGGAGAGGAAGCGGGAACGCTTGGCCGAATTGTTGGGCCGCGCCGGATACACCGCGTCCGCTGGCGGAGGGTTACTGGAGGCAGTCGATACCTGGCGCCGGGAGCGCGTGGTCCCGATGGCCTCAGTGCGCGCTCTGGGCGCGGCGGTAATCGCGCATTTCGACAACCTCAGCGCGAAGAACCTGCTGCCGTACCTTCCCCCGGAACTTGCGCGGGTGCCACGGGCGAACATTGACTTCCTGCCTATCAAGGACGCCTGGTTTTCCGGTTCCATGAACTACCTCGGGCGAGCGCGCAACGCCGACGGCACTCCGCAATACGAAGCGACCTACGAGATCAATGCTTCGTTGCAGATTTCGTATCCGGAGTTTGAGCAACTCGTTAGCCACGAGGTTGTTCCGGGGCACGTGACCACCTTTGCCTACCTGCAGAACTTGTACGTCCGCGGAAAGGTGGGTTTCGAGGCCACGGTTCTCACCATGAACACGCGCGCAGCCACGCTATTTGAGGGGCTCGCCAACAATGCAATTCTCATCGCGCATGGCGTCACTGAAATCGAACAGCTACCAGACGAAGACTTGCAGATTGGCGTGCTGCTGGCCTTATTGCAGGATGATGCGAAGAACCAGTCGTCCTATCTCACCTGGGGCGAAGCGAGACAACAGGCGGAAGTGGCGGCCACGCTGCGGCGCGACTTCCTGGTCACGGAAGAACGCGCCGATAAACTGTCTGGTGCGTGGGGGCGGCATCCCCTGCTGGGCCGAATGTATCTCCCCGCATACCGCTCTGGCACAGAAAGAATTGCTGAACTCCGGCGAACTTACCCTGCAGAACGAGTGCTTCCGGCGATTTACGGATGCAACGGGTTAGTAGACATCGAGACCGTCGAGCAGATCCTGAAGCGCTAAAAACCATCTGGTCATGTCATCAACTTGGACTTCACGCCGACGAATCTTTTAAAGGCAGAGCATAAGTGGCGGACCGGCAGAAGAGTAAGGCTTAGTGTTCACAAATTGTGCTGTAGATAGACAAAGACGAGGTTTTGGACGAATTGTCGCCTATCTGTAAGTAACTGGCTAAACAACAACCCGCCAAGTTGCGCAAATCCGACAGCCCGGCGTCGCTTGCAGATTCCGCCTCCCCACATCCAAAGTCGACCATTTTTCTCCGGCGGTCAGGATCAGTCCTCGGAAACGCCGTTGCGCCTGCCAACCCTCCCCCTGTCCGCCAAGCAAATCCCACCGAACGGCATACAGGGCTTTTCCAATCTGTCTCACTCAAGGGGTTCACCCCAGCTGTCAAGTCCTTTCGCTCTCAGACCCAATCGCGGTTTCGCCGCAAGAATCTGATCTTGTTTGCTTTGCACCACACAAATTTTCTCCCCGAAGTTTGCAGGTTAATTCCCTCTTTCCGCGCACAATGAATCTATAAGCAAACAACGAATCCTGCTCTGTTCTCTGTTCTCTGTTCTCTGTTCTCTGTTCTCTGTTCTCTGCTCTCTGTTCTCTGTTCTCTGCCTTCTCGCTCCTATTTGCTCTTGGCTACCGGCTACTAGCTACTGGCTCTTGGCTACCGGCTACTGGCTACTGCCTCGGAACGCTTCTTTCCGAGGCAGTCCACTTTGAAAATCTCTGAGCAAGGGAGGAAATAAAAAAAGAAAAAAATAAAAATTTTTTGGCCGAAACAGCGGTGTTAACGCCTTTGGAATCAACAAAACGACCTCAAAATCGTCGACAAATTTCGGCGATTTTTTAAACGCCTTCAGCTCCGAACGGCTCCAAACTGAGTCCGCACGATATCCCTGCCCACGTCCGCGACTCACGTCCCACGATTCACGCTCGCTACCGCGCCGCCAGCTCTTCCACCGCCACCTTGTACTCGGGCAGCACTCCGAACTCCGCCGCCATCCGGAAGAACCCGCGCATTCCCTCCACGCACTCCTCGTCAAGGACGTAGTGGATGTTCGCGGTCAGATACGTCCGGATAGTCTCCTCGGAAATCGGGAACCGCGTCGACCACTCCGCCACCAGCGCGTCAATGTTCGCGAGCCCATGATCGCGCGAGCGGATCATATCCTCAGCAACCCTCTCGTCCAAACCTCCGCCTCCCGCAGGGGCACTCCACACGGCCGACACAAACGCCAACCCCGTCAGCGCACGCCACTCCGCAGCCATGTCGCGATACACGAGCTCCTCGGCGGTTCGCTCCACCCGGTTGTACCGCTCTTCGAGCGCCAGCAGCGCCGGATCGCCGATCAGGATCGCCGCGTCAGCCCTTGCCAGCATCACATCCAGGTCCGCTGCCAGCGGCACAAACGGAACCCCGCCATTGCCCCACTTGTGGAACATGATGCGCGCGTAGGCCAGCGTCGTCCTGCTCGCCGTATCGGCCGCCACCGAGCGCAGTTCGCTCAACGCCTGCTTTGCCCGGTGTACAAGGATCAGCGATCGCACCCTCCCTTTCGACGCAATCGTGCAGCCCGGCAGAACGCGCAGTTCAGGCATCGTCGCCAGCGACGCAATGGGAATCAGTCCGATATCCGCCCGCCCGTCGCCCAGCCTCGCCGCGCACTCCGCCGGCGTCATGCGGTCGATGCGGTAACGCCGCTCCAGCACCTCCGCCAGCGGGGGATGCTCGAAATCCCACATCAGCGGAGCGGGATTCAAAAAACCAATCGCCGCAATCCGCAAACGCTTGTCCTGCTCGGGATTCACATCTATTAGATTAGCAATCTTCGATCGAAGATTCTCGCTCCCCGAGCACAAAGGGTTGCCGAGTGGTCACTTCCGCCAGCCCGCTCCGCACGCGCTTGACACCGCAAGCCCGCCGACGCGGATAATCGAGGCCATGCGTTCGATTGGGCTTTTCGCCGCACTTCTTCTTGCCTCCGCCGCTTCTGCCCAACAAGCCGTCCAGCTCCCTCACCCGCCGGCCACGCCGTCGCAACCTGAGGACACCTTCCGCTTCGTCTCCGACGGCCCCGCGGGCCCTGGCTGGGGCCATCACGACGAAATCGCCCGCAAGTACTTTCACGAAGATCTGCCCGCTCTCTTCGAGCGAACCATCATGCTTGACGCCGGCGTCCCCGATCGCGCCACGCTCCGCTGGATCTTCACCGGTCCTCGCGCAGGTCTCACCGTCGAGCTCACGTCGAGCAAGGTCCGCATCTCGGAGCGCTACTACGATTCCACGGCTCTCTACGAAGGCCAGGGCAATTATCCCGAGAAGACCGTTTTCTCCCTCGAGCGCCAATTCACCGGCGACGCTCGCACGCTCACCGTCATCGCCGATGCGCATCTCGCCGCGCGCGTTCTCGTGAACGGCCTTGAGATCCTCGAGGCGCCGATGCTCTTCGACGTAACACGCCATCAGCTCATGCTCGCCGCCTCGCGCACTGCGCACGACGTCGTCTCCGGCTCCCTCCGCAAGCCCGAACTCAGCGACGCGACCATCACGCTTAAGCCCTCCGACGTTCACCAGACGATGCTCGGCTTCGGCGGCAGCCCCAGCATTCCCGCCTACAGCGAGCTCAGCGACGCCGGCAAGCGCGAGTACTGGCAAATCCTCAAGCGATACAACCTCCTGCTCTTCCGCGAATACCCCATGGGCACCGAGCTCAAGCCCGACATGAGCAATCTCGACAACCTCGCCGACTCGACGCCGCACTACTACGGCGACAATTTCCCCAACAGCGAGCTATCGAGCTTCGACTATAGCCGCCACATTCTCGCGCTCGGCGGCAGCGTCATCTATGAGCTGTGGGCCCTTCCGTCCTGGGCCGATGTTCCCGGCAAGAAAGTCGCCGACCCCGACCAGTACGCGCGCATCCTCGTCACCTACTGCCAGAAGGCGCAAGCGGCCACCGGCGCCGCGCCGGCTATCGTCGGCCTCGAGAACGAAGTCGATCAGCCTCCCGAAGTCTTCGCCGCCATGGCCATCGCCGTGCGCCGCGCGCTCGACAACGCCGGCTTCACGCAAACCAAAATTCACATGGCCGACGCCAGCTACATGTTTCTTGGCATCGACCGCGCCAACGCCCTGCGCCAGAACCCCGATGCCTGGCGCGCCGTCGACTTTTCCGCCACGCACGAGTACGACTTTCAGGAGTTCATCTCGAACCCCGATCTCTACGACGCGCGCATGAAGGCCATCACGATGCCTCCGCCGGCAAGCCCTTCCTCGCCACCGAAATCTGCATCAACGATCCCCACTACCAGGAGCCGTCCTTCCGCATCGCTTTCGCCGTCGCCCAGCTCTACCACAAGAACCTCACCGAGCTCGATGCCGTGGCCCTCATGTATTGCTGGACCCTGCTCGGCGTGGAGCAGCCCACGTTCGCCGGCTCGCGCTCGCTGCTTGCGCCCGACCGCACCCGCGGCTGGATTCCCGTGCCCACAAGTTTCCAGCTTCGCGTCCTCGGCGCTTTCAGTCGCCACATCCTCAAAGGCATGCAGCGCATCGGCGTCTCAACCGGCGATCCCGACCTTCTCGCCACCGCTTTCGCCGGCGCGAACAACGAAACACTCGTCGTCATCAATCGCTCCACTACGGCGCGCAAACTCGCCGTCGATGGCGCCGCGCATCCCTGGGCCGAAATCGAACGCACCGGCCTCGAAGAAGAAAACTCCGTCTCCGCGGTCACGCCTGAGATCACCGTCGAACCCGGCGAAATCGTTGTGCTCTCCACCATCAAGGCCGAATAACCTCAGCTCCTGATGTCATTCCAGCGATCGCTCTTAATCTGACTTGCCCTTCAGTTGCCGGCGCCGCATGGCACCCGGCGATCTCGCGCGTTGCGCAAGACGGCGAACCCATAAACCAACGGCCTGCCTTTGGCAGAACCGTCGAGGTTCAGCTCAAAGCAGGCCGTCGCTATCAAGTCATCGTTGCGTGATCAAGTCATTTTTGCGTCGGCATCGGCACGCGCAAACTCAAACCTCAGTGGCCGTGTCCACCGCTGCCACTGCCGCCGCCGCCGCCACCCCCACCGTGCGAACTACCACCACCTCCGCCGCCGCCGCCACCAAAGCTATGCGAGCCTCCGCCACCACGACCGCCCCCACCACCGCTGGGGTGCGGCGAACCGCCACCGCCTCCACCACCGCTCGGGCGAGGTGAGCCGCCACCGGAAAATCCGCCTCCATACCCGCTCCGCGATGGCGGCGGTGCCGGCTGTGCCGGCGGCGGACTATATGTGTTCCGCGGGGGCGGCGCTGGCTGTGGAGTGTTGTGGGTCGGCTGCGGTTGCGCGACGAACGCCGGAACCTGTACCGGCGCAGGTGCCACTGGACGATTCGTCTCTGTCGGCCCTTGCGTCGTTGGGCGATTGAAGTTGTAGCCCGGCCGGCTCGGCATCGGTTGCCCGCCGATCACCGGCCTCACCTCGTTACCCGGCTGCTGATGGCCCGGCTGCGGGTTCCCCGATTGCGCCGGCCGGTTCTGGAACGACGTCACCGGCGGGTGAATCGACACTGGCCGCGAAGGCACAGGCCGAAGCGGCTGCACCGTATTTCCGCCAATGATCACCGGCGCATTTCTGTCGCGGCCCGGAGGCTTCCCACCCACGATCACCGGGCTCCGCCTTATCGGAACCATCGCCACCGGCTGCGCATGGATCGGATGCCGCGGCAAAATCGGGCGCGGGATCGGTCGGTATCCCGGAGGCGCCATGCCAATGTTCGGGCCGCGGTAGTATCCCCCTCCCCACCACGGAGAGCACCCGCCAAGGCCCGGCGCCCAGCCCCAGCCGAACCCGTTGTAGAAGTTCCACGCTCCGCACTGGTAGGGCAGATATCCCCACTGGTATCCCGAAATCCAGAGGTAGCCGTAACCCGGCGTCCACATCCAGTTTCCGTAGCCGTATGGGTCGAAATCGGAGTTCTCCGCTTCGTAGGGCGACCATACATAGCCTTGTCCGGGCACGTTGTACCAGTTGCCATTGGCGTCCAGATCGTTCCACTCAGGATTCTCGTTCGCCCCCACGCCTGCTGCCGCGCCCGTTTGGTTGGCGGCTTCTGCTGTCAGCGCCTGGTCGCGGTCTGAGTTCCACGCATCCCACGAATCCGGCTCGATCGATTCCGCCACTTGGTAGTTCGACGGGCTCGCGCCGTTGAGCGCGAGGCTTTCGCCGCCATGCAGGTCAACCGACACCGCTCCGTTCGCCGCATCCAGGTGTGCATTGCCTGAAAAAACAGCCAACTCACCAGGCGGATTGTCCATCGCAACGCGAAGCACGGTGAAGCCGCTCGCGGTCACTTGAGCGTCGCCGAATTGCACGCTCATTTGGCCGGCCTGCCCGCTGCCCTGGAGTTCGAAGTAGGCCAGCCCGCCATTCACCACCAGCACGGCGTTGGCGCTCGTTCCCGCCCCTTGCAGCGCCGCCAGCGTCAGCGAGCTGTCCGGCGAGATGCGCGCCACGCTGCCGTCTTCGAATTGAATCTCAGCCTTGCCGCTGTCGTCGGTTGTCAGTTGCACGCCCTCGAACAACGGAGTGTTTGCCACCGCCTTTTGGGCAAGCACCTGGCCGCCCTGCGAAAGAGTCACCTGGCCATCCACGTAACTCAAACGCACCGCTCTTGCCGGTTGACCTGATCCGTCTGGAGCACTCTGCGCCCAAAGCGCTGACCCCAACGACACCACACCTAGGGCCAGCATCGCCAGCCCCGCCAACCATCTGCGATTGTTCATGAGTTTCATGGCGCCCCGCCTTTCCATCGCCCCTTGGCGATTCACCCCAAAACATCGGGCAGCCTACTGTATTGGACACGGAACTCGGCTAAAAAGTCGCTTTCTGTCACTGCTTCATGTCGGCCCGTGGGTCAATAGGTCTCTTGCCCGCTTTCTTACTCGGTCCAGGACTTCGTCGTCCTGGGCCAACCGCTCCAGAATGTCACGGATGGTACCGATCTGCTGCGCCCGCCCGTCGGCAACCGCCTGGGTCAGAAAATCCATCTCCTGGTCCAGCCCCAACCTGTCATGTTCAAGCAGCACCTGCAGGCGCGCCCCTTCCTCAATCGTCTGCGCCACCGCAACCATCGCGTCGCCCAGCTCCTGGATTTCCCTGTCCCGCGAAAAGTTGAACGTGCATGCCCCCTGGCCCTGCGGCCCGGTATAACTCAGCGTCTTCCATCCCTGGAACGCAACCTTCAGGTGGCTCTCGCACTTCTCGTTGAACCAACGGTGCCGCTGCGCCACATCAAACGCCTGTCTGGCAAAGTCCTTGCTCACGTGAACGTCGCGATCCACGCCCGGCGCTTCGATCTCCTTCCATCCGCCATCGGGCGATTTGCCCATCTGCGAGCGAAAATGCCCGGTGCCATCGGCGTAAAGGATCAGCGTCCACTGCGGGGGCTGCAGCGCGGGATTGGAAAAGTCCACCTGCACCACCGGAGCTTGTGCAGTCGAGGCCTGCGTCTCCGCCGCTAGCGCCAGCGCCACGGCCACCAGCCATGCCCCTCTCATCGCCCGGCCCCCTGGAGCGCCAGAGTTTGCGCCGTGTGGATGTGGCAGATCGCCACCGCCAGCGCATCGGCGGCGTCGGCAGGCTCAGGCAGTCGCGGCAATCCCAGCAGGCGCGCCACCATGAACTGCACCTGTTCCTTCTTGGCGAGTCCATAGCCGACCACGCTCGATTTGATCTTCAACGGAGCGTATTCGGCCACCGGAATGTGCTGTTGAGCCGCCGCCAGCAGCGCCACGCCGCGCACCTGGCCCAGCTTCAGCGCCGACTTGGCATTGACGGAGTAGAACACCTCTTCCACCGCTACCGTGTCAGGCCGCCAGCGTTCCATCTCCGCCGTCAATTCCCTGAACACCTGGTCAAGGCGCTCGGGAAGCGTGCGCGCCTTGGCTAGGCGTATCGCGCCCATCGCCCGGAACTGGAGCTGCTGGCTGCGGGAGTCTTCGCTCGAATCCACAACGCCGAAGCCCGTCACCTCGGTCCCGCAATCGATGCCAAACACCCTCATCGCGTCCAAGTTTACCGCAGACTGCAAGGCTGTTGTTGCCGGGCGCCGCAAGTCGCCCGTCCCAGCCTCCTCATACTTTTGTGCCATCCATGCGCTCGCGCCTTCTACGCGTTGGCAGCATCCAATTCTGATAACGACTTTGGTTCATTCGCCGAAGTTTCATATGGGGTGAACCAATCATTACCGAGTGCGTAGTTAAGTAGTAGGAAGCGCAGTTCAGCGCGGAGGAACGGATGCGGAAAATTCCGGCAGCGGCAAAGCGGACCGCGGTGCTCTGGCTCAGCGAGGGAATCTCGCCGCGCCGCCTGGCGCTCACGCTTGCCCTCGGATTCGCTGTCGGCTGCATCCCCGTCGTCGGAATCCCCACTGTGCTCTGCGCCGGCCTCGCCGTTGCGCTTCGCCTCAACCTGCCCGCCATCCAGGCCGCCAACTACGCCGCCATGCCGCTGCAACTGGCGCTCATCGTTCCCTTTGTCAGGATGGGCAGATGGATCATTTCGGCACGCCCCGCGCCTGGCGCTCTCGTGCATCTTCCCGCCCTGAGCATCGCCACGCACATGAGCGGATTGGCCGGTCAGGCGCTGCTCGGGTGGCTGTTCGTCGCTGTTCCGGCAGTGGCCGTCATGACCGCCGCGCTCACCCTGATGCTCCGTCGCATTCCCGCAATGCGCCCCGCCCAAGCCGGCGACTGATCTCCGCCTACTCCACCGTCACCGTAAACGTCCCCGTCCGCGTGATATTGCTCGACGTCGCCGTCACGCTCACCGTGTATGTGCCCGGCGGAGTTCCCTGGTCCTGGGTCGTTTGATTGCCCTTGCCGCAGCCTCCGGCCCCCGCGACACAAACCACAATCAAAATCACCAACGCAACCTTCCGCTTGAATCCCGCCGGCAGCAGGAACAGAACTACACACGCCAGCACGGCAAAACCATTTGACCGTTTCCCGCCGGCCTGACTCGCTGCCACGGTGTGCGGGCCTGTCGTAGTGATCGTCAACTGGGCGACGGCTGTCGTGTTATTGCCCAAACTCGCGGTGGTTGCCGGGCACGTCGCCTCCGTCATTGCAACCGGCAGGGTACAAGTTACGTTAACCACCCCGCCGAATGTATCCACCTTGGTCAGCGTCACATTCGTTGTCCCGCTTTGCCCTGCGGTCACGGTCACATTCGGAATCGGCGAAGCCATAAGGAACGTCGAATCCGAAACAACGACCGTGAGCGAATACGAAGTCTGTGCTGCCATGTAATTCCCGTCTCCGGGATAAGAGGCCGTAAAGGTATACGTTCCCGGCGTATTGATGGACGTTGTCAATTGTGCATTGAGATAGGCCCACGGGTTAGGGCTGCCGCTGAATGGGAAGTACACAATCGTGCCCGGAACCGTCGCCCCGTTCTCCAGAAACTCGATGTCTCCCGTCGGCGGCGGGCGCACGCTATATGCTGTCACCGCCGTCATTACTGTGAACGATTCGCCGGAATCCGCGGGAAAATCAGTGCCGCTGCCGGTGTATCGCGGCGACAGATTTACCTCCAGCAGATCCATTTGGGTCGGCGCCGGCGTCACCACCAGGTTCAGCGTAGCGGGGCCCCCGGCGCTGTAGCTGGCGTCGCCCGAGTACTGCCCCTGAATGGCGTAAGTGCCCGCAGCGGAGATCTCGCCGAAGAGTGTCTGGTCCTCGGTATATCCCAGCGTGTTCAGAGCGTAGATTCCTTTGTCCAACGGCTTGCCGCCCTCGGAGAAGCCGATGGTTCCCGTCGGGCACGGAATCTGTGTCTGCTGCGGGCTGGGCGCGCAGGGTGTGCCTGCAGCATTCGCCACCTGGCCGCGCAGGAAAAAGATGGATCCATACGGGATCGAAGCCGCCGGGGAGAAAGTGCGAGCGAGCACGTCATACAAATCCGCTGTCAGCGTCGTCTGGCTGTTCTCCTTGCCCACCGTCACCTGCAGCGGTACGGAGTCGCTGGCGGCGAAGGTGCCGTCGCCCGGATAATGCGCCGTCACGTTGTACGTCCCGCCGGGCAGCAGCGTCGTCGTCCCCACCGCGCTTCCGTTGACGAGTGCAAAGTCAGTCACTCCAACCGTGTTTCCGTTCAACGCGGCCATCAGCGACACTGATCCCGTGGGCGTGCCGCTGCCGCTCTGCGGCGCAACGGTGATCGTCACACTCACCGGCTGGCCATGGACCAGGTTCTGCGGCGAAAGACTCGCCAGCGTGGTGCTCGTTGGAGAATAGCTCACCCCACTCCAGGCCTTCACCAGGTTCGCGGCGTTCACCGATCCCAAACCGGACGCTAGATCGTAGCCCGCACCGGTTGTCCATGCTGGATTGGCTGGGTTGTTGGGATCGACTAGAACGCCATTGCCGCCCGCGGGCGCTGTTCCGCAGTCGGGCGAGCCGGCAGCGCAAGGCACAGAGTCATTCCCCTTGGTGATGTCGTAAAAGACGCAGGAACCCCCGTTCGCCGGAGCCGTCGAGGAATTGCAGCTTGCGCCGGGTTGCGCAGCCAGGCTGTAGAGAACGTAGTTGGCGTTGCCCTGTCGCGTGCCCGTTTTTTCGTTCACCAGCGTCATGATCGCCGCAAACGCAGGCGCGCCCGCTGAGGTGCCCCCAACGCCAACGAAGCTGTCCGTGGCCAGGCTGCACCCAAAGTTGGCGCCCGTCATCACCCCAAACGGCCCCAGGTCCGCCTCGCACATAATGTAAAAGCTGTCGTTGAATCCGGCGCTCGCAAACATCGACACATCGGGCTGGTCGCGTACCCCATCCTGCGGAACCCCGTTTCCCGTCTGCCACGATGGTTTGCTGTAGCCTCCGGCACAATGGGCCGCCTGATCCTGCGTTGCGCAATTGCTCGGGCCGCCGCTTCCGCCCACAATGTTGAAGCCGTTCCCGCCGACTGCGCAATTTCCCGCTCCCAGCGCCGCGCACGATTGATTCCAAGTCGTCTCAGGAATGTAGCCCAGCGCCGATGCGCCCGTCGTCGGGTTGTTGGTTGCACTCCAATACTTCGAGGCCGTTGTGGCTGTCTGGTCGAAATCCGTGCCTCCTACTGAAACGTTGTAAGGCGTCGCCGCCGTGCCGCTCACCGCCAGCCCGTCGCTGGCCTCCGATGCCGTGTTGAAGTCGTCGCAGCCCGCCGAGCCACCGTCGCCCGCCGCAATCACCACGGTGATGCCTTCGGCCGCCGCCTGCTGCCACAGCGCATTGTAGAAAGCATTGCCGGCGTTGCCGAGCTGCGCTTCACACTCGCCGTAGCTCTCGCTCATTACTGGCGCTAGGTCGTTGTCGACGATATAGAGCGCCGACAGATCCACGCCTAAAGCCGTCTCGGTCGTTGCCGACGCCACCAGGTCGATAGTCGCGTTTTTCGCCACCGCTCCCGACCAGGACACGTCGAGCACCGCTTCCGGCTCATCGCCATCGCTGATTCCGGGGTCGGTCCCGTTCAGAATCACGTTGGGAGCCTTTGCCGGCAATCCGAATTGGCTGCGGAAGTTCGCGATATCCGACTGGTGAATGTTCGTCTCGCCCACGATCGCAATCGTCTGCCCCGTCCCGTCGATGCCCGCATTCCAAAGCGGCAGCACGTTATAGATGGTGGCGAAGTCCGTCGGTCCTAAACCGTAATGAGTATTCTTCCCACTGACGTAGGTGAACAGCGGCGATGCTCCGTCCTGGCCCGGAAGCGCGATCGGCGGCGCCTGCCGCATGGTCAGCTGCGCGTGGCGCGGAAAGTTGTGCAGCGAAAGCACGCCCGCGACGACTGGCCCGAGCGCCGAAGGAATCGACGGATCGCTCGCGTTCGCCCAGTGTTTCTCGCCGTTGAGCTCGTAGCCGTGAATCGCAGTGTGAAAAGCGTCCTGAACCTGCCCCGCTGTCCCCGAGAACTCGATCGCCGTGCGCCCATTCGACACCTTGTCCACTTTGAATCCGTGCGATTCAAGCCACGCTTCAACGGCCGCGATGTCGCTGTCGGCCGGCCCAAACTGCCGGCCACAATCCTCGGGCGTGAGCCACTGGTGGTAGCTCGCCGAACCCTTGGTCTGTTGCGCGTCGAGCAGCGCGCGCAAAGCCGACTCTTGCTCGGCGCTCCGCTTCAGCACCAGGATCATCCGTTCCATGGGCAAGCTCGCCGGCGCCGCTCCATGATCGACCGACCGCCGGATCAGGGGATGCGTGTTGCCGCGCAATGTCGTCAGTTCCGCATCGTCTACGGCGCCCGTGACCAGCGGCCTCGGGCCTGTCGCGCTCAACCCGGCCGCGGTTTGCGCTACTGCCGGCAGCGCAATTGCCATCGCCAAAGCAGGCGCCATCAACCAGCGGAGTAACCGGAAGTTAACCCGCATCCGGGATCCATCCTGAATGAAGACACGAAGAATGGAGGAAAAGAAGAACCCCGGCAACACAACCATGAATAGCTTCCCTTTACTTGGCTTGGGTCCCCATCATTGCCGGATCAAAATCCGGTGCAACGACGTTACGTCACGTCCAGCCACATGAGACGTGCTGCAGGCCCCCATGGGAATCACTAATCATATTAGACACGGTTCATATTAAACGCATGTACGCTGGATCACGTGGCCGATTAAAATCGCACGCGCCGCTCACTTTCCCGCGTACGGATCCGGCACCGGCTGCGCGCTGTCAATCCACGCCGTATAAATCATGTCGCGCAGCATGCTCGCCCCCGCTGCCAGCCGCGCCGCCGTAAAGTCGCGCGACTCCGGCGTGCCCGCGCCCACAAAGGCCCCCGCCTTGTCGAACTGATACACCTTCTCAACGTAGGTCGCCGAGTGGCGCAAATACGCAACGTAGGCATCAAACATATCGCCGTCGATCGCCTTCACCGGCGTCATCTTGGCTTGGATCTCGGCCAGGTGCATGTTGGCCGCGACAAAAGGCCCTTCGAACTCGTGGTGAATCTGGTGGCCCGCCGTGTAACCGTTGGGATTCGGCCCCAACCAGCCGTTGTAATTCACCGTCACATGCAGCGGCTGCGAGCCGTCGCCAACATAGTGGCCAAGCCACCCGGCATAGAAGATGATCGCCGCTTCGACGGGCTTGGTGTCCTGCCCGGCAGCGCTCAGGCTCCGGTAGTCGCGCATGGCCGACTTCAGCCGTTCCCACACTTCGTCCGCTTCCCACGGCTGCAGTCCGATCTTCCCCGGGCTCTGTCCCGCAGCGATCGCCTTGGCTTCAAAATCCAGCCGCTTGTGCGGCAGCGGGCCCAGCGCATCCGCCGTTTCCAGGTTGATGAAGTGCTCTGGCGCCTGTGCCGCGTTCAACTCGGGCTCAGCCGGCGAGCGCCAGCGGTCGGGCTCTGGGCCCAGGTACTCCATTTCGTCGGTGGCCGCCGGGGAGCGAAGAAACGCGGGCACATCGGCCGGCAGTGTCGACGCAGCCAGCTTGTTGATCATGCGGTGGGCATCGCTTTCCCATGCGTATGCCGGTTGCGGCGGAACAACCACGCTCAGCAGCCCTGCCGCGGGCAGAACGAAGCGAAGAATGCGCAAGATAGACGTGTGCTGGAACATGCAGCCAGTATACGGCGCGTGGTCGCGGCCCCATCGGCCGTCAATCACCCGCAATTCACCGGTGCCCTGCTCCTGCGTACGCAGTCCTCACCGCTGGCAACCGGAACGTATCGCCCGCAAGCCGCGATCGGCGGATTTGGCTAGTGAGTCTCCAATCAAACGCATATACTACCTGCAAACTGCTTAGCCGCCTGCGATGGGGTATCCTTTGCGGGCTGGGCGTGTCACACAATCGGGTTCCCCCGTGGCGCATTGTGGCGAGTTGACCCTGCCCCGGGGTGAGATGGGTCGAAGGAGCGCCGGCGTTGAGGGGACCACGGGCGAGTTATGCCAGGCGTTCGAAGGGGATAGCAAGCCAATGAGCGAACGGCTGGAGGACAAGCGCGAACAGGCGCACACTGCGGATGGGGACCGCGGCGGGATCTCGCAGCTTTGGCTGGCCGTTCCATTCTGCATTCTCGCCATTTCTGTCGGCGCGGCCCTGGCGCACCTCTTTCCCGCCTTTCACTGGGAGGCTCTTCCCGTCATCGCCGCTGTGGTTGCTACGGCGCTGTTTGCGCTGCTGCTGAATCGCAGGCTGCGGCGGCTGGGAGCACTTCAGGAAGGAGAGCCCATCGGCGAGGGCCTCCGCGAGTTGCTGAACTCGGCCGGTCCGGCTGTGGTTGCGGTGGACCTGAGCGGTAAGTTGATCTACTGCAATCCCGCAACCGAGCGCCTGCTGGGTTACCGCGCCACCGAGATGCTTGAGCTTTGGGGGTCGGTAGACATTCTCGCCCCTGGCGAGGCCGAGCGGCTGGTGGCGGAAATGCTCAAGCTCTGCCACGTCGACCGTCGCATCGCCTCCACGCGGGCCGGGATGATGGCCGAATATCTTGACTGCGTGCGCACGCTGCCGCCCAGCTCTGTGCCAAGCTTTGAAGCCAGAGTGCGGCGCAAAGACGGCGTGCACATCCCTGTAGTGCTGCACGTTTCGGCCCTGCGCGATGCCGGCGGCGAGCTCACGGGAATGGTGGCCGTGGCCGTGGATCAGAGCGCGAACCTGCACCGCGAGCAGGCGCAGCGCGAGTCGCAGGAGCGCTATCGCGATTTGTTCGAGCATTCCAGCGAGATGATCGCTACGTTGAGCCCCGCCGGCCATTTTCTCTACGCCAACCCGGCCTGGAAGCGATACTTTGGCCTCGACCAGGCGGCACTGCTCGAACTGCATTCCTTTGAGGACCTGTTCACCGGCAGCGTCAAGACCGAGGCGGCTGCGCTTTTCCGCCGCGCCCTGGATGGCGAAATGGTGGATCGCATTCCTTTGCGCCACCACACGCGTGACGGGCGCATGATGGAACTGGAATTGAGCCTGAGCCGCCGCCAGAAGACGGGCGTTCCGCTGGCCGTGCGCTGCCTGATGCGCGACGTAACCCCGCAGAAGCGGCGCGAGAATCGCCTGGCCCTGCAGCTCGCCGTCAGCCAGATTGTCGGCGAACACACTCCCGGTGAGTCGGAGGGCATGCGCATCCTCGAAGCCCTGTGCATCTCCCAGGGATGGGATGTAGCCATCGAGTGGCTGCCGGGCGCCGACGAGCGGCATCTCGAATTCGGAACCGCATGGGGAACGCCGGGCCGCCAGGCCGAAGCCTTGATTCAGGGCAGCATGGGACTCAAGCTGGCCGGTGCCGCTGAATTGCCCGAGCGCGCCTGGCTCGACGGGCGCACTGTCTGGCTCACCGATCTCGCGGAGGCTCCCGCAACCGAGCGCGTGGCTGCGGCCCTCAAGCAGGGCATGGTGTCCGGCTGGGCCGTGCCCGTGCGCGGCGGCAGCGACACGCTCGCGGTTCTCGAGTTCTATTCCCGCCATCGTCTCAAGGAAGATCGCGAGGCCATGGCCGCGGTTGAAACGGCTGCCGCTTCCCTCGGGCAGTTGCTGGCGCACACGCAGGCGCATGGCCGCGCGGAAGAGCTGAGCCGCCAGCAGGAAATCCTGCTCGATTCGGTGGCCGAAGGAATCTGCGGCATCGACCGCATCGGAAACGTCACCTTCGCCAATCCTGCCGCTGCCCGGCTGCTGGGCGCGCGTGCTGATGTTCTCATCGGCAAGCCGGTGCACGAGCTTTTGCACGGCGCCGCGCCCGCCGACCGCGCCTGCGGAAAAGACTGCCCGCTGCGTTCTGCCACGGCACAACCCGCCGGCGCCAGCGGCGACGAGAACATCTTCCGCGCCGACTCCAGCTCCTTCCCCGCCGAGTATTCGCTCACGCCCATCCGCGCCCAGGGCCGCGTCTCAGGCTCGGTGCTCAGCTTCCGTGACATCAGCCAGCGCTACGCCCTCGACCGCATGAAGGATGAGTTCATCTCCACCGTCAGTCATGAGCTGCGCACGCCGCTCACATCCATCCGCGGTGCGCTCGGGCTTCTCAGCTCCGGCATTCTCGGCGAGGCCAATGAAAAGGCCACCAATCTGCTGCGCATCGCCCTCACCAACTCTGACCGCCTCGTGCGCCTCATCAACGACATCCTTGACCTCGAGCGCATCCAGAGCGGGCGCGAGCCGCTCGCTTTCCATTCGGTGCAGTTGGCCGACGTCGTCAGGCAGGCCATCGAAGATATGCAGCCCATGGCCGACGCGGCCGGCGTCCAGTTGATCCACGACTCCACCAGGGTTGAGGTTGCGGCTGATCCTGACCGCCTCCTCCAGGTCGTCACCAACCTCCTTTCCAATGCGGTCAAGTTCTCGCCGCCCAACTCGCCGGTCAGCGTTATGCTGCGCCCCGGCGTTACGGGCGTGATTCTTTCCGTCATCGATCACGGCCGCGGAATTCCCGCCGACAAATTGGAATCGATCTTTGGCCGCTTCCAGCAGGTTGACGCCTCTGACTCGCGCCAGAAGGGCGGCACCGGCCTCGGCCTCGCCATCTGCCGCACCATCGTGTTGCAGCATTCGGGCCGCATCTGGGCTGAGCGCAATCCCGTTCGCGGTTCCACGTTCCGCATCTTTTTGCCCTACCATCCAAGTCCCGTCGCCCCTGCCGGCGATGGCGGCGACGCTGCATCCGGTCAGGGCACGGTTGTCCTCGCCGACTCCAACGCCGACTCGCGGCCCCGTATCGCCGCGCAACTCGCTCGCCACGGCTACTCCGTCGTGCAGGCGGCCACGGTCGAACAAACCCTCTCCGCGGCCCAGCAGGAACCGCAGGCAATCCTGCTCGACACTGCGCTCGACGGCATGAACGGATGGGAAATTCTTCCCCTTCTTCGCCGCATGACTCAATTGCCGCACACGCCTGTGGTTCTGTTGAGCGTGGAAGATCCGGAAAGTCCGAAGGATATGCCCGCGGGCGCCGATGGTTGGGTTTCCAAGCCCCCGCGCGAAGACACCTTGCTCACCGAGCTCGCGCGCGTGCTCTGCGGCGCCGGCGAAAAGGCGCGTATCCTCATCGTCGAAGACGATCGTGACCTGGCCCGTGTCATCAGCGAGGTCTTCGCCCGCGACAACATCACCGTCGAGACCGCGCATTCCCTTCAGGAGACGATCGAGGCCTGCACCGCCTTTCTTCCCCACCTCATGGTCCTTGATATCGGTTTGCCCGATGGCGACGGCTTCAATGTGGTCGATTGGCTCCGCCAGCAAGAGAGCCTTGCCAATTTGCCGCTCGTTGTCTACTCCGGCCGCGAAATCTCGCCCGAGCAGCGCCGCCAGTTGACCGTCGGCCCCACCTATTTCCTCGCCAAAACCCGCGTCCAGCCGCAGCAGTTGGAGGCGCTCGTGCTTACCATGTTGCGTTCTTCGCGCAAAACCGAACCAGCCGAAGTTCCGGCATCGGCGGTACCCAATTCATAAACCGATTTGGTCAACGGCGCCGTCGACAACGCCGCAGCCGCGCTTGACAATAAGGTGGGAGGAATTTCCGCGGTGCCGCGCAAAATCCTGATCATCGACGACGAAGACGATATCCGCGAGGTGGCTGCGCTGAGCCTCGAGACAGTGGCCGGGTGGGAAGTCATCAAGGCAAGCTCCGGTGCGCAGGGCGTGGCCCGCGCCGCCGAGCATCGGCCCGACGCGATCCTGCTCGATGTGATGATGCCGGGGATGGACGGTCCGGCGACCTTTCGCGAGCTGCGCAGAAATCCCGATACCGCCGGCATTCCCGTTCTGCTGCTCACCGCCAAGGTGCAAGGAAACGATCAGCGCCGATTCGCCGACCTCGGCGTCGAGGCTGTGCTTTTCAAGCCGTTCGACCCGCTTATGCTCCCCTCGCAGATATCCGATGCGCTCGGCTGGAACTGACCGCTCTATGTCATGAAGACTTCGGGTCAATCCGAAACTCCTCGAGACGCAGCAATGTCCCAGGCGATGGGCCGCCTTTGGGTCCGTTTCCTGCCCGAGATTCGTGCGCGCGTTGCGATTCTCGAAGCGGCGGCGGAAGCGGTGGCCGCGCAAAACCTCACCCTATCGGATCAAGAAGCCGCAAAAGCCGCCGCGCACAAGTTGGCCGGCGTGCTCGGCACCTTCGACCTGGCGCGCGGCACCGATCTGGCACGCGAGCTTGAAGCAACGTACTCGCGAGAATCCGTCCCCGGCCGCGATTCCGCGAAAAAATTGACCTCTGCCGCCGTAGACCTGCGCGCCATGATCGAAACCCGTAAATCCATGTAGCGCCAGTTTCACGTAGCGCCGGGCTCCTGCCCGGCTGTCGTGCGGGCGTCCTCGCCCGCACCTTCTGAGATTGCAGGGTGTAATCGCTCTCTGGCCCGACCCATTACACTCATCATCAGTGATCCCTCACGATCCATTCGCGCCCGATCTCCACTCGACTTCGCAACTCGGGCTTCGCTTCGATGAGCCGCGCCCATCGCGCCGCATCTGGCCCGTTCGCGAACTCGTCGCCCAGGTCCGCGAGTTGGTCGAGCAGCAATACGGCGACATCTGGGTCGAAGGCGAGATCTCCAACTTCCGCCCCGCGCCCTCCGGCCACGTCTACTTCACGCTCAAGGACGCCGAGGCTCAGCTCCCCATCGTTCTCTTCCGCCGCCAGGCCATGCTCCTCCGCTTCCGTCCCGAGGATGGCCTGCACGTCCTCGTCCGCGGCCGCATCAGCGTTTACGAGCAGCGCGGCCAATTGCAGCTTGTCGCCGAGACTATGGAGCCGGTCGGCGCGGGCTCGCTTCAACTCGCCTTCGAGCAACTCAAGGAGCGCCTCAAAGCCGAGGGCCTCTTCGACGCCGACCGCAAGAAGCCGCTCCCCATGTTCCCGCGCACGGTCGGCATCGTCACCTCGCCCACCGGCGCTGTCATTCGCGACTTCCTCAACATCGTCAGCCGCCGCCACTCCGATTTGAACGTCCTCGTCTGCCCCGTCTCCGTGCAGGGCGAATCCGCGCCCGCCGAAATCGAATCCGCTCTTGCCGATCTCAACGCAACCAATCTCGTCGACCTCATCGTCCTCGCCCGCGGCGGCGGATCGCTCGAAGACCTGGCCGCCTTCAACAGCGAGCGCGTCGCCCGCGCGATTGCCGCCTCCGAGCTTCCCGTCGTCTCCGCCGTCGGCCATGAAACCGACTTCACTATCGCCGACTTCGCTGCCGACCTCCGCGCCCCCACGCCCTCCGCCGCGGCTGAGCTCATCACCGAGGCGCAACACAAAATCGCCGAACATCTCGCCGCGCAATCTCACCGCCTCGAGCGCGCCGCGCGCTTTCAGCTTCTGCAGGCCCGCCAGCATCTCTCGCGTTCCGCCGTCGCGGACCGCGCCGAATCGCGCGTCTCCGCGATGCTTTATCGTCTTGGCCAGCGGCTCGACGACGCCACCCAGCGCCTCGACTCCGCAATCTCCGCGCACCTTCGTTCGCACCAGGATCGCATCCTCGCGCTCGCGGCCGGTGTGCTCCATCACGACCCGCGCCAGAGCCTGGCCCATGCGCGAGCCCATCTCGCCGACTTCCGCGCCCGCCTCGATCGCTCGCTCGAGCGCCTCATCGATTCGTCCGCATCGCGGCTTGGCGCGCTCGACGCGCGCCTCCATTCGCTTTCGCCATTGGCGGTGCTCGACCGTGGCTATGCACTGGTTCTCTCTGCCGAAGGCGCGCTCATTCGTTCCACCGCGCAAATCATCTCCGGCGATCAGCTCACCACGCGCCTCACCGACGGCACATTCTCGAGCCGCGTCGAGTCCGTCTCTCCGCGCGAAGACGCCGCACCCAAATCCCGCAAACGAGGCAAGAAATCGGCATCATGACTCCCAACGGCGCACGCAAGCTCTTCGGCACCGACGGCATTCGCGCAATTGCTGGCGAGGCACCGCTCGACCCCACGACCATCTACTGCGTCGGCCTCGCGCTCGCGCACTCGCTGCGAAAAACTGCAATGCGTCCGCGGATTCTCTTCGGCCGCGACACCCGCGAGTCCGGCCCGTGGATCGCCGCCACACTTGCCGAAGGCCTGCGCCAGGCAGGTGCCATCGTCGAGAGCGCCGGCGTAATCACTACACCCGCCATCGCGTTCCTTGCGCGCACTCACGGCTTCCACGCCGGCGTGGTCATCTCCGCATCCCACAATCCATGGGACGACAACGGCATCAAGCTCTTCGGCGCTGACGGATTCAAGCTGCCTGACGCGGTCGAGCTTGCGATGGAAGAAGAAATTTTCCGCCACGCCGCTCAGGTGCAAATTTCCGACCCCACCTGCTTCGCGCCCGTCGACGACAATCCCGCGTACCTGGCCGACTACATTCAATTCCTCACAGACTGTGTCCCTGGCCTTTCGCTTGCCGGCCTCAACATCGTCGCCGATTGTGCCAACGGCGCAGCCGCGGCCATCGCACCCGAACTCTTTCGTCGCCTCGATCCCGAATGTCGCGCGCAAATCACGCTGCTTAACATCGTTCCCGATGGCCGCAACATCAACGCCCAGTGCGGCGCTCTCCATCCGGAGTTTGTCGCCTCCGAAGCCCAAAAGCGCGGAGCGCTCGGCCTCACCTTCGACGGCGACGCCGACCGCTGCATGCTCGCCGGTCCGCAAGGCAACGTCATCAACGGCGACGCCATCCTGCTCATGGCCGCCCGCGACCTCAAGGCCCGCGGCATGCTCACCGGCGACGTGGTCGTCGCCACCACCATGTCCAATATGGGACTCGAAGCCGCGCTCAAGCACAGCGGCATTCGCATGCTGCGCGCGCCCGTCGGCGACCGCTACGTGCTCGAAGAAATGCAAAAAGAAAATGCAGCCCTCGGCGGCGAACAATCCGGCCACATCCTCTTCCCGCATCTCGCCACCACCGGCGACGGCCTGCTCACCGCCCTCGTGGTTCTCGACCTCATCGCCCGCACCGGCAAATCCATCAGCCAACTCACCGCCGACCTCAAAGTCTTCCCGCAGGTCATCGTCAACGTAAAAGTCCGCGAGAAAAAGCCGCTCCACTCGATTCCCGCCGTCGTCGATGCCATCTCCGCCGCCGAGACGGAGCTGAAGGATTCGGGCCGCGTCGTCATCCGCTACTCCGGCACAGAGCCGCTGGCGCGCGTCATGATCGAAGCCGAGAGCGAAACAGCCATGCGCCGCCACGCTGAGGCCATCGCCGCCGCCATCCGCGCCGAACTCGGCGCCTGAGCCTAACCCCAGTGTGATCCAGACCAGGCATCCCCTCTTCTCAAGAACGGTGCACGGTGATGCCTGTTCATTATTCCCTATTCCCTATTCCCTACTCCCTGATTCCTTGTCCCTCGTCCCTACCGTTTTGCTACTGGCTACCGGCTATGGCTATTGGCTACTGGCTACTGGCTACCGGCTACCGGCTACTGACTATTCCCTACTCCCTGTATTCTCATTCCATGTCCCGCTTCCCTGCCGGCCAAACATTGCTCATCGACGCCGACGATACCCTCTGGGAAAACAACATCTACTTTGAGCGGGTCATCGCAGACTTCATCAGCTACCTCGACCACAAGGAATACTCGCCCGCCGAGGTCCGCCAAACCCTCAACGCCGTCGAGCGCGAGACGATCCTCTCGCACGGCTACGGCCTCTCCAGCTTCACGCGTTCGTTGGTCGATTGCTTCGAGCGCCTCAGCCCCGCGCCCGTCACCGGCGAAAAGCGCGCCCGCGTCCATGGATTCGCTCAGACCATCGCCGAGCAGGAGATTGAATTGCTCCCCGGTGTCGCCGATACCCTCGCCTACCTCGCCTCTCGCCACCACCTCATCCTGATGACCAAGGGCAACCACGCAGAGCAGGCTGACAAGCTCGCGCGGTCCGGCCTCGCGCCGCACTTTGTCGCCGTCGAAATCGTCGCCGAAAAAGATCCGCCCACCTACCGCGCGGTCATCGCGCGCCACGAGCTCAAGCCCCACACCAGCTGGATGATCGGCAACAGTCCCAAAAGCGACATCAACCCGGCGCTCGCCGCCGGCCTTCACGCCGTCTTCCTCTTCCACAAGGACACCTGGGTTCTCGAGCATGCTGAGGTCGACGCCGCTCCCGAAGGCCAGCACCTCATCGAACTCGACGCATTCGCCAAACTCACCGATATCTTTTAGCACCTCGCGGCTGCGGTTCGGTTCTGAAGGGGCACGACTTCAGTCGCGCCGTTGACGCCAACAAAATCACTTTGGCTTTAGCCCCTGAGGGATGTATTTCGTTAGCCTCCGACTAATGGGCCGCCGGTTGACTGCCATCCAACCGCCCGCTATGATCGCTCTACATCTTTCCATTGATCCCGTTCCCTCAGCTTCCCTAATCTTCTTCCGGCTTGTTCGGTTCCAATCAAGGAGCAATCCCGCATGTCGATTTCGAAGACTCTCGTGTGCCTGAGTTATCTGGCCGCCGCGCAGCTCATCCTCGCACAATCCGCCCCGCCCACCGCCTACACCGTCACTCAATCCGGCGGCTCGCCCGGAGCCACCACGACTATTTCTCGCAACGGCTCGAAGGCGCTCATGGAGATGGATCAGCCTGCGCAGGGCGGAACTCCGGCGTCCCGAACCCTCACCCTCATCGATATTGCTGCCGGAACCAACTACGCCTGGGACCCCGACGCCCATCCGATTCAATGCAACGTGGGCACGTTCTCCGGAGACTGGGGCGATCCCTTCGCCATGACGGCGGAACTGTCGGACGACATCGCCAAAGGCAACCTGAAGCCAGCGGGAAGCGAGACACTCGACGGCATTGCAACTCAGATTTACACCGGCACTACACAAGGGACCAATCTCAAAGTTTGGTTCGATCAAAAGGACAGCCTTCTTCTTCGTGCAGTCAGTAACATGCCGAACTTACCTACCATGACGCTCGTCGACATCACCAAAGTCTCATTCGTCGCGCCGCCCGCATCGCTGTTCGTTCTGCCCGCCGCATGCGCTGGCGTCAAGCCTCCACCTACCGCTGCCCAACTCATCGCCGACGAAACTGGCGACGACGCGGCCAACTACGTCAACGGCAGCTACGGTCCCGGTTCGCAGAATTCGTGCAACGTCGTCCTGCGCGTCATCCAGGCCAAAACCATGACGCCCATCACGCACATTCAGGTGGCCATCGATACAACCTACAACCAGGACAATCCGCCCCACTACGAATCCGGCGTGCACAACGACGGCACGGAGACCTTCTCGGGCGGCGGCATCCACGAAATCACCAGCGAGGTCCACAATGGCGTGGTCAGCCTCGGAACTCCGCCAGACTATTTCATGCTTAATGTGAATCTCATCCGGCCAAACCACGGAAGTGGCGAGGGGCTGGTTTATCGCCAGTGCTTCGCGCCTACCACGGTCCTGCTCTACGTCGTCAAGGACTACGGCCAGCAGGACGAGAGCAGCACCCCCCTCTGGGTTAAGTCCGGCAAATACGCAACCCCGCCCGCGAACTGACCCGCGTCCGCAATCAGCTCATCGGCCGATCCGCCAGTGCAGCACCGCAGCTACACCAACCGGATGCGCGCCGTAATCAGCCACGAGCCGCGAAGGAGTCTCGTATAACGTGGCCTGCGCGCCAATTCCAGCGCGCTCCAATCGGCGTGCCATATTCGGTGCGCGTAGCCTCCGGTATAAGCCTGCACGCGGCCCACAACGCTCTCCTCGGGCGGAGCCCCTGCGCCCAGCAGATCCGTCGTCCGGTCGTCGTTCTCGATACGTGTCCAGATCGACTGGTTTGCGCGCAGCCGCATTTCCGCCTCCAACAGGTAGCCGTTGGCGTTCACATCCGTGCCGATGGTGTGGTTGCGGCCCCAGATCGCCGCCGCATCCAGTTCCGCCGCTGTCCACGCATGATGCATCGCTACCGACGCCGTCTGCCGCAAAATATCTTCCTGCGCGTGCAGCATCTCGGGCGAATGCAAATGCCCCAGCGAGTACTGCGCAATCCAATCGCGCCCCAGAGCCCCAGTCAAGCGCGCCGACCACGAATCGATCGCACCCCCTTCAATTGTCCAGCGATTCTCGCCAGGCTCGCGCCCGTGGAATCCCGAAGCCTCGAGCCGCGCCGGACCCCAGGTGATGCCGCCCGTCACCACGTCGTATGCGATATGCGTCGAATCCTGCAGATGATGCGCCAGTGGCGCCAGCGGATCGCTCTCCGCGCTCATGCGATGCGGAAAGGCCACCGGACCCAGCGCTGGATCGCCCACCGGCGCCACATAAATTGACGCTAATCCCTGCGCACCAAGATCCGCATCGTACATCGCAGCCAGCTCCATGAAAAAATCGTGCGGATGCTGGCCGTCGACGATTGCCTTTCCAAACGCCGTCTCGCCCTGCTGGAAAATCTCCGGGTAGTAGCGCCCGGTAATAGTTGCCGGCTCCAGGCTGAGCATGCTCACGAAAGTCCACTCGCCATGCGCCGTTGTCCGCTGCGCCATGGCCATCGCCCAATTCACGCTATAGAGCTTGTCGCGGCCGCGCGCGCCGGTCTGCTGCTGCTCGGCAACAATCGCTTGCCCATGCAGCATCTCCATCCACTTGCCGCTTGTGCGCATCAGCATGGGCGTCGCGCTCGAATCCGTCTCCAGGCTCGTGCCTGATGCGCTGTGGCGCAGCACATTCTCCTTGAGCGACGCCGCCGGCCCGCCCATCTGCATCTGCGCGCTCAGTGCACCTGGTGCCCACAACAAGATCGCAACCGGCAACAAGCATCGCACCGCAGCCTCCGCGACTCACTTGATTTGATTGTATGGATTAGCAACCGTCGACCCATGTGAGAAAATGAAGTTGCAACCATCTGCGGAGCGGTCGGCTTCAGCTCGCTCCAATCCGCGCTGCAATTCAGCCTAAGTGACGGCGGCTCGCCGCCAACACCTTGCTGTGGCAGGAGTCCGAATAACAGAAGAGTCTCCGGCTGGCTCTCGCATGGGCCTGAAAATGCTCGCTCACCCATGCAAGGCTAGAAGCTAGGAGCTAGAGGCTAATAGCTGGATCCATGATCAGCGTCTCTAACGTCACCATGCGCTACGGCTCGAAGATTCTCTTCGAAGACGTCTCCACCACCTTCACGCCCGGCCGCCGCTACGGCCTCACCGGCCCCAACGGCGCCGGCAAGTCCACCTTCATGAAGATTCTTTCCGGCGAACTCGACCCGCAGAAGGGCACGGTCGTCCGCCCGCGCAAAGTCGGCGTCCTCAGCCAGGATCAGTTCGCCTTCGACGCCTATCGCGTCATCGACACGGTCATCATGGGCAACAAGCCGCTCTGGGCTGCGCTTGAAGAGCGCGACCGCATCTACGCCAAGCCTGAAATGTCGAATGAAGACGGTATGCGCCTCGGCGAGCTTGAAGGCACCATCGGCGACGAAGACGGCTACACCGCCGAGAGCGACGCTGCCGTGCTCCTCGACGGCCTCGACATTCCCGAGCCGCTCCACGAGCGCAAAATGGGCGAGCTCCAGGGCGGCCAGAAAGTCCGCGTGCTCCTCGCGCAGGCTCTCTTCGGCAAGCCGCAGGCCCTTCTCCTCGACGAGCCCACCAACTATCTCGACCTCGACTCCATCCACTGGCTCCAGGATTTTCTCTCCAGCTACGACGGCACTATGATTGCCATCTCGCACGACCGCCACTTCCTCAACTCCGTCACCACTCACACTGCCGACATCGATTACCAAACGATCATCACCTACACCGGCGGCTACGACGACATGGTGATGGCGAAAACGCAGATTCGCTCCACGCTCGAATCCCAGATCGCCCAGCGCGAAAAGAAAATCGCCCAGCTTAACGAGTTCATCGCGCGCTTCGCCGCGGGCACGCGCTCCTCGCAGGTCACCAGCCGCCGCAAGGAAGTCGAGCGCCTGCAGACCAACGAACTCGCTCGCTCCAACATCCAGCGCCCTTACATTCGTTTCGACCAGAACCGCCCCAGTGGCAAGCACGTCCTTGAGTTCAAGCATTTGACAAAGGTTTATGGCGATCTGACTGTCATCGATGGCTTTACCGCCAACATCCTGCGCGGCGAAAAGATTTGCCTCATGGGCCGCAACGGCGCCGGCAAAACCACCCTGCTCAAGTCGCTTCTCGCCAACTACCCCGGCCTCGCCGAAAAAGACTTCACTATCGATTCCGGCTCCGTCTTCTGGGGCCACGAGGCGCAGGTCGGCTACTTCCCGCAGGATGTCGGCTCAACCATCGCCCACGGCCTCACCGTCGCAGACTGGCTGCATCAGTGGAAGCCCGACGCCCACGTCGAAGACATTCGCGGCATCCTCGGCCAGATGTTGTTCAGCGGCGACGAAGGCGCCAAACCCACCAAGGCGCTCTCCGGCGGCGAGCAGGCGCGCCTCGCATTCTGCAAACTCATCCTCACCAAGCCCAACATTCTCATCTTCGATGAGCCCACCAACCACCTCGACCTCGAAGCCATCAACGCGCTCAACATCGCTTTGCAGCGCTACGAGGGCACCGTTCTGCTCGTCACGCACGATCACGACCTCATCGACGAAGTCGCCACGCGCCTGTGGATATTCCACGACCATCAGATCGAAGACTTCCAGGGCCCCTACGAAGAGTGGAAGGGCAAGCACAACTAATCTCGAGTACCACAGATCTCGTGCCTGAAAGGATCCGGAATTCCGCGGTTCCCACCACGCAATTCCAGTAGCATAGTGAAGCATGGCGAGGCTTGGCGCATTCTGTTTTCCGGGGACCGGGCACCTCAACTCACTGACGGCGCTGGCACGTCGCCTCCAGCAGCGTGGTCACTCCGTTGTGCTCTTCGGAATCGCCGATGTTGAGTCCAAGGTGAAGTCGGCAGGAATTGAATTCTGCCTGATTGGCCAGAGCGACTACCCGCCGGGGACATTAAAGAAACTCGACCGGCGGTTAGGCGAACTGACGGGTCTGGATACCCTCTGGTTCGTCCTGGAGCGGGTCAAGAACGCCGCGCGGATGGTGTTCTGCGATGGCCCGGAGGCGGTTCGGCGGGCCAATGTGGAAGCCCTGTTGGTTGACGAAGCCGACATGGCCGGCAGCGTCGCGGACTATCTTCGTCTGCCTTTCGTGTCGCTTGCCCTTATTCCTCCGATGGTGTGGGACAACCGGGCTCCGCCTTTTTGTTTTAGCTGGTCTGCCCGCCAGGGGTGGTTTTGGCGGTTGCGCAATGAAATCGCTTTGCGTGTGCTCTCTCGCGTCGCGTCGCCGTTGTTAGCGGTGGTCAATCAGCAGCGCAAGGCATGGGGGCTGAAGCCGTTCAAGCGTCTGAGCGAAACGCTTTCGACCCTGGCTCAGGTTACACAGCTACCGGAGGTGCTTGACTTCGAGGTTGACCCTCGGCCTCCATTGCTCCATTACACAGGCCCGTTTGTGGATGCCGAACAGCGGCCCAAGGTGGACTTTGACTGGAGCCGGCTCGACGGGCGCCCGCTCGTCTACGCATCTCTCGGCACGCTGCAGAACCAATTGCGGGAAATCTTCCGCGTCATAGCCGACGCATGTGCGGGCCTTGATGTCCAACTGGTGATGTCGCTTGGTGGCGGCCTCGAACGGGAGCGGCTCGGGGCTCTGAGCGGCAATCCGCTGGTGGTCGATTACGCTCCGCAATTGGAGCTCATCAAGCGTGCTTCGCTGGTCGTCACGCATGCCGGGCTGAACACAGTGCTGGAATCCCTGGCGGAAGGCGTGCCTCTGGTGTGCATCCCGATGGCCACCGACCAGCCGGGAATTTCGGTGCGGGTCGCAGCGCGGGGAGCGGGTGTGGTCGTGCCGCCGCGCAAGGCGAATGCAGCGCGCCTGCAATCAGCCGTGCGGGCCGTCCTGGAGGATGAATCGTTTCGAACAGCGGCGCGCAAAGTGCAGGCTGTCATGTCCGAGATCGACGGACTCGAGCGGGCCGCGGACATTGTTGAAGATGTGCTGAAAATAGGGACGGCAGCCCGCCCCTCAGACAACCACGAACTAGTTCGCATGCTGTGAAAGAAGAGCGAGACGCTGCCTGGGCATAAGATACGCGTCCTGCTGGTGACCCACGACCACGATGTGATCGATGAAGTCGCCACGCGCCTGTGGATCTTCCACGACCATCAGATCGAAGACTTCCAGGGCCCCTACGAAGAGTGGAAGGGCAAGCACAACTAGCGCAGTCAAAGCGGAATCACAACCCTCACTTGGCAGATTGTGCGGCAGCAGCAGGGCGCCACGGGGACGGAGTTACCTTGGCCGAACCGCCATGACGCTTGCAGTTGTGCTCAGTTTGACGTTTACAGGAACTCCCGCCTGCAAAACCGGCACAAAGACCCACCCGAGGACCGAGCGCCGAATGTCGTCTTCAAGTGTTTTTGATGGTGCCCCTTGTATTTCGACGCTTTCGATAAGCCCATCCGCATCAATCAGCAACGAGAGCTTCAGATGGAAGACTCCATTTGCTTTCGTGTCGACATATACCGGCTTCAATCCGCACACGATGCACTCAATTGCCCCGGGTGGTCCTGGTTTCACCAATGGCTGGGCGCCAGCGGTCGGAGTTGTCCCTTCCATATTCCCGGCATCGGCAGAGGGATCAACTCGGGAATCCGCGCATTCTAGCTGCGCGCCGACGAAACACATGACTGTCCGTGTCACCGCCCACTTCACCGTCAATTCGGGATTCGGAGCGAAGACAACGCGCTCGGAAGACTCGTCAAAGATTCTGAGTACCAAGCCGGACGCAGCAAGACACCCCTGATCTGTGCAGGTGCCCCCGCAACCCTCCCAGTGGCACATTTGGATGTCGTGTTGTGTGTGGTCCCACTTCTCACCGTCAGACGAGTACAGCGCTAACGGCACCGCATTGCCGCCGCCTGGCTCGCCTTTGTGGACCACTTCAGTCCCCACGGCCCAATACTTCCCGCCTTGGATAAGCAGACTTGTTATCGTCGTATTGGGAATCTCAACAAAATTCCAACCCGCGCCACCGTTTGCAGTCACCAGGAACCCGCTTCGCGACGGGGGAGGCTCAGAGAGGTGAATCGCCATGTGGCCTGCGTCAAGCGCTGCCACTCCCAACACGTACGGGAAGTTCTTAAAGTCCGTCGCGTATTGATCTGAAACCGAAGTCCATGTCTTGCCATCTGCTGTCGAGACGACAGCGCTGCGCGTGCGAAGCAAGCCGTGCGTCTCGTCTGAGAATGAGCCCGAGAGCACATCACGATAGGGAACATTCAAATGCCTCCAAGTCGCACCATCATCTTCAGTCAACGCAGCATAGCCTGTCGTGCCGACCGCATATCCAAAGCTCCCACGAAATCGGATCGTCAGAAGCAGACCGGCGCCTTTAACTTGGTCACGGATCTCCCAGTGCGCGCCGTCATCTCTGGAAACTGCGATCGATGCGCCGCTGCCGCAAACCCAGAGCGTTCCACCGGCGCCATCAGTTATATCTAAGACTTTGAATCCCGGATCATAGGTTCGCCAAGCCGAATCGTTGGCAAACGCGAACGGGACAATGCAAAGCCCCGCAGCGAGAATAATGGCAGTTAGAGTTGGCCGATTCATACTCTCTTCCCCGCCGCCTGATCGTACACCCGCACATTCTCCATTGCCGGCCCGCTCGAGCCCTAGTCCCGCACCGCCGCCTGTGCGCCTCGTTACCTCGCGCTCGCCGGCGGCACAATCCCGTTCATGCGCAGATACTCGACCATCTGCCCGTAGTGGTCGAAGGCGTGGGAAACGCCAAATCCGGCGAGCGTTCCGCGCGTCAGAAAGATCGGCTCCGGCAACGTGACTACCTCAAACGCGTTGGCCGGGGTCAGGTTGGCGATGGCCTTGTGCGCAAACGCAAACGAACCCGCGAGAGCGGCCACGACATCGTCCTTTTTGGTGAGCTTGGAGAGCGCTTGCACGTCGACGTTGGGCTTGATTCCGCCGACAGCGCTGTAGAAAAAGTAGTTGGCCTGCGCCACGTGCGTCGCCTGCTGCGCAAAGGTTCTCACCGTGGCGAACTCGGTTTTCTGTCCCGGCACAAAGATCGCCTGGCTCGGAGCGAAATCGAACTTGTCGGCAGGCATCGCCTTCACCGCGCTCATCATCTCGCTTTCAATCACGCTCACCTGCGCATCGAGCGCCGCCGCCGGCGTGGCAATCGTCCCCGCCGCCGGCCCGCTCGCCGCGCCGCCCGTCTGCGCCGCTGCAATCAGCGAACCCATGCCCAACACACAACACACTGCCATATACCGAAATTGCATTGAAATCCTCCAGATCATGTTCTTCCGCAAGAGTTCATAGGTTACCAGATGGAACGTCGGCCGGCGCTCACGCCCTTCGTTGCGCCGCTGACTCGTACACCTTCACGTACTCCTTCGCCGGCCCGCTCCAGCTGTGATCCTGCGCCATGCCGTTGCGCATCAGCCGCGTCCATCCCTTCTTGTTGTGGAACGCCTCCACTGCGCGGTCGATCTCCGCGAGCAAATCCTTGGGGTCGAATCCTTCAAACTTGAACCCAGTCCCGGTACCCTTCTTCGCATCCCACTCCTCGATCGTGTCGTCCAGGCCGCCTGTAGCGCGCACAATCGGCACCGTTCCGTATTTGAGCGAATAGATCTGGTTCAGCCCGCACGGCTCGTACCGCGACGGCATCAGAAACATATCCGCGCCCGCTTCGATTTTGTGCGCCACTGCTTCGTCGTAGCGAATCTGCACGGCGATATTCGCCGGATGCCGGAACGCCCACCCGCGAAACAGATTCTCGTAGTACGGATCGCCTGTGCCCAGCGCCACCACCGCCACATCGCGCCCGGCAATCTCCTCCGCCGCCTTGGCCAGAATGTCGAATCCCTTCTGCGTCGCAAGCCGCGACACGATCCCGATCACCGGCGTCGACTCCGCGATATTCTCCAGTCCAAACGCATGCAGCAGATCGGCGCGGCAGGCGCGCTTGCCTTCAAGATTCTCCGGCGTAAAGTGCGCGGCCAGGTGTCCGTCGCTGGCCGGATTCCACTGCGCGTAGTCCACGCCGTTCAGAATGCCTTCGAGATCGGCCGCGCGCTTCAGCAGAACGCCCTCCAGCTGCTCGCCGAACTCCGCCGTCTGAATCTCCTCCGCATACTTCTTGCTTACCGTCGTCAGTTGGTCCGAAAACACCACCCCGCCCTTCAGAAAGTTAAAGTGGTTGAACTGCTCCACCTTGTCCATCGTGAACACGTCCCACGGCAGCAGCAGCTCCTCGGTGGTATTCGGCGGAAAGCTGCCTTGGTACGCCGCGTTGTGGATCGTGAGCACCGTCGCCGCGCCGCGCAGCTCCGGGTCCGCCGCGTACACCGTCTTCAGATACACCGGAATCAGCGCCGCCTGCCAGTCGTGCACATGAAAAATCTGCGGCACGCCCAGTTGCTTCGATGCTTCAATCACCGCCCGGCAGAATAGGCCAAAGCGCTCGGCGTTGTCCGTGTAATCGCCGCCGCCCACTCCATAAAGTTCTTTGCGATCAAAAAGTTCCGGGCAATCGATAAAGTAATACTGCACCCCGTCACGTTTGCCTCCGTCCACCACGCCCACGAAGCGGTTGTAATGGCGGAATGGAATCGTGAGCGAGCGAATCGCGTACCGCGGTTTGTCTCCATTCTCAGAGCGGATGAACCTCCGAACCCGCGCATAGTACGGCAGAAAAACCGTCACCTCGTGGCCCAGCTTCACCAGTTCGCGCGGCAACGCCCCCACCACGTCGGCCAGTCCACCGGTCTTTGCAAACGGCGTACACTCCGAGGCGGCAAACGTAATCTGCATCAAGAATTCTCCGGCTTCAATAAATCAACGCCCAGTCTACTACGCTCCATCGTCGCCAAGTCGTTCCGCACTGCCCGCGCCGTGCGCCCATTCTTTTTCGCTAATCCGCCGCCCCGCTCTCGACCCAACCGCTCTCATCTATGATGAATGCGGTCCGCCCATGAAATCTCCCTTGCGATCGATCTCAACTTTCGCTCTCTTCGCGCTTACGGCGCTCTTCTCGGCGACTAGCTGGCCGCAGGTCCCGCAACCCGCCACGCCCGCCGTCGATTCCAATGCCGCGCACCACTCCTTCCGCTTCGCCGACAGAAAATTCCTCCTCGACGGCAAGCCCGTCCAGATCATCGCCGGCGAAATGCATTACGCGCGCATTCCACGCGCCTACTGGCGCCAGCGACTGCGCATGGCCAAAGCCATGGGCCTCAACACCGTCACCACCTACGTCTTCTGGAACTTCCACGAACCGCGGCCCGGTGTCTACGATTTCACCGCCCGGCACGACGTCGCCGAATTCGTTCGCGAAGCGCAACAGGAAGGCCTCTACGTCAACCTCCGTCCCGGCCCCTACTCCTGCGCTGAGTGGGAATGGGGCGGCTTTCCGTCGTGGCTGCTCAAGGATCGCTCCATCGTCGTGCGCAGCACCGATCCCAAATTCATGGAGCCCGCGCGCCGTTGGCTGCTCCGCCTCGGCCAGGAACTCGCGCCGCTGCAGCTCTCGAACGGCGGCCCCATCATCTCCGTCCAGGTCGAAAACGAGTACGGCTCCTTCGGCGACGACCACGCCTACATGGAGCAGATTCGCCGCGACCTCGTCGATGCCGGCTTCGGCAAATCCGTGCTCTACACCGCCGACAACCCCGAGAACATTCCCAAGGGCGGCCTGCCCGACCTGCCCGCCGTCATCAACTTCGCCCCCGGCCATGCCCAGCAATCGTTCGCCGCTCTCCACCAACTGCGCCCCAATGGCCCCTTCATGGCCGGCGAATGGTGGGATGGCTGGTTCGATTACTGGGGCGGCAAGCACAACGTCACTGACGCCAAGCTCCAAGCCAACGAGCTGGAATGGATCCTCTCCCAGGGCTATTCGATTAGCATCTACATGGTTCACGGCGGCACCAGCTTCGGCTGGATGAACGGCGCCAACATGAATAAGACGCCGTACGAGCCCGACGTCACCAGCTACGACTACGACTCGGTTCTCGACGAGAGCGGCCGCCCCACCGCCAAGTTCTTTCTCTTCCGCGACGCCATCGCCAAAGCGACCGGCATCACGCCGCCGCCGGTCCCATCAGTCGATCCACCGATCGCCGTGCCCTCCGTCGCGCTCACGCAGTCCGCCTCGCTCTGGCAGTCGTTGCTGAAACCTGTCGCATCCGAACAACCGCTCACGATGGAAGATCTCGACCAGGCCTACGGCTACATTCTTTACCGCACCACCATCGCCCATCCCGTCTCGGGCGATCTCGTGCTCGATCAGCTCCACGACTACGCAATCATCTACGCCAACGGCAAGCAGATCGGCACCCTCGACCGCCGTCTCGAACAGAACACGCTGCACATCGACCTGACGAAACCGCGAACACGCCTCGACATCCTTGTCGAGAACACAGGCCGCGTCAACTTCACCATGACCATTCGCGGCGAGCGCGCGGGAATCACTCACCAGGTCACGCTCGCCGGCAAGCCGCTCACCGGCTGGCAAATCTATTCCCTTCCCATGCTCGATCCCGGCCAGCTTCCCTTCGCCAATTCCGCCTGCACTGGCGCGTGCTTCTACCGCGGCACGCTCCAGGTCGACTATCCCGGCGACACCTTCCTCGACACCAGCCGGTTCACCAAGGGATTTGTCTGGGTCAACGGCCATCCGCTTGGCCGCATCTGGAACATCGGCCCGCAGAAGACGCTCTACCTGCCCGGTCCCTGGCTCAACAAAGGCGCCAACGACATCATCGTTTTCGATCTTGACGGCGCTCCCGGCCGAACCATCTCTGGCGACGAAAAGCCCAACCTCGGCCCGCCGCTCCTGCGCCATCAGTGACTCGGCCGCAGCCGCGAAACGTCCGCCCTGCGTGCCCCAACTCGCGCAATGCCTTAAAATCTATTTACTAACGGGTTCCGCGCGTCACCGGCCAACACAACGCCCGTCCAATCATCGAATAGTCTCAATACAGCCTTCATTTGAGCCTTGGCCGGGAGTCCAGATTGCAGGAACCCAAAGTTCTGAGCTCGGCACAGGGCCAAGGTTCCACCTTCCTCCGCTCGCATCAGCGCCGCGGAGCTCATCGTTTGTTGCAGGCTCTTGGTTCAAGACCCACTCGGCGGCGCATTAACCCATGACGAACGCAACGCTTTCCAAAACTCCAGCGGACAGCATCACCGCGCCGGCGCCACGCCACCGCTGGCTGCCGCAGATTCTTCCCGCGCTCATCGTCGCTCTTGCCATCCGCATGATCGTGGTTGTGTTCACTTACCGCACGCTGCCCGACGCCGACAAACATTACGAGGCCTTTGGCTGGGAGATGGGCTGGATCGCTCGCGCCCTCGCCACCGGCCACGGCTTTTCCTCGCCCTACTGGCCGTGGAGCGGCCCTACCGCCATCGAGTCGCCCCTCTTCCCCGGCCTGCTCTCTCTCGTCTTTCGCGTCTTCGGCGTTTACTCGCTCACCTCGGCGTTCGTCATTCTCACCCTCAACAGCCTTTTCTCCACGCTCACCTGCATCCCCGTCTATTTCAGCGCCAAATATTCGCTCGGCGAGCGCCCGGCAAGAATCGCCGCCTGGGTCTGGGCCCTCTACCCGTTCGCTATCTACTTCTCTGCCGCCCGCGCTTGGGAGTACGCGCTCACCGGTCTGCTCTTCACCACCTGTTTTTGCATCGTCCAGCGCATTCGTCAGTCCACCAACCCCTGGGCGTGGATCGGCTTTGGCGCGCTCTACGGCCTCACCGCACATTCCAACCCGTCTATCATGTCCACTCTGCCTTTCCTCCTCGGCTTTGCGCTTTGGCGGGCGCATAAGGAAGGCAAGCGCTGGCTCCTGAACGGCACGCTAACTGTGCTCGCTTTCATCGCCGTGCTGACGCCGTGGACCATCCGCAACTACCGCACATTCGGCGCCATCGTGCCCGTCCGCGACAACATCTGGCTCGAGTTCTACGCCGACGATTTCGGCAACGCCATCAACGACCACACTTCGCCGCCCACCTGCGACAACCGTCCCTACCCCGCCTCCAGCCCCGTCGAGATGCAGAAGTATCTCACCATGGGCGAGACCGCATATCTTGCGGAAAAGCACGCAATGTCCATCAACGATCTCCGCACCAATCCCCACTATGGGTTCCTGATCGTTAAAACCATCCGCCGTGTCATTTACTACTGGACCGGTTTCTGGAGCTTCTCTGCTCAGGAACTTCACGACCAGCCGGCGACACCTGGCCAGGTCTTCATGGTCTCCTCGGTCACCTTCTTCATGCTGATCGGCATCGTCAGCCTCTGGCGCGCGAATCGCACCGCGGCCATGCCGTATCTACTGCTCCTCGGCATCTTCCCCATTACCTACTACCTCACGCACCCCATGATGGACTACCGCCAGCCCATTGAGCCGGCCGTGATTGTCTTTGCCGTCGCCGGCGCATTGACCCTTTTCCGCGCCAAGGCCCGCGGCTTGGTCGGCGCCCACACCCGTCTGCCCTCCGACGCCGACTGACTTCGCGCAGTCGCTGGGTGCCCCACCCTCGCCGGGTCTCTGTTTTCCGGCCAGCGTGGGTTAGCACCCAATCCAGTCTATCGTCGCCACAAAGCGCCGTCAGGCGATACCATCATGGTCGATGGCAACCATCCAGAATCCGCCTTCAATCGCCTGACCATGTCTTCCGGCTATCTCACACCGCGTCCCGATCCCGCGCTCCTCTCCATCGTCGTTCCCTGCTACAACGAGGAGCCGGGCCTCCCGCTTCTCGCCTCCCAGGTGACGCAATTCATCAACGCCTCGCCATATCCGTGCGAAGTCCTCCTCGTCAACGACGGCAGCACCGACCGCACCATCGATTACCTCGCCGAATGGAGCGAGCGCGACCCGCGCATCAAGGTCCTCTCGCTCTCCCGCAACTTCGGCCACCAGCTTGCCGCCACCGCCGGCGTCGACAACGCCACCGGCGACGCCGTCGTCCTCATCGACGCCGACCTCCAGGATCCGCTCGATGTGATCCACGAAATGGTCGCCCAATATCGCCTGGGCTACGACGTCGTCTGCGGCCAGCGCACCATGCGCATGGGCGAGAACCTCTTCAAGCGCGCCACCGCATGGTTCTTCTACCGCCTCATGCAGCTTTTCTTTTTGCGGTCGCTCCCGCGCGACGTGGGCGACTTCCGCCTCATGTCGCGCCGCTGCGTAGATAGCCTTCGCTCCATGCGCGAGCTCCACCGCTTCCTGCGCGGCATGGTGGCCTGGGTCGGCTACCCGCAGATTTGCGTGCGCTACCAGCGCCGGCCCCGCGCCGCCGGAACTACAAAATATCCCCTCGGCAAGATGATCCGCCTCGCCTGGACGGCGGCCATCTCCTTCTCTCCTCTGCCCCTGCGCATCAGCTTCCTTGCCGCCGGCCTCATGGCGCTGCTCGCCATCGAAGAAGCCGCCCGCGCCCTGGTTGCGCATTTCCACGGCCACACCGTCCAGGGCTGGACCTCGATCATGATCGTTGTCTGCCTCAGCAACGCCGCCCTGCTCGTCACTGTCGGCATTCTCGGCGAGTACGTCGCCAAAATCTTCGAGGAAAGCAAGGGCCGCCCGCTTTACATCATTGCCGACACCTGGAACGTCGAGCAGAAATTCGAGCACACCGCCTCCGCGCAGCACACATCATCGACGTAGCGCCGGGCTCCTGCCCGGCTGTCGTGCGGGCGTCCTCGCCGCGCCAGCCCAGCAAATTCGCGACATCCACGAAAACGTCGGAGGCAGCAGAGGCCTTTAGGATCTTGCCCTACTACTCCCTATTGCCCACCGGCTACCGGCCACTGGCTACTGGCCACTGGCTACTGGCTACTGGCTACTGGCTACCGGCTATTGCCTATTCCCTATTCCCTACTCCCTCATCTTCCATCCGCCCATCGGCTATCCTGTCGTAGTACCCGGAGGTCCCCCGCATGTTTTCCCCCGCTGTTGTCGCACCTGCGACTCCCACACCGCCCGAAGAAATCGCCGACGCCCTCGAGAACATCGGCGCCCTCCACGGCCTGCCCTTCGAGGAACGCATGTGGCTCGCCCGTCACGGCCAGGAATACATGGCCAATCCCGACGACATCCTCTTCGAAGAAGGCGCTCCGGCCGAGCACATGGTGCTCATCCTCAAGGGCGAGATCCACGTGCGCCGCCAGCACGGCGGTCCTATGGCGCTCTTCATCGGCCGCGCCGGCCAAATGACCGGCGTGCTGCCCTTCTCGCGCATGAAAGGCTACGGCGGTCAGGGATTCGCCGTCTCTCCCGTGTGGACGCTCCTCATCCACCGCTCGCTCTTCCCCGAGATGCTGGCGACCATCCCCTCCATGGGCCAGCGTGTCGCCTCCACGCTCCTTGACCGCGTCCGCGAGGTCACGCGCATCGAGCAGCAGGCCGAAAAACTTGCCGCCCTCGGCCAGCTCGCCGGCAATCTGGCGCACGAGCTCAACAATCCCGCCTCCGCCGCGCAACGCGCCGCCTCCAGCCTTCTTGCTGCGCTGCGCGCCAACCGCAGCAATCGCCTCAAATTGATCACCCTCCATCTCACCGCGGATCAAATTGCCAAGGTCGAGGCGTGGGAAGAGAAGATCTTTGCGCGCACCGGCGAGTCGCTCGGCCCCGCGCCCGATGACGACGCGCTGCAATTCATCGCCCGCGAGGAATCCATCCGCGCCTGGCTCAGCGCCGCAGGTTGCAGCGATGCATGGGAGGTCGCGGCGCAATTGGCCGAGCAAGGCGCGACTACCGCCGATCTCGACGAGATGCGCGGCTTCGCAAACACCGAAGAGTGCTGTGTCTTGCTCCAGTACTTTGCCCGCTACCTGCGCTCCTCCCGCGCCGCCGAGACCATCGTCAACTCCACTGCGCGCATCTTTGACCTCATCGGTGCGGTCAAAGATTACTCCAACATGGATCGCGCTCCCATCCTCGAGGTTGATGTGCCCGCCGGCCTCGACGCCACGCTGCAGATGCTCCGCTCGCGCTTGGACCGCGTGGAAGTCGAGCGTGATTACGAGCCCGGCCTGCCGCGCATCAACGCCTACGGCGGAGAACTGAACCAGGTTTGGACGGCGCTCATTGAAAACGCGCTCGATGCGCTTGGCAACACCGGAACTCTGCGCGTGGCCTGCAAGCTTGAAGGCGACATGATGCTCGTGGAGATTTGGGACACTGGCCCCGGCATCCCTCCCGAGCTGCAGGAACGCATCTTCGAGCCGTTCTTCACTACCAAAGCGCCCGGCAGGGGCCTCGGACTCGGGCTCGACAACGCCATGCGCATCGTGCGCAAGCACCGCGGCCACTTGAGCGTGAAATCGCAGCCGGGATCAACCTGTTTCCGCGTCCGTCTGCCTCTTGACCAGCTCCAGGCGTACTAGCTGCCAGTCTGAACGGTACGGGCTTTAGCCGTGAAGGGTACGGGCTTCAGCCCGTACAACAAGCCGATTCAAATCGAAGGGGCTTTGGCCCCTGAGGGGCGATTTCAATCAAACCGCCCCAGTACCCACTGTTCTCCGCGCATTCTTCTCCCGATCGCGGTACACTTTACCCGGAAATCTGCGTCTAAACGCGGGGGCTCTTATGCGAACACTCATTCGAGCCGGTCTGCTTGCCGTCCTGTTTGCTGCTGTGGCTGTTCTTTTGGGATGCAGCGGCAACCCGCAGCTCAGTTGCACTGGCAGCGTCCAAATCACCGTCAACCCAGCTTCCGCAACAATCAGCCACACTGCCACGCCACCGGTAAACCAGGTTCAATTTGTCGCCACTGCGCAGCCCACTGCGCCGGAAGGCTGCCCCATCCCGCAATGGATTGCGATTGTCTACGGGACATGGTCCAACCCCGATCCCACCGACATCACCATCAGCAGCGCCAACGACTCCACCAATGGAACCGCGGTGTGCAAGTTGCCAACGAACGGCGCAGTCACCCTTACGGGAACCTTTACGCAGATGGTGTCGACTCCCGTCACCAGGACGGTTCAACTGACTTGTAATTGAGGATTGCGCAATCGTTGTTTTCTGCGGTCATCACGTGCGGCTGGAAGTGAAGAGGTATTGCCCTGAGAAGTCCGTCGCCGGCCTCGGTCGTCTATTCCCTGTTCCCTATTCCGTATTCCCTATTCCCTGTTCCTTGTCCTTCTCCACTTCAACCCCGCGCCAGAACGCTACGTATCCCTTGATCTTGCGCGCCGCCGGCTTCGGATCGGGATAGTACCAGGCCGCGTCCTGATTATCCTGCCCGTCGATCACAACGGTCATGAATCGCGCCTGTCCCTTCTTGGGATGGGTTGATGTCGTGGAGCTGGACCGAAAGTACTCGCGCTTCAGGCTGGACTCCGGGAAGTACACATCCCCATCCAGCTCCTCGGTCCGTTCGCTCTCAGCTATGACCCTGCCGTTCCAGATTGCTCGCGCCATAGTCGTCCGGTCGCTTTCAGTCGAAACATTCCCCGCTTCGCACACGGCTTCCCTGCCGTCCCTCGAAACGGAACCGATACGACACTACCAGACTTTGCCCTGCATGGCGAGTGCCAATCAGGGTTCTCGATCGCCGATGCCCTTAATTGGCCGCGACAACGGACTCGATGTGCATGCTCTTGGCGGCCGTGTCCTCGGTCGCTGTCACGGTCACGTGAGCGCCATAAAACTCCGCCTTCACCGCATCTGGATTGTCGATGCTCCACACCTGCTTGCCTGTGTCCACAAACACCGGCTTCTGCCCGCCCTCGATGCACTTCTTCACGCAGTCGGCGCCCGTGCCCATATGCTTGGCGCCGCACATCGAGTCCGAAATCCATCCCGTGCTTGTCGTTGAGGCAGCCTGAGCCATTGCAACCGCCATGGCCATTACCGCTGCAAGCATCAAAAAGTTGCGCTTCATTTCAACCTCCGGGGATTGTTCCCGCTTCATCTGCACTTATCATGCTCCGCCCTACCGCTTTCCGACAAGGGCTCCAAGCTCGCCGCGATCGCCGCGCTCACATCCCCGCGCGTGCCGCTCGCGTCGCCTGAACGCGTTTCTCCACCGCCTCATAGCGCTGCGCCGCCGCCGAGAACCGATTGATCAATTCCGTGGTCTTGTTCATAAACGGCGGGTACTTTTCGCGAATGGCTTCCAGGATGTGCGAGAACTTGGCCAGCAGGAAGAATCCCTCGCCGTTGCAATCCACAAACAGCTCTGCGGAAACGGCTCCGTGCAGCACCAGCGCCGCCGCCATCTCCCAGTACGTCACCACTTGCCGCAGAAAAGGATTGTGTGGGTCGCGCGGATTGTCGTACACAGCGAAAAAATCGTCCGCTGTTTGCGGCCAGAACTCGCCCCCGACCCATGCGCGCGCCTGGCGCATCACCGCCTCGGTGCGCAGTTCGTAAAGTCTCAGAATGATCTCGGCGTCAGCCGGTGTGGCCAGCATCCGTTCCATTGAGCGTCTCCGCTGCCCATACTACAGGATCAGCCCGCCACCGTGTTGCGCAATTCTGCCTGCCAAGACCACGCCACTAAGCATTACTTCAGCCAAAGCGTCACCCACGAGAAGCGGTTGAAGGGAACCATTGGGCCTCGGATTGGCCGCCCGTCAAGGCCGAGAGCCCGTGAGAGCATGTCAAAACCATGTTTGACACCAAGGCGTTCTGAGTTAAGATCGGCACAATTCCCAGGGTTTACGTTGAAGACGACTGCGTTGCGAAGAGCCCCGCGAGGAGTGGTATGAGAAGGCACTCGATGCACAGCACGACGAGTTGGAAAATGTTGAGCTTTTTGATTGGGTTGATGCTTTTAACCGCAGGTGTTGATGTATCTTTCGGTGCTCCTAAGAAACAACGCGAGCCCATCAACGTCGGAATGATCGCTTTGCTTGCTTCGCCGCAGAAATACAATGGCAAAGTCATTGAGACGATTGGATTTCTCAACATTGGCCGGGGCCGTGAGAGTGATAACCTCTGGCTTCACGAAGAGGACGGCCAATTGTTTCTCTGCAAGAACTCGTTCGCGCTCGATCTGTCTGATGACCAACGGAAGCAATTTGCCTACTTGAATCACACGTATGTTGTGGTCACAGGAACACTTCACTCGGACGGGCCAGAGGGTTCAGTGATGAACAGTGGAGTGATAGTGAATATTACACAGATGGAAAGTTGGCACCCTTATGTCCCAACCCCGCCCAAATTGAAGTGAAATAGCTGGGTACTTCAAGTCGACTTGGTTGTTCTTTCCTTCAGTCTCCGTCAGCGCGCAAAGCAGGCAGTCCTCCGCGCAAATGGCCCTCGAGCCTCAGCGCTCTCCGGCGCAATTCCACGCGCAAACGAAAAGAGCGCGACCTCTCGGCGCGCCCTATTCCCTGCCTTTCAATTCCCTACCGGCCATTGGCTATTGGCTACCAGCCACCGGCTATTCCCTGTTCCCTGCTTTCTCTTTCCCTCGTTCCCTGCCGGGGTCCCCAGCGGGTGATTTCTACCCGCTGGGGTGGCTTGTTCCCTGCTTTTTTACGCCGGCTGCAGCTCCCTCTTCTCTTCCGGCTTCTCCACCACCGGCCCATGCGTCTCAGCCGTCGGCGGTGGCGGAGCGTCGCCGATGCGCTTCGAGTACGTGCACACCACCTGGCTTTTTTCGTCAGGCGCCACCGCGCTCTTCTTACCGCGCTTCTTCGTCTTGGCTTCTTCCTCGGCGGATTTCTTCTTGTTCGGGCACTCCAGGTATACGCCCGACTTGAGCGTCTTCTCCACCAGGTACGGGCTGCCGCACTTTGGGCATTTCTTCGCCACCGGCTTCAAGTTTGACGTGAAGTCGCACTTGGGATAATTCGTGCAACCCCAGAAGACGTTGCCGCGCCGCGCGCGCCGTTCTGCCAAATCGCCCTCGCCGCACTTCGGGCACTTCATCCCTTCGATCAGGTTCTGCTTCACGTATTTGCACTTCGGATAGCCGGAGCAGGAGACAAACTCGCCATAAGCTCCCTGCCGCAGCACCAGCGGCTTGCCGCACACCGGGCAATTCTCGCCCGTCGGCTCCGGCGGCTTCTGCTGTTGCTTCGAGCTCAGCTTGCGGAACGTCTTGCACGGCGGATCGGCGTTGTAATCCGGGCACGCCATGAACGGCCCGAACAGCCCGCGCCGCATCACCATCACCTTGCCGCAGTTCTCGCAGTACTCCTCGGTATCGCCGGCCTCCTGCGCCTCGGGCGTATTCAGGTCCGGCTTGGACGCAATGTTCTCCTTGGTGAAGGTGCAGCTTGTCGGATCCTTCTTGTTGTACGCCGAGCAAGCGTAGAACGTGCCGAATTTGCCCCACTTCAATACCAGCGGCGAACCGCACACCTCGCATTTTTCGTCCGTCACCTGCTCCATGCGCTTGATGTTGCGCATGTGCTTGCCGGCGTCCTTCAGCTCCTGCTCAAAGTAGTCATAGAAGCCGTTCAGCAGATCGGTCCACTTTTCCGTGCCTTCCTCAATGTCGTCCAGCTCCGTCTCGAGTTTGGCCGTGTACGCCGTGTCGAAGATGTACGGGAAATTCTCCACCAGCAGATCGCACACCACCACGCCGATCTCCGTCGGATAGAACCGCCCGCGCGATCCGCCGTGTTTCACCACGTACTCGCGGTCCTGAATCGTATTGATGATCGACGCGTAGGTCGACGGCCGCCCGATGCCGCGCTCTTCCAGTTCCTTCACCAGCGACGCTTCGTTGTACCGCGGCGGCGGCTGCGTAAAGTGGTCCTCGGGCACGAGCTCGTCCAGCCCCAGCGTCGTCACGCCGTCCAGGCTCGGCAGCCGGTTCGCGCTCTCGCCGTCCTCGTCCTTCTTTTCTTCCGAAACCTCGTACACTTTCAGGAACCCGTCGAAGCGCAACACGCTCCCGCTTACGCGGAAATCGTATGTCTTGCCGGTCTTCGTTGAAATCGCCGCAATATTCGCCGTGGTCACGTCATAGACCGCGGGCACCATCTGCGACGCCACAAATCTCTGCCAAATCAGCCTGTAGAGCTTCAGTTGCTCGTCGCTCAAGTAGCGGGCAACCGACTCCGGCGTGCGCGCGGCGTCCGTCGGACGTATCGCCTCGTGCGCGTCCTGCGCTTCCTTTTTGCCTTTGTACACGTTGGGCGCTTCAGGCAAATACTTCTTGCCCAGTTCCTTTCCAATCCACTCGCGCGCCCCAGTCACCGCCTCCGGCGCCACGCGCGGCGAATCCGTACGCATATAAGTGATCAGGCCGGTCGTGCCCTCGTCGCCGATGTCCACGCCTTCATACAACCGCTGCGCCACGCCCATCGTGCGCCGCACATTGAATCCCAGCTTATTGGCGGCGTCCCGCTGCAGTTGGCTCGTAATGAACGGCGCTAACGGCCGCCGCTGCTGCTCGCGCGACTGCACGCCGGTGATCGCCCAGTCGGCCTTTTCCAGCGCCGCCACCACCTCGTCCATTTGCTTCTTATCCGCGAGCGCATTCGAGATGAACAGCTCTTTGCCGTCCTTGTCCTTGCCGTTCGCCACCCGCGCCGGCTCGCCTTCGATCCCGACAAACTTTGCCTTGAACTTGCTCTCCGCCTGCTTCTCCGGGTGTAGCACCGCTTCCAGCGTCCAGTATTCCAGCGGCTGGAACGCGCGAATCTCGCGCTCACGCTCCACAATCAGCCGCAGCGCCACGGTCTGCACGCGGCCCGCGGAAAGTCCGCGCCGCACCTTGTCCCACAGCAGCGGCGAAATCTGGTACCCCACCAGCCGGTCCAGCACGCGCCGCGTCTGCTGCGCATCCACAAGATGCTGATCGATGTCGCGTGCGTGCTTGAACGCTTCCTGCACCGCCTTTTTCGTAATCTCGTTGAAGGTAACGCGGCGAATCTTCTTTCTCTCTTTGGCGTTCGTCCCCAGTTGCATCGCCAGATGGTAGGCAATGGCCTCGCCCTCGCGGTCCGGGTCCGGCGCCAGATATACCTCATCGGCCCTGGCCGCCGCCTTTTTCAGTTGCTCCACAACCTTCTCTTTGCCCGGAGACACAATCAGCTCCGGCTCGAAGGTGCGCTTTTCCAGCTCCACGCCAAGCGCATTTTTGGGCAGATCCATGATGTGGCCCACTGAGGCCTTCACATCGAATCCCTTGCCCAGATATTTTTCAATCGTTCTCGCCTTCGCCGGCGATTCAACGATCACTAATGATTTGGTTGTTGCCATTCCTGGTCCCAGTTCCCTCTCTCGATCCTGTTGGCCTGCCGGACTCCTCATTTGACTCGCCCGCCGTCAATCTGTCCCGGCCCCCGGCTTTCTACTCCCTACTCCCTATTCCCTGTTCCCTGCCTCTGCGGCCTTCCTCGCCTACCCCTGAAAAAATTGGCCGCAAGTGTTGCACCCTACCACGGAATACCGCCTCATTTCCACCGGCAAGCCTGTTTTTCTCCCGGCGCCGTCCCCATTCCGGGGGCAGAAAGCAGCCTTTGCGGCCCACAAGCCTCCGCAAATCCACCCCTTTGCATCAATTGATGGATGCGCATCCGGAAAGTAACTTCCACGTTTCGGGAGTCCGCCGCTTAAACCAGGCTCAGGGCAGAACAATGATTCGGCAGCCAGGAGCCGGAACCTATTCCCTTCTCCCTGTTTGCCGCCTCTACAGCGTTCGCACGTAATTCTTCCCCGGCAGCTGCCGTACCCGGCCCGCCATCTCCAGCTCAAAAAGCGCCGTAAACACCTCAGATGACGTGAGTTGCGTTTCCAACCGGTCCAGAATCTCGTCGATTTGCAGGCTCTCGTCGGCGCGCAGCACCTCCAGCACCATGGCCTCCTGGGGCCGCAGCACCGGATCAGCCATTAAGGATGCGCTGGCCTCCGGTTTGGATGCAGTCGGCGCCCCCGCCTCCAGCTCCAGCCGCACCTGCGAGGGCAGATCCTCCCACACGTCCTCCCATGTCGCCACCAGCTTAGCCCCCTGCTTTATCAATGTGTTAGGGGTCCACGAGCCTTTGTTCGTCACATTGCCCGGCACGGCAAAAAGGTCCCTGTTCTGTTCCGCGGCGCATCGGGCCGTCACCCGCGTCCCCGAGTTCTCCCCTGCCTCCACCACCAGCACGGCCACCGAAAGCCCGCTCAGGATGCGATTCCGCCTTGGGAAATTCTGCGGCGCCGGGAACGTCCCCATCGGCACCTCGCTCACAATGGCCCCGCCCCCCGCCAGAATCTCCCCCGCCAGCTTCTTGTTCTCCTTCGGATACACCACGTCGATTCCCGTGCCCCACACGGCCACCGTCGGCATGCGCGCCGCGAGTGCCCCTCTGTGCGCGCAGCTGTCGATCCCACGCGCCATGCCGCTCACAATCAGCAGCCGCCGCGCTGCCAGGTCGCGCGACAGCATCTCCGCCACCCCCGTCCCATACGGCGTCGGATGCCGCGTTCCCACCACCGCGATCGCCGGCCGGCTCAGCAGCTTCACATCGCCGCGCACCCACAGCACCGGCGGCGGATCGTAGATCTCGCGCAGCCGCTCTGGATACTCGGCGCTCGAGTAACCGATCACTGTCGCGCCCTGCGCCGCCACACGCGCCCACTCTTCTTCGGCCGCCTTCCGCCCCTTGCCGTCAAACAGGAACTGCGCCGCCTCTGCCGGAAACCTCAGCCCTTCAAGCTCCGTCAGCGACAGCGTAAAAATCCGGCTCGCCGATTTGAGCTGCTGCACCGCATCGAGAATCCGCTTCGGCCCCAGCCCCGGCGCCAGCGCCATCGCCAGCCACGCCATTTCGTCTTCATCCGGATGCGCCGTTCGCGCCGCCGCAAAGTTCTGCCCCGGCGCCGTCTTCGCCGCCGCGCTCGCACCGGGCGACGCGCTGTCACCTGCGGCCGCTGTACTCGCATCTGACGACGCCGCACTCACTTCAGAAATCGTTACCGGATCCAAAACTCGCACTCCGGCTTTCGCCTGAGCAACCACAACCTCAGATCAAAGGGATGCGCCCACGTTACCCGCATGCACGCCGCAAGTCAAGTTCGCGGCTCACACCGCAGGAAGCAGGGCCTCTAGGGCCTTGCCTTTCTACTCCCAACTTTCTGTCTGCTGCTGTCTATTGGCTACTGCCTGCTGGCTATTCCCTATTCTCTATTCCCTATTCCCTATTCCCTATTCTCTATTCCCTGGTCCCTATTCCCTGGTCCCTTAGTCCCTAGCCTCTCTCTCACCCACTCCAGCATCACCGGCGAAATCTGCTCCATCCGCTTGAGCCGGAACGCCAGCCTCTCACCTTCGATCACGTGATCGTGACCCGCCAGCTCCACCATTGCGTCCATGTGCTCCAGCACCAGGTTGAACGAAGGCTTGTGCACGACAAACGGACTCGAAGCCGCGGCCAGGCATAGATCCGCCCGCACACATCCGAGCACACTGTTCGACTCGAAGATCACTCCCGCGGGCGCGGGACATTCGCTCAGCACCCGCTCCACAACATCGCTCAGCGTGTCGTCGCCTGCGGTCACCAGCAATGCGCGCCGTGCGCCTGCAGCAAGATAACGCGATGTGTCTGTCTTCTGGCCCTCGTCGGTTTCCTCAAAAATAGGTTTGGCAACGGCGTGCGCATCGTTCGTGATTTTGACCGCCGTCCACGGAATCTCGGGCAGCGCGCGAATCAGGCCGCACACCAGCGCTGTCTTCCCCACGCCTCGCCCGCTCCCGCCCACAACAACAATCGCCACGTCGCGCCGCTCCTCAGCTCAAAGCCTTCAGCTCACAGCCTCTATTCCCTCTACCCCGTCTTTCTATTCCCTATTGGCTATTGGCTACTCCCCTGTCTTCTCGCTCCCTCGCTCCCTTGCTCCCTTGTTCCCTCGGTCCTTACTCCCTGTTCCCTATTCCCCGCCTTGTCCCCGCCTTGGTATAACTATCGGAAATGTCTCGATCTTCCCGTTCCGTCGCCTCTCCGCGCGTAGTCAGCATCGGAGATTTTCGAGCCATCGCCCAGCGGCGCGTGCCCAGATCTGTCTTCGATTACCTCGATGGCGGTGCCGAAGGCGAGGTTACCCTCCGCGAAAATTGCCGCGTCTATGAGGACGTCACCTTCCGCCCTCGCCATGCCGTCGCGTTCGCCAATTGTAACTTGCACACCTGCGTTCTTGGCTTCGATCTCGCTCTCCCTTTTCTGCTCGCTCCCGTTGGCTACAGCCGGCTCATGCACCCTGTCGGCGAGGTGGGTGCAGCTCGCGCCGCCGGCAATGCGGGCACTGCCTACATTCTCTCCACCATCTCCGGCCACAAACTCGAAAACGTAAAAGCCGCCTCCACCGGCCCCGTCTTCTATCAGCTCTACCTCATGGGTGGCCGAGGCGCTGCAGAGGCTGCGATTGAACGCGCTCGCGTCGCCGGATTTTCCGCGCTCGTTGTCACCATCGATACCCCCGTTTCCGGGATCCGCGAGCGCGATTTCCGCAACGGAATGAAGGAACTCGTCAGCGGCGGCCCTTTCGAAAAACTTCCCTTCCTCCCGCAAATCCTCTCGCGCCCTGGTTGGCTCGTGAGTTTTCTGCGCGATGGAGGCATCCCTGCGCTCCCCAACGTCGTGATCCCGGGCAAAGGTCCCATGCCGCTCGTCGATGTTGCAGCCGCCCTCGCCGAATCCGCCGTCACCTGGAGCGATCTCGACTGGATTCGCGAATTGTGGCGCGGTCCTATTGTCGTCAAGGGCATCCTCACCGCAGACGATGCGCTCCGCGCCGTCGATGAGGGCGCCGCGGCCATCTCCGTCTCCAATCATGGCGGCCGCCAGCTCGATTGCGTTCCCTCTTCCTTGCGCGCCTTGCCCGAGGTCGTCAAGGCCGTCAACGGGCAAATCGAAATCCTTTTGGATGGAGGCATTCGCCGCGGCACTGACGTCGTCAAGGCCCTTTCGCTCGGCGCTCGCGCCGTGCTCTGTGGTCGCGCCTACGCCTATGGCCTCGCCGCTGCCGGAGAAGCCGGCGTTAATCGCGCCATCGCAATTCTGCGCGCCGACCTCGACCGCACGTTGCGGCTCCTCGGTTGCGCATCCGTCGCCGAACTCGATCGCTCTTATGTGAATGTTCCACAAAGCTGGGACGCAAACTAACAGCGTCAGCGAAGGCCATCTGTTGTGCGTAAGGCCAACCCACAACCCCTCTTCGCGGCCGCTCGCTGACTCCCTCCCCTGGTTCCCTCGGTCCCTTGTCTTTCTACTCCCTATTGACTATTGGCTATTGGCTACTGGCTACTCCCAGTCTTTCTATTTCCTATTCCCCATCAGTTTTCTCATCGGCTCATTGTCGGCATAGACGCGCCATTCGCTCACTTTGCCATCCTCAATAAAGGCGCGAAAAACCGCTGGCGTCGACCATCGATTCTCGCGTTCCAGCAATGCACTGCCGCCTTTCGCCGGATCACGGTACGTTCCTTGTGCCGTTCCCAGCATCACTACCACCGGTCCGTCGCTCAACGTCTCATCCACTGTGATGGTGTAGTCGGGGACCATGTTGAAGTAGTTTTCCCACGCCGCGCGCATCTTCTCTCTCCCCACCATGGGATTGCCGAGCGAGTCGATGAACTTGTGCTCTTCCGTCATCAAAGAGGCCAGATCATCCACATCCTGCCGGTTGATGGCCCGTACAAACGCCTCTACGACTGCTTCCGCCGAGTCGTGCATAAGAACCCTCCGCAATTGCAGCCCCTAATCCCTGGTCCCTAATCCCTGATCCCTATTCCCTGCCTTGTCGCTCCCTTGCTCCCTTGCTGCCTTGCTCCCTTTTTTCGCGAGCCGCGCCAACACCGCCTGCTCCCTCAGCACCTGCTTCAGCGGCCGCGCCGGAGTGCCCCAGTGAACCGTGCCCGGCTTCAGGCCCTCATTCGTCACCGTCGAGCCGCTGAACACGCCCGCCTGCCCGCCCAGGATCACGCCCGGCCCTACGTGCGCGTGATCGCCAATACCCACCTGCCCCGCGATCACCGCGCCATTGCCCACCGTCGACGACCCGCTGATTCCCGTCAGCGCCACGATCACCACGTCCTCGCCGATGTCGCAGTTGTGCCCCACGTGCACCAGGTTGTCGAATTTCGTCCCGCGCCCGATGCGCGTCGCGCCCAGCGCACCGCGATCAATCGTCGAGTTGGCGCCGATCTCCACATCATCTTCAATCGTCAGCCCGCCCTGCTGCGGGAACTGCGTGTACGCGCCCGTCTCCGCGTCGCGCACATAACCGAATCCGTCCGCGCCCAGCACGCATCCCGCGTGAATCACCACGCGATTGCCGATGAACGTCCCCGGATAAATCACCACCCGCGGATAAATGTGGCAATCATCGAGGATCCGCACGCCCTCGCCGATCACCGCGCCTGCATCGATGCGCGTCCTCTCGCCGATCAGCGCATCCTTCCCGATTACCGCATGCGGGCCTACCGTCACCCATCCCAGAAGCATGGCCCCTTCGCCAATCACCGCCGTCTCGTGGATTCGTTCGCACTTCAGTTCTGGCTTAAGCAGTTTCGCCGCGCGCGCAAACCACAACCGCGGCTGGTCCGATTCAACCACCGCGATGTCCGGATTTCCCGCATACGACGCCGCCAGTCCCGCCCTCAGCACCACCGCTCCCGCCGGGCTCTTGAGCGCCTCGGCCGCCGCAGCCGCATCCTCGGCAAACACGAGCTCCGTCGTCGTCACGCGCTCGCGCCCGTTCACGCCGGTGATCTCCGCCTCCGGCCGCCCCTGCTCCAGCTTCCCGCCGAGTTTTTCAATCAATTCGTTAATCGTCATCGTCAGCCGCTCTCGAGCTGTTCCCTATTCCCTATTCCCTATTCCCTATTCCCTATTCCCTATTCCCTATTCCCTATTCCCTATTCCCTATTCCCTATTCCCTATTCCCTATTCCCTATTCCCTATTCCCTATTCCCTGTTTCTTCAGTACAGGCTCTTTTCCCCCGCCGGCCGCGTCTTCCATCTCCGGTGGATCCACAACCACTGGTCAGGATACCGCCGGATCCACTCCTCCAGCACCGCCGTGCATCGCTGCGTGCCCTCCAGAATATCCGCGGCCGCATCCTCCGTGTGGGGAATTTCCACCTCCGCCCCGAAACGCAGAACGTACTTGCCTTCGTCCGGCTCCCACACCATGAACCCCGGTAGCACCGCCGCCCCCGTCTTGCGCGCTACGTGCGCCAGCCCCGTCCCCGTGCACGCATCCATGCCGAAAAACTTCACGAACTCGCCCGCCGGCGGCGTCATGTTCGTGTCCATCAAAATGCCCACCGTCCCGCCCTCGCGCATCGCCTTTAGCAATCCGCGCCCAAACTCGTCCTTGGACAAAACGAAATTCCCATGCATGCAGCGAATCGCGTTCACATACGCATCCAGCCGCCGGTTGTCGAGGTGGCGGATCACCATCCCCATCGGATAGCCCATCAACGAGTGATAAAAGCTCGACAGCTCCCACGCGCCCAGGTGACCAGTCAGGATCAGCACGCCTTTTCCGCGTTCCTGCGCCTCCAAAAAGATTTCCAGTCCCTCGGTGCGCATCCACTCGCGCGTGTTCTCCGGTGTGTAGCGCGTCATGCGGCAGAACTCCACCAGTTGCCATCCAAGATGGATGTACACGCGCCTCAGAATTCTTTTTCTGGTTTTGGAAGAGAGCTCCGGCAGGGCAAGCTCAAGGTTGCGCCGGCCTACTCGCCGCAATCGCCCGAAGCCCCAATGCACGCCAAACGCGATCCAGACGGCAAGCACGCGCGCCACGACGCGGGGCATGCGGCCCAGGCAGCGGGCAACGGCTACGACCAGCGCATACTCGAGGTTTTCCCACATCGCGGAGAGCAAGAATCAGTGTAGTCGCTCAACGCGGCCTGTGCGCCTGCGGAGCCTTGCTGCGCCGGGTCTCTAGACCCAAACGTTCAAGCCCGCTTAGCGGGCGCAATACGGTAGCCCCAGGCGCAAGCCTGGGGATTCAAGCCAGCGCACCAAGCCCAGCCCGCTTCAGCGGGCGAAAGAGACATCCTCAATCATCTCTCTCCACCGAAACCCGGCCCTGCACACCCATCCAACCCTATAACGCACGAAGGCCGCCGTCCGCATCCGCGGACGGCGGCCCGAGTCGTGCTGCCTGCAATTCAATTTCCCGCGGTCTTAATTCCCCGCCTTCGCCTGAACAAAGTAATTTGCCACGTCGCGCACAAACGCGACCGCGCCCGGCGGCACACCCACATCGCCCTTCAGGATCGAGTCGAAGTGATGCGGCGTTCCGTAGTACGCTGTCGTGTCGTCAATATTCTGGCTCACGCTCGTGCCGTCAAGGTCGATGCCCGCAAAAATCCCCTTCGTCCGCGAGTAGCTCAAAAGCTCCGCGCTCATCTTCCAATCGGTCGATGCTGTTCCCGACCGTCCCACGGGTCCTGCAGCCGCTGACGCGTCGCCGCCGATCTTGAACTTGTCCTTCAGCAGATCCTGCATCCCGCGATCGTTCACCGCGATCAGGATCAGGTCCGTCGCCTGCCCGCCCCACTGGAACCCGATCGATCCACCGGCCATGCGGATGAACACCGGCGCGCTCCAGCCATGGCCCGTGCGGCATGTCACCACGCCCTGGCCATACTGTGCACCCACAAAAAAGGCGCCCTTCACCATGCTCGGCACCACAGCCACGCACGTGGCCGATTTCAGAATGTTGCTCGGAACGGTCCTGTCACCTGCTCGCATGATCTGGTCCAGAACCACCTTGGCCGCATCAACGCGCGCCTGCAGATCCGCCTTTGTCGAGGCGGCGATGGCAGTGGCCGGTAGCAGAAAAGTCAGGCAAATCGCTGCAATGGCTTTTTTCATTTCCATCTCCTTTCCATTCCGCAGCCTGGGCGCCGCGGATCAGAAAACTCTGTGTTGGGGCATTCATCTTTCTGCCAGAGTCATCAAGCTGGAGGGTTCATCGGAGCAGTCGCTTCGCAGGCAGTGCCGAATCCTCCTCGATCAGCCTACAGCATTCATGGGCACAGCGGTTCCACAATTGCTACACCCGCGCCGACGGTGTACTGGAATGTTCATCAACCAGCAACTTCCGGTTTGCCGGTGATACGTCCGGAACTCGGAAAGCTGGTTGCTTTCCCGCCCGCACTGCCCGATGCGTGACTCGGCGATTGTCGTCAACTGGCGCGACGAGTCAGTCCCGCACTCGTTTCCTGATCCTCGTTTATGCGCGAGCAGGCTTGAGCGCAGCGGCTCGCGTTACGGAAATAACGCTGATGTCGTCTTCCTGCCCAAAGGCCTGCGCGGCGCTGGCAACTTCGGCGGCAGACTTCGCCGAGCGCAGCAACTCATGAACCCGCTCGAAGCCGAACAGATGCCCACCGGCATCCGTAGCTTCTGCGACGCCGTCGGACACCAGCACCAGCTTGTCTCCATCCTTCAGTTGGAAGCGCAATACAGAAAACTCAGCTTCTTCCATCATTCCCAGCGGCAGGGCGCCCTCCATGGCCAAAGGTTCGCCGTTAAGGTAGGGTGGCATATGCCCGGCATTGGCCAGCGTCACCGCACCGTCCTTCACAATACGGATCGCGAGGCAAGTGGCCTGCGCATCCCCGCGGCCTATCAGCCGCCGGTTAAGCGCGCTCAACACAAACTTCGGCTCGGAATTCAACTCCGCGGTACTGCGGATGGCGCCCACCAGCAGAGCCACCAACATCCCCGCCTTCAGGCCTTTTCCCACTACGTCCCCAGCCACGATCAGAACACTTCCATCCGTGGGATGCTCGACGATCTGGAAGAAATCTCCGCCTACCTCCTGTTCCGGCCGGTACTCACTTTCAATGACCAGTCCTGGCAGTGTAGTCCGCGCTTCGGGCATGATCACCTGATGCACCTCCTGCGCCTGTCGCACATCCAGCGCCATCTGCCGTTGACGGCGCACCGAGAGCAGCAACCGGCGCAGCAGCAGTAACGAGATGGCCGCGGCCGAAACCAGATTGGAGACCTGACCGACAAAGATTGTGATCCCGAAAGGAGCCCATTTGACGGGCAAATTCAGGACGATCAACGCGCTGGAAAACTGCGTAACTGCCAGAGGCACGACGGCGGGGAGCACCAGCCAACCCTCCACACCCTGTTTGCGGATGCCCAAAGCGATAATGAAGATCAAAAGCGGCAAAAAGATCAAACGGACACCCACCGAGATGGCGTTGAAGAACGCCTCCGGTGGATGCGGTTGCGCGCCATAGAAGAAATCGCCTCCAATCGCATTGGAGACCATATACACCAGCATCAGTGCGCCAACGGCCTTGGGCACCCACGCGGGGCGGCGCAAATGGAACCAGTACCACCACACCATGATCCATCCGCATAACACGATCGGATTGGAAAAAACATCGAAGAACATGAAGTAGGTTCTAAGGCTCAACTCCTGCGTCAACGTGAATACGGTTAACGCAGCGTCGGAGAGCGCGGTGAACACCAGGACGCCTGCTACCCAGGGATACACCCGATCAGAAGGGTCGAACAGAATCAAGCCCGCAGCCACGATGCCCAGCAGAAAGAACAACACTCCCTCAAAGGGAGCGTAGGCGCTCTGCAGAGCGAGCTCCAGCCAATCCAGTCTTACCTGCGCAGCAATCGCGCCGGACTCGCCGAGGAGCGGAGCGTAGTGCAGGCCGCCGGCATAGGGGGAATGCGTCAGGCCCATTGGCCCCATCCAGACCCGGAACGCCACCAACTGCATCGCCGCGCCCGTAGTTCCGCCGATGGCTGGTTCCGGCAATAGAACCATGGCCGGGGCTGTGGAAGAGACACGAGGCGGCTTGTCGGGGCGATCAAACCTCCCAAAACCGCCGAGCAGATCTCCATTGGCAAACACCTGGTAGCCGTCATCCACGTAAACCGGGCAAGCCAGTGCCAGGTGCGAACCGTCTCCGGCCGCTGCCGGCACGCGGAGGCGATACCATGCATATCCCATGTAGCCAGGATGTCCCTTGGCTGTCCAGCCGGGCACATATCTTGGATCTCCGTTAAAGGGGTCAGTCCGGCCGGGTTCAGGCTTGAGGTCCACCGCCTCCCAGTGCGAGTCGTCAAAGCCGGGCTCGGCCCATAGCGGCTTGCCGGTCTGCGGGTCGGTTGGCGAGTCGCCAATCTGGAACTTCCACGGCCCGTTGAGCGAAACCACCGACTTGTCGAAGGCCATGGGCACGGCTGGCTGGGCGTGGGCCAGCGCAGCGATGGCGCAGACTGCCATCAAAAGGAGTGAGCCGCCGAAACGTCTTGCCATTCCAGGGACCTCCGTTGCGTGGAACGCTGTTGCCAGCACTATACGCGGTCAATCGCTGGAGGTGGAATGGTCAATCTTGATGGTGAAATTGGAGATCCGCCCCCATGCCGATCATCCGGGAGTTTGCGGTTAGTTGACAACGCAGGGAGTAGCTCTGAGTGAGGCACGCTATTCGTCCTTCCTTTGGGGTTCCGGCCGGATGGCTATCCGTCCCCAACGTGATTAGGATCACGTTGCTTCCGGGTGGGCGGTGAAACGACCGGAACGAATAGAGTGGCCTCCGTTGACCGACCGCCCCTTTGGGGCGTGCGATCCAGGGGCCACGATCGAGAGGGTTCGGGCCCACTCCGAGAAATGCCTTTCCCTTTGGAAATATGGTTGGCGTTGGCTGTTCCATCCGAGTTTGGCGGCTGGCTCACCTAAACTTCTGCCTTTTCCATACTGATCACGAAAAGGAGGGTCCCATCCATGGTGCGGTCTCATCGCGCCACAGGTGCGAAACCACGGACTAGGACCTACCCTGATTGCAGCGATGATCGGTTCGAACAACTGCCGAAATCAGCCCGAGGCACACATACAAATCTGGATCGGAGTCTGGTTCGGGCCGGAATTGCAGATTCCGGTTCGCTTTCCTTTCAAATCAATAGTCGATCCCAGGGATGTAACCGCTCGGCGAGACGGACTGGAAGCGGTTGGGATTGGCACTGATCAGCGCACCCGCAAGGTCGTCTGAAGTCGTTGCGTGGCCTCCCGTTCGGGTGTCGACGACGACTGTTTGATCCCGCAGCATGTTCGACATGCTAGCGGTCATGCGGTCCGAACTGTCATTGTATTGCGCCACCATATTCAAAGCCTGATTCGTCACCGCGATGCTCTGTTGAATTTGCTGATTGACGATCGCGTTCACCATCTGCGTATTGCGACTGTAATTGGGGAAAATCTCCGCAATGGTGCTCGCCTCCTGACCCATCACCTGCTCGGGTCCGTACATGACATACAAAGTCATCTGCCACGTGCCCATGGTGATTACCGGCGTATTGACCATCTGCGCCACAAGATACTGCTTGCCTTGGCCGTCGTTGAAATCGATATCGCCGAACATGAACTCGTTCGCGCCACCCTGCAACGGTATGTCCTGCACTTTCGCGATGTCGATCAACGGAGGCTGCCTGCGCGCCTTCTGCGCCAACTGCGTAAAGGCAGCCTTGAAAGCCGTGGCTGGGTCGGCGCTATGCGGGATCGCCACGAAATTTGGCGGCGCAGATCCGCGGCTGTTCCCCATCAACGCCCGCGATTGCGGGTTTGTGGGGTCGATCACCGCAATGGTCCAGCCGAAGCGCAGCTTTTCACCGTGCGGCCCCGCGGCGGTCACATCGCCCTTCTGCGCATTCTGCATCTGCCATCCCGCAGGCAGCCCAATCGACCCGGTTCCATCCGGAAAGACCGCGCGTTGTAATGGCTGTGGCGGTCCTGCCTTCACGGGAGCGGGTGTCGTCGCGGAAGCCCCCGCATTGGAGGGAGGTCCTGACCCGCCGGCCGAAGACGGCGCCCCGGATGGACTCGCCGGAGCTCCCAGCTCCTGCTTGAGCCGCGTGAACATGGAGTTCACCGTGGTCGGAAACCGGTCGGCGTCATCCAGCAGCACCGCGCCGCCTGCGGTTCCGGTCTTGGGCGCATACACAATAGCCAGACCTTCCATCGGCTTGCCGTCCAGGTTCTTGCCCGTTACGGTAAAAAAGCCGGCCAGAATCTCGCCGGTCGTATTCTTATCCAGTTTGCCAAGCTGCGGGCGGTCTCCGCATAAAGCAGTCACACGCTGCATTACCTTTCCCATCGCATCCTGCGGTGTGGGCTGCCCGGCCAGCGCACCCAGATAGATTGTGCCGCCGTTGGGAATGGCAATGGTCTTGATGCCGGCTTGCGCACCGGCGGTGTTTGGCGCTGGTGTTTGCGCGACGCTCATCCCGGTTGAAAGCGCTGCCAGCAGCATTGCGCCTCCCACCCAAATCATGTGTCTCCGAGTCCTGTGTGTCATTGTTGACTTCTTTCTTGATCGGTCTAAAACGAAATTGAGGATGGCTTGACTTCAGCCGTCTTCTGCCGGTGTCGATTGCTGGATTGGCAAGGAAATTGACTCGCCGCGGCGCATGAGCACTGGATGCGCGCCCCGGTTTTCTGGCCAGGCGATGCTGACCCCGGACGGTGCCCTCATTGGGGAAGCTCTTACACGACTATCTGAGGATGCACCAAGCCTCGATTATATGTTCTAAGTTCGCGCGAATCTCAACAATCATTCAATCGGCTCTCAATTGACACATTCAGCCCAATGCACTCATCCAAGCCTTTTGCGCACCTGAACTGCACGCTCCGGTTGGATTGTCGCCCACCCGGAAGTTATAGACCGGTAACCATTCCGGATGAGCGGCCCCCCCAGATCTTCTTGTACTACCAACACTTCGACATTTTGTTCAGGATCCGGATTGCCTCTGCTCGATAACCTGCATCGAAGCAAAAGGCAGCAACTCGAAGATTGCCGAACTTTGTCAGGACGCCCATGAGGCGTGGGAATCGAGGAGGTTGAATATGAAAAAGTTGCTTGCAATGCTGTTGATTGCTACTTGTGGGATTGCCGCGCGTGCCGCCGACGATCAACAGAAGTTGGACGGCCGCCTGGACGCTGCGCGAAACGTGATCGACTCGATTATGTCTGAGCCTGACAAGGCCGTTCCCGATGGCATCGCGCGGCATGCAAAATGTATCGCCGTGGTGCCTGGTGTGGTGAAGGGAGCGTTCATTGTAGGCGCCGAGTACGGCCAGGGCGTAGTCACTTGCAGGACCGCGCGAGGTTGGAGCGCCCCCGTGTTCATTCGCCTGGCCGACGGATCGTTCGGCTTCCAGGTTGGTGGACAGGGTACCGATCTGGTGTTAGTGGCAACCAATGACAAGGGTTTCCAGGACCTTCTGCATGACAGGTTCAAGATCGGCGCCGATGCGTCGGCAGCAGCCGGACCCGTGGGACGCGACGCACAGGCCTCGACCGACATCCGCATGCGAGCTGAAATGCTGACCTGGTCGCGCAGCCGCGGAATTTTTGCAGGCATCGACCTGAATGGAGCGACGGTGAGCCAGAATGCCTCGGACACCGATGTGCTCTACGGCGCACACCATCGATTCGACGACGTTCTCCGGGGAGAGGTGCCTCCGCCCCCGCAGGCCGAGGGATTTCTGCACGCTGTGAGAGAGTATTTCGGCGAAGCTAAAATGCACGATCACGATTAAATGCACCGCTGAGCCGTATCGCAGGAAGGCGCGGAACGCATACGGCGAGTCCGCGCCGGCTCTTTCGTGCCAAATCAAGTTTGTAGGTGGAGTACGGACCTGAATATGGAGGCGGCAGCCGCAGCCTGGTAAAGGCCGCGGGCTCTTCGATTGAGATGCATGGAAAGTTGGGGGAGGGCTGAATAACCGTTCGCAAATCTGGTCGGGCTCCAAAGCCAGTCAAAAAAGAGGAGTTCCCACGCTTCATGAACACATGCTGCCTGGGAACTCCTTTCCCCAGATCTGCGTTGTTTCTGCTACTAGAATGTGGAAAAGGAGGTAACTACACAAGAGTACTTAGGGGTGATGGCTGAAAGTAACCTGCCGTTTTAAAGAGCTTATAGCAGCTAGCTTGTAGCATTTTTGCCCGGTTCGCCCTCGGTTCGCTTCTCCTGGCCCTTATCCAGGAGCGACCGGTTCAGCGCCGACATCGAAAGCTTGACCCGGTTATCGGCGCCGGTCTTGCGCATCAGGCGGCCAATATAGGCCTTTACAGTCCGCTGCTCGATGCCCAGCTCGCTTGCGATCTCGCGTGTCGAGTGGGCCCCCAGAATCAGCTCCAGTACCTGCTTCTCTCTCTGCGTAAGCGTTGTATTTGCAGCCGTATGCGGCTGATTCGGCACATCGAGTAGTCGGTCGATTACCCGGCAAAGCAGCTTCCGCGGCGCCCAGATCGACCCCGAAGTCACCACCTCGATAGCCTGCCGCACCACCTCCGGCCCGGCCAAATGCCCCAGATAGGCCCTTGCCCCGGCGATAATCGCGCTCAGAACCAGCTCGTCGTCGCCCTCCGGCCCAATCACAATCGACCGCACCGTCGGACGCGCCCGGCGAATCGTCTCCAGCGCTTCAAGCCCCCCCAGCGGCGAATGTAGATCGACAACGATGTACTCGAGCGTCTCGTTCGCCAGCAACTCCTCCAGGGTTCCGATCACGGGCAGCAGTTGCGTTCGCTCTGCCTCATCCGGCTGTTCAAAGATGCTCGCCATGCCCGCGACGCGCACCGGCTCCACAGCCAGCAGTCCAATGCGAATCGTGTCTTCGTTCGTGGCGTTCGTCGTCATGGCGCTCACATTCGCATCTTGAGGATCCCGCTCTCTATAGCGCGAACGGGGTACGCGCGTGCTCAACTCCGGATCGTGTCCTTCATCGATTCCAATTCAGACCAGGATCGAAGCCGCTCGTTCTCACAGCTTCGGCAGAACGATACCCTGTTGCTTTTGATATTTTCCTTGGCGATCCGCATAGCTCGTCTCGCACGGCTCGTCGGAGCGGAAGAAAAGAATCTGGCACAGTCCCTCGTTGGCGTACACCTTCGCCGGCAGCGGCGTAGTATTCGATATCTCAAGGGTGACAAAACCTTCCCACTCCGGTTCAAAGGGGGTTACATTCACTATGATGCCGCATCGTGCGTAGGTTGACTTCCCCACGCAGATCGTCAGCACGTCCCGGGGGATACGAAAGTACTCAATGGACCGCGCCAGCGCGAACGAGTTGGGCGGAATGATCACCGAATCGCCCTTCACCGACACGAACGACCGCTCGTCAAACGCCTTGGGATCGATCACCGCGCTGTTCACGTTGGTAAAGATCTTGAACTCGTCGCTGACCCTCAGGTCGTACCCATACGACGAAAGTCCAAACGAGATCACTTGGCCCGCCACCTGCTTTTCGCTGAAGGGCTCGATCATCCGGTGTTTCAGGGCCTGTTCTCTTATCCAGCGATCGCTTTGAATCGACATGCGTCTCCTGCTCCGGCGGATTTCTGGCGGTCTCCGGCGTTCATCTCCATGCCTTGGCTGCAGCTCGATACCCAATCTTAAAGCAAACCCCTCGCCCTTCGAAAAACCGGTCGGAGGGAGCAGTGGCCTTCAGGCCACTGACCGTCGCATCCACACTGATCCGGCCTTCAGGCCCGGGCCCCAGACCCGCTATTTCCCATGTAGCGCCGGCCTCCCGGCCGGCCGTCGTGCGGGCGTCCTCGCCCGCACCCGAACGCGCATCCGCGAACCACTCTCTGCCCCCATTTGTTACTAGAAATCCACCGCCCCCCGAATTCCCTTGTTCCCTAATCTCCGCAAAATCTGTAGTATGGGCGGTGTAGGTCGTAACACGGTACTACCGAGTTCGTGCCAGCGAGGATACTCCATTGATCAAGCAGGATATCGTTCACAACGTGGTGGAACGCACGGGCCTGCCGCGGACCAAAGCTGAGGCGGCAGTGGACACGGTCTTCGAGGGCCTTAAACAGGCTTTGGCTAGCGGCGAGCGCATTGAACTGCGCGGCTTCGGCGTCTTCAGTGTTCGCCCCCGCAAAACCGGCATCGGCCGCAATCCCCGCACCGGGACCGAGGTCAACATTGCTCCCGGCAAAGCCGTGCGCTTCAAGCCGGGCAAGGAACTCCACACCCTCGAGCCCAGCGCCACGCCAAGCGAATAACAGGCCCTCCAGTGCCGCGCTTCCCAGGGCAGTTGTTGAAGGCGAACTGCCCAGCCGGAAGTTCATGCGCGCACAACCCCATCGCGCAGTCATCGTCTCTTGTGCCTGTCATCGGGGAGCTCAGTGGGTCGCGCTGCATGCGACCCGCGAAACCAAAACATCCGCCGGGCGCACCACCCTCGGTTGACGCCGATGGCCTGGAATCCGACGACCCGCCAACTGGCTGACTCGCTGACTTGCTAACTCGCTGAATTGCTACATCAGCCGCAACGCATCCACATCCACTACCACGTTTCGCCGCGGAACACCCGCCTCCGCGGCATGTGCCAGCATCCCACGCAGCGCCTCGTTCAGTGCCTTGCGCGACGCGCTCTTCAAAATCATGTGGAACCGATACACGCCCTTGATCCTCGCGATCGGCGCGGTGCACGGGCCTAATACCCTCACGCCTTCCGGCACATTTTTCTCCAGCCACTTGCCCAGCGTCGCCGACCCCCCCGCCGCCTCTTCCAATTTCTGCGACTGCACCAGCACATTGGCTAGCACGCCGAACGGCGGATAGTGCATCCATCGCCGGTACTTCAGCTCTCGTTCGGCAAACGCCTTGTAGTCATTGGCCGTCGCCGCCAGAATCGCGTAGTGATCGGGATAATACGTTTGCACCACTACCTGCCCCGGCAGATCGCCGCGTCCCGCTCGCCCGCTCACCTGCGTCATCAGTTGGAACACGCGCTCCGCTGCGCGAAAGTCCGGCATCGAAAGCGCATGGTCGCAGCCCACCACACCCACCAGGGTCACGCCGTGCACGTCGTGCCCTTTCGCGATCATCTGCGTGCCCACCAGCAAATTGATCTCGCCCGAGTGCAGCCGCGCCAGCATGTGTTCCAGGTCGTAGCGCCCCCGCATCGTGTCGCGATCCATGCGCCCGATGCGCGCCCCTGGAAAGATCTCGTTCAGCCGCTCCTCGCCCTGCTGCGAGCCCGCGCCCAGGTAGTACAAATGCTCGCTGTCGCACTTCGGGCATCGCGCCGGAACCGTGCGTTTGTATCCGCAATAATGGCACTCCAGCCGCTGCCCTTCTCGCGCCAGCGCCAGATCCTCCGACGGCGCCTTGTGATGCGTCAGCGCGATCGCGCAGTTCTGGCATTCGAGCTTTGTCCCGCACGCGCGGCACATCACGGCAAATGAGTAGCCGCGCCGGTTCAGCAAAATCAGCGCTTGCTCGCCGCGTTCCAGCGTCGCCCTCGTCTGCTCCACCAGCGACCGCGAAAACAACTCGTCGCGCCCCGTCTCCTGGAACTCGCGCCGCATGTCAACCAGTTCCACCTCCGGCAGCGGCCGGTTCATTACGCGGTCGCTCAGCTCGATGCGCGTGTACTTTCCCTTCTCCGCGTTCTGCCAGCTCTCGAGCGACGGCGTCGCCGAACCCATCACCACCACGGCGCCGGCCAGCTTCGCCCGCATCACGGCCACGTCGCGCGCGTGGTAGCGCGGCGTCTCCTCCTGCTTGTAGCTCCCGTCGTGCTCCTCGTCCACCAGGATCAATCCCAAATTCGGCGCCGGCGCAAAGATCGCCGACCTCGTGCCCACCACGATCGGCGCATCGCCGCGCCAAATTCGCCTCCACTGCTCGCTGCGCTCCTCCGGCGTAAGCGAGGAGTGCAGCAAGGCCACCTTTTGCCCGAATGCCTGGTCCAGCAGCCCCGCCGTCTGCGGCGTCAGCCCAATCTCCGGAACGAGCAGAATCGACGTCGTCCCGCGCTCCAGCGCCTTCTGCATCGCGGCCAGGTACACGGCCGTCTTTCCCGACCCCGTCACGCCATAAAGCAGAAATGGATGGAATGCCCCCAGCGCGCCCGTGATCGTGCCCAGCGCATCGCATTGCGCGGCATTCAGCTCGATGGGCCCGTTCGCCGGCGCAATCCCGCCCAGCCTGAACGCCTCCGGCCGCTCCTCGATCCGCACCAGCCCGCGCCGCACTAGTGTCTGCAGCGTCGACGAAGGCAGCTCTTTCCGCCGCAGCTCTGCCAGCCGCATCTCGCCGCCGCACGCCGCCAGCTCCGCCAGAATCGCCGTCTGCTTCTCGGTCAGCGTGGGCAGCCGCCCTTCGCTCACCAGCACGGCGAACCGCTCCATCCGCCGCGCATCGCGCTCCGCCGCCGCCGTCTCGCGCGCAATCCACTTCTTCCGCACCATGGCTGCCAGCACCGGCAGCGACACCGCCGTCGCCGTCCTTAACGTGGACACCTTGACCGGCTCGCCCTTCGCCAGCCGCTCCAGCACGCGATGCTCCATGTCCTGTTCTTCTTTTGAGAGCTTCCCCCGCCGCCTGTTGCCAGGAACGCCTCTTGGCCTGTCATCCCCGATCACCTCAGGAGTGTCATCCTGAGCGCAGCGGGGCGTGCTTCGCGCGCCCCGCGCAGTCGAAGGATCTGCGGTTGCCTTTTGCCCCAAAGTCTCATCCCCATCCATCGCCGCCGCCAGCACATCGCGCCCCAGATCCGTGATCCGGTAGTACACCGTGCGCCGCACCTCTGCAGCGAGCGGCAGCATGGCGCGCAGCACCTCGCCCAGCGGCGCCAGGTAGTACTGCGCCGTCCACTCCGCCAGCTCCAGTAGGTGCTCGCTCAGCAGCGGCTCCTCGTCGAGCACGGCTTCGAGATATTTCACCTCGACATCCGCCGGCGCGTTGGCCTCGAGCGCCGTCACCACCCCGATCAGCTTTTCATTTCGGAAGGGCGCAATCACGCGCGCCCCGCGCTGCGGCCGCTGCCCCAGCCGCACGCCATAAGTGAACGTGTGGTCCAGCGGCACCGGCAGGGCGACTTCGCAAAATGCAGCCATGGGAGACAACAATCAGTGTAGGGGATGCGGTGTGCCGCTCAGCAATCACCTTGTCATTCTGAGCGGAGGCGTTCGTGGTTCAACGCGAACGCCGGAGTCGAAGAATCTGCGGTTGCTTCTACCGGGGAATGGTAAACCAAATTTCAGATTCCGATTGCGCAGGCCTCGACCAGGCAGCTTTCCCTGTTCCCTGTCTTTTACAATTCTCTTCAGATGACTCCGAAATCCGCATGCCCCGCGCCCAAGTCACCCTCTTCCGCCGCTTCGCCCGTCACGCTCTCCATCGACATCGGCGGCTCCGGCATCAAGGGCATGCTGCTCTCGCCCGCGGGCAAACCCCTCACCGAACGGGAGCGCATTCCCACTCCCGCCGCACCCACGCCGCGCGCTGTGTTGCGCGTGTTCGAGCAGCTCCGTGCGCGGCTCGGCCGCTTCGACCGCGTCTCGGTAGGATTTCCCGGCGTGGTTAAGCAGGGCATCACCTTTATCGCCGTCAACCTGCATCCGATGTGGGCCAACTTTCCGCTGCAGCGCGAGCTCGAAACGCGCTGGCACAAGCCCGCACGCGTGGCCAATGACGCCGCCATGCAGGGCTACGGCGCCATCAAGGGAAAAGGTACTGAGATGATCGTCACGCTGGGCACCGGCATGGGGGCGGCGCTCTTCACCGATGGCAGGCTGTGCCCCGGCCTCGAGCTGGGCCACCATCCCTGGAAGAAAAAGACATACGAGGACTACCTGGGCCGCCGCGGCCTTGACCGCTTCGGCAAGAAGCACTGGAACAAGCTGCTGCAAGAAGCCATCGCGCAGACTTCGGCCACCTTCAACTGGGATCATCTCTACCTGGGCGGCGGCAACACCAAGAAGATCGACTTGAAACTGCCGCCAAACGTCTCCATCGTCTCCAACGAAGACGGCATCCTCGGCGGCGTGGCGCTGTGGCGGGAGCTTCAGGGGACAAGATTCTGAGGGGCTCAGTCTTGTCTGCGACTACTTAGAAATATCGCGATGAATATCCCTTAGACCGCGGGCAATTACGTCATGGAATAGCACAATTCGATCGGCGATTTTTTTGCGGTCATTGGTTTTCGAAGCTTCTGAAAGTCCGCGAGCCCGAACTAATTCTGCGAAGAGAGAAATATCGTCGGGAAGCAGGACGGGATTGTGCAGAAGCTCTTCATGGCATTCGTAACAAAAAAGCGCAGAATCACCCTCGTGCCCCCACGGACACGACGCAAATATGCCCTCCGTCTTAGTTCCACGACGATTGTTTGAGCGTCCGAAGAATCGTTCGGCAACAAAATGATGCTTTGACGCGCCGCTTCTCCCCTCGACAGTGGGACGGGCATAATTGTCTGCCGCGCGATGGAGCATGCATCCGCAGATTGCGCAGTTTTCGGCCATGTCAGGGACCCTCGTTCCCTATTCCCTACTCCCTATTCCCTGTCTTTCTCAGCCCCAGCTCCTTCATCGCAATCTGCAAATCCGCCCACGCTTCCTTCTTCTGCCGCGGATCGCGCAGCAGAAACGCGGGGTGATAGGTCACGATCAGGCTCATGCCGCGAAACGCGTGCACGCGACCGCGCAGTCCGGCCAGCGGTTGCCGCGCGCCCAGCAGATACGTCGCCGCCGTCGCGCCCAGCGCCACCAGCACCTGCGGCCGCACCACGTCGATCTGCCGGAACAAAAACGGCGAGCAGGTATTTGCCTCCTCGGGCTCCGGCGTGCGGTTGCCCGGCGGACGGCACTTGACCACGTTGGCGATGTAGCACTCTTCGCGCGTGAGCCCCATCGCCACGATCATGTTGTTCAGCAGTTGCCCCGCGCGGCCCACGAACGGCAGCCCCTGCGCGTCCTCATCGGCGCCCGGCCCTTCGCCCACAAACATCAGCCGCGCCGCCGGGTTGCCCACGCCGTACACGATCGCATTTCGTCCCTTGTGCAGCGCGCAGCGCGTGCAGTTGCCCAGATCTTCGCGAATCATCTGGAGCGCCGCCGCCCGCTCCTCTGCCGGAACCACCGCGCCCACCTCCGGCTCGTGAAATCCTTTGCGAGTTTTGATGACCGGTTCCTCTCCAAAAAAGTTGGGCTGAACAGCCGGAGCCGTCGGCTCCTGAGAAACTGGCGCCGAAGGTCCCCCGCTCCGCACTTCCTCGCGCTCGCCTGCCTGTGCCGGCTCCGAAGCGGATTCAGCGCCCACAGCAGGCTCTGCAATCTCCGTTACCGGGCGCCGGTAAAAGTCAGTCAAACCAAGATCGCGATAGAAGCGCAGACGCTCGGCCAGAGCATCGCGAGTGGCAGGATCGAGCGCGCGCGCCAAGGAATCTACTCCACGATGAGCTGGCGCCGGCCCGCGCTGGCCGGAATGCTCTCGCTCAGCACGCGGTCTTGGACCGCTTGCTTTTCGCTCGCTTCCACGTTCCGCTTGTCATCGAGCTCCACCATCACATGCCGCGGGTGGCGCAGGCTCACAATCTCATCCAGAATGCAATCGGCAAGCTTGCGCTTCGCCATCTGCGGCAATTCGACCGCCGTTGCCCGAGTCAGGAACGTGGCTGCATTCATGTCCGCGTCGATGCCGATGTCCGCGCCGACCACATCGTTTACCACAATCGCGTCGGCACCCTTCGCCAGCAGCTTGGCGCGGCCGTTTTCCATGCGGTTTTCCGTTTCGGCGGCAAAGCCCACAATCAGCTGTCCCGGCCGCCGCCGCCGCACAACCTCCGCCAGAATGTCCTCGGTCGGCGCAAGCTCCAGGGTCATCGGGCCGGTGCGCTTTAGCTTCTGCTCGGCCACCGCGACAGGCCGGTAATCCGCCACCGCGGCGGCTTTGATCACCAGTGTTGCCTCCTGCATGCGTTCCAGCACCTTGTTCCGCATCTCGTCCGCGGTCGTCACCTTCACCAATTCGCAATGCGCCGGCGTTTGTATTCCCGTCGGCCCACTCACCAGGATCACTCGCGCCCCACGGCTGCGCGCGGCCTCGGCCAATGCGTAGCCCATCTTTCCGCTGGAACGATTGCCGATAAATCGCACCGGGTCGATCGCTTCTCGCGTGCCGCCGGCGGTCACCAGCACCACCTCGCCGGCCAGGTCGCGGCGGCGGCCGAGCACGCCCAGCACCGCGGCGGCAATCGACTCCGGCTCCGCCATGCGGCCCGCACCCACCATCCCGCACGCCAGCTCGCCCGTTCCAGGCTCAATGATCTGCACGCCGCGCTGCCGCAGGATCTCCAGATTCGCCTGCAATGCCGCGTGATTCCACATGTTCACGTTCATCGCCGGAACAACAATCACCGGCGCCGTCGTGGCCAGGTAAATCGTCGAAAGAAAATCGTCGGCAATTCCGTGGGCAAATTTCGCCAGAATATTCGCTGTAGCCGGAGCCACCACCAGCGCGTCGGCCCACTGCGCCTCGGCGATGTGGTCAATGCCATTCTGCTCGGGAGCAGACGCGCCCGAGTCCCATTCCTCCCACATGCTGGTGATTACTTTGTGGCCGGTGAGAGCGGAGAACGTGAGCGGCTGTACGAATTTCTGCGCCGACGCGGTCATAACCACGTGCACTTCCACCGTCTGGCGCTGCAGCGCGCGCACCAGCTCTGCCGCCTTGTACGCGGCAATACCGCCGGAGACGCCTACGGTCACTCTCATGATGTCGATTGTAGATCAGTTGACAGTGAACAGGGATCAGGTGTCAGGAATTAACGATCAACGATGCAACAGGAAAGCGTCCGTTTTTACCGGTCATCGACGGGCCAGAGGGAAAGCCTCATTCAAGACGGCTCTGCCGACCCCTGACACCTGGTCCCTGATCCCTGTCTTTTAGCTGATCAGGATGGGCACCGCCGGACCTTCCACCAGCGGCTTCACGACCTCGCCGTCCTTCTTTACATAAGAAATCTTTCCCGCGTCGATCTCTTCCTGCGCAATGCGGCATGCCTTGTTCGATCGCGTGGGGACAAGTGCCTGGGAGCCGTTCTGTATCTGGCGCGCCCGGCGGGCCGCGACCAGAACCTTGCGGTAATTCGAATCGAAACTAGTCTCAATCGTCATCGGGGTCATCTCCAAAGAGAAGCTGTTGCTGTCCCGAAAAGCCATCGATCCCGAAGGCCTCCAGCACAGGCTTGAGCCGCTCCTGCGAGTTCTGTTGCAGGCAGGCCGCGGCGACCTCCAGCACCCGGCGCGAACGGTAGGCGATTACTTCGCCATTGCGATAGAAACGTTCAGCCAGCACAATGGCCTCCAGCTGCGCTACCGCCCGGTCGAGAACGTCGTTGATCAAAATATAGCCATACTCGCGATATTTCTCAATCTCCTTCCTCGCCTCGCCGAGCCGGCGATAGACCTCCTCATCGTCCACCACGCCTTCGGCGCGCATCCGGTTACGCAGGCGCGTGCGCAAAACCTTGGGGTTCGGCGGCAACACAAAGATCCCCACTGCCTCGGGCATCTTGGCGCGCACCTGCGCGGCGCCCTGCACATCGATATCGAGCATCAGGTCGTGGCTGCCAGCCAGTGCGTCATCCAGCGATTGGCGCGCAGTGCCATAGAAACGGCCGAAGACCTCAGCGTGCTCCAGAAACATCCCTTCATCCACCATGCGCTCGAACTCCTCACTCGTGGTGAAGTGATATTCGCGACCATTCTCCTCTGAACCGCGCGGCGCGCGCGTGGTCCACGAAACGGCGAAGTCGACCCCGCTCACCTGCTTGCGCACCTCGCTTACCAAAGTGCTTTTGCCCGAGCCCGATGGCGCCGAAATGATAAATAGAATTCCCGCCAAAGTTCGTTAATCCCTTTCTTAGATGGTCAATTTCCTAATCCCTCGTCCCTGTTTCCTATTCCCTATTCCCTGTCTTTTCACTCCACGTTCTGTATCTGCTCCCGCGCCTTCTCAATCTCCGCCTTCATCGCCAGCCCCAGCTCGGTCACGCGCGTCCCCTTCCCGCTCACGCCCGCGGTCTTTGAGAGTAGTGTGTTGGCCTCGCGGTTCATCTCCTGCAAAAGAAAGTCGAGCTTCTTTCCCGCCTCGCCGCCGGCGCCAAGCAATTCGCGAAAATGTTCGATGTGCGTAGCCATGCGCGCCAGTTCCTCACTTATGTCGCTGCGCTCCACCAGAACGGCAACTTCTTCAAGCACTCTCTGCTGGTTGAATTCCGGTCCCACAGCCCCGGCCAGCCTTTGCCCAAGCCGCTCCTGGTACCGCTGCTCAATCTCCGGCCGCAGCTCCGCCACGCTCGCCGTCGCCGCGGCCAGCCGGTCGAGAGTACTGCGCAGAACAGCCTCTAACGCTTCTCCCTCGCGCGCGCGCATGGCCTTCAATTGTTCCAGCAGCGGAACCATCTGCTCCAGCACGCTTGCCGCAAGCGCGGCTGCGTCGTCGTTGTTGCGATCCTCGCCCTGCAGGGCGCCGGGCAGCCGCAACGCCGCATTCAAATCCGGCTCCCCCACGAGTTTGTGTTCGTGCCGCGCCGCGTCGAACGCCGCAAGATAACCCGCGATCAGTTCGCGATTGTACCCCGCCTTCGTCTGCGACGCCCGGTCGATTGAAAGCGTCAGGTCCACGTGGCCGCGGACCAGATTCTCCTTCAGCACCCGCCGCAGCTCCATCTCCAGCGCGTCCAGTCCGGGCGGCAGACGGAACTGCAGATCGAGAAAGCGGTGATTCACGCTTTTGACGGTGAGCGTGTAACTGAGCTGATCTTCGCCGCTCACCGGCACGCGAACCTGCGTCCGAGCAAACCCGGTCATCGAAGAAATTGCCATGCTTACTCCTTCGAACCTGCGGCGATCGCGGCCCTCCCATCGAAGGGGAGATACATCAATTGTGGATTCGGCTCATCCGTCTGTGGATTCGTCCCATCCGTCCCGCCGTTGCCGTTGCTTTCGGGCAAGTCGCGGAATTGCAGTTGGTAGAGCTTCTGGTAAGTCGGCGAGGTATTCAGCAGATCGTCGTGCGTGCCGATCGCCGTAATCCTGCCGCCTTCCAGCACGGCGATCCGGTTGGCGCGACGAATTGTCGACAGGCGGTGGGCAATCACCATCACCGTGCGGTTCTGCATCAGGTTGGCCAGCGCCTCCTGCACCAGCGACTCGCTTTCCGAGTCCAACGCCGATGTTGCTTCGTCCAGAATCAGAATCGGACTGTTCTTCAGGATGGCGCGCGCGATGGCCAGGCGCTGGCGTTCGCCGCCTGACAGCCGGAATCCCTTCTCGCCGATCACCGTCAGGTAGCCAAGCGGCATGTTCATGATGAAGTCGTGCGCCAGCGCATTCCGCGCCGCCTGCTCCACCAGTGTGGCCTTGGCGTCCGGCTGCCCATACGCAATGTTGTTGCGCACGGTGTCGTTAAATAAGATGGTCTCCTGCGTCACCTGCGCTACCTGGCGCCGCAGCGAGGCCAGAGTAAGATCGCGCAGGTCGCGGCCGTCGATGAGAATGCGGCCCGAGGTCACGTCGAAGAACCGCGGAATCAAATTGACCAGCGTTGACTTGCCCGCGCCGCTCGGCCCCACGATGGCCAGCACCTCGCCAGCGTTCACCTCGAGATCGACATTGTGCAGAATCTGATGCTCGCCTTCGCCTGTCGAATACGAGAACCCCACGTCCTCAAACCTGATCGACTGGCGAAAGCGCGTGAATGTTGCTGCGTGCGGCCGTTCCTTCACATCGTCCTCGGCGTCGAAAAATGCGAAGATCGACGATGAAGCGCCCATCGCCTGCTGAAAACTGTTGTAGAAGAAGGCAAAGCGGCGCAGCGGATCGTAAAGCTTGAACAGCAGGATCATGAATGCGCCAAACACGCCCAGCGTCATGTGGCCGTTCTTGATTTCATTGCGGCCGATCCACAACAGCAACGCCATGGCAATGGCGCCAACCGTATCCATCAGCGGTGAGCTGATCGATTGAATGCGCACGCTCCGCAGGTTGGCGCGAAACAGCCTTTTGGCGGCGTTCTTGAAGCGCAAAACCTCCCACAGCTCCGTGTTGAAGGCCTTCACAATGCGGTTGCCCGTCACCGTCTCGTGCAGAATGTTCTGCACCTCGGCCAGATTGTCCTGGCCGGTGCGCGTCCGCGTTCGCACTTCCCGGCCAATCCTCCGCACCGACGCCACCACCACGGGAATAAACAGAACCAGCACCCAGCTCAGGTTGCCGCCCATGCGAACGATGAGCACAATGGCCACCAGAAACGTGAAGAACTGCTGCAAAAAGTCGCCCAGCACCGAGCTCAGCGAAACCTGAACGCGATCCACGTCGTTGATCAGCGTGGAAAGAATGGCGGCGGTGGGATGCTTGTGGAAGAAGCTCGACGATCTGCGCATCGTGGTTTCGTAGAGATGATTGCGAAGATCGGTAATTGTGCCGAAGCCGGCGTAATTGATCAAATAGTTTCCAAGATAATCGCACAGGCCCTTCAGAACCGTTGCCACCACCAGCGCAAAGGCCACCACAGTCCAGGCATTGTGCAGATGCATGAAGTGCGGCACAAGGCTTCTCAGGTCGAAATGCCACTTGGTGTTCTGCAGCCCGAGCACGATCGGGCCTTCGGGAGCTGTCGGCGTCAGTACGCGATCGAAAATCGGCTGCAGCAGCAGAATCCGAAAAGCATCCAAACCGCCCACCAGCGCTGACAACACGACTCCCGGCAGCCATTCCAACGTGTAAGGCAGCCCGTAACGAAGCAGGCGTAGAAGCTTCCTCATGCGGCTCGGCCCGCCTTGCGCAATCTGCGCCCGGAGCCCTGCTGCAGTGGGGTGCGGAAGTCCATCACAGTATTGTATCTGCCCCTGACACGCCGCGCCTCAAAGTAGCGCCGGCCTCCCGGCCGCCTGTACTGGCGGCGTCCTCGCCGCCAGCATCGGAGGGAGTTGTAGCTCCGGCCTCCCGGCCGGCTGTACTGGCGGCGTCCTCGCCGCCAGCGCCGGAGGGAGTTGTAGCGCCGGGCTCCTGCCCGGCTGTACTGGCGGCGTCCTCGCCGCCAGCGCCGGAGGGAGCAGGGGCCTTTAGGCCCCTGAATGCCGACCCATCACTGAAAGGGCCTTCAGGCCCGGAGACAAATTGAAGCGCGCCCGCCACACCGCTCGCATCAACGCGAGCTCAGTACGCCTTCAACGCCACGATCGCCTTCAAAATCGTTTCCGGCTGCGGCAGAATCGCATCCTCCAGCACCGGCTGGTACGCAACAAACGTGTCCATCGATCCGATGCGCCTCACCGGCGCGTCTAGCTCATCGAACAGCTCGTCGGCGATGCGCGCCGCAATCTCCGCGCCATAGCCCCAGCTCAGCATGTCTTCGTGCGCCACGATCACGCGATTCGTCTTGCGCACCGACTCCGCGATCGCCTCCCAGTCGTACGGATTGAGCGTGCGCAGGTCGATAATCTCCGTGTCGATGCCATGATCGCGCTCCGCGTGATGCGCAGCCTGGATCGCGCGCGGCACCAGCGCGCCGTAGGTGACGAGCGTGATGTCCTTGCCCGGTCGAACCGTCTTCGCCTTCCCGAACGGAATGGCGAACTCCGGCCCCGGATACGCAGCCCGCCCGTGCGTCTCGCGGTAGAGCCGCTTGTGCTCCAGAAAAAGCACCGGGTCGTCGCAGCGAATCGCCGTGCGCAGCAGCCCGTTGGCATCAAGCGCGTTCGATGGGAACGCTACGCGGAGCCCGGGAATGTGCGTGAAGATGCTCTCGCCCGATTGCGAGTGGTAGATGGCGCCTCCCGTCAGATAGCCGCCAATCGGTGCGCGAATCACCGCCGGCGCGGCCCAGCTCCCGTTCGACCGCCAGCGCAGCACCGACAATTCGTTGTGGATCTGATGCATGGCTGGCCAAATGTAATCGAAGAATTGAATCTCTACCACCGGCTTCATGCCGCGCAGCGCATAGCCCACAGCCCGTCCAACTATATTGGCCTCGGCCAGCGGCGAGTTGAATACTCGTTCCGATCCGAATTCGGTTTGCAGGCCCGCTGTCAGCTTGAAAACGCCGCCCTTGCCCTTCACCTCTTGCAATGCGCCGGCGCGGCTGGCGTCGGCCACGTCCTCGCCATAGACAACGATGCGCGGATCGCGCCGCATCTCGTCGCGCAGGCAAACGTTGATCAGGTCGGCCATCGTGCGCTCGCCTGTTCCCTTCGCTCCGCCCGCGGCAGCCGACCCGTTCGCCTTCGCCGGCGGCTGCACCTGCTCCGTCGCGAATGCGGCGCGGGTGGGATCGAGATCCTCTGAATAAACGTGCGTCGTGATGCTCTCCACCGCCGGCGGCGCCGCCTGCAATGCACGCTCGGCAGCCTCGGCGGCCTCGAGTTCCAGCTTTCGCTCCAGCTCCTCAATCTCTTCGGCTCTTAGAATTCCCTCGCCAAGCAGGCGCGTGCGCATGCGCGCAATAGGATCGCACAGTGCGTCGGCCTCTCGCTCGGCGGCCGAGCGGTAAAGCCTGTCATCGTCCGACAGCGAGTGCGAGTAGAGCCGCACGCAATGTCCGTGGACCAGCGCCGGTCCGCGTCCTGCGCGGCAGTGCGCCGCCGCCTCGCTGAAAGCGCACAGGCAAGCCACCGGATCGTTTCCGTCCACCTCGGCAAAATAGAAGTTGGGGAAGTTAGCCACGAGCCGGGAGATGTTTCCGCCCGGCGTATTCACTTCCACGGGAACGCTGATGGCGTACCCGTTGTCTTCCACGCAGAAGATCACCGGCAGCTTCTGGTTCGACGCGGTGTTAATTGCCTCCCAGAACTCGCCCTGCGACGTTGATCCCTCGCCCACGCACGCCAGCGCCACTTCGTCGTCGTGGAAGTCCACGTCGTGGAAGGCGCGGTAGTCTCCACTCGCCTTCGCCGCTGCTTCGGGATGGCGGCTGAAATAGCGTCCTGCCTCTGCGCATCCCACGGCGTGCAGCAGTTGCGTCGCCGTCGACGACGACGTGCTCACGATGTGCAGCGCGCGGCTGCTCCAATGCATCGGCATCTGCCGGCCGCCGCTTGAAGGGTCCGCAGCCGCTCCCACGGCCTGCAGCATCATCTCGTACGGCGTCACGCCCAGCGCCAGGCACAGCGCGCGATCGCGATAGTAGGGAAAGAACCAGTCGTAGCCGGCACGCAACGCTAGGCCGGCGCCCACCTGCAGCGCCTCGTGGCCCGCACCCGAAACCTGGAAGAAAATCTTCTGCTGGCGTTTGAGGACGATTTCGCGGTCGTCCACCGAGCGGGAAAGAAACATCAGCCGGTAGATTTCAACCAACTGCTGCGCGGTCAGCTCGTCCGTCACGCGATGCGCACCGGACGCACGAGCGCTGGAAATTGCCACTTCCATTCCGGTCGACCCCCATACTCGGAACCGGAGTCTGTGCCATTGGGAACTGCGGGACTCCGGCCGGCACATTCACTCAGATGCATCCGCCCGGGCCGCGGCAAATCGAGGCACGGCTACCCTGGTTCTGCCGGAAGAATTTCCTTCCGGATACCACACCATCGATTGTAACAATTTGTAAGGCGCAAGTGCCTGCCCGCTTTGATGATCCGGACGGTATCTTTCGGGCAGGCCGGCGGTTACTGGTTGGGCAGGGCAAGCGGCAAAGTGCTGGGTGGCAGCGATTGCGGCACGCCCTCGGCCATCCGCTCCTTCACGTTCTTCGCCAGCTTCTCGATTTCGGCAATCTTGTGCAGCTGCTCTTCCGTCAGCGCGCCCGTGTTGTTGGCCGCGATCTCGGTATTCAGTTCCCGGGCCAGCTTCAGCAGCTTGTTGGTGTCTGAAACCATTGCCTTCTGGCGCTCGATGTTCAGAGCGTTCAGCCGCCGCTCTCTTACGACAGGATCATACTCGTCGGGGGCGGGAGCCATGGAGCCCATGCGGTGTTGCGGGTAGTAGATGTGCGTCGTGCCCGGCGGACCCACATTCTCACCCGGCGTTTGCGATCGGCCGTTCCGCAACGGCACAACCGCAAACAGCAGCGCCAGGCCGAGCGCCACATACAGCGATCGCGCCACTCTCGCGCCGCGATCACCCGCGCAGGCGCGCCCTCGGTCACATTCCTCGTGCGGATTTGAGGCCAACCGCATCGATATCCCCTCAGCTTTTTCCGTTCCCGGCCCTCACCTTGTGGGCCAGTTGCTCAATTTCACCGGCCTTGCGAACCACGCCCACTGAAAGCGTGTCCTTTGTCGTCTTATCCACCTCGGCCTTCAGATCCGTGGCCATCTTCAGCAGGTCCGCGCACTCGTTCGCAATTGCCTGCTTGCGCGGATCCTGAGGAACATTTGCAGTCGGCTGATTGCTGGCCGGTTTAGTCGCGCCCGCGGCCTGGGCGCCCGGTGGGTTGATCGCCGGCAGCGGAAAGCTTTCTTGCGCGTGGCTGCGCAGCAGGCCCACACACGCTGCAAAAAGCAGCGCCGACAGGCAAGCCAGGGCAAACAGCCAGCTTGTCCGGCTTCGCGTCCGCCCACCTTTGCGCTTTACGCGATCTCGGCGAACTCCGTTCATCGACCTCACCATCTGGGCAGGAATGTTATCTCAACGCGCCGGAACGAGTGTCTCAAAAATGTAACCAGGGGCCCCGGCCATTCCTGCGCAAAGTTTAGTCTAGAATAAGGAGTTTTGGCATGCCTGTTTTCTCAAATTCGGCGGAATTCCTTCTCGCCATGCGCTGGGGCCTGTTCCAGGAGGGCCGGTTTCTCGGCCGCCTGCTCGACGAGTGGACCAACGATGGCCAGGAGTTCCTTCATACCAAGCTCCCCCGCCTGATCGTCGTTGCCATCATTGCCTTCGTGCTCGGCCGCTTGCTCCGCGTCGTCACCAACCGTATGACGCACTTGGCCAAACAGAGCGGCGCCTCTCCGGCCCGCCTCGGCGAGGTCAAAACGCTGTCCGGCGTCATCCGCGCCACTGGCCTGGCCATCATCGTCCTCATCGCCACCCTTCAAGCCCTTGACGCCTTGGGCTTTAATCTGGCGCCCCTACTCGCTTCGGCCGGTGTTGCCGGCATCGCCATCGGCCTCGCTGCCCAAAACGTCGTCAAGGACATGTTCAATGGCTTCCTCATCCTTGTCGAAGGCCAGTTCAGCGTGGGCGACACCGTCCGGCTCGCCGGCGTAAACGGCATCGTCGAAACGCTCACCCTGCGCAAGACCACCGTGCGCGACCCCGACGGCACTCTCTACGTCATTCCCAACTCGCAGATCACCACCGTCGCCAATTTCAGCGCGGGCTTCTCCGCGGCCACCGTCAACGTCAGCGTCGACTTCTCCGCCAATCCCGACGAGGTCACCAGGCTGCTCCAACAAATTGCCATGGACGTTCGTAATAGCGCCGAGTTCAAAGACGTGATCCTCCAGGACCCCCAGGTGCTCGGCGTCGACGCGGTCAAAGGCTCGCAGATGATCTTCCCCGTTGTCTTCAGGACGCGGGCCACCCAGCAATACGGCCCCGTTCGCGAATTCCAGCGGCGCGTCCGCCTCGCTCTCGAAGAGCACCATCTACTCCCAGGCGATCCGTACCGCGTGTACAGGCCGTCGGCCGATTCCGCTGCAACGGTCGAGCAGCCGCCAAGAGACGCGCCCGCGCCGGCCCTCGATCCCACCACGCTCCAGCCGAAGGACGAGAATCCGTTCAGCGGCAATTAATGCGTAGAGCCGCGCCCAAACGTTCACCCAACACCAACTCATGTCATCCGAGCGGCGCGCGTGATCGGGGTCCCCGGCGACAGGTCTTCGTCGCTGGGGTGACTTCGGGCCCCATGATCGCAACGCAATCACGGGGCAAGCGGAGTCGAGAGCCTGCTCTGAGCAGAGATCGTCCGCCGCGGCGGACGATCGAAGTCGAACGGGGACCTGCTGTTGCCTTTCGTCTTGTATCACCAACCGCAGCCCAGTCTGCCAGAGGAGCAACAAAATGAAGGCCATTTCCCAGCCAACGGCAACCAGTCAAAATACAAACAGTCTCGCCCATAGTGGTGCACCCCAATGTACGGCCGGGCAGATTCCTGACATTTCAGACCGGGCACATCCCTGACACTTCTTCCTTCTCAGGAAGGTTTTTGTTTTTGTCTTGGGGTCGAGGGCAAGCTTGCCCTCGACCCCAAAA
>JBEKKI010000015.1:0-83396 GCA_050010795.1 Occallatibacter sp.
AGACTGCAGTGCGGGCTATTCCGGCTCCACAGATCCTCGACCTTCACCTGCGCAGATCGCATGCTACTATTTTCATGCTCTTCGGGTGGCCCTATGGGCCATGCATGACTGCGGTTGCTTTTTGTGGCCTCGGCGCGCAAGCCTATATCAAGGTCTAGAGGAGCCGCCCCATGCCCCGAGCCGTTCTCGTCGCCGCTGTTCGCACGCCCGTTGGTCGAGCCCCCAAAGGCGCGCTCTCCACCACGCGCCCTGACGATCTTGCCGCAACAGCATTGAACGGCGCGCTCGACAGGATTCCCGCCCTCGACAAAGCCTCCATCGAGGACGTGATCCTCGGTTGCGCTCAGCCCGAGGGCGAGCAGGGCTGGAACATCGCCCGTATGGCTGCCCTTCGCGCCGGCCTCCCGGTCGAAGTCCCCGGCGTTACCGTCAACCGCCTTTGTGCCTCCGGCCTCGAAGCCATCGCGCTCGCCAATCACCGCATTCGTTCCGGCACCGCGCAGGTCATCGTCGCCGGCGGAGCCGAATCCATGAGCCTCATTCCCATGGGAGGCAACAAGCCCAGCCCCAATCCTTGGCTCACGGACCACTACCCCGCGTCGCTGCTCACCATGGGCCTTACCGCCGAGCGCGTCGCCCGCCGCTACTCCGTCTCGCGCGACGATCAGGACGCCTTCGCCCTCTCAAGCCACCAGAAAGCCCTCGCCGCGCAGGCCGCCGGCCGCTTCGCTGGCGAACTTGTCCCCGTCAAAATATCCACCGCAACTCCCGGCCCGAAGAACGGCAAGCCCCAAATTCAGGAAAAAGAATTTGCCTCCGACGAAGGGCCTCGCGCCGACACCTCCGCCGCGGCACTCGCCCAGCTCAAGCCCGTCTTTCACTCGGCAGGCACTGTCACCGCCGGCAACTCTTCGCAAACCTCCGACGGCGCCGCCGCCGCGGTCCTCATGGATTCCTCACGCGCGCGCCAGCTCGGCATTCTCCCGCTCGCACGCCTCGTTTCCTATGCTGTCACCGGCTGCCTGCCTGAAGAGATGGGCATCGGCCCCATCACCGCCATCCCAAAGGCCTTGCGCCTCGCCGGCCTCACGCTCAACCAGATCGACCTCATCGAGCTCAACGAGGCCTTCGCCGCGCAGGTCCTTGCGATCATTCGGGCTCTCAACCTAGACCAGGAAAAAATCAACGTCAACGGCGGCGCCATCGCCCTCGGCCACCCCCTCGGCTGCACCGGCGCAAAATTAACCGCGACTCTTCTCCGAGAAATGAAAGCGCGGAGCGCCCGCTATGGAATGGTGACGATGTGCGTCGGCGGCGGCATGGGCGCCGCCGGCATCTTCGAGCTGCTTAGCTAAGCTGCGGCAGGATCGGCCGACCACTCACCCCTGCCCCCTGCCCCCTGACACCTAGTTCTTGAAGAACTCCCCATGCCCTCCGTCCTTCCACGGGTCATAGTGCTCGGCAAAATTCGCGCGGTCCTCTACGCTGGGGTGGCTATACAACCAGAACTTGATCAACGGGCTCGGATTCGGATCCTCGAGCCACGCCTTTCCGAGGTCGTTAAACGCGGCCACCGCCGTCTTCTGCGGGTCTGCCACGATCCCGTGGACCGCCTCCTGCCCATATACATCGGCCTGGTGCTCATAGTGCCGGCTTACGGCGTTGCCTGCGGGCTGCAGCAAAAAGCTCGCAATCGAAATCGTGAACAGCAGCACCACGAACCCTGTTCGCGACGACAACTCAGCTGCGCCCCATCGTGCGCCGGTGCGGCACACCAGCCACGCGGCAAAACCCGCACACCCCCAGTACACGAAGAACAGGCCGGCCGAGTAAATCGCAATATATTTCGGAATGTGATGCAGCACGTAGTGGCCGCTCTCGTGGCCGAAGATAAACATCACCTCGTCGTCCGGCACGCGGCCCGCCGTCGTATCCCACACGACGATCCGCTTCGTCGCGCCAACCCCTGAGACGTATGCGTTAAGCCCATTGGTCTTCACGCTTGCCTTCATCAAATACATGCGGTCGGGCGGGATATTCGTCCCCGTCCTCGTCACGACTTTCTCCAGCTGCTCGACGAGTGCGGGATTGGTTTTCTCGAGCGGTTCAAACTTGTCAAAGATCGGTGCAAGCAACGGCGCCACAAAGATGAGAAGCACCAGGATCGGCAGCGTCACCAACCAGATGCCGAACCAGTAGCGCCGAGGCCATTTCCTCACAATCCAGTTGAACAGCAGCAGAATCGGTATGCCGAACACGAGCGTTAAAGCCAGCCCCTTGCCCTCGTCTCCCAGCCAGCTGCCCCAGCCTTGCACGCTTATCCCATAAGCACTCTCGTAGTGCTGGCCAAGCCAGTCCAGCGGGAAGCCGGCAACGGCGCTGATGATGAAGAATGCCGCGAAAAACAGCAGCCCCTGCACCCATCGCTTTGCAGTGATCCGTTGCGCCCATCTCTCCACCGCCGCCCACGCGCCCACGGCCAGCAGCAGCCACACGAATACGATCCCCCAGATCGATCCCGTGATATTCAGAATGTTCCGGATGCGGTTCAGTGCGATCGCCTTGGCCAGTTTGTCCGGCGGCAGCGTATATGCCTCCTGCGCATTCGCAGCCGGCGGTGCCTGCGTTGTAGCGGCCGGAGCGGCTTGTGCCGGCGCGGCTGTGCTCTGCGCCCTAAGAACCTGCGGAATCATCGTGGCCCACAAAGCGGTCAAGCACACGGCCAGCCCCAACCAGCGTCTAACCTTCATTTCAATCTCCTTTTGCATGCCAACTCTGCGACAATCGAGTATACAAATGCGACGACCCGGATTCCCAACTTTCCCGCCCCACAACTTCTTCAAATCGCACAGATTCGCCGTTCCCGCGTTGTTCGTCCCTCTTGCCGCGGCATTCGTCCCGCTCTTCGCTTTGACCGGCGTAGCACGCGCCCAGCAGCACTCTCCCGTTGTCCTCGATGCCATGACCTCCGAGTTGCATCGCGCCTTCACATCGCTCGGCAAAACCCCCGGCACCGTGGAATCGCCGCCTACGCCGGCAGATTCGAAGGCTGCAACAACGGACGCCCCGCCACCGCCTGGCCAGCAGCTCCCGCCCTACTTCCTCAGTTACATGGTTCGCGACACGAGCGTCGTCTCCATTCGTGCGCAATTCGGCGCTCTGGCCGATAGCTCCGCGGGTCGCACCCGCTCGGCCGACGTCCAGATCCGCGTCGGCTCGCCCCAGCTCGACAACACCCACGGCACGCATCGCGGCTCGGCCGTCAACAGCCTCCAACTCCCGCTCGGCGACGACCGCGAGGCTCTCGTGCGTTCTCTCTGGCTCGCGACCAACAACGGCTACGGTGCCGCTCTCGACAACTACCTCCGCGTCCAGACTGAGGCCGAGGTCCGCGCCAAAGAAGAGGACAGCTCGCCCGATTTCAGCCGGCAGCCTCCGCAAACGCACATCGGCTCAATCGCTCCTCCCGTCGTCATCGATCGCGCCGCCTGGGAGCAGCGGGTGAGGGAACTGTCCCGTATCTTCCGTGACTACCCCGACGTGTATCAGAACGCCGTCATCCTCAGCGTCCAGAGTGAAACCGATTACTTCGTCTCCATTGAAGGCTCCAGCATTGTCACGCCGCATCTTCAGGCGCGCCTCGTCGCTGTAGCCGTTACCCGCGCCGACGATGGCATGGACCTCTTCCGCGAGCAGACCTTCGAAGCCGAAACCGTCGACGGCCTGCCCAAACAAGCCGATCTCGAAGCTGCCATGCGTTCGCTTGGCCAGAGCCTTGAAGCCCTGCGCAAGGCTCCGGTCACCGAACCCTTCGACGGCCCCGCCATTCTCTCCGGCCGCGCCGCCGCCGTCTTTTTCCACGAAGTGCTCGGCCATCGCCTCGAGGGCCAGCGCCAGCGCGGCGACGAGGAAGGCCAGACCTTCACCAAGGACATCGGCAAAGACATCCTCCCCGGCTTTCTCTCCGTCGTCGATGACCCCACGCTCACCACATTCGGCGGCGCCTGGCTCAGCGGCAGCTACCAATACGACGACGAAGGTCAGAAGGCCGAGCGCGTTGACCTCATACAGGACGGCATGCTCAAAACCTTCCTCATGTCGCGCCTCCCCATCGCCAGCTTTGGAGCGTCCAACGGTCACGGCCGTGCCGAATCCGGCCACGTGCCCACTGGCCGCCAAGGCAACCTGATCGTCACTTCAACCAAAACGGTCTCCGACTCCGAACTGCGCAATCAGCTCATTGAAGAAGCAAAAAAGCAGGGCAAGCCCTACGGCCTCTACTTTGAAGACATCTCCTCCGGCTTCGCTGTCACCCAGCGCAGCTCGCCTCAGGCCTTCCAGGTGATTCCGCTCGTCGTCTGGCGCGTTTACGTCGACGGCCGTCCGGACGAGCTCGTGCGCGGTGTCGGCATCGTCGGCACGCCGCTCGCCGCCATGAAGAGCATCATCGCCACCGGCGACAAGAGCGAAGTCTTCAACGGCGAGTGCGGCGCGGAATCGGGCACCATCCCCGTCAGCGCGGTCGCTCCCGCCATGCTCCTTAGCTCCATTGAGACGCAGCGCCAGCCGCAAGGCACCGCGCGCCCGCCCATCCTGCCCATCCCCGGCGCGGATTCTCAGGCGCCCGCAACCAAGGGGGCCCAATGAAGCCGCCGAATTTGAAGACAATCATCGGGTGCCCCATCCTAAAGTTCGACGCGCAGCGGCGAGCTTTAGGGTGGGTGCGGCGTTCGTTCTTCGCACGAACCCTCGCGACCACAGCGATCATGGTTGTATCTTTTCTCTTCGGACGTACCACGAATGCTCAACCCACCCGCGTCGACGCCGAAAAAGACCCGGTCCTCAAAGCCATGCTCACTGAGCTCGACCGCAGCATGAGCCAACTTCAGTTGCCCGGCTTCGCCAGGCCCTTCTTCATCCAGTACCGCATTGAAGACGTCGACGACTTCCAGACCCGCGCCGAGTTCGGCGCCAGCGAGGGTTCTGACCACGTTCACCAGCGCGTCGCGCGAGTCACTGTTCGCGTTGGCGACTACAAAACCGATAGCTCGGTCGCACGCGGAGACGGCGCCATCGAGATCGTCGCGCTCGACGACGATCCCATCGCCATTCGCTCCGCCCTTTGGACGATCACGGACCAGGCCTACAAAAACGCGCTCTCTGCCTACGCGCAAAAGCAGGCGGAGATGAAACAGGTCCAAACCCCTCCACAGGCTGACGACTTCAGCCAGGGAAAGCCCGTCATCTCCCTCGCCGATCCCATCGTCCTTCACGTCGATGGAAATTCCTGGGCCGATCGCGTAGCGCGAGCCAGCGCTCTCTACCGCACCGATACTTCGGACAGCGCTGGCCGTCGTGACATCGAGTACAACACCGCAAGTTTTCGCGCCCGCGCCGTCACCACCCGGCTGGTCACCAGCGAAGGAACCATCGTCCGCAATTCCTCAATCGAATATCAGGAGTCTTTTGCGGCGGGCGCGCAGGCTCCCGATGGCATGCGCCTCGACCGCTCTTACGCTTCAAACGGAACAGCTCTAGCCGATCTCGACTCTGAGTCCGTTTTCAATCAGCACGCCGTTGAAGAGCTTGCCTCGCTAGCCGAACTGCGCAAGGCCCCGCTGGTCGAAGAGGAGTATCACGGCCCGCTGCTCATGAGCGCCGACGCCGCTGCCGACACAATGCGCTCGCTCCTCGCCATTGCGGTCACGGCCACGCGCCCCGCGCTTGGCACTGAAGCCCGCACCAACGGCCCGTTCGCTTCCAGCTTCCACGCGCGCGTCCTGCCCGACTTCATGAATGTCGTCGACGATCCCGGCCTCAAGTCCTTCAACGGCAAAGGACTCCTCGGCGCCTATGCCGTCGACGACGAAGGCGTCCCGGCGCAGGCTGTCAAGCTCGTCGATGACGGCCGCCTCTTGAATTACCTCATCGGCCGCCAGCCTGTCCGCGATTTTCCGCAGTCCAACGGCCACGGCCGCGCCGGCATCACCGGCCCCGCGCATCCCTTGATCGGCGTCCTCAAAATCTCCGCTGACAACGGCCTCTCGACAGACGAGCTCAACCGTAAGCTCCTCGATATGGCCAGGGATCGCGGCCTCCAGAGCGTCTACTTTGTCCAGACGCTCGGTCCCGGGCGCGCCCCGCGTCTCCTCTATCAGGTCACCCCCGACGGCAAGCGCCGGCTTGTCCGTGGCGCCGAGCTCGACGATATCGACGAGCGCGCCCTTCGCTCCAGCATTGAAGCCGCAGGCAGCGATCTCTGGGTCGCCAATTCCTTCAGCGATCCGCCAACCACCGTTCTCGCCCCGGCGCTCCTCTTCGACGACGCCACCATCCGTCGCGCCAATGAGAAGAATGAAAAGCTGCCGTTTTACCCGCCGCCCGACTAGAGCCTGTTATTAACTTTGGCGGGTGCGGCGCTGGGAGCCAATTTCTCCCAGTTCGCGAAGCGAGGAGCGCGGTGTGCCGGGTGTACTCAAGCGACGAGCGACAAAGAAATGGGGGAAAGCGCCACAACCGTCGTCCTCCGCCTCGTCTGGCGCGATTTTCGCTCGCAACGCCCGCGCGCGCCAAAGTTAATAACAGGCTCTAGCGCCGGCTGCAATACCTGGCAATTCTCCGCCCGTTCATCTCAACCTGTGAACTTTCCCGCACCCCAGCGCCGCGTTCCCGCATCCATCCTGATAGATGACTTCGCTGCCCGGCCGCTGGTTTTAACCATGACCCACTTCATCCGGCCTAAACCCACACAGTACAATCCGAACGAAGGAGATTTTCCCCAATGGCATATGAGTTACCACCGCTTCCTTACGACTACAACGCGCTCGAGCCCTTCATTGACAACGAGACCATGCATCTTCACCACGACAAGCATCACCAGGCCTACATCAACAACGTGAATGCTGCACTGGCCAATCACCCCGCGCTCGCCGCCAAGTCCGTCGACGACCTCATCAGCGATCTCAACGCCGTCCCTGAAGACATTCGCGGCGCGGTCCGCAACAACGGCGGCGGACATTCCAACCACAGCATGTTCTGGACCATCATGGGCAAGGCCAACTCGCCCGGCATCGGCGGTCATCCCTCCGGCGACGTTGCCAAGCAGATCTCGGCCGACTTCGGTGACTTCGAGGCCTTCAAGAAGACCTTCAACGAGACGACGGCCAAGCAGTTCGGCTCCGGATGGGGCTGGCTCGTTTTCTCGGGCGGCAAGCTTAAGGTCATTACCACGGCCAACCAGGACTCGCCGCTTTCGCAGGGCCTCTACCCCATCCTCGGCAACGACGTCTGGGAACACGCGTACTACCTCAAATACCAGAATCGCCGCCCCGACTATCTCGCGGCGTGGTGGAACGTCGTCAACTGGGCCGAAGTGAACAAGCGCTTTGCCAAAGTGAAGAAGTAAACCCGAGGCATCAGCTTTCATCGGAGGATCGCGCGCTGACCTTTGGGTGCCCCAGGTCCCGATTTTGGGATCTGGGATCCAACGAAGTCGGTTCTCCCTCTCATCGAGCTAGAAGCTAGTAGCTAGCAGCTGATAGCTGCCTTTCCACGCCGGAGGTTGTTTTCGCCATGGCCACCATGCAAATGACAATCCGCCCCGAGGATCTCTCCCAGCTTCCCAAAGGCGCCGAGCGGATCCCCGATCCTGGGATTCTTGTCATCTTCGGAGCCTCCGGCGATCTCACCAGGCGCAAGCTGCTGCCCGCCTACTTTCACCTCTTTCAGGCGAACCTCCTGCCCAAGCAGTTCGCCATCGTCGGCGTGTCGCGCCGAGCGCTGGGCGATGCCTTCGCCGCCGACATGCGTTCCGGAATCGTCGAATTCGGCGACGTCGAGGCAAGCGACCCCAAACTCGACGACTTTGTCAGCCGCATCAGCTACTTCCCACTCAACTTCGACGACGCGTCCCACTACGCTGCGCTCAATACCGAGCTCGATCGCATCGCCAAGGAGAAGGGAATTGGCCCCGACCGCCTCTTCTATCTCGCCACCGCGCCCGAATTCTTCGCCGGCATCATTCAGAATCTTGGCGCGCAAAGCATGGCCCAGCCCGAAAAAGGCCGCATCGCCATCGTCATCGAGAAGCCCTTTGGCCACGACCTCGACTCAGCCCGCGAGCTCAACCATCAGGTCAACGCCGTGTTTCACGAGAGCCAGGTCTTCCGCATCGATCACTACCTTGGCAAGGAAACCGTCCAGAACCTCCTCGTCTTCCGCTTCGCCAACGGCATCTTTGAGCCGATCTGGAAACGCAACTACATCGACCACGTCCAGATCACAGTTGCGGAAACGCTCGGCGTCGAGGGCCGCGGCCCATTCTACGAAAAGGCCGGCGCTCTGCGCGATGTCGTGCAGAACCACATGATGGAACTGCTCGCGCTCGTCGCCCTCGAGCCACCCTCCAGCTTCGACGCCGACAGCGTGCGCCGCGAGAAGTTCAAGGTTTGGCGCGCCATTCCGCCCATCCCCATCCTTAACGCCGTCCGCGGCCAGTATGGTCCCGGCATCGTCGCCGGCGAGCACGTCATCGGCTATCGCGACGAAGACCGCGTCAATCCCGAGTCCGGAACTGAGACCTATGCCGCGCTCCGCCTCGAAATCGAAAACTGGCGCTGGGCCGGAGTTCCCTTCTTTCTGCGCGCCGGCAAACGCATGAAGAAGCGCGCCACCGAGATCAGCATCCAGTTCAAGCAGCCGCCTCTGCTCATCTTCAATCGCATGGCGCTCTCCGGCCCGTGCTCCGAGATTCAGCCCAACCTGCTCACCATTCGCATCCAGCCCGACGAGGGCATCTCCCTGCGTTTCGGCGCCAAAGTGCCCACCACTCCCGAGATGACCGTCTGCCCCGTCAACATGGACTTTGACTACGAAGCCGCCTTCGGCAAGTCCAGCGCCAACGGCTATGAGCGCCTGCTTCTCGACGCCATGGTCGGCGACCAGACCCTCTTCGCGCACCGCGACGGCGTCGAAACCACCTGGGCTCTCTATACACCCGTCCTGCAAGCCTGGGCGGCGAAGAACCCCGAGGTCTTCCCCAACTACTTCGCCGGCTCCTGGGGTCCCGAGTGCTCCGACCACCTGCTCGAAAGCTCCGGCCGCGCCTGGCGCAACGACCTCGGCCGCCAATCGTAAAGAAAGAGAGCAGTGAGTTGGGGATCTGGGAAATCGCCTCAACACCTTTCCTGTCGATGTCATTCTGAGCGACCGGAGTCCGCACAGCGGACGAAGGGAGTCGAAGAATCTGCGGTTGCATTCGCGTCGTCCGGTATTGTTTGCGCTTTCCGGGGACCTCGGTTGACGAAGCAGAAGGCAGAGAGCGAAGCTTTGCACATGAAACCCCTTGCGATCGCGCTTCTTGCCTCCCTAGCGCTTCAGTCGGCTTGCGCCCAGGCCAACATCCGCTAGGTTGATTTCAAGAACTTCGCTTACCCCTTGAAGGACCACTCACTCGGGCACAACGAGCTGAAGTGGTTGACTGCGCAAATAGGTGGCAAACCGATATTGCGGACAGTCCAGCTAAGGAATGGAACGGACTTCGACAAAACCCAGATTCAGGCGGGTGGGCGCGAATACGCCCAGTATGAAGGATTCACGCTGCAAGAAGTTAGCTATGCGAAGCTGACCGGGAACAGCGACGAAGTTGCAATCGTCGTCCTTACTTACCACACCGGCGGGACCCAGACAACAAACTATGTTTATCTCTACGCTTTCGAAGCCGGAAAACCAAAACTCCTTGCATACTGTCACACCGGGGATCGGGCATATTTTGGACTACACAAGGTCTACGATGAGCGAGGAACGTTAGTTTTCGAACTTTTCGATCCGAAGAAACGCCAGGGCGATTGCTGCTCATCAGGCATTGTCCGCACGTGCTATCGCTGGGCCGGTGGTCGGTTCATGCATGTCGGCTCATCTGAAGAGCTGCCCCTGAAAGAGCCGTAGAAGCTTAGCCAGAAGCCGACCCGCCAGCCTCGCTAACCCCGCTAACCCCGCTTCACCCCTTCCAGCGTCAGCGTCTCCAGCTTCAAAAATCCCGGCTGCATCCTCGACTCGTTCTCCAGGTTCGCGAGCGCTTGGCTCCGGCCCTCGTTCAGCGCGCATCGCTCAATCTCCGTGAATCCCGCCTCTTCCATCGCGCCGCGCAGCGACTTCTCGTCGTAAATGAAGCAATGACCCCATTCGCGCAAATAGAAATTGATCACGTGCGTATCCTGCTCCTTCACTCCCCACATCTCCGCCGACGCGCGAATGTAGTCCCGTTGCAACTCCGACTTGTCGCTCCTGTACAGATCTAAAAGAAATTGCAGATTCGGCGTCGACACGCGGATCCGTCCCCCCGCCTTCATCACGCGGAAACACTCGCTCAGCATGTGCCCGCCGTCGACATAGGGGATGTGCTCGATCATGTGCTCGCTGAAGACAAGGTCGAAGGCCCCATCGGGAAATGGAAACCGCGCCGTCACATTCAGATAAACCACCTCGTCTGTCAGCGGCTCGAAATCTGTGTTCAGCCATCCCTTCAATACCGACGACCCGCACCCCAGCACCAGCTTCTTTTCTCCCGTGCCCGTAAGATAGCTCTTGATCTTCCGGCGATCGCGCCCGCCCATCCAGCGGATCAGCCTCAGGATCTCCCGGTAGAGATTTCTCCTCACGCCCGGAAATCCCATCCGCCTCCAGAAGGCCCGCAACTTCCCGATCATGCCTCTTGTCCTTTCGCCTCGTCTCGCTCGCGCCGCTCAGGGAGCCATTCATCTTCCAACGCGGGGGGTCTTCATGGCTCAAACAGAATTCAGCCTACCACGCTGTTCCGCCGCCTCCGTGGCCATCTCTGCGCCGAAACGAAAAGGGCCGGAGCCCCGTTCGGAGCCCCGGCCCAGTTGTCTTACGTCCTGCTGTTTACTGGCAACTCGCAAACGCGATGAGTGACACCGACACGTTGAACGGTCCCGCTCCCGACAGCGCCGACGAAGTCGATTGCAAATCGGATGATGTGCAATCCAGTGCGCCCGTCGAAACGCTTGTCGCGATGGCATCCACTTCGTACGTCGCAAGCGGCACAGTCTCGCTCAGCGTCGTCCCGCCCGCGGACCACGCGCCAATATATGCGCCGCTCGATGGTCGCTCAACATCACCTTCACAGTTGACATCCCCGAACCGCTCGTGGTGGTCGTGCCGTTGGTACAGGCTGTCACGAGGCCAAACGCAATCAGCAAGCCTCCAAAAACCACCGCTGCCCACTGCCACACGTGGTGCGTTGAGCTTTTTCATCTCTATTTTGCATTGTCGTCCTCCGTATAGGGATCTCGCGCGGCGGAGGAGAACCAGGGCAACTCTACATTTACATCAGGCGACTCTACATCCATAGAGCAAATGCTCATGGGAATGGTTGTTTCGGGGCCCATGTCACGAAAGTAACTTAGCCGAGAGCAGAGGTATATCACTGATTCATGAGAGGCGGAAGCCCATTCTACAAGGACTCCGTTAGCCGCTAACTCCGCTAGCTCGCCACCTACTCCCTATCCCCTATCCCCTCGCCCCTGTCCTTCATCCATCGCCTCATTTGCCAACCGGTCCGCTTCCTTGTTCCCGCCGCGAAGCGTGTGCCGCATCTCGAACCCCTCCAGCCTCTGCGCGCGCCGTTGCGCCTCCTCCCACAGCGGCCGCAGCCCGGGGCTCTTCACCTTGTACCGGCCCTTCATTTGCCGCACCATCAGTTCCGAATCCGAAACCACCCGCAGCCGTCTCACACCGTGCCCAAGCGCCCAGTCCAGCACCGCCAGCAAACCCTTGTACTCGGCATAATTGTTGGTTTGTCGCCCCAGATACTCGCTCAGCCGAGCCGTCACATGCCCCTGCGAATCCTCGATCACGGCGCCGTATCCCGCCGGCCCCGGATTCCCTCTCGACCCGCCGTCGCAGTGCGCAGCATACCACCCGCCCGCCGTCACTGACCCGGCTGCCTCATCCTCAAAAAGAGTTCCGCTCATTGCTACCCAGTGTATCGAGTCAGCCGCCCGCACCGGCCCGCCCGGACCCCAATCTCGCCCCGGCCCGGCCGCCCCGGCTGCGGCCTGAAAATCTGCTTACAATTGCGCCCTTTGTTCGTCTATCTCAATACGCACTGGCTGTATCTTCTGCTGGCGGAGGATCGATGGCTACGGACGCGATCGCCGTTTCGTTCACTGGGGCGCAGACGGCCGGCACTTTGGCTTGGCCGGCGGGAGGAAGGATACAATCCTCTCCAGAGGTGGCTGCTTCCAGAGCAATGGGCGGAGCAAGGCAGCAGAACCCCGGCGGGAACGACGCCAGCCGGGCTCAAAGCCGTGTGCAAAGCCGCGCCCATGAGATGGACCTTATCCGCGAGGCCCAGTCCGGCTCCCGTGTCGCCTTCGACGCCCTCGTCCGCCAGTACGAACACCAGGTCCTCCGCCTCGCCCTCCACCTCACCGGTTCTGAGCAGGACGCCGAAGACATCTACCAGGACGCCTTCCTTAAGGCCTATAGGTATATCGGCAACTTCCGCTTCGAATGCTCGTTCTATACGTGGATTTACCGCATCGTCACAAACCTCTGCCTTGACCAGTTGCGCCGCCGCAAGACCCGTCGCGAGGACCACGCGGTGATCGTTGACCGCGGCGGCGAAGAGATTGACGTCCTGGCTTCGATCTCCGACAACAGGTCGTTTTCCAATCCTGCCCGCGAGCTCGACCGCAAGTTGCTGGGCGCAAAAATTCAGACGGCGCTAGGCAAGCTCACGCCGCGCGAGCGGATGGTCTTCGAGTTGAAGCATTACCAGGGACTTCGCCTCCGCACCATCGGCGAAATGTTGAACACCACGGAAGAGACCGCCAAGAACACCCTCTTCCGCGCAACCAAGAAGTTGCGTGCACAACTGGCGGAGTTGAGATAAACGTTCACTTCGAACTGTGAACTACAAACTGTGAACTGCTTTTGAGGCTCAAAGGACGTAACAAATGAACTGCGAACTTGCACATGAACAAATTGTCACCGCGGCGTACGGTGAACTGCCCGACGATCAGGTCCACCAGCTCGAGCAGCATCTGGCTGCCTGCCCCGAATGCCGCAAGGAGCGCGAGCAGATTCTGGCGCTCAAGGTCATCGCCGACGTGCACTCCGTCGCCGAGCCCGATCCCAATCTCATTGCCCGCGCTCACTTGCGCCTCGACGAGGCGCTCGACACGCTGCCGCCCAAGCGCTGGTATGAGCGCCTGGGCGAGCGCATTCTCTCGAACTTCGCCAGCCTGCAGTCCGCGCCTGTCGCTGCGGTCCTTCTGCTCGTGGCGGGCATGGGTGCCGGGACTTTGGGCGGCTTCGAGTACGCGCAAAATCGCGCGGCTCACAACGCCGCTGTGGCCCAGGCCGCTTTGCCCGCCGAAGCTCAAGGCGAACCCGTGGCGGCCCTCCCTGACCTGGCTACCGTAGCCGGCATCTCTGGAGTCGTTCGCCAGCCCAACAGTGAAACCATCGCGGTCAGCTACAACCAGATCGTTCCGCGCCAGATCCAGGGCTCGCTCGACGATCCCGCCATCCGCCAGTTGCTCATGCTGGCCTCTCGAGATGCCGCCTCCGCGGGCGTTCGCAACGACTCTGTGGCGCTTCTCGCGGCCGAGTGCCGCGCCGGCCACAGTTGCCAGGCCGCTGGCATCCGCGAGGCGCTCATGGTCGCGCTTCGCTACGATCGCAGCCCCAAAGTCCGCCAGAAGGCGCTCGAAGGTCTCGAGCCCTATGTCGCCGACGATGTTCGCGTCCGCGATGCCGTCCTTGAAGCCGTTTTGAATGACAGCGACCCGGCTGTTCGGACCGCTGCCATTGGTCTCTTGGAACCCGTCGACGCTGACACCAGCGTCCAACAGGTGCTCTATTCGGTTTCCAACTCTGATCGCAATCCTCAGATCCGGAACGTTTCTCGCCAGGTATTGAGCCGCGTTCCGCAGATCCAGTAACCATGCATGCTTTTCCGGCGACCGCGCCGCACGTTAAGAGCGCTGGCCGGAGTGAAAATACGAGGGAGTAACAACAATGAATCACCTTTCGAGGCCATTCTCTACATCGCATCTAATCCTTGCACTCGCCGGGCTCGCCGCTGCTGCGTGCTTGCTTCTCGCGCCGCGCGCGGCCAGTGCCCAGGCCAATGACTTCGCGCCCATCCTGGAGGACACCAACCCCTTGCTGGCCCACGCCAGTGTTGCCGGCTATCTCGGCGTCGATGTCACTGACGTCGATGCCGACAAGGCACAGGCTCTCAAGCTCAAGGAAGTTCGCGGCGCCCTCATCACCCTCATCGATCACGACGCTCCCGCAGGCCAGATGGGCCTCAAGGTCAACGACGTCGTCCTCGCCATCAACGGCGAAAACGTCGAGAGTGCCGAGCAGTTGCGCCGCATGTTGCACGAGCTGCCGCCCGGCCGCAAGGTCAGCCTTGAGATCAGCCGCGACGGCAACATCCAGACCCTCGCCGTGCAACTCGTCGACCGCAAGGCCCTCGACCACGATATCTGGGGCAAAATCGGAACCGAAGGAGCCACCATCGAGCCCATGCCTCCGGCGCCCGCCATGGGCCTCATGGGAGGCGGGGGCGACGTGCCTATCACCGGCGGCTTCCACCTGTCCATCTTCGCCAGCACGCTCAACGTCGGCGCGCTGGTTGAGCCTCTTACCTCCCAGATGGCCGAGTACCTCGGCGTTGAGGGCGGGCTCATGGTCAAGCAGATCGCAAAGAAGAGCGAAGCCGCCGCCGCCGGCCTCAAGGCCTTCGACGTCATCCTCAAAGTCGGCTCCGATTCCATCGCCACCGCCGCCGACTGGGACCGCGCCCTCCGCGCCAACCAGGGCAAGCCCGTCCAGGTCACCATCCTTCGCGACAAAAAGCAGCAGAACCTTACCCTCCAGGTCGACTCCAGGCATCGTGGCGCGCTCGACATGGAAGACATCTTTGGTTCCGGCGATGACACTATCGTCGCCGAGGAGATGCCATCTGTTGATTCCGACATGTTGGAAGCGCTCGCCGCCCAGGCCGAAGGTCTGCGCGACACCATGAAGGACTTCAGGCTCAATCCCAAACAGATGGAGCAGATTCAGAAACAGATGGACGAGTTCCGCAAGCAGTTCAGCGGCCCGCAGATGAAGCAGCTCAAGCAGGAAATGCAGCAATTCAATCGCCAGATGGAAGAGTGGTGCCAGCAAAGCCAGGGCAACTTCGTCTGACTCGTCGCCGAATTCCAGCCATCAACCAGGGCGCCGCTATCCGGCGCCCTTCGCGTCTCGCGCCGTAAACTGAATTCCATGGAAGTCCTCTACGGTCTGCATCCGGTCTCTGAAGCTCTCAAGGCTGGCCGCCGCCGTTTCGATCACGTCCTCGTCGCCCGCGAGCGCACGGGCGACCGCAGCGATTCGCGCATTGGCCGCCTCATCGCCCAATGCCGCGACGCAGGCATCCGCGTCCGCCTCGAATCGCGCGATCAGCTTACCCTCGCCGCAAAAACTTCCGCCCACCAGGGTGTTGTCGCGCTCGTCCGCCCGCAGGAGTTCCTTACCCTCGAAGATCTCTTCGCTCCCGATCCCGCCCGCGCCTCGTCCGCGCGCCTCATCCTCGCCCTCGATGGAGTGGAAGACCCGCAGAACCTCGGCGCGCTTCTCCGCGTCGCCGACGGCGCCGGTGTCGACGGCGTTCTCCTCACCGAGCGCCGCTCCGCTCCCCTCAGCCCCGTCGCCGTCAAAGCCAGCGCTGGCGCCGCCGAGCACCTCCGCATCGCTCGTGTCGTGAATCTCGTCCGCGCCCTCGAAGACCTCAAGCGCCGCAACCTCTGGATCGTCGGTCTCGACGAACGCGGCACGACCGCATACGACCAATTCGATTTCACCGGCGATCTCGTCATTGTCTTTGGCCGCGAGGGCTCCGGCCTTCACGATCTCGTTCGCCGCACCTGCGACCACCTCCTCCGCATTCCCATGGCAGGCGGAGTCAGCTCGCTCAACGTCTCCACCGCCGGGGCCGTCGTTCTCTACGAGGCCGCCCGGCAGCGCCGCACCTCGGCTGCCGGAATCTCCGCATCGCACGTTCAGGACTCCGACGCTCCCGGCGCAAGGCCGAAGAAACAGAAAGGCCTCGGCTCATGAAACTCTCCGGGTGCCCCATGTCCCGATTTTGGGACATGGGAATCCACAAAACGAGGCTCTCCTGCATCGCGGTTTCTCCTTTTATCGCGTTCATGTATCTCGCGCCTTTCCCCGCCGTCTCCCAAACCCCTCCCGCCTCCCCGCAGGACCAGCAGCCCCACGGCACCGTCATCTTTTCCCGCTCCATCGATCAGAACGGCCAGGCCACCACCACCAACGGCCCCGCCGCCCCGCCTACAGCTGGCCGCCAGATCGCCGCTCCCGTTGCCACCGACGCCGAACGCCAAGCCGTCACCTTCACCGCATTCGACATGGACGTGCATCTCCGCCCCGTCGCGCAGCAGATCAGCATCCGCGCTCTGCTCACCATCCGCAACGACGGCCACGCTCCTCTCGCCCAGGTCCCACTGCAAATCTCCTCTTCGCTCAACTGGGAAGCGATCCGCATCGCCTCTCGCGACATCCCCTTCACCGTCGCCACGCTGAACTCTGACGTCAATCACACCGGCCAGCTCCACGAGGCCGCCGTTCCGCTTTCGCCCCCGCTCGCGCCCGGCGTATCCCTCCAGCTCGACGTCACTTACTCCGGCGTCATCCCCCAATCCGCGCAGCGCCTCACCAACATCGGCACGCCCGCTGATGTCGCGCTCCATACTGACTGGGACGCGATCGGCGTCGACTTCACCGGCCTCCGAGGCTTCGGCGACGTCGTCTGGTATCCCGTTTCCAGCGTGCCTGTCATCCTCGGCGACGGCGCCCGCGTCTTTGACGAAATGGGCGAGCACAAGCTTCGCATGGCGGCTGCGCGCTTCCGCATGAGTCTCACCAGTGAATTCCCTCACGGCCAGGCCCCAACCGTCGCCCTCATCAACGGCCATCGCGTGCCTATCGCGCTCACGGAGCCTCAATCCGCCGGCCCTGAGGTCTCCGGCATCGCTGCCGCCAGCCTCGACCAATCGGCTCTTGGCTTTGAAGCTCCCAGCCTCTTCCTCGCCGTCCGCACTCCGCGCCCGGCTGCCAACTCCACGCTCTACATCCTCCCCGCGGATGAACCTGCCGTCGAGGGTTGGGCCTCCGCCGCTTCGTTCGTTACGCCGTTCCTTCAGGGCTGGCTCGGCCAGGCGCCTCGCTCTCAGCTCACCATCCTCGATCTCCCCGATCCCGACGACGCGCCCTTCGAAACCGGCGCCCTCCTCGTCACCGCCATTCGCCAGGCCACGCCCGGCGAACTCGATGGCGTATTCGCCCACGCCCTCACGCACGCCTTCTTATGCACATCCACGTCCTCGCCTCCCGCCTGGCTTTCTGAAGGTGTGGCCCACTTCATGGGCACTCTCTGGATCGAGAATCAGGACGGCCGCAAGAAGGCCCTTGAGTCGCTCGAGGCCGGCCGCTCCGCACTCGCGCTCGCCGAGCCTCCCAGCCCCGGCGAAAGCACCGGTCAGCCTCTTGCCCAGGCCATCTCCCCCGTCTACTACCGCACCAAAGCAACCTACGTCTTCTGGATGCTGCGCGATCTTATCGGCGACCCCGCTCTCTCCGCTGCTCTCCGCGACTACTCCCCGGCGCAGGACGCGGCCCATGCGCTCGGCCCGGCTGCATCCCCCGATGACTTCGAGAAACTCATCGAAAAAAACGGCCAGCGTCGCGATCTCTCCTGGTTCTTCTCCGATTGGGTCGACACCGACAAGGGCCTGCCCGACATCTCCATCGACAGCATCTTTCCCTCGCACACTGAGGGTGACAGTTGGCTCGTCGCCGTCAACCTTTCCAACTCCGGCTACGCCGCCGCCGAAATCCCCGTCACCGTCGGCAATCCCGACACCTCCGTCACCCAGCGCGTCGTCGTTCCCGCGCGCGGCAAAGCTACCCTTCGCATCCTCCTCCAGGGCCGGCCCACGCAGGTCCAGGCCAACGACGGCACCGTTCCCGAAACCGAGGCGGGCATCCACATCCGCACCCTCACCGGCACAGATTCCATCCCCTCCCAGCCTACCGGCGTCCAGCAATAAACAGGCGCGCAACTCCGACTCGCCAAAAGCAAAACGGCCGGAGCACCCTCGCTCCAGCCATCATCGTCTTCTCGTTCCTTCGTTCCTTGTCGCTCCGATCCCTATTCCCTATTCCCTGTTCCCTTTCTTTCTCGTTCCCTGCCTCTCTTTTACCTTGAACCACACCGGCGTCCCCTTGAATCCGAACGCCTCGCGAATCTGGTTCTCCAAAAACCGCTCGAACGCAAAGTGCAGCTTTATTGCGCGATCCGTAAACAGCACGAACGTCGGCGGAGCCACCGCCGCCTGCGTCATATAAAAGATCCGCACCCGCTTCGCCATCGGCACCGGCGCGCGCTGAAAGTCGACCCGCTCCAGGAAACGGTTCATCGCGCCCGTCGACACGCGCTTGCGCCGCTCTTTTGCCACCGCCACAACCTCGCGCAGCAGCCGCTCCATCCCCTTCCGTTCCCGCCCTGTCCCTTCCAGCGCCGATAGAAAAATCACCGGTGCATAGTCCAGATACTTGAGCGCCACGCGCAACTGCCGCTCGAAAATCGCACGGTCCGCCGCCGGCTTCCCATCCGTCCGAGCTGTTGTTACCGCGTCCCACTTGTTCACCACCAGAATCACGCTGCGTCCGCTCTCGTGCGCGTACCCTCCGATCGTCGCGTCGCTCGCCGTCACGCCCGCCGTCGCGTCGATCACCACCAGCGCCACGTCCGCGGCCTCCAAATGCCGCCGCGCCATCACCACGCTCATCTTCTCTGCCATCAATTTCGTCTTGCCCTTGCGCCGGATGCCCGCCGTGTCCACAAACCGTAGCATCTTTCCTTCGAACTCCATCACCTCGTCCACCGCGTCCCGCGTCGTGCCTGCAATCGGCGACACAATCGCCCGCGCCGTTCCAGTCAGCGCGTTCAAAAGCGTCGACTTGCCCACGTTCGGCCGCCCGATAATTGCCACCGACGTCTCGTGCTGCTCAAACTCTCCATGCGTGCGCAGCTTCTTCTCGCCCTGCTCTTCGTTCACCTCACTCGTGGGGTGCCCCATCCTAACCGTTCGCTCCGTCGGACGGTTAGGGTGGGATTCGTCGGCTTGCTGACTCGCTGACTCGGTGACTTGCCCCTCTACGCTTGGGGTTCCCGCGGACAGGTCCTCGTCCGTGGAGCGGGGCACCGCCTCCGCAATCGCGTCCAGTAAATCGGCTACGCCCTGTCCGTGCTCCGAGCTCACCGCAAACACATCGCTGATCCCCAGCCGCCTGAAGTTCTCCGCCTCCGCCGCCAGTGCCTCGCCCTCCACTTTGTTCACCGCCAGGAACAGGGGCTTTCCCCCGCGCTGCAGCAACCGCGCCAGGTCGTAGTCCGGCCGCGCTAACTCCGTCCGCGCATCCACCACCATCACCAGCGCGTCCGCTTCTTCCAGGGCCACCTTCGCCTGCCGAAAAATCTCCGCCGGAATCAGCTCCTCATCGTCGGGCACGATCCCGCCCGTATCCGCCAGCCTGAACTGCCTTCCCGCCCACTCATACTCGCCATAAATGCGGTCGCGCGTGATCCCCGGCTCATCGCCCACAATCGATCGCCGGCTCCCCGTGATCCGGTTGAACAGCGTGCTCTTGCCCACGTTGGGCCGCCCCACAATCGCCACCAATGGCAGCCTCGCGGCCCCCGCCCTCACCGGCACAACCGATCTGCGATACGTCGGCAAAGCTCGTCTCCCTCAGCGCGATCGCCTTCGATTCGCTGCTCCACCAGTAGTTTACTGTCAACTCGACCTTGCAGCCCCGCGCTCTGTCCTAACTCTGCTAACTCCGCTAGCTCCGCTCCACCCCGGCTTCTCTATCATTAAAGCTGCACCCTCCATGCCCTCCTCCGACGCTTCAACCCGCGCCCTCCCCTCGCTCCACGAGTTCTTCGCTCCCGGCGGCATCCTCTCGAGCTCTCCACTCCCCTACGAGTACCGCTCCGGCCAGTACGAAATGGCCAAAGCCGTCGAGCGCGCACTCGCCGAGCGCAAGCACCTCATCGTCGAAGCCGGCACGGGCACCGGCAAAACGCTCGCCTATCTTCTCCCCGCGCTCCGCACCGGCCAGCGCGTCATCATCTCCACCGGTACCAAGGCCCTCCAGGACCAGCTCTACTTTCGCGACATCCCCTTCCTCGAGACCCTCCTCGGCCCGCTCCACGTCTGCTACATGAAGGGCCGCGCCAACTACCTTTGCCGCCGCAAGCTCTTCGCCCTTCGCGATCAGCCCATTTTGTCGGGACTGGACGAGATCGACGAGTACCGCCAGATCGCCGAGTGGGAGCAGATCACTGAGACCGGCGACCGCGCCGAGCTCTCCGGCCTCCCCGAGTCCAGCGCCCTCTGGCACAAACTCGACGCCCGCTCTGAGGCCTGCCTCGGCTCCGACTGCCCCGACTACCGCCGCTGCTTCATCACCGAGATGCGCCGCCGCGCCCTCGAGTCCGACATCGTCATCGTCAATCACCACCTCTTCTTCGCCGACACCGCCGTCCGCCTCGCCGCCGGCAGCGCGCCCGACGCAGGCATCCTACCTGAAGCTTCCGCCGTTATCTTCGACGAGGCCCACGAGCTTGAGGAAGTTGCCTCCAGCTACTTCGGCCGCTCGCTCTCCAACGTCCGTTTTGAAGACCTCGCCCGCGACGCCGAGGTTCTCCTCCGCGGCAAAAACGGAACCTCGCAGATTCCCGCCCTCACGCTCCAGCTTCGCGAGCGCGCCCGCCTCTTCTTCGCCAGCTTGCCCATTCACGCTGACGGCCGCCACGCTTTCACCAATCGCGCCGAATTCCTCGAGTCCTCCGGCGACCTCTACGTCGGTGTCCGCTCCGCGCTCAAAATTCTCGAAGCCGAACTCGAGCGCCTCAACGACATCGACGAAGCTCGCGGCCTCGAGGCCCGCACCGCCGGCCTTCGCGCGGACCTTGAATTCATGCTCGAGTCCACCGCCTCCAACATGGTCTTCTGGCTCGAGCGCCGCGGACTCGGCTCAAACAACGGATCGGCTCAATCCTCCGCTCCACGCACTGGCGCGCGCTCTGCCCGCACCACGTTTTTACAGGCCACGCCCATTGACGTCTCCGAACTCCTCCGCGAACTCGTCTTCGATGTCATTCCCACCGCTGTCCTCACCTCGGCCACGCTCACCGTGCAGGGCGGCTTCGAGCATCTACGCCGGCGCCTCGGCCTCAATGATTGCCGCGAACTCGTCGTGCCCTCCCACTTCCGCTACGACCGCCAGGCCCTCCTCTATCTCCCGCCGCAAATGCCCGACCCCCGCGATCCGGAATTCGTCGCCTCCGCCGCCGCCACCATCGAGCGCATCCTTCGCATCACGCGCGGCCGTGCCTTCTGCCTCTTCACCAGCTACGCGCAAATGCGCACTCTTCACGACCTGCTCCTCCCGGTCCTCGATTTCCCGCTCCTCCTCCACGGCACCGCGCCGCGCAAAGCCCTCCTCGAAGAATTCCGCTCCACGCCCAACTCCGTCCTCTTCGGTACCGCAAGCTTCTGGCAGGGCGTCGACGTGCAGGGCGAGGCCCTCAGTTGTGTCATCATTGACCGTCTGCCCTTCGCCGTCCCCTCCGATCCCGTCGTTCAGGCACGCATGAAGGCCATCGAAGAAGCAGGCGGCCGTCCCTTCTTCGAATACCAGGTCCCCGAAGCCGTGCTCACCCTCAAGCAGGGCTTCGGCCGACTTATCCGCTCGCTTGAAGATCGCGGCGTCCTCGTCCTCCTCGACCCGCGCATCCGTTCTCAGCGCTACGGCCAGATCTTCCTCCAATCCCTCCCGCCCTACCGCATTACGCAAAACATCGCCGACGTCGAATCCTTCTTCGCTCCGTAGCGCCACGCCCGCGCCCGCGGCACCGCTGGCCGTACAAATACTCTCGCTGCAGATGTTCGAGGCTGAGACTGCGCACGTCGAAAAGTCGCCACACGCAAAAACCGTCCAATTTCGTGCTGATAGCTGATAGCTGGTAACTAATGGCTGCTTACAGTTCCTCCGCCAAGCGCCTGGAACAGAGTCGCCGAATCGGTAAACCGGCTTGCGGCGGCGTTCGAGCGGTCAAGCGCGGTTTGGAGCTGCTCGCGCTCGGCGTCGAGCAGCGTGAGCTGGCTGATTCCGCCGGCCTGGTAGCGCTCGGTGGCGATCGAGTAAGCTCCATCGGCTTCACCGGCTGCCGCCGTGCGCGCCTCAAGCGTTTCGGCATCGCGCTGGATCGTGTAGAGCGCGTCCGCGACCTGGCGAAAACTGTCGAGCACAGTTTGGCGATAGCCCGCGGCCGCTTCGTCGTAGGCGTCGACCGCCGCGCGCTTTTGTGCCTGGAGCGATCCGCCATTGAAGATCGGTGCCGCGAGCGACGCGCCAACATTCCACACGTCGCCGCCGGAGTCGAAGCGCGTTCCCGATCCGCCTCCGCTTCCCGTCAGCACAATCTGCGGATAGAGATTCGCCGTTGCCACGCCGACGTTGGCGCTCGCCTGGTGCAGCAGCGATTCGGCGGCGCGAATATCGAGCCGCTGCCGCACCAGCTCCGATGGCACCGCGAGCGGCAACTCCTCGGGCAGGTGAAGCTTGTCGAGCGAGACGTCGGCGACGTGCGCTTCGGCCGGGCTCTGGCCCATGAGCACGGCGAGCTGGTCGTTGACGGTCGCGAGTTCAAGCTCGAGCGGCGGAATCGCGGCCTGCGTCTGCGCGACCTGCACGCGACGAGTACGCACGTCGGCCTCGGAGAGTCCGCCCGCGCGTTCGCGCTCCTCCGCGATGCGGAGCTGCTGCTGCTCGACCGAAAGAAGCTGCTGCATAAGGTCGATCTGCTGACGCAGTTGCGCCTGGCGAATCGCCGCCGCGACCACGTTGCCCGCGAGCATGAGCCGCGCGCCTTCGAGCTGCCACACCTCATAATCCCGCTCCGCCCGCAGCCCCTCAATCGCCCGCCGGTTCGCACCCCACACGTCCAGCGCATACGAAACCGCCACCGACCCATTCAGAAGCGTGAACGGCGAGGGGTTGGGGAAGGGAACTCCTAATGCGGCCAGGTTCAACTGCTGTTCGACCACTGAAGCATTTCCGCTTACCGTCGGATACTTCGTCGCCCCCGTGCGCGCATTCACTTCTTCTTGTGCTTCCTTCAGCCTCGCCGTCGCCTGCTCCAGCGTAGGACTGTTCTTGAGCGCCTGCTCGACCATGGCGTTGAGTTCGGGCGATTGGAATGCTTTCCACCAGTCGGACGAAATCGCCACCGACGAATTAAAGTGCTGCGCGTTTCCCGCCGCTCCAGCGCTGCTCGCCGTCTCAGCCGGCAACGGTTGCGGTGTGTATGCAGTCACGGTCGGCGGAGCTGGCGCACGATACCGCGGCCCGACAGTGCAACCGGCGATCAGAGCGAGAGATGTGAGCGCCGCGATTGCGATGCTCCATTTTGAACGCGTCGATCGATGCATGGTCTCGCCCTCCTTAGTCCAAAGTTCTTCGGTAAGTGGCGACCGCTACGCACATCACCACCGCGGTGAACACCATCATCGGCCAAACGCTCGGCCACGAGTCGGCCCAGCCGTTGCCCTTGAGCAGAATGCCGCGGATGAGGCGGTTGAAGTAGGTGAGCGGAAGACAGTTGCCGATGGCCTGCGCCCAGGCAGGCATGCCCTTGAATGGGAACATGAATCCCGACAGCACAATGTTGGGCAGGAAATAGAAGATCGCCAGCTGCACCGCCTGCAGTTGGTTTCGCGCCAGCGACGAGAACGTGATCCCCACGGTGAGGTTGGCTGCGATGAAGAGCAGAGCGGACAGATACACCGCGCCAACGTTGCCGAAAAAGGGCACGAAGAAAACGTAGCGCGCGGCGAGAAGAATGATCGACGCTTGGATGAGGCCGATGCCGATGTAGGGAATAAGCTTGCCGGTCATCACCTCCAGCGGCGTCGACGGCATCGCCAGCAGATTCTCCATGGTGCCGCGCTCGCGCTCGCGCGTCACGGCGAGGCCGGTCATCATCACCATGGTCAGAGTCAGGACCATGCCCATGAGGCCGGGGACCACGTTGTACTGCGTGATCTCGTCGGGGTTGTAGAGCTGGTGCACGTTCACGTCGAAGGGCGCGGGACTGCCCTGGAGCGGCGCGAGCGGGCCCGATAGTTCGTGCTGGATAACCGATTGCGTGATGCCGTTGACGGCTGCGATGGCGCTGCCGGTAGTCGTAGGGTCGGTGGCGTCGGCTTCAATCAGGATGGACGGGTGCTCGCGGCGCAGAAGCTGGCGCGTGAAGCCGGCGGGAATATTGACGACGAACAGCAGTTGGCCCTGAGCAAGCGCCTCGCGGCCGGCTTCTTCGTTGGGCAGGCGCTTTACGATCTTGAAGTACGACGAGTTCTGCATCGCCTCAATAAAACTGCGCGTCACGTTGGTGTCGTCGGCGCTGATGATGCCGGTGTCGAGGTGGCGCGGAATCAGGTTGATGGCGAAACCGAAAATCGCCATCTGCATGATCGGGATGCCCACGATCATGGCGAAGGTCAGCCGGTCGCGGCGGAGTTGCGTGAACTCCTTCAGCACAATGCTCCACCACCGCGCGCCCGAAAATCGTTGTCCGCCCTTCATGCTCCGCCTCCCGCGTCGTGCCCGGAGCGGCCCATCAGGTAAATGAAGACATCCTCTAGGTCGGTCTCGATCTTCTCCACGCGCCTGCCGCTCGCGCCAACAGCGCCTGCAATGTCGCGCTCCAGCAGGCCGGCGTCGGTTCCGCTCACATGCAGCACTTCGCCAAAGGTGACGGTCTGTTCCACGCCCGGCTTCTTGCGCAACTCATCCTGCAGTTCTGCAAGGTGATCACCGTGAATGGCCCAGGTGCTGAGGTGTTGACTCTCGATAATCTCTCCGGCGGTGCCTTGCGCGAGAAGAGTGCCGGAGGAAATGTAGGCCAGCTTGTGGCAGCGCACCGCTTCATCCATATAGTGCGTGCTGACCAGAACGGAAATGCCCGAGGCCGCAAGCGACTGGATCTCATCCCAGAAGTCGCGGCGCGCCCGGGGATCGACGCCGGCTGTCGGCTCGTCGAGCAGCAGCAGTTGCGGCGAGTGAAGCATGCACGCCGCGAGCGCCATGCGCTGCTTCCAGCCGCCGGAGAGCTCGCCGGCAAGCTGATGCGCGCGCGCGGCCAGGCCCAGCGCCGCCAGCGAATCCCGAACCACCCGGCGGCGATCGCGAATCTGATACATCCGCGCAACAAAATCAAGGTTCTCTTCGATGGTCAGATCTTCCCAGAACGAGAAGCGCTGCGTCATGTAACCAACGCTGCGCTTGATTGCGTCGCTCTCGCGCAGAATGTCGTGGCTCAGGCATGTTCCTGATCCCGAGTCCGGCTTCAGCAAGCCGCACATCATCCGGATCGTCGTCGTCTTTCCGCTGCCGTTGGGGCCGAGAAAGCCGAAGATCTCGCCGGTCCGCACGCGTAACGATACATCCTTCACCACGTGCTTGCCGTCGAAATGCTTGTTCAGCTTTTCCACGTCGATGGCGTAGCCGGATTGTGCGGCCACCGTCATTCCAGCGTCACCTCCACCGGCTGTCCGGGATGGAGTTTCGTCGCGTCCTGCGGCGACGGATTGGCGATCACCATGAATACGAGCTTCGAGCGATTCTCGTTGCTGTAGATCTCCGGCGGCGTGTACTCGCTTTGCGGCGAGACAAAGCTGATGGTCGCCGTCACGGCACTTGCGCAGCCGTCGCAACCAACGCGGACCTTTTCTCCCATGCGCAGCTTGCCCACAACCGTTTCCGGCACGAAGAAACGAACCTCGAGATTCTCCGGAGGCAGAATCTGCACCACCGGATTGCCCGCCGCCACCCACTCGCCCCTCCGGTAAAGCGTGTCGAACACCAGCCCGTCGCGCGGCGAGGCAATCTGCTTCTGCTTCAGGCGCCACTGGGCGTCGGCCAGCGACGCACGATCCGCCGCCACCTGGTTCTGCTGCGCCTTGATCTGCTGCTCGCGGGCCGGCAGTGCGTCCACGGCCAGCTCGGCTTCCAATTCGCGCACCTTCGCTGCGGAAGTTTCTGCCACCGCCTGCGCGTCGATCAGCTCGGTTTGCGCAATGCCTCCGGCCTTGAACTGCGCCTCGTCGCTCGCCAGAATCCGGTCCGCCTGTTTCTTGTCGGCAATTGCTTGTTCCATCTGTGCGCGCGTCACATCCACTTCGGCAGGCCGCTTGCCCGTCTCCAGGTCGCTGAGCCGTGACTCGGAGCTGCGCAGTACCTGTTCGGCCATGCGCTCTTCCGATGCTTCAGGCTCAGCGTCGAGCGCGAAAAGCGGTTGACCGGAAGTCACCGTCTGGCCGCGCGCGGCGTCGAGCTGGTCGAGACGTCCGCTTTGCGGCGAAGCGACGTAGACGTATTTGCCTTCGATGTAGCCCTGAAAGGTATTCGCGGGCTTCTGCGCGCAGCCGGCGATCAACGCCAGCGCCGTTGCTGCGGCTACGCCCGCCAGAGTACCGTCACGGAGACCATGCATCTTCCCCTCCATCTTTACTTACGCCTCGATCTCGCATTGCGTTTCATCGGCCGGCCCAGCTGAATCCCGCCTAGCAGGAGCCCTGTGATGTGCCGGCACACCGCCTCGCGCCCGGGCGTCTTGCGATGAAAGATCTCGGCCCAGAAGTTGATCGTGGCCATATGCATCATCACCAGCCCGATCAGCGAGAACACGATCAATCCCGGATCGAGATCTAGATTCACGTGGCCCGCGGTCTGAGCCCTGGCCACGCTGCGGCTCAACATTGCGATCTTCTCGAACGGCAGATGGCGCAGTACCCGGCCGCGAAGAAGGCCGCCTTCATTCAGCACTTCGCGCATCCAGGTCGAAGGCACCCACGGCATCTTTTCAATGCCGGTAAGGAGCCGCTCCACAACCCCGCTCAGGATTTCCGCGGGAGTTTCGCTCGCGTTCACCGGGCCCCACACCGACCGAATAAGCGGAGCCAATCGCTCCTCGACGACCGTGTCGAGCAACTGGTCGCGGTCGCGAAAATAGTAGTGCAGCATTGCGGGGGTAAGCCTGGCCCGATCGGCAATCATGGCGAAGGTCGTCGCCGCAACGCCTTGCCTGGCGAACAGCTCGGTCGCCGCCTCCAGCAATTTCTCGCGGGCGTAGAGCCCCGATGTGGAAGTGGGCCGCCCCGGTTTACGTGCCGATTTGCGTCGCGCTGGCATTCGAATAAATTAACTAGCGAGTTAATTAAATAATAAGGGTTGAAAGTTTGTCAAGTGCGGCTGCGCCGGTGGAGAGTCAAGCTGGTTTTGAGGGAAGGCGGCGGCCAGGTGTTAAAGCCCCTGTTCAATGGATCGAGAAATTCGGTTGTCGCGCATAAAAGCCCAAGCTGCCTGTCGTGCCGGCGCCGGTAATTGGGTTTTCAAAACCAGCTCTCAATGAGCAAAAGAACAAATGGGTCTTCCGCCTCCTTCTACCGCAGCAGGGGGCTCTCCCAAACGCGGCTGAGCAGCAATTTCAACCGCGCAAAATCCCTGGGGCCGAGCTCGACACTCCACTCGCGCTCAATGTCGCGCAGGATCTCAATCGCCTTGGCATAAGCGGCCTGCCCGCGTTTGGTGAAGTGGACGATGCGTGCGCGGCCCTCATCTGGCGCGTCTGTTCTGACCAGGTAGCCGAGATCCTCCAGGCTGCCGAGCAGCCGGTTCATGGCCTGTTTGCTCATCCCAGCGCGCTCGGCCAGAACGCCCGGGCGCACTCCATCCGGGCTCGGATAGCGAAACACCGCCATGTGCGGCTGGATGAGCCCGTCAAAGCCCGCCGCGTTCAGTTCATGAATGATGCGCCGGTGAATGGCCTCGGCCGGAGCGCGGAGGAGGGCCCCAATCAGCATGTCCTTTGTTTTCATCGGCGAATTTTCTTTGAAAAAAGTCATTGACACTCAAAGTAAACTGTGTTTACCTTCTCTCACAGGTAAACACAGTTTACCACAAGGGAGGTTGAACATGACACCGCAATCTGTTGAGGTTCTCGATCATTCCCCGGTCGAAACCGAATTGGAAGATTCAAAACCGCGCGCAACGGCGAATAAGGCGCAACAAGGCCTGGTGAAGCACGTTCCCGCAGGAACCGGCCGGGCCTACTGGGGGCCCGGCGAACTGATGACGTTTCTTGTTACCGGTGAGGAGACAGGAGGCGCCTTTTTCTTGGCGGAGATTGAAGTGATTCCGGGCGGGGGCACTCCGCCGCACATCCACCACCGCGAAGACGAATCGTTCCGCTTGCTCGAAGGTTCGCTGACAGTTCAGGTCGGCGGGAATACAATCACTGCATCGGCCGGCGATTTCGTCTATCTTCCCCGTGGAATCGATCATTCCTTCAGGAACACTGGAGCAGGATCTGCGAAAGCTCTGGTCCTCACGACGCCGGCGGGCCTTGAAGGTTTTTTTGCCGAAGTGTTCGAACCAGCTCTTGATCGTTCCGCAGCGCCGCCACCGCCGAGCAAGGAGTTAATTGCCCGGGCAATGGCCGCTTCTCCGCGGTACGGAATGGAGCTTCTTCCCCCCGCATAATGGTCCCGAAAACGAGAATCCACAAGAGGAGGTCACCATGACAACCCAGGCCCTCGCCGTGAGCGTCAATCCGGCCGACGAAACCATCCATCTCGGCCCGCTCACATTGCACTTTCTCGTCACCAGTGAACAATCGGCCGGCACGATCGCGGTCTTTGAGGTGATTGTGCCCGCAGGGCAGCGGCTGGCTGCCCCGGCCCACAGCCACGACCACTACGAAGAGACAATCTATGGTGTCGAAGGCGTCTTGACCTGGACCGTCGATGGTCAGCCCATCGACGTCGGCCCCGGTCAAGCGCTCTGCATTCCGCGCGGCGCCGTCCATCGCTTCGACAACAACGGTGCTCAGAATGCGCGCGTGCTTTGCGCCGTTACGCCCGCCGCCATTGGCCCACAGTATTTCCGCGATGTTGCTGACGTGATGAGAACCGCTGTCGGCGGACCGCCCGATAAAGCGAAGATGATCGAGATCATGCTGCGCCACGGGCTGACGCCGGCGCCACCTCCGCCGCAGGCGTAACCTCTCGCCTGCGTCGCGGCGAAGCAATCCCACCAGGGCCGAGGGGCTCCCGAAAGTCCTGAGCCCCGCTCTTCGGCTTCCTTACTCCATCCACAGCGCGCTGGTAATGATGCGCGGGTAGTAACGGCTCGCCTTGCCTTCGCCCGACACGATCTGGTCGCAGCAGGCCCAATACGAGCTGCCCTCGGTTTGCCACTTCACGTGCGCGGCATCGGCCTTGCGGAAGACCTCGGCCACCTTCGCATCATCGTCGAGGTGGAAGACCTTGCGCGTCACGTGCATGAAGATGGAAATCTTGCTCATCCACGAATTGTTGCTCGTCGACGACAGCTTGATGCCGCCATCCGCAAACACGTTGCGCCGCTCAGGATCGAGCAGCAGCCTGCGCGTGTGCTCCTTGAGCGCGCCGTACATGCGCTTCTCGGCTTCGCTCGAGTACACCTCTTCTTGCCCGATGCCGGCAAACCCCGTCTTCACGAAATACAACGGATATGCGCACCCCTCCACCGCCGGCAAAATCCTTGACCGGTATCCCGGGTTGCCCTTTTCGAAGATTGCCGGCAACACGCCGTCGACGGCCTGATCGGCGACAACGCCCGCGACCTTCACGGCGAGCTCCTCGGCGCGCTTCTGCTCAGCTGCGGCGCCCAGTTCGCGGAAGAGCAACGCCAGTGCGCGATAGCTCGCCCAGCTCTTCACCGCGATGTAGACGTTGTTACGCGTCTGCGCCAGCGAGTGATCGAGCGAGTCGTAGGTGGTAATCTCCTGCCCGCCCGCGGTGCGCGTGCTGTCGTATTGCGCAAAGCCTGCGTCGCCGCCGCGATTGATCATGCTCTGGAGGCACGCCTCCACGACGCTCCTGCTGCGCTTCAGCCATTCGACGTCGCGTGTTTTGGCCACGTAGCAGCCGGCCACGAGAATCCAGTTGCAGAGCTGCTCCTGCGTCATGTAGCTGAAGCAGCCGGTCAGGTTGGCAAGCTCGTAGCTGCTCCGGCCCTTGGGTGCGAAGTTGATGTGTGCGCCCATGTCGTGGCAAAAGCTGAGGCCGCCGGGCCTGGTGTCGTAGGGACGGGTCAGTTGCGCTTCATCGGGCGCAGGCGGCGGCGCCGAGGGATCGGCCTGCCCCAGCGGCGCGGCCATCTTGATCTCGGTCTTGTAGACCTTCACCTCGTCGGTATAGCTGTAGCGGCGTGCAAAGGTGTCGAGCAGATTCCGCACCAGCCAGGGATTGTGATCGAGCTCCCAGAAAACGTGATCGACGGCAAGGTCGAGCGTATTCATCATGCAGTACTCGCCCTCGTTGACCACCCACAGCGGCTGTCCCTCAACTTCGAGCAGCTGCGTGCTGCCGTAGTAGCTGTGCGTGGCGTGCGCGATGATGAAGCGCTGGTCATCGGAGAGCTTCGCGGAATCCAGCTGGTCATCGAGCGACTCGGCGCGCGCGGCGAGCTCGTCGGCGCGATCGAGTGCGGCTATCAGCACGTCGGCCAGGCCCTTGTAGTAGCGCGTGTAGAGGTAGCGTCCATCGAGGCCGTTGGTTTGGAATCCCTCGAGATACGATCCCAGCGCAATCGTAAGCCCGTACTTCTTGCCGGCGGGCACTTCGAATCCAAAACCGGGGCACGAACCCAGCAGGTGAACGGGATTGTAGCGCTCGCGCACGCCGTCGCTCGCCGACCAGCGCATGAAGACGAAGGGCTTGTCCGCGGCGATCGCCTTGCTGCCTGCAGTGGCATCGAACAATTCCGCCGCGCCGCCTGCTTCGCGCCGGAAAGCAAACCCCAGCCGCCCCGCGCCCAGATCGTCTTCGAGAATCCGCTCGCCGGGCCGCGCATGATTCAGCGCGAACATCGCCGTCTTGGTCTGCTTGCCGTTGGTGTTGTCGAGCACCAGCCGCGCCACCACCGCGGGCAGCAGTCCCTTGCGCATCTGTTCGTCGCTGTCGTTCGCCGGGTCGGGAATCGAACCGAACGGCGAGTACACGGTGAACGTCAGGCCGTCGGCGCGCCACTCGTCGGTGCACCAGCCGTAGGAGCGTTTGAATTCGCCGTCCTTGAACGGCTCGGCGTCCGGCTTCACATTCTGCTCAGCCGGGCCGGCCTGCTCCACCAGGAACGCGTCCGCCGCGCGGCTTACGGCGCCCACGTAAAACGGCAGGCACTTCAGCGTCTCGCCGGAATGGCGATGGCCCTCTTTGAAACCGATGAAAACTTCCTGGTCGCCAGGCTGGCCGATCTGCAGCCCTATGCCGCCGCGGGTGCCGAAGTTCCCGCAGGTAAAGCTCATGAATGCGCCCATGGGCGAGTGCTGCGCGTTAAAGCTCAGGTGGTAGGGGAGCGATCCACGTTTCGTCACGATTCATCCTCGAGTAAAACGATTTGCGGCCCACACAAATACTAACGCAAGACCCTCGGCATTATGTTCCCTGGATTGTGTCGGAGATCAGCCGGGGCGCTACTGCCCGAGAATCGGCTCGAGCTGGTGAAGCGCGGCGGTCATGCCCGCGCTGTCGCCGTTCTGGACGGCGGTGAAGAGCGCGATCCAGGAGGCGCGATATCCCACCCTTGCAAAGCTAGGATGTGCCCCCGCACCCGACGGTCTTTGCCGCCGCCGAAGTCCTCGATCCCCACCCCAGAGCCCTGGCTCCTACCCGAGCCCACCGACCACCAAACACAGGTCTCTGCTCTCTGTTCCCAGATCCCTGCCGGTTCGCATCAGGGCATAGCTTCAGCCGTACCGTAAACCACCCATCCATTTCTCGAGAAATCAAGTATGCGGCGAAAGACGCGCTTAAATCCCCGCCGTAGTGCTTAACGCGGGAGAAGCGAACTCGTGAGTACCGATGTTCTCGAGTGGCCCAGTGGTTGACCGATCCTTCCCGCCGACTGTTCGGATGTGAACAGGCGGCGCTAATTGCGGACACGGCGGGCATCTTTCCCGCCCCTAACTCTTTTATTTTCGAATGGCAGTGTGGCAAGTCGCGTGCAAGAACTTCCAACACAGGACACCCGTATAGGAAGGCACGTATGCTCAGCGATCTGAAACTCGCAGTCCGGCAACTTGCGAAATCGCCGGGCTTTGCCTTGACAGCCATCGTCACATTGGCGCTGGGGATCGGCGTGAACGCCGTCATGTTCAGCGTTCTGAACGCGCTCCTCCTTCGGCCAGTCAACGTACCGAATGCGCAAAATTTCTACATGGTGCAGCGGTTCGGGCATCCGCCGCAGGCGTACCCGGATTATCTGGACCTGCGCGACAGGAACCGGACGTTCGAGAGCCTGATGGCGGTCAAAGTTATTGGGGATGTAGGCGTGGACACCGGTGGAAATCCCTCCACCGCGTGGCCGTACCTGACGAGCGGCAACTACTTCGATGCGCTGGGCATTCGGCCCTTTCTGGGGCGGTTCTTTCACGCTTCCGATGAGAACGGCATTAACAGCGCACCTTACGTTGTGCTGAGTTATGCATATTGGCGCAGCCATTTTGACGAGGACCGCGGCGTGGTGGGGCGGACGGTCGAGATCAACAAGCACCTGTTTACCATCATTGGCGTGGCTCCCGCAGAGTTTCGGAGCACGGATCTGATCTTCTCACCGGCCATGTGGATTCCGATCGCGGAAGCGCCCACGATCCTGGGCTTCAACTCATTACCAAATCGCGGCGATCACAATCTTTGGGTGATGGGACGGCTGAAGCCTGGCGTGACGACGACAGAGGCGGCGGCGGATTTGAATACGCTCGGCTCTTGGTTGGCCAGGACCTATCCAGCCGACGACGAGGGAATCAAATTCACTTTGGCCAGTCCGGGGCTGTTGGGCGACGCACTGGAGGGGCCGGCGCGCGCGTTCATGGCAGGTCTTATGCTGCTCGCCGGCCTGATTCTGCTGGCAGCCTGCGCCAATCTAGGAAGCCTGTTTTCGGCGCGAGCGGCGGATCGCTCCAAGGAAGTGGCGCTGCGCCTGGCGCTGGGTTCGCGGCGCGGGCGAATTCTGCGCCAATTGCTCAGCGAAGCCTTGCTGGTATCTCTCGCGGGAGGCGCGGTCGGGCTTTTCGGCGGCGTGGAACTCCTGCACGCCCTCAGCGCATGGAATCCAATTCCCGAAACTCCCATCAACCTGCCGGTGAATCCTGACGTGCGCACCTACGCCGTGGCGCTGCTCCTGGCGGTGGCCAGCGGATTGCTGTTCGGAATCGTTCCCCTCCGCCAGGTCCTGCGCGCGGATCCCTGGCAGGTGATTCGCACAGGAACGAGGGGTACGGGGGCACTGAGGCGGTTCACGCTTCGCGACCTTTTGCTGGTTGCGCAAATTGCGATCTGCGCGGTGCTGGTGATCTCGTCGCTGGTGGCGGTGCGAGGCCTCGTACGGTCGCTGCACGGCAGTTACGGCTTCCAGCCCCAGAACGCCATGATCGTCCAATCCAATCTGCACATGGCCGGCTACGCCGATGACCGCATGCCCCAAGTGCAGCGGCGCATGTTAGACGCGGTAGCCGCAATTCCCGGCGTATCTGCAGTCGGCTATGCCGACCAGCTTCCGTTGGGCCTCGGTGGAAGTGACAACTATGCCTATAGCGACAGCACAACCGATTTCCGGCCGACCAACCGTGCCGCGGACGCATCAAACTACAGCATTTCGCCGGGCTACCTGCGAGCAGCGGGAACGCGGCTGCTGGCAGGCAGGGATCTGACGTTCGCCGACGACATGAAAGCCCCCGCCGTGGCTCTCGTGAACCAGCGGTTCGCGGTCAAGCTCTTCGGTTCGGTCGACAAAGCCGTCGGTGGACATTTCAAACTAGCCGGCGGAAAGCGCGTCGAAGTCGTGGGTGTGGTCGAAGACGGGAAATATCAGACGCTAACCGAAGATCAGCAGCCGGCGATGTTCTTTTCGTTCCTGCAGAATGATTCGAGCAACACGTGGCTGGTGGTGCGTTCGAAGCGCGATCCGGCGGGGATGGCGGCGGCGCTGGAAAGCACACTGCACGGCATCGATTCCAGCCTGCCCCTTACGATCAAGACGTGGACCGACGAGATGGATGGAGGCGTCTCCTTGTTCGCCGCGCGCGCAGCTACGGTAGCGCTGGGCGTGCTCGGCCTGCTGGGGGCGATGCTGGCGGTGACGGGCGTCTTCGGCATGGCGTCCTACGTGGTTAGCCGGCGTCTCCGCGAACTGGGGATTCGCGTGGCGCTCGGCGCGGGCACGCGGGCGGTGCTGAGCGCATCCGTGGGGCGCGCCTTTCGCCTGCTAGCCTTCGGCTCGGCTGCGGGCCTCGTACTTGGAGTGCTGGCCACGCGCATCCTGTCGCACATCGTTTACCAGGCAACGCCGAAGGATCCGATGGTGCTGGGCGGGGTGGTCGCGGCCATGCTCCTCATCGGTCTGGTCGCTTCGTGGATTCCGGCGCGTCGGGCATTGGCCGCAGATCCGCTCGTCCTGCTGCGGGAAGAATAGCCGCTCCTTGCTGAGGGTGATGTCGGGCGTCTGTTGAGTACTCACTTCGCGTGGTCCGGAGCGATCAAGGTCTCGTTGAGCGACTTGGCGATTGTGCTCAAATCGACATCCTGGCTCTGAGGGATAGTCCTAAAAAACGCCGTAGCATCTCCGAAACCCACGGGCGCCCCACATCACGATTCTGAGATATGGGACCGCGGATCCAAACCCAACCCAACACGGCTGATGTAGTTCCCCGGCCAGTAATCCAGTTCGACCGGTCTTCCCGCAATCTGCCCCGACGACGAAGGCCATTCCCTGTCCTCCAGCTGACCGGCTCTGCCTACGAGGATGAGGTGTCGTCGACCGTCGACGTATCCTCAGTGGCAGTCTCATCGACGGGGGCTTCGTCGGTTGTAGCCGAAGTGTCCTCCGCGGGCCCCAGCTCGCCGCCATATTCGCCCGCGGCTGCGGAGTTATCGGCGTTCTCCGCTTCGTTTTGCGCGGCATCGCCGTAGACCTCGGCGCCTTGCTCGTCTCCGGATGCAGCGTAGCTCCCCGCGGTCTGCGCATCCTCGTTCGCGGTCTGCTGATCCCAGTTGGCCCAGCTCTCGTCTTGCGCCGCTTGCCAGGTCGTGTCAGTGTTGTCCGGCCCTCCTGCGTCGGCCACGTCCTGCGAAGCCGCGTAAGCTTGCTGCGCCTGATCCTGCGCGCCGGAGTAATCTCCCGATTGCACATCCTGCGATTCCGTCTGCTCGGCCTGCTGCTCGTTGTATTGCGCGTCATCCAAGGCGTAATTGTCGGTCTGGCTGCCGGAATCGGTCGTGTCGGTGGAGCTTCCAGTCGTCGAGTCCGGATCGGTCGAAGCACTTGGATCAGTGCCCGTCGTGTCCGGATCGGTCGTAGCCGTAGCATCCGTGCCGGTCACGTCGGGATCTGAGCCGAGAACCCCTCCTGAATCCGGATCGTCGGTGCCGGTCGCGGAGCCGGCGTCGATGCCGGCCGGGTCCAGCGGATCGCCGGTGTCGGAAGTTGTCGATCCGTCTCCGCTATCGGGCGAGGTGCCAATGGGATCGACCACGCCTTCAGGCCCCGTCTCGCCGGCGCCCGTACCGTCTCCCGTGTCGGGCGAGGAGCCGGTTGGGTCCGCGACGCCGGCTACCCCGGTGGGATCGCTGTCGCCCGTCGGATCGGTCGCCGATCCGCTCTCGGTGTCGGGAGTTTCTGCGCCGGGTTCGATCACGACGACCTCGGCCTCGCCCGTCGGCGACGCGCCCTCTTCGACGACGATCACTTCCGGCTCGCCCGTCGCGGTCCCGGTTGGATCCGTCGGATCGGCGCTTCCTGTGGGATCGAGGACGGCTTCCACCACTTCCACAACCACGGGTTCGGAGTCGGTCGGCGTCGAGCCGTCGGTCGAGCTCGCGGAAGGATTGCCGGTTGCGTCTGTAGCATCGGGAACGATCACGACCACTTCATTGCTGGCATCATCTGGCATAACTTATCCTCTCTTCTCCTTTGCGCCGGCTTGCGCTTGCGCGGCGGCGCGTGGCGGGACAGCGGATTTTGTTTTCGCAGCAGTTGGCGGCTGTGCGGGCGATTTTGCTTCGGGGGGGGCGGCCGGCGGGGCGGCTGGCTTTATTTCTGCGGCAGTTGGCGCCGCGGGTTCCGTCACTGGTTTTGTCTCCGCGGCAGTTGGCGCCGCGGGGGAGGGGGCCGATTTGTTGCGCAGCGTGAATACGTTCTTGCATTGAGGGCAGCGGACGCTTAGGGCCGGCTTGCCGCGCAAAACGGCAAGCGGAATCCGCATCCCGCTCTGGCACTTCGGGCAGGCGACGCGAATCGAATCCGCCGGTGCCGGTGGCGTTCCAGGCGCCGGCATCCGAGCGGAGACCTGCGCAGCCGCGCCGGACGCAGGTCCCGGCGCCTTTTGCGGCCCTGCCGCGCCCGTTTTGGCTACGCGCACCGTGCCAACACCCAAACCCGTTATCTTGCCCACCGGGACAGGCGCCAACTTCTTGCGCACAGGCTGGATGCTCTGGCTCCAGCGCATCAGCTCTGGCTCGCGCGCCGCCTGGCCCAGCAACCGCAAACGCCGCGTAGTGTACATCGAAGACGAGGTCGTCATTTCTGAAAAGCGCGTCATCGCGTCGCCGCTGGCATCTTCCTGCTTCATCCATTCCTCGATATTCACCTGTTGCAGCAACCTGGCCGAGCGGACTGACCAGGCCAGCAGTACACGGCGCACCAGAGCCTCGTCGCCCACGGCCATCAACCCGGCGCGATCGGCGGTGATCTCCGACTGGCGCGACCACATCATCAGCGGTATATCCACCGCGCCATGGATCAGTTTCGTCGGACTGATCGCGTTCAACACTCCCTGCGAAAGCAGCCCTTCGTGCACGCTCACGTCCCCAGCGAGGAAACGCGTCACCGTCTTCCATAGTGCATGCCCGGCGCGGCAATGTCCCATCTCGCGCGCCAGCACAAACAAAAGTTCATCGTCCGCAAAGTTGATCAGATGCGAGGTGCCCAGCACGATAAACGAGCTGTTCTCGGTGCCGTAGGTGTAGGTGTTCCACATCTGGTCACCCGAGATGTACACGTCGGGCATGTTCGGCAGGCCAAGGATGCGCGCGGCCAGAACCGCCTGGTTCCACACATCGGGCAATTGCCTTGGGCCCAGGCGAATAGCGTTGAACGTCGACTCGATCCACGGCCGGCCAACCTTGTCCGAGACACTGCGCACCACCGTGCCCACCCCGGGCAGACTCTGCAGCCTCGACATTGCCTGCCCGTCCTGCGCCCAAAGGAAGACCTTTTTTTCAAGCTGGTAACCGGGAAGCAGAGGCCGCAGCCAGGCGCACTGCGGGCAAACGTTCTCCGCGGCACTCAAGCCGGCTCCGGTGCCGCCGCAGACGTTACAAACCGCTGCCTGCACCGCAGGAGCAAAAGCCGCCGCACCGGGCACCCCAGCCGCCGCGACCGTCTGCCCCGCAGCCACCGTCTGTCCTGCAGCGATCGTTTGTCCCGCCGCCATCATGGGTTGCCACTGGCCGTTATTCGGCGGTTGTGCCGGTGGGGCTGCCACAGGCTGCCACTGCCCGGCGGCTGGCGCCTGCGCCATCGCAGGATTTGCGGTCGCTGCCTGTCCCGGCCCCGGCGCGGAGGTCGACCCGCTCACCAGCGGCGTCCCGCAGTAGGTGCAGAACAGCGAGCCGGGCACTCCGGGTCCGTGTCCCTGCGGACAAATCAGCGGAGAAGCAGTGGTGGCCATGGGTTCTCCATGAATCGTTCGAGCGCCGCTCGCTCGCGAGCGATTCCAGAATTGCTGTACTCAGAAGGCACCTTTGTCGAGTGGTATTTTCCTCAAGAAAATACCACCTTTTACAAATCCGAAACGGGCACGTAGAGTCTGGAATCGCTCTAGTACCCCGCGAAATGAAAGATCGATAGCTTGAAAATCCAACTGATGAAATAAAGTGCGGTCGCAACGTAAACAGCCCTTGTAAATGGAGCGCTCTCCGTGATCCGGCGGAACGAAATGCGCCGCCAAATCAGCACAAGCGATACCGGAATCAGCGCCACCGTCCCGAAAAACAGCAGCAGCCCGAACGGATTCGCCAAAAACGCCTGCCAGAAATCCATCCGGATCGCCCATGCGAAGCTCGTCGTCAGTCCGCAACTGGGGCACGGCAGGTGCGTCAGGCGCAGAAAGTTGCACGGCGGCAGCCCCAGCTCGGTGTGCGTTCCATAGCCGCGCGTCGCGGGCGTCAGCCACCGCGCAACGCCCAGCACGGCGCCCGCCGTCGCCAGCAGGCCGATGGCAGCCGTTTTGTCGGTCCGGCCGTACATGGCGGCACTCCGTTCCAGCTCAGAAGCGATGCAGTCCTCCCATGCCGAACCAGAAAACGATGGCGAGAACTGTCAGGACCAGAGAAATGACGTTGAGGTAAAAAGCGCCCTTGGCCCAGCCCTCGTTCAATTGCGGAGCGCGCCCGGCGGCAATCTCATCCATATCCTTCTTGGCCATGATGAGCCCCGGCACCGACGTAAAGGGTCCGCAGCAGAACACCGAGGCAATGCCCAGCCCGAGAGCCCATTTCGTGTTGTTGCCGACAATCTTTGGGTATGGATAGCCCGGGGGAAACCCGCCCGGAGGCGGAGGATAGGCGCCGGGAGGCGGCGGTGGATATGCGCCCGGCGGAGGCTGAAGGCCCGGCGGCGCAGGAATCGCGCCCGGGGGCGGCGCCTGGTACCCACCCGGAGGCGGCTGAAAGTTCGCGTTCGGCAGCGGCGGTGGATATGCGTTGGGCGGTGGAGGCTGACTGGCCGCGGGCGGCTGCCATCCCGCCGGAGGGCCTCCGGCGGGTGGCGCGGCAGGTTGGGCGGCTAGCGGACTTCCGCAGACTCCGCAGAACGCGGCATTCGGCTCATTGGCCGCGCCGCATCGTGGACAAAGGACACTGTTCATCGCGAGTCACCTTGCAACTACGTCGAGAGATTCGTGGGACGAATAGAGAGCACTCGATACACGGGAATAGAGAGTACTTGGTACATCGGAACGATTGCATGGACGCAGCCGAAGCAACGGGTGCACCGATTTAAAATTCCATGACCCGGGCTTGTTTACTGCAGGGGGAGATTGGCGCGATTCTACGGAACAGTACGCCGCATGTCAATCGCGCCCATGTGAATCGCAATCCCGGTGCCTCACCCTCGCTGCGGGTCATCCCGAGCGGAGCGTGCTTGGGGCCCCTGATCGTGGACCGATCATGGGGTAGGCGGAGCCGAGGAACCTGCATTTGCTTTTCGCCGCTGGGGTGGGGAAGCACCAAGCCCGCTTCCGCGGGCACAAGACTCTAGGCAGATGGCCCCGGTCACGATGACTTTTCTACACCACGATGAGGGTGCCCCCGGTGCCTCGTCCGCCGCGGCGGAGGGACCGGGGCGGCTGGAAAGACTCACTTTTCGTCTTCGACGAATTCACAACTGGAGTATCCTCGCAGTGCATGAAAGGCAAGCGCATTCGCTATCAGCAAACCGGGGAATTTCACTTTCTCACCTTCAGCTGCTGCCGCCGTCGATCCTATCTCACGCCGGCCGCAGCCGTGGATCTCTTTGAAGAAGCGCTTGAACGAGTCTGCCGACGCTATCTCTTTGCGGTTGGCGGTTAGGTCGTCATCCGGGAGCACGGGCTGGCAGTTGCCCGAGTGGATGCGCGATCACCGGCCCGTCTCGTCAACCTCCCCGGTCCCTCCGCCGCGGCGGACGAGGCACCGGGGGCACCCTCGACTTGATAGAACCGCCTTGAGATCGGGGCCACCTGCCAAGGAGGACAATCTGATGAATGACCAGCAGGCACCAATACCTAAAAGGAAGTGGCGCAAAAGGACGATTGTAATCGTCTCAATTCTTTCTATCGTTTTTCTCGGTCTAGCAATTTCCACCTCATTTCTATTTCACCAAATGCAACTGGCGAGAGAGGCTCTTTCTGCTTATGACGATGCGCTAGTGGCGAAGGACTATGTACGGGCTTACGGCCTCGGCAGTTCAGAGTTTCAGAAAGCGATAAGCGAATCGGATTTTGCAGAACAACAAATGCTGCTTGTGTCCCATCACGGTGCGCTAAAGAAGATCGTGCTTGGACCAACAGAGACCGCTCGAAATCAACATGGGCTAACATCGACAATAGATTCACGGTTCGTTTTCGACAGGGATGAAGTTCTTTTCACAGTCACAATGAAGAAGGAAGGGGAACGATGGCTTATCTATGGATATCGAGAGCAGTGACAGGAACTGAAGGCGGGTGCCCCCGGTCCCTCGCTCCTGGGGACCGGGGCGGTTGGAAGACTTACCTTTCGCCTCAGACGGATTCACAGTTGGAGTATCCTCGCAGTGCATGAAAGGCAAGCGCATTCGCTATCAGCAAACCGGGGAATTTCACTTTCTCAGCTTCAGTTGTTATTGCAGGCAGCCCTACTCCGTCCTTCGCGCTTCCTGCGAAGGGTGAGAACGCTGAAATCCGGACCGCTTCCTCTTTGATGTCAAGACCTGGAATGCTCGCTCCGTCCCGCAACCCCCTGAAAACACTCGCCAAAAACTTCCACGAACTTTGCAGGTAATTACGCCCCTCCGGCGCATACTCAAACCATGATCGTTTCAACCACACTGGCTCCGCGATCACACGCTCAACTCACTGGGAGGGAGAAATTAAATAAAGAAAAAAATAAAAATTTTTGGCCGAAAAATCGATGTTAACGCCTTTGGAATCAACAAAACTGCCTCAAAATCGTCAATAAATTTCGACGAATTTCATCGGGCTGCTGAGCCCAACCGGCCATTCCGGCTCCGGAGCGCCTCTCGCACGAAACCCCTGCCCCGCCAGCTTGCTTTATCTTGCTATCTCGCTCCCTGCCTCTTCGCTCCCTTGCTCCCCACCATCCTACTCCCTACTGGCTACTGGCTACCGGCTACCGGCTATCGGCTACTGGCTATTGGCTACCCTTCCGCGCTTCGGCTTCGGCGAGCCATCCGCGACGCAGCTTTTCCGGCGGAACGCTTGAGAGATACGGCTTGATGTCGAGAACCGGAGTTCCGTCGAGCATGTCGACGCCGCGCACGCGCAGCGAAGGGCCGTCGCGGCCAATCAGTTCCACAACCGTGAGTCCAAGCGGATTTGGCCGCCGCGGCGAGCGCGTGGCAAACACGCCGTGAGGCCGCTTCTCGTCGGTCGGCGGATGCGCGATGAGATCGAAACCGTCGGCGCGGTCGAACTCCCAAATGACATAGAGATGCGAAAAGCCCGCAATATCGTCCAGGCCAGGCTCAAACTCGCGCAGCAGCTCGATGACGCCTTCAGCATCGTGTTTGGCGCCGAGTCCCTTGGGAATCGCGGAGGTCTCGTGGAAGGGGCTGTGAATGAAGCCGATGGGATGTGCGGTGAACATGGATAGAGGTCTCCGTCATTCATCCTATTCGCAAGATACGGAGTCGAAACTTCGAGACAGGGAATCCAAGGTCAGTGAAGGGCAATTCCGGAGGGCAGATTCATGCAGGCAGCAGTCGTCAATGTTCCCGGCCAGGCGCCGAAGTACCAGTCGTTTGCCGATCCCGATCCCGCCGATGGCGAGGAGCTCGTGCAGGTGCGCGCCGTGGGCCTGCATCCCGTCGTCAAGTTGATCGCCGGCGGGACCCACTACTCCAGCAAGGCCTCCGGCCCCGCCATTGCCGGCATCGACGGCGTGGGAGTCCGCGACGATGGCGACCGCGTGTATTTCGGTTTCGTACGCAAGCCGTGGGGAACGATGGCCGAGCGAGCGGCTGCGCCCCGTCACAGATTCATTTCCATTCCCGACGGCCTCGACGACGCCACCGCCGCAGCCATCCCCAATCCCGGTATGTCGTCGTGGGTCGCGCTTAAGGACCGTGCCTGCCTGACTCACGGCGAGGACGTTCTGATCATGGGCGCAACCGGAGTGGCCGGCCAGCTTGCCATCCAGACTGCCCGCCTTCTGGGGGCGAAGCGGGTTATCGGCGCCGGCCGCAATGTGGATGCCCTGGCGGGCGCGGACGTCGACGGCATCATTTCGCTCAACCAGCCCGAAGACGACCTCCGCGAGGCGCTCATTGAAGAGGCCGTCGCCGGCATCGACGTGGTTGTCGACTACCTTTGGGGCCGCAACACCGAACTGCTGCTGGAAGCCCTCGCCAAAGGCTTCAACGCCGAGTCCACCCACAAAACGCGCCTTGTCGAGGTCGGCTCAAGCGCCGGCCAGACCATTACGCTCCCTGCTGCCACGCTGCGCAGCATCGACCTTACGATCCTCGGCAGCGGATTTGGCGGGAGTTCCATCGATAAGATCCTGGCTGCCATTCCCACGCTGTTCGAGATGGCTGCTGACGGCCGGCTGAAGATGGCTGTCGAGCCGGTACCGCTGGCCGAAGTCGAGTCCGCATGGGATCGTGCCGAAAAGGGCCGCAGGATCGTCTTCACGGTCTAAACTGCTGAAATTACTCATTGAATCGGTCAACAAGGTTTTGATGGGGCGAAAGCCCTGACCCTGACTGACCGGGAACACTTGGGCAGGTTGCGGTGTCTAAAGCAATAGGCACGAGGGTGGCTTGTCGATAGGCACCTTCGCAACTGGGGTCAGCAACGCGGGTTCGGCGGCTAAGACCGGATCAGGAATTCATGTGAGGTGTCCGATGGCGTGCGAGGCGCCGTTTTCTTGAGGAAAACGGCACTTAGGGCATCAACTCCTCCTACACCAGTTCCTAATCCGGGGTAACCGGCTGCCGGAAATGGCCGCAAACGGCCTTGAACGAGGGTTCGGGGTCTTGGCCTTGGTGGCGCGATGTGATCCGCGCACATGCAAACCATGGCCGTTTTGCGGTAACGTGAGAGGACACGGAATTGCAGGCGGACCTCAACATGGGCAATGTTGCCGATGCGCTGACGCTTCAAACGGAAGAGACGGCTCTGGTGGAAGAGCTGCGAGCCGGCTCCGAGGAGGCGTTTGCGTGGCTGATCGGACATTACCATCAGCCAATTTATTCCTTGCTGGCGCGTACGGTGCGCAATCAGGCCGACGCTGCCGATTTGACCCAGGAAGTCTTCGTCAAGGTCTTTCGCGGGATTCACGGATTTCACTGCGAGTCGTCGCTGCGGACCTGGATTTACCGGATTGCGTTGCGCGAGGCCTCAAACCAGCGGCGCTGGTGGAAGAGGCATCAGCAGCAGGAAATCGCCATGGAGCAGGAGATGGCGGAAGGGGAAAGCGGCAGGCCGGTGCGGCTGAAGGACATGCTGGTCGACCCAACCGAATCACCTTTTGACGCGGCGCTGCACGAGGAGAATCGAACGCGGGTCGAATTGGCGCTGCGCCAGGTTCCTGAGCCGTTCCGCACCACGCTCATCCTGCGCGATATCGAGGGATTCGTTTACGAGGAAGTGGCGGCCATGCAAGGGGTCAATCTGGGAACGGTGAAGTCACGGCTGGTACGCGGGCGCGCCTGTTTGAAGGCGCTGCTGACCGCGCCCATGCCGGGTTCGCGTCCCACAGCGCTGACGGGGATAAGCATGTCTCTGGGAGAGGGGGCGCGATGAACGGCTGCAATGAAGTGATGGATGCCTTGACGGAATATCTGGATGGCCGATTGAGCGGACGCGAGATGCAGGTGATCGATGCGCATCTGAGGGAATGCCGCGAGTGTGCGCGAGAGTGGACGTCGCTCCGCGATCTGCAGGCTTCGCTCGCCGCGCTGGGCCCGGCGCCGGCGCCAGCGAACCTGCCGTTACGGATTCGTGTGGCGGTGAGCCAGGAGCGGGCACGCAGCCGGCGCGGCATTTTCACAGGATGGGGATTGGCATGGAAGAACACGGTGGGGCCGTTTCTGCTGCAGGCCGGCGCGGGATTTGCCAGCGCGATTCTGCTGCTGGGAACGATCGTGGTCCTGGTGACCGTGTTTGCCCAGCCGGAGACTGCACAGGCTACACCCGACGAGCCATTGGGCAATGCGACTGCGCCGCGCCTGCTCTATTTTGCTCAGGGAGGCAACGAAGCGGGTGCGATTTCGGACCCCATAGTGGTAGAAGCGTACGTGAACGGCGACGGTGAAGTGTACGACTACCGCATCCTGTCCGGCCCGACCGACGCGACAACGCGCACGCAGGTAGAGAACCTCCTGCTGTTCGGCCGCTTTGAGCCGGCGCGTTTCTTTGGTCAGCCCGTGCGAGGTTTGGCGGTGCTGTCGTTCTCCGGCGTCTCGGTGCGCGGCTGAAAAGCGGGAACCGCAATTGATGTGAACTTCGATTCCGTCGCCTGCCGGCGGGGCGACTACAACTCTGCGCTAACCATCGCCAGCCGCGCGTCTTTACATTTGCTCTCTCGTTCTCCCTCCCTTCTTTTTTGACTGGGCAGGGGTAACGGCAGTCAGCCTCAAAAGCAGAAGCACTCAAGCAAATCTCTGGTGAGGGTTTGGAATTCGCCCACGACTTCGCGAGTGACGTCACCGATGGAAGCCGAAATGGGGGGCGATGACTTTGTGGTAGTGGTCGGCCGTCACCTGGATGTAAAAGTCTACCAAGCCCCGGCCTCCAACGTGCCACGGCAATGACTGCCCCACGTCGATGAGAAACAGAGCCAGGAAACTGAACGCGATGCTGACCGTCAATGCCGCGGCCATCCATCGACGAATGCGGCCAAACAACGCCAGCATCGTCTCGTCGGTCAGCGTCAGATACAGTCCCATGAAGGCGAGAAAATCAATCTCCGGATAAAACTCCAGCCTGTAGCGGTACGCCGCCCATATGGCCGTCAGCATCAGGATGCAGGGCGCCAACAGGCCAATGGCAACGGCTATCGCCCATCGGCCCGCCGGCGGCAGGCCACGGGGGCGGCGCCTCCACAGCGCCACGGCCAGGAGCGCGATGAAGCAGAAAGCGAGCATATCTGTCAGAAAGAAACTGCTAGGGGGCATTTCGAACTCGCACATTGTCCTCCCCCATCTGGTCGCAAGAAGAACGTCGTCAGTGGTGTTTTGCAGTGCCCAAAACGGAAAGAAATAATACACGAGGTTGAACGGGATGCGAACGATATTAAAGGTGCCGTAGGCGTGTATGAGTGAAAGGTAGGGCGACAGCCACCAAGCACTCCTATTTGGCCAAGGAGCCCAACCCAGATACAGGTCCCAATTGGCGAAGGTCGCCGGATTGCCCCAGCGAAAGTAGTTCACCGTGCCCGATACAGTCATGAGGGCGGCAAGGACACCCCCAGGGAGAAGCGTGCGGCGCGTGGTGAGGGCGAGCGCAAACCGCCGGATCGGGAGCGAGGGCTTCGAGGTAGCGGCCGCGCCGTACTCAAAAGTAAGCATGAAGAGCAACAACACCATGGCCAAGATGAGTCCAATGCCCGTGGAGACACGCGTGTTCAATGCCAGGCCCGCGCAGAGCGCCATCCAGCAAAGCATCGGCAAGTCAAACCGGCGGTTCACGACGCCCTTCACCGCGAGATATACGAAGACCGTGGCAAAAGCGCAGGCCCACAAGATCACTTCGGCATAGATGGATGCGTTCAGAAGGCCGATCCCGGTTCCCCCAAGCAGGACGTAGGCCAACATCAGGCCAACGACCCATCGCGCCATGGGATTCTGCATGCCATGGCGGCGCAACAGTAATACCGTGCGCACTTTGGCTATGCCTGCAAGGCAAGCTGCCGCAAGACACGACCACAGGGTCAGGTCGATATCCATCCGGCGGAAGATCCAGAGGGGAAGCCGCAACAGAGCGCACCATATGCCGAAATAAGCGTAGACGCGACCGTTGCGCAGGAATCCTTCTTCGGCTCCTACGACCTGCGGGTCCACGTCGAACTGGCCGCGCATCAGATGGTCAAGCATGCTGTTGAAGGTGAGACGCAACGAGACGGTGCGGGCCGAATGCCCCCAAGCAGCCAGCAGCAAAACGCCGTAGTAGAGCACCATGAAGGCAAGCAGCGACAGTTGCAACTTGCGGTCGTCGTGGTTTATGCGGTGCGCGATTGCTTTTAGCTTTCCCGCCTTTGCGGCGGGCGAATCTTGGCTTGTATCGCGCGGCCCATCCGCTGATTCGCACGCCGCGTCACGGCCTGTGGCTTTCTCGGCCATAGCCGAATCATAGCAGTCGCAAAAATGAAGAGAGCGGGCATCGCATCTGCTGGATCAGTAACTCTTCGGCGCCAAGCTCAAGTGCGGAACGCACGAGCCTATCCTGCCAGGAAGAAATTCTGCAGCATTGAGTTCACGCGCTCACACGAAAAACCCTGCATCTGCTCAGAGATGTCTCGCTTTATTCTCTCGTTATCATTTGCTCGAAGTGTCATTCGATTAATAACAAGGGAGTGAATTCTCCGCCGCGTATACCTTCCCCCTGTCTTCCGTTTGACCCTGTGACTGCGTCTAAATAGACTTGCAGCAGGGTTCCCTCATGAGACGCAGGTTGCAGTCTTTCGCTTTTTTGCCCGCCGCGAGCTGGTGTTTGCTGGCCGGATTTGTCCCCATCTCAGCACAAGCTCAGTCGAGCAGCTCATCCTCCAACGGTTCTTCTTCGACGCAGGTGTATGCACGCGAAAAGGCGCCGTCGCTCATCGATCCGGCGGGGCCGACGATCTCGCTCATCCCTTCAGAACAGGTGTTCATTATGGCGGCGGCGTTGAACGCCTGCGGCTACGACGAGGGCCTGGAACAGAGCGCGCCGATTCGCAAGCATATCCGGGACGAAATGAATCAGGCGCTCGCGCAAAGCGAAGACGCTCGCACCAAACGCGACGCGCTCTGCCTTTTTATCGCGCAGCACCGCATGACGGGCACTGAGCGCGACATCGCACAATACATCTCGCTGTCCCTCTATCTGACGCAGCCGCCTGAGCTTGAATTGACGGCGGACCTGACTGAAATGCCGCCGGATTCGACTCAGGTTGCCGAGATTCTGCCGGTGCTTCGCGCATTTGCGGCCGCGGTGGACTTGCACGGCGCATGGCTGACTGCGCACCATACCTACGACGATGAGGTTGACGCGCTGCACGATCCGCTCTCGCAGATGATCGTCAACACGAATCTCTACCTCAAGATGCCGGCGTCAACCTACACGGGGAGCCGATTCATCGTCGTCATCGAGCCGCAGCTCTCGCCGGCCGTAGTCAACGCCCGCATCTACGGCACGGACTATGTGGTTGTGGTTTCCCCGGTCAACGGAAAGGTTCCGATGACCGATGTGCGCCACACCTACCTGCATTACGTCATCGATCCCCTGCTTCTTGCGCGCTCCAACGCGGTCGACCGCGAGCAGCCGATTCTCAAGGAGATTCGGGATGCGCCTCTCGAGTTCCGCTTCCGCTCCGATACCGTGTCGCTGACCATTGAGTGCCTGATCAAGGCCATTGAAGCGCGCACCATGGATACAGGGATTCCTGAGTACAAGATTCCGCCGGGGGTGGACCGCTCGCAGTTGCCGCGCTTCGAGCACGAGCGCGAGGTCTACCAGCAAAAGGTCGATACTGTGAAATGGGCCGCGGTGGGGCACGATATGCGGCAGGGGTATGTGCTGACGCAATACTTCTATGAGCAACTGCTGCAATTTGAAAAGGACCCCGCAGGCCTGAAAGATACGATCGGCGAGATGGTCTACGGCATGGACGTAGACCAGCAGGTCCACCGCGCACGTCAGATCCAGTTTGACGCGCAGGCCGACGACGACGTGATGCAGCGCAGCAAGCCGCGCCCGCTGACGGGGCTTGACCTGGCAGAAGCGAAACTGGCCAGCGGAGATGTGGCTGCTGCCGCCGCCTTGGCGCAGAAAGTCATTGAAGGCCCCACCGACACCATTGCGTCGACGGCCAATGCCGCACGGGCGCATTTCATCATGGCCCGCGTGGACCTGATGACCGGCCACCCCGACGAGGCGGTCGACGACTTCCAAAAGACGCTCGCGACGAGCAAGGAGCAAAGACTGCTTGCATGGTCACACATCTACCTGGGTCGGATGCTGGATCTGGAGTGCAAGCGCGACGAAGCCGTAGCCGAGTACAAGGACGCACTGACGGTGCGCGACGGCCAGCTCGACACGCGCCTGGCCGCTGAGCGGGGCGTGAAGACGGCGTATGTGCAGCACGGCCACGAACATGACTGCGACGACGAGACCGGCGACAGCGACGCGCCCGTTGCCGGGGGCCCGACCGGCCCGGGCGGAGCAAAGCCCGCTGCGCACGGACCGGACAGCACGCCAAAGCCACAGTAATCCACCACCGCCGTGTTTCCGGATGAGCAGAAGCTCGGCAGATGCGCTGGATCACCCGGTCGAATTTCGGCGTGCAGTCAACTTCTAGAGCCTGTTATTAACTTTGGCGGGTGCGGCGCTGAGAGCCAATTTCTCGCAGTTCGCGAAGCGAGGAGCGCGGTGTGCCGGGTGTACTCAAGCGACGAGCGACAAAGAAATGGGGGAAATTGGCCCCAGCCCTCCGGATTGCGGCGCAAATCGCGCCATACTTCGTTGTCGTCCTAGGTAGTGGGGCCGCCACAACCGTCGTCCTCCGCCTTGTCTGGCGCGATTTTCGCTCGCAACGCCCGCGCGCGCCAAAGTTAATGACAGGCTCTAGAATGGGCCTGACCGTGGAATGCATCTAAAACCTCTAAAGACGCTAGTGGGAGAGCCGGAAGAGTGAAAGCAGATCTCAAAGAGCTTGAGTTGGCGCTGGGGCATGAGTTTTCTCGCCCCGAGCTGCTGGTGCGAGCGCTCACACACCGTTCATTGGCCAACGAACTTGCAAAAGCGAACGGCGAAAGCCAATCTGCAGAGGCAAACAACGAACGCCTGGAATTCCTCGGCGACGCAGTGCTCGGACTCGTCGTGGCGGAGGCCTTGTTCACATGGCATCCGGAGTGGCACGAAGGCGAGCTGACGCGCGTTCGTTCGGGATTGGTAAGCCGGCAGCACATGGCTCAAGTGGCTGAGACGATCGGCCTCGGCGAACATTTGCGATTGAGCCGCGGTGAAGAGCGCAGCGGCCTGCGCCGAAGAAGCACTGTGCTCTCGAATACCATGGAAGCTGTGATGGGCGCGCTCTTTCTCGATGGTGGCCTGGAACCTGTGCGCGGATTCGTCCGTCGGCAGGTAATAGCAGACGCCGCCGAACGCCTGGCTCTGGAACTGCGCTCGGGCGAGGCGCTGGGCAACTACAAGTCTGCACTACAGGAGCGTCTGCAGGCAGCTCGCGCCGGGGCGCCGATTTATCGCGTGAAGAGCGAAAGTGGCCCCGACCATCACAAACAGTTTCTGGTTGAGGTGCGCCTGAAAGGCGAGGCCGGGCAGAAAGGCAAGCCGCTGGCCCGCGGCATGGGGCGCACCAAGAAACACGCCGAGCAGGATGCGGCACGGAGAGCGCTAAACCTGCTTGCGAGCGGAGCCCTCTCGCCGGGCGATGAGGCGCAAACCGCCGGACTGCGAACATCCGGCGCCGAGCTTGCCGCTCGGTCTGAAGCGGGGCGGCGCGCCGGATGAACACTCCTGCTCCAGCGCCTGTTCCGCATGGCCACCATTGGCCGCATGTGCGCGCGCATCTGCCAACGCTGCCGCACATTGTGGCGTCGTTGCTGCAAACCGTGGTGGTGGCAGTGTTTGTGCTTACATTCGTACTGCAGCCCTTTCTCATTCCCTCAGAAAGCATGGAGCGGACTCTCCTTGTGGGAGATTTTTTGCTTTTCAACAAGCAGGTTTACGCTCCTGCCAGCCGGCTGAGCCGTTGGCTACTGCCTTATCGGCCTGTGGAGCGAGGCGACATCATCGTTTTCCATCACTCTCAGCCGCCCATGCTCATCAAGAGAGTGGTCGGAGTACCGGGCGACCGGTTGCGAATCAGGGAGGGACAGGTGTTTGTGAACGGCTCAGTTCTCGACGAGCCGTATGCGGCCTTCGAGCCCGCGCCGCCCAATCCCGCACGCGACAACTTTCCCGCCAGAGTCTACTCCGACCCTGAGGTCGATCCCGACTGGTGGCGCGAGATGCAAAGCCTCACGCACGACGGAGAGCTCGTCGTGCCGCCGGGCGAATACTTTGTCCTGGGCGATAACCGCAATCACAGCCTCGACTCCCGCTTCTGGGGTTTTGTGCCGCGCCAGGCGATTGTGGCCCGGCCGCTCGTCATCTATTTTTCGCTTTCCCGGCCGTCATCCACTGACCTGCCGCAAGCCGCTCCGCCCCCAAATCAGCAGGCCGCGGATGATAGACTCGGACACGAACGCGATCTTGCCGAACGCCTGGCGGGTTTTGCGCGATGGCGGCGCATTTTCCGCGTTGTGCATTGATTCGGCCCGCAAACGGAGTCGATACGCCGCAGCACCTCCTAAAAGAGCTACAGAATGACGAAGAAAAAGACGCGAGCAGCCAAAGAGCCGCAAGGAAAGCAGGCGGAACCGGCTCCCGAGCCCGCCAAGGTAGAAGAAACGCCCTTTGAAGCCGTAGCCAGCATTTGCTCGGTGCTCGTGGTGGGCCTGTTCATCCTTACATTCATTGCGCAGAATTTTGTCATCCCTTCAGGATCGATGGAGAACACGCTGCTGGTCGGCGATCACCTGGTGGTCGACCGCATCACACTGGCCCCGCCGGCAAAGTGGATGCCCCTGGTTCACTACCGTGAGCCGAAGCGCGGCGACATTGTCGTTTTTATCAAGCCCGTTCCCGAGCCGGAGCCAGATTCCGAAGGCAAGCCTCAATACTTCTTCCTGGTAAAGCGGCTCGTCGGTATTCCCGGCGATCGCATCCATCTGCACGACGGCATCGTCGTTTTGAATGGCGTTGCGCAGCCCCAGCCGCACGCTCAGCCAACCACTGCCGACAACTATCAGGAGTTTCTCGACGAGTTTCCGTCCGTGCCGCCGTATCCCCAAACCGGCGGCGCCACCGAGAGCTGGGCCGTAGACTTTCCGAATCATGTCGTCGATGGTGACCTAGTGGTCCCTCCCGGGATGTACTTCATGATGGGCGACAACCGGCATGACAGCCTGGATTCGCGCTTCTGGGGATTCGTGCCGCGCCAGAACATCGTAGGCCGCCCTCTGTTCAATTACTGGTCGTTCGAGACACCGGATTCTGTTTACAACGAGACCGGCATTGGCCCGCGCCTGGCGTGGATGGGGCATGTGGTGATGCACTTCTTCACCGAGACGCGCTGGAGCCGCACCTTCCATCTGACACGGTGAACTGCCGAACCGCCGTAGAATCAGAAGGAAGATGACCAACGGAAGCGAGAGCAAGGAAAGGGTTCGCGGAAAACTGAGGATCGCACTGGCTGCTTTCGCGGTCCTGGTGCTTCTGTTCGTCGTCCCACCGTTGATCAACGTAAACCACTACAAAAACCAGATCACGGGGCTTCTGTCGCGATCGCTGGGCCGGCCGGTGCGGCTCTCATCGGTGCAGGTGCAGCTTTTGCCAAGGCCGGGATTCGAAATCTCTGATCTGAGCGTCGCTGAAGATCCCGCCTACGGCGCCGAGCCTGTGCTCCACGCCAACGAGGTCAGCGCTTCCATCCGGCTGCTGGCGCTGTTTCGTGGCCGCGTGGAGATCGGCAAGATCAGCGTCGATGAGGCCAGCCTGAATCTGGTCCGCGCCGGCCCAGGCCGGTGGAATCTTGACCCCATCTTTCGTACCGCGGCCGCTCAGACTGAATCTGCGGCAGGTATGCGTGGGGCGGCGCCGCTGCCTTACCTTGAAGCCACCAACTCCCGCATCAACTTCAAGAATGGAGCGGAAAAGCTCCCATTTTCGCTCGTCAATGCCGACCTCTCGTTCTGGCAGGAGAACCCCGGAGAGTGGCGCATCCGGCTGCGCGGCCAGCCGGCCCGTACCGATGTAAGCCTGTATCTGGAAGAGACCGGCGTGGTGCGCATGGAAGCAAGCATGCGGCGCGCTCCCGCTCTCCGGCAGATGCCCCTGCATCTCGATCTCGACTGGCGCGAAGCGCAATTGGGTCAACTTGCCCGCTTGATCACCGGGTCCGATCCCGGCTGGCGTGGCGACCTGGCGGGAGAACTGCACATGGACGGAACCGCCGACGCAGCCAGCATTGCCATGCGGCTCAGCGCGGTAGGCGTGCATCGCGCTGAATTCACGCCCACAGCACCGCTCGATTTCGATGCCAACTGCGGCTTTGTATACCACTACGCGCAGCGCAGCCTGGAGAATCTGGCCTGTGACTCGCTACTCGGCGACGGACACGTTCATGTGACCGGAGAGGAACCGGGCGCGTCCGCACCACCGCACTTTTCTATCGAGCTCAATCGCATCCCGGTGGCCGCGGGGCTTGATGCTCTGCGCACAATCCGCAGCGGACTCGCGCCGGATCTCGAAGCGAAAGGCACGGTGACGGGAAGGATTGTTTACGATGTCCACGGCGGCGAGCGCGCGGAGAATACCAATCCAAAGTTGCCGGCGAAGCCAGAGCTGAATCATGTGGCGAAGACCGGCCCCGAAGAGCAGGGTCCGCTCTCTGGGACGCTCACCGTAGAGGGGCTCATCCTGAGCGGCGGGGGGCTCAGCCGGCCAATTCAAGCACCGAAGTTCACGCTCGAGCCGGTATCGATTCCGCCTGCCGCGCCACACCCTGACGCTGCGGCGGAGGCGGCGGGGACGGGAAGCGCAACGGAGGCGTTAACCGGGACTGTGGCCATCCCAGCCGGCGCCACGGTTCCCCTCGACTTTAATCTGCGCTTTTCGCTTTCCGGCTACCAGTTGGGTGTGCGCGGGCAGACAAGTTTTGCGCGCGCAAGGGAACTGGCCCGGGCTGCGGGCATTCCCGAGACGGCGGCGCTCGGGTCGCTGGCGGGCGAGCCCATGGCGGTGGATTTGACGGCCACAGGGCCGTGGATGCCTCCCGAAGAGATCCCACTCGAGAACGTGACAGTTGCCGAAACTGTGCCGGTAAACAATGCGGGAACTCCGGTGGCTCCAGCGCCCCCTGGCACACTCGCAGCTCCCGGTGGCGACACGCTGACAGGGACCGTGACGCTGCACAACGCCAATTGGAAGGCCGATTACCTGGCAGGCCATGTGGGTGTCGACGATGCAACGCTGCATATTGAAAACGGCGAACTTCGCCTGGATCCGGTGGATTTTACATATGGCCCGCTGAAGGGAAGGGCGAGCGTGACGCTGCCTTCCGGCTGTGCTGCCAGTCAGCCCCCTCCGCCGGCGTGCCGGACTCAGTTTCAAATGCAGTTTACCGATCTGGACGTTGCAGCGCTCGAAAGCGCGCTGCTGGGAGCGCGGGAAAAAGGAACGCTGCTTTCAACACTGATCGACCGCCTCCATCCCTCGACCGCGCCACCTTGGCCGCAGGTTGAGGGCACAGTAACCGCGGACTCTCTAGTCCTTGGGCCCGTAACGCTCGATGGAGTCTCGGCGTCTTTGCGCATTGCGCCGACCGGCGCCGAGATTACGAGCCTCGACGCTGGGCTTTTCGGCGGAAGAGTGCATCTTGACGGCACCTTGACCAAGCCGGCTACCGATCGGGACAAGCCTTCGTACACGTTAAAGGGCGACTTTCAAAACCTCGAAGTTGCCGGCGTCGGCACGCTGCTTGGATTGCACTGGACAGGCTCGCCATTAAGCGGCACAGCCAACGTAAATCTATCCGGATACACAGATGAGGACCTGGCGGCGTCGGCCAAGGGGAGACTGCACTTCGAGGTTCGGCAGGGAAGCATCGCAACGCCAGGGCGCGTGCCCACTGCAACGACCGCCAAATCCAGGCAAATCACTGCAGCCCTGGCCCGCTTTGCTGGCTGGACCGGAGACGCCGCCATTCAAAATGGAGCGATCGAACTTGGACAAAATACGATCGTCACCGGCAATGGAAAGCGATCGGCCGCCGCCACGATCACCTTTGCAACTCCACCGGAGGTGAGCTTCGGATCGCCATAGGAGGCACGGTCTGAAAGTCGCCGATGACCAAACAGTCAATATGAATCGGGGGAAGGGGATCGACTCATTTCCGGCCTGGCTCCGCTCAAGCAGCCTTTGTCCAGGGCCTGATTGAGATCCTGAATCACGGTTCTCAGCCACTATTCGTTTGCCTCAATCTTTCGTCCGTGGGCATCCTGAACGGGCCTCGTGTTCATGCGAAAGAGATCGGTGAAGGCCCGCATCTGCGAGCGGCTGATGCTCAGGTCCTCTTCGAAGACGAACCAGCGCACCCCTTCGCTACAAGGCGGCGTTACTTCGGAACCGATATAGGTCCAATAGCCGCGGTCTGAGGGCAAAAGGCCGCCTGCGCTCACCATGTCGGTGATCTTCGCGGTCGTGCCGGGCTTGGCGGGCAGGTGCTCCCAAAGTGTTGCAAGAAGGGCATTCGCAACGCCCCGGTCCTGGTTCAGCCGCACGGCCACAATGGCTATTTTGCCGTCGTCGCTGCGGTACACCAGGTCCACTTCCATGTCGCTGAGCTTGCCTTTCACCGGGTGCTCGCTCGGATGATGGAAATCAAGCTCGAGGAGGCGGTAGCGCACGCCGCCGGCCACCATAGTGCTGCCGGGATCGACGTGGGCAAGAATGCCACGTCCGGTGTTTTCGAGGGTCATGGGTCCGGCGACGAAGTGGAATTCGAGAGGCTGAAGCGACCTGTTTAAACGCGCTCCGCGGATGTCAATGGGAGACTGTTCGTGACCTTTGGAGCACGTCTGGAACGATGGGTCGAGCTTGCCCCATACCAGCGGCCCGATTTTTCCTTCGTAGCCCCAGTTCGACAAGTTTTGCGCGGCGCAGGCCGCGGCAAAGCCGAGGACGAGAACAAAAAATGAAGAAAGGCGCATGGACTTCTCCGTTCAACAAGACGCGAGGGCTTCCCGGAGAATTCTAAGGCATTGGCATTCGGTGGGCGGAAAAATGGGACCCGATTGAGCATCGGGTCCCACGGTTGAATCGTTCCTCCACGCCAGGTTGAGGCGCGTTCCCTATTTCGCCTTGGCTGTTGCGCCCAACCCTGCCTGCTCGGCAAGCGCCGCGGCCTTCTCATTGCTCTCCCAGGTGAACTCCGGCTCGGTGCGGCCGAAGTGGCCGTATGCCGCGGTTTTCTGGTAAATCGGACGGCGCAGGTTCAGGTACTCGATGATCGCTTTCGGCGTAAGCGGGAAGTTTTTGCGGATCAGTTCCGTGAGCTTTGCCTCGCTCAGCTTGCCCGTGCCAAAAGTTTCGACCAGCACGCTCACCGGCTCCGCCACGCCGATGGCATAGGCGAGCTGCACTTCTGCGCGGCTGGCCAGTCCAGCGGCAACAACGTTTTTAGCGATATGGCGAGCCATGTAGGCTGCCGAGCGGTCGACCTTGGTCGGGTCCTTGCCGCTGAATGCGCCGCCGCCGTGGCGGCCCATGCCGCCGTATGTGTCCACAATGATTTTGCGGCCGGTTAGTCCGGTGTCGCCCATGGGGCCGCCGATCACGAAGCGGCCGGTTGGATTGATGTGGTATTTGGTGTGCTCGTCGAGCCACTTTGCAGGCAAAACCGCCTGAATCACGTACTTGAGGATGTCGGCGTGTAATTCTTCGTTCGAAACAGCCTCGGAGTGTTGACTGCTGATGACGACGGCGTCGATGCGCGCCGGTCTTCCGTTTTCGTCGTATTCCACCGTCACCTGGCTCTTACCGTCGGGACGAAGGTAGGGCAGTCTGCCACTCTTACGGACGGCGCTCAATTGGCGCGTAAGCTTGTGCGCGAGCGAGATCGGAGCAGGCATCAGTTCGGGAGTCTCGTCGGAGGCGTAGCCGAACATCATGCCCTGGTCGCCGGCGCCGCCTGTGTCAACACCCTGGGCGATGTCGCCCGACTGCTTGTTGATGCTCGAGATCACCGCGCAGGTGTTGGAGTCGAAACCGTAGAGCGCGTTGTCATAGCCGATTGAAGCCACAACGCCGCGAACCAGCGACTGGAAATCGACGTAGGCCTTGGTAGTGATTTCGCCCGCAATCACGACGAGTCCGGTGGCTGTCAGCGTTTCCGCCGCGACACGGCTGTATGGATCCTGCTCCAGGCAGGCGTCGAGAATGGCGTCGGAAACCTGGTCGGCAATCTTGTCCGGATGGCCCTCGGTGACGGATTCAGAGGTAAATAAGAAACGATCGCTCAACTTGAATACTCCTTCCCATTGCTGGGTTCAATTCATTCCCTGGCGCTTTGGCCCATTCGCTCCAGACGATCCGCACCTTCGGCGCTCAATCAAAGAGTCCACGGAGCCACATGTGTGCCGCGTCGACTTGGCATTGCTCAGACACAGAGCGCAAAGCCATGGGCACAACCATTTCATGGTAAATGTGCCAGGCGGCGCGGAGCAAAGCTCTGCATCGTATGGTTAACAACGAGGATTCAATGGGAGAATCGGGGCCCTGAGCAGGGCGCCGGAGCCGCCCTACAGCCGGGAAAGGACGTGAGATACCCAACCGTGGGCCGAAGACCAGGTGTTATACAGCGCGACCGAATTGCCGTGCACGGGAAGCAGAGTGTGCCACCAACCCTGGCGAAGCCCGAAATAGCGCACGGTCAAGAATGCGGCGGATGCAACGGCCAGCATCAAGAGGGCAGCTCCGGCCCAGCGCAGGCGGACTTCAAGAGCTTCACGGCGAAGAAGCCTTGCCTTGCCTACATTCGAGGCAAAGGCCGTCCAATTCCTGTCGTCATCCACTGGCTGCCCCGAGGCGCTGAAAGCCTGGAGAAAACGCTCGGTCCAGTCCTGAGGATCAAGCCCGACGGCGGCGGCGTAGCCGCGAATAATCCCCTTGCTCAGGATGCCGCCCGGAAGCAGGCGAAACCTCTCCTCCTCCAGCGCAACTAAATGCCGTCGGCTGATTTTCGTGACCGCCGCGATGTCTTCCAGCGCAACGCCGCGTGCGACGCGTTCGTTGCGCAGGTCCTCTCCAAATCTTCCCATCGGCGACCGCAAATAGGTCAGAAACCCTGCAAAAACTGTACTTTCACCATAATCCCGCTTCCACCCCAGGTCAAAGAGTTTCCCTGTCTTTGAGCCGCCTTTTTACCGTTTTGAACCCAGTTTCGAAACAGCGGCAGGCCCGGTGCAGTCGACGATCAGTGGAACCGCATGGGCTCCTGCGGCTGATACCCTGAAGATGGGGATTCCTGACGCCTAGGTTCTTGCCGGATCCTCAAGCGGACATGAACAAGCTCATCTTTGCCAACCTTCTGCACCGCCCCATGCGATCGATCATCAGCGTGCTCGCCGTGGCTATTGAAGTCATCATGATTCTGTCGATTGTGGGCATATTCATGGGCATGCTGAACGACCAGAAACAGCGCACGAACGGCATTGGCGCCGACCTGATGCTGTTGCCGTCGAATGCCAGCTTGTTCAACGGAGTCGGCGGCGCCAATATGCCGATCAAAGACGAAGAAGCGCTTCTGAAGCTGCCTCACGTGACGATAGTTTCGCCGGCCATTCAGAAAATCTCGACCAGCGGCAGCGTGGAGATCCTTTACGGCATTGATTATGCAAGCTTCAACGCGCTGAAGCCCTTCACTTTTCTCGCCGGCGGGCCGTTTGCGGGGCCCAATGACGCCATCATCGACGACGTCTTTGCCAGCCGCCGGAACCCCGCCACCGGAAAGCCTTACGCGGTGGGCGATACGGTCATGATTATGGATCAGTCCTTCCGCGTCTCGGGCATTGTCGAGCAGGGTAAAGGCGGCCGTAAGCTGATTCCGATTGAAACCATGGGGGAACTCACGGGCGCCGATGATAAGGCCTCGCTCTTTTACATCAAATGCGACAATCCGGCGAACGACAATCTGGTCGTCGAGGAGATTCACAATACCCGCGGCTTCGGAAACAACACCTTGACCACCGTCGACGAATGGCTCGACCAGATGACGCCGGACAAGATCCCGGGATTCAACCTGGCGCTTGAAATCATTACCGGTATCGCGGTGATCATCGGCTTCCTGGTCATCTTCCAGTCCATGTACACCGCGGTTCTTGAGCGCACCCGGGAGATTGGCATTCTGAAATCGATGGGCGCGTCCAAAACAGCCATTGTGAGCGGCGTGTTGCGCGAGTGTGCGGTGCTTGCCGCCGCCGGCGTTCTGGTGGGCATCCTGGGGACCTACGGCGTGCAGCTGCTTATGGCTCACGTCTTCCCGACACAGCACTTTGAGATCACGGTTCGTTGGCTGGGGCAGGGCGCGGCGATCGCCTTCCTTGGTTCCGTCTGCGGGGCGCTTTATCCGGCGTGGATGGCCGCGCGCAAGGATCCCATTGACGCCCTTGCCTACGAGTAAAGAGCGATACGCGATACTTAACGGTGGTGTCCCAACGCCGCCCCGCGCAGCAGGGACCCTTTGAGGCCGCCTTGGAAGTGGAAACCCAGAGACTAGTTTCAATCAGCGCGATTCGCGCCGCGGCGCTGCGCATTGCGCCCATTGCGATGAAGACGCCGCTGGTTCGGGCCGCGTTCCCCGGCATATCGGGTCATGGGACGGGCAGGGAGATCTGGCTCAAGGCAGAGAGCCTGCAGCCGATCGGGGCATTCAAGATTCGCGGCGCGGCGAACAAGATTCTGCAGCTAACGCCGGAGCAGATCGCGCGCGGGGTCATCACTTATTCCAGCGGAAACCATGCGCAGGGAGTGGCCTACGCGGCGCGTGAGGTCGGAGCGAAGGCCGTCATCGTGATGCCGTCGAATGCGCCGGCAATCAAGCGCGCGGCGACGCTGGCTCTAGGCGCCGAGATCGTTGACGTGGGTGTGGCATCGAGCGAGCGCCTCGCCATGGCAGAGGAACTCGTGCGAAAACACGGCTATGTCGTGATTCCGCCTTACGACGACGAGCAGATCATTGCCGGACAGGGAACCTGTGGTCTCGAGATCGTGGAGGAATTGCCGGACGTGGACCTCGTCGTCTCGCCGGTCTCGGGCGGCGGACTGCTAAGCGGGATCGCTGCGGCGGTAAAGCAGGTGAGCCCGAAGACGATGGTATTAGGCATCGAACCGGAGCTGGCCGGCGACACGGCTGAGAGTTTTCGATCGGGCAAGATCGTCACCTGGCCGGCGGAGCTGACCAGCCGGACGATGGCGGACGGCCTTCGCACGCAAAGCGTGGGCGTGCGCAATTTTGCCCACATTCAGGCCTATGTGGACGGCATTCTTACAGTGACGGAGGCGGAGATTCGCGCGGCCATGCGCGCCATTGTCGCAGCCACGAGGCTTGTTCCCGAGCCCAGCGGCGCTGTATCGGCGGCCGCGCTTCTCTTCCACGCCGGCCAGCTGCCCGCGTACCGCAAGGCTGTGGCAGTTGTGAGCGGCGGCAACGTGGAACCCAGGTTGCTGGCCGAGGTGCTCACGGAAGGCGCGGCCTAACGTCGTTCAACTATGATCGTGCACACGATGAATCCGCGAAAAGGTACGATTCGCCATCTGGTTCTGGGTCTGGGGCTTGTGTGCGTCGTGTGGCCCGCGCATGCAGATAAAAAGCCAGTCGTGCCGGTAAAACCGATGGCCGGCCCACGCGCCACCGTCCTGCGCATCACCTGGCTCTACATCAACCCCGATACAAGCTCGCAAAAAGTGGATAAGGTGCAGATCGGCCGCGAGATGGTGGTTTCGGAAAAGAGCGGCCCCTGGATGCGGGTTTACGCCAACACCGATATCGAAGAGCTGCACAACGACAAGGACACGCCGATGGTCGGTGAGGACCAAACGCCTCCGCCGATATCGGGCTGGATGGAAGCCAAGGGAGTAGTGGAAGATTCCACGCCCAATGCGGATCAGATCCTGATGGGCGCGGCCGCCGGCCAGGAAGCTCTCGCGTCCAATCCGCGCGGCCCGGCCAATGCCGCGCAAAGCGCGCGCCTGCTCTATCGGCGCGTCGCGGAAATGTTCCCTAGCTCGCCGCATGCGCCCGAAGCTGCCTGGCGGGCAGCCGATATCGAATGGCAACTGGAGAAGTCTGACACAGAAAGCATGCCGTCAGCGCATGAACGCGATCCCGTCTTTCGCCAGCTGATGGGCGAGGACGACTTGAGAAAGGTAATCAAGGCATATCCCCGGACGCGCTGGGCGGCGCTTGCGGCCTTCGAACTGATTGACAACAAACTTTGCGGTGATTGGGAAGGCTCGACCCAGTGCCCGGAGAAAGAGGCGGATCTTTATCTGAAATACGCCAATGAGTACCCCGACGGCCCCCGTACTGCGCGAGCGCTTTACGAAGCTGTTTATCGGTTCGCAGTGCTCAAGGACATGTATGACGCGAACGGAGACGACAAGAAAAGCGAGAATGCCCACAACCAGGCGCGTACGGTTGTCGCCCAACTGAAGGCTCACTTTGCCGATTCCGACTACACGTTGCGCGCGGGGGCGCTGGTGTACAAATTGGATGAAGGGGTTCCTGTTTACGGCATCGAACGGGAGTAAGCGGCTCAGACCGGTTCCAGAGTTGGTGCAGCTTTTTCGGGCGTTATTCAAAGTGGCTCTTACTTCCACCCCACGGACGAAGATCCGTCCGCGGGGACCCCGGAAATGAAAGAGCCATTTGAGTGACGTGGCTTCGGGATACTGTAACTTTGGAACCGGTGTAAGGCCTCCCGGACGCGCTGGCAGATCGCATGAAAACAAAAAGCCAGGAGGCTTCTTGAGCCCGTACATCTTGTCCATTCTTTTGGGAGTTGTGGAAGGCTTGACCGAGTTTTTGCCGGTCAGTTCAACGGCTCATTTACGCATCGCTGAAGCATTGATGAAGATTCCGCTGGGCGACTCTGCCTGTTCCGTCGGCAATACGGCCTGCTTTCAAGATGTTGCGTACTGGGAAATGTACACCATCGTGATCCAGGTTGGCGCCATCCTGGCGCTGTGCCTTCTCTTCACTGAAAGAATCGTCGGTTTTATTCGTACGTTTCCCCGTGGCGATAGCGGCGACCGCACATGGCTTACCCATCCCATTTCACTCACGCTCATCGCGTTTGCCTGCACTTCGGCTCCCGCTCTTTTACTTCACAAGTGGAGCGAAAAGAACCTGGGCAGCCTGAACGCGATGGCAATAGCGCTTGTCGTGGGCGGGATCGTGATGTGGGTGATCGACGCCTGGAGCGAGCGCCACGAGGCGAATACGACTCATGTGGAGGAGATGTCGCTGGCGCAAGCCATCTGGATAGGGCTTTGCCAGACGCTTTCGGCCATCTTTCCCGGCACCTCGCGCTCCATGTCGACCATCGCCGCAGGCCAGCTTGCCGGTCTCGACCGGCCTTCCGCGCTCGAATTCAGCTTTCTGCTCTCCATTCCGACAATGATCGCAGCGACGGGCTGGGATCTGATCAAGGAGATTCATTCCAGCAAGGCAGCCGGAGCCGCCGCGCACGTCGTAATGAACCCTGAGCGATGGATCGTGCTGATCATCGGCATCGTCGTGTCGTTCGTCGTGGCGCTAGGCGTTGTGGAGTGGTTTCTCGCGTGGGTGCGGAAGCACGGCTTCACGATGTTCGCCATTTACCGCATCCTGCTGGGTGGTGTGCTGTTGATCTGGGGCGCGAAATTGATCGGATAACCAAGCAGGATCCGAGATCCGATGCGAACTTTTGTACGCCACTATATTCTGCCCCTGGCCCGCAAGCACCGTTGGCGGTCCATTTGCGAAATCGGCGCACGCACGGGAACCAGCACAAATTACCTGCTCAGCCTGCCGATCGAGTACAGCGCCATCATTGATCCCTGCATCGATGAGGATCTTGCGGCGAAGTATGCCGGCGAGTTGCGAGTTCACGTATTCAAAAGCAACAGCCTAGACGCGCTGGCCACGGACGGGCCCGCGCTTTTAGGCGCGCCATTCGACGCCATCCTTATCGACGGAGACCACAACTGGTACACGGTATTCAATGAGCTGCGTCTCATTCGCGAACGCGCCCTGGTGCGGCCCGGCGGATTCATCTTTCTTCACGATGTGGATTGGCCTTATGGCCGCCGCGACTTGTACTACCAACCGGACACCATTCCAGTGGAGTTTCGGCATCCATTCGCGCAAAAAGGCATGATTCGTGGCGAGAGCAGGCTGGCCGATACCGGTGGATTGAACAGCAAATACTTAAACGCGCTGGAAGAAGGCGGACCGAAGAACGGTGTCCTCACGGCAGTTGAGGACTTTCTGGCGCAATATCCAAAAGACTATCGAGTCTTCAGGATTCGCTACCAGTATGGCCTGGGGGTTCTGCAGGTAGCTGGGGGGAGCGCTGACGACGACTCCTCTTTTCGCGCGCTAAAGGCCAGAGCGTTCTTCCTAAGCCCTGTTTCCCGGCTTGCACGATCATTCAAGTTTGCCTTTAAATCCCATTCGGCACAGTAAATTGCGATGTGCCTCCAACTCGCTTCGAGGCGGTAAATGTCAAGGAAAGCTACGGGTAATGTTTCAGGTTCCCCCTGCGGCCGTCGTACCCCGGATCGTTCCCGTGGACGCCGATAATAGAACTTGCTCTGGGACGATTTGCCTGCCCCTGCGGCGTACCGCGAGAGTCTTGCGCGGCAGCCGGTGGGCTGGACCGCCCTTGTGATGAACTCCATCCGCATTGTCCTGTCGCCCACGCGCAGCCGCCCTGTGAACGTGTTCCTGGGAGTTGTGCTGATTCTTGTCTCGCTCCTCCTTTTCCTCGCCCTTGCAACCTACCGCGCTTCTGACCCCTCGCTGAATACCGCCACGGATTCTGTCGCAGTGCACAACTGGGTGGGCCTCTTCGGCGCTTACCTCAGCGATCTGCTGCTGCAATCACTCGGCCTGACGGCGTTTCTATTGCCGCTGTGGCTTGGGGGCGTGGGCTGGACGTGGATGCAATCCCAGCCTGGCGGGTCGAAGATTCTGCGCTGGATGGGAACGATCCTGACGCTGGTCTTTTTGCCCGCTGTCTTTGGACTTCTGCCGTGGCATTGGCGATGGCTGCACGCGATTCCAGTGGAAGGCGTCGTAGGCCGGCTGGTAACGAATTTTTTGGTGGCTTACCTGAATATTCAGGGCGCATGGCTCGTCGCCTCGGCGCTCTCAGCATGCGGGCTTTACTTTGCATCGGCGATCAGTTTCACGACTGTCCGCGAAAGCGTCGCCGAGCATTGGACCCGCTTTATTGCATGGCGTGAAGAGCGGAGTGAGCGGCGCGCGGAACTGCGTGCGGAACGCGACGCTATGGGGGTGGAACGGAATCAACCCGTGCCTTTCCCGAGGTTCGTAACAGAAGAAGGGCCGGACGAGGAAATCGAGCCTCCCGCCAGCAAGCCGAACCGCTTCCTTTCCTTCTTCATGCGGAGGCGCGAACAGCATCAGGACCCGCTCGACAAAATCCCTGCATACCAGCGGAACGCATTCGAGCGGCAGCCTGAGGAACGAACCGCTGCGGCGATTCCCATCACGCCGCGCAAGCCCAGTATCTGGGAACGCGTTGAATCGGAAACCGCAACGGCCTCGGCCGCGCCGGCAGCAGCCTCGGCACAGGTGGCTCCCATGCCCGCGCCGGCAGCGACGGTGCGCGCGGCCGATCCATGGGCTGGGGTTAGGCCCGAGCCCGTTCAAGCGCCGTCACAGCCTCACTCGGATGCGATTGCCATACACAATCGCGCCGATGCCGACGTACGAACAGTGACCATCACTCCCAAGAATGTGAGCGGCTACAAGCTGCCTTCAAGCACGTTGCTGAGTTCCGGCGAGGCACCGCAATCGGTACGCGAAGACGAGCTGCGCGAAGAGGCCAAGGTTTTGGTTGAGAAGTGCTCCGAGTTCGACGTGCGCGGCCAGGTGGTTCAGATCAATCCCGGCCCCATGGTGACAACATTCGAGTTCAAGCCCGAGGCGGGCATTAAATATTCGCGCGTAACGGGCCTGGCCGACGACTTATGCCTGGCCATGCGCGCCGAAAGCATCCTCATCGAGCGCATGCCCGGCAAGAGCACGGTTGGCATTCAGGTGCCCAATCACGAACGCGAGACGATCCATCTGCGCGACGTGATCGAGAGCGAGAACTTCGTCAAAGCACGCTCGCGTCTCACGATTTCCATGGGAAAGGACATCAACGGCCGCATTGTCATTGCCGATCTGGCCTCGATGCCGCACATTCTGATTGCCGGATCGACGGGATCGGGCAAATCCGTGGCTATCAACGCCATGATTATGAGCCTTCTCTATCGCACAACGCCTCACCAGGTGAGGTTGATCCTGGTCGATCCCAAACGGGTTGAGTTGGGCATGTACGAAGGCATTCCCCATCTCTTTACGCCGATCGTCACAGAGCCCAAACAGGCCGCAAACGCTCTGCGCAATGCAGTCCGCGAAATGGAGCGCCGGCTCAAGTTGATGGCCAGCCGCAGCGTGCGCCACATCGATCAGTACAACAAGCTCTTCGAGGGTTCTACCCTTTCACTTTTTGGACAAGAATCTGGTGAGAACGAAGAGGAACCGCTCCCTTACATCATCATCATCATCGACGAGCTGGCCGACCTGATGATGCTTGACCGCGCCAACGTCGAAGAATCCGTGACGCGTCTGGCGCAAATGGCGCGCGCCGTGGGCATTCACCTGATCCTCGCCACACAGCGGCCCAGCGTCGACGTCATCACCGGCCTGATCAAGGCCAATATTCCCACCCGCATCAGCTTCCGGCTCGCCACCAAGGTCGACTCGCGCACCATCCTCGATACCAACGGCGCCGAAGCGCTCCTCGGCCGTGGTGACATGCTCTTTCTGCCGCCGGGCACGAGCCGCCTGTTGCGCCTGCACGCTCCTTACGTGAGCGAGAAGGAGACAGCTGCCGTGGTCGACTTCTGGAAATCGCAAGGCACAGCGGAATACGTCGAAGGCTTCCTCGATTCGCCCAAGGACGAACGCGCTGCCATGGAAGGCGAAAGCGACGAAGCCAGTGAAGAGGATCCGATGTTCGACGATGCCGTTCGCCTCGTCTTCGAGTTCGGAAAGGCCTCCACGTCGCTCTTGCAGCGGCGGCTGCGCATCGGCTACGGCCGTGCTGCCCATCTCATCGACCTGATGGAGCGCGACGGCCTTGTGGGCGCCGCAGACGGTTCCCGCCCGCGTGAGCTGCTCAAAGCACCCAATTGGCTACACGAAGTGATGGCAGCCAACGAGTAGCGCGGCTCCCGGCACTTCCCGCCGGCCCATCAACCGGTGAGGTACAACTCGTCACGGACCTTCGAGGCGGCGACCCAACAAAGATGGGCGGTATCGGAACGCTCCAATTCAACGCCGTCCCGGACCGCCGCTTTCAGGTGCTGCTCGTTGGCCATGGAATCGGCCGCACCTTCAGGCCTCAAATCGGGCTCGGCGCACGGCAGAAGCTCCTAATATGTCACTGATCTCACCGCGGCCAGCCCCTCTGCCCGATATGCTACACTCCGTTGTGGAAACGCTTACTCAATCCGTAAAGCCGAGACCTTCCGGGCTTATCCCTACTCATCGCGGATGCATCCAGGGGGCGACGGCAGCTTTCCTCGCAAAGGCGAGCGCTGCTTGACAAACGTTTGAGTAAAGCAATTTACTAGGTGCGAACGTCTAACAGCCTTTGCGGACGTCTTCTCGCCGTTTCAGGTGATGTCCATGCTCGGATTGGTCCCAGCTTCCGTCGCCACCGGATCTTTCGGCTCATTGCCGGCCTTGCTTGCCTTCAATGCTGAGCCTCTGGCGCGTCTTCGCTCGCTGGATGTGATCGTTATCGCGCTCTACTTCGGGATGGTGATCTGGATCGGCATTTACCTGAAGGGCCGGTCGAACACCGGGGAAGACTTCTTCATGGCCGGGCGCGAGATGACGGCATGGATAGCCGGTCTGAGTTTCGTGAGCGCCAACCTGGGGTCGCTGGAATTGATGGGCTGGGCAGGCTCGGCCTATCAATACGGTATTTTGGCCACGCACTGGTATTGGATTGGGGCCATCCCGGCCATGCTCTTCCTGGGCCTGATGATGATGCCCTTCTACTACGTGTCGAAGACGCATTCGGTGCCCGGCTACCTGAACCTTCGCTACAGTGCGCATTCCCGGACCGTGGCGGCCGTCGCCTTCGCCATCGAAATGATTCTGATGAGCGGCGTGAACATGTTCGCCATGGCCGTGGTGATGAAGGTGGTGCTGGGGTGGGATCTGAACTTCTCTATCATCGTTTCATCGCTGGCGGTGGCGGCCTATGTCGGCCTGGGCGGGCTGCGCTCGGCCATCTTCAATGAAGTTTTGCAATTCGTGCTCATCTGGGGTGGAGCGCTGCTGGTTCCCATTCTCGGCCTGTTTCAGGCCGGGGGCGTCGCCGGCCTGAAGAGACAGATCATGGCCAATATGCAGTCCATGACCGGCGTGCATAGTGACAGCTACTTCCACATGTGGCGCGACACGGGAAGCTTTTCCGCGAACCCCATGGGCGTCCACTGGACGGGCATCGTTTTCGGCCTTGGCTTTGTGATCAGTTTTGGCTACTGGACAACGGACTTCCTCGTCGTCCAGCGCGTCCTCGCAGCACACAATCTGCGCGCCGCGCGTATGGCGCCCATCATCGGCTCCTTTTTTAAGATGGCTGTGCCGCTAATCGTTATTTTGCCCGGCCTGCTCGGCCTTGTTTTGTTGCAGAATCCCGATGGCAGCCGCCGCCAGCTCGTCGGCGAAGATGTGGTGGCCGCGTGCGCTCAGGCCACTGGCGGAGGGCTCGAGAATTCCTCTGCCTGCTCGGCGGCGATGGCCAGGACTACGCTTCCGGCCGCCTACCAGCGAAAGGTGCTGAGCGGTTCATCCGGCTCGGCCTTGCAGAGCTACAATCAAGTGCTGCCTCTCATGATGGCCCGTTACCTGGGCCCCGGCCTGCTCGGCCTCGGAATCACGGCTCTGATTGCGGGCTTCATGAGCGGCATGGCCGGTAACGTTAGCGCCTTCTCCACCGTTTGGACCTACGACATTTACAGGCCTCTCATTAACAAGTCCGGCTCCGACAGCCACTATGTCCTTGTCGGAAGGCTTTCGATCGTCATCGGTGTGATTGTTTCCATCGGCGCGGCGTACCTGGTCCAGCAGTTTCACGGGATCATGGACTACGTGCAGGCGTTGTTCAGCATCTTTGTTGCGCCGCTTCTGGCCGTCATCCTGTTCGGCATGTTCTGGAAGCGCGCCACGCGCATGGCCGGCTTCCTCGGCCTTCTGCTGGGCATCATTTTCTCCGCGGGCATGTTCGTATGGGTCAAGATGAATCCGGCGAACCTGGCGTATGTGGCGCTGTCAAGCGCCGCCAAGCCCATGGCCGAAAACGTCTTTCGCGCGCTGTGGGCGTTTTTGTTCGCGACTGTCGTAATCTTAGTCGTCAGTCTGTTTACCAATCCGCGGCCGGTGGCGGAGCTGGACGGCCTTGTCTACGGCGCCACGAAACTGCCTGAAGAAGAGCCGGTGCCGTTCTACAAGAAGGAATGGGCGTGGGCGTGCCTTGTGGTAATCATTTTCGCTGGCCTTAACATCGTGTTCTGGTAGCGGGAGCGCACGGAGAAGGATTAACGGCGTATGCGTGGAAGCGGAATTCCAATCTGGTTTTTCATTGGACTGCTGCTGGTGATCTACGGCGCGATGATCACAGGCTACGGAATTTTTGAGTGGACGACGGGCAACTATCCGGCGGGCGTGCAGATGACCAATCTGCATACGCCAGTGTGGTGGGGCGGTCTGTTGGCAGCGCTCGGCCTGGTTTACGTTTTCAAGTTTCGGCCCGGGAGAGCGGGCAAATAACGATTCTTCCTGGCGAAGGAGAACAGAACTTTCGCGGGAAAGATAATTCTTAAGGAGTAATAACATGGCAGCGCAAAGGAAGATGACGTTCGGAATTGTGGTGGGGAATCGCGGTTTCTTCCCCGATCATCTGGCTAAAACCGGCCGCGAAGAGATTATTGCCGTTTTGGAGGCCGCTGGAGCGCGGCCTATCGTGCTCAGTCCGGAAGAATCGAAGTACGGCGCGGTGGAAACCTACGCCGAGTCGCAGCGTTGCGCCGAACTCTTCAAGAAGCATGCGGAAGAGATCGACGGCATCATCGTCACGCTGCCCAACTTCGGCGAGGAGCGCGGCATCGTCGACGCGATTCGCCTTTCCGGGCTCAAGGTTCCGGTGCTGGTGCAAGCCACGCCCGACAGTTCGGGTGACATGACCATCAAGGATCGCCGCGACAGCTTCTGCGGCAAGATGAGTGCCTGTAACAACCTTATGCAGTATGGCGTCAACTATTCGCTCACCACGCTGCACACCGAAGCGCCTTCGTCGGCGGAGTTCAAGGCCGATCTCGAGTGGTTCTCGCAGGTCTGCCGCATCGTGAAGGGGCTCAAGAATCTCAAGATCGGCTCCATCGGCGCGCGGCCTGCGGCCTTCAACACCGTGCGCTACTCGGAGCGCATCCTCGAAACTTCGGGCATTTCGGTCGAGCCCATCGATCTTTCCGAAATCTTCGGCCGCATCAACCGCATGAAGGACAACGACGACGTGGCGCAGGCCAAGCTCACAGAGATAAAGAAATACATCACGACCTCCGGCGTGCCAGAGGCAGCGCTGCTGAAGATGGCCAAGCTGGGCGCGGTGATCGACGGCTGGATGAAGCAGACCAACTGCACCATCAGCGCCGTGCAGTGTTGGACGTCAATGGAAGAGTTCTTCGGCGTGGTGCCATGCACGGTGATGAGCATGATGAGCAATAATCTCATTCCTTCGGCCTGCGAAGTGGACGTGCCCGGCACGCTCAGCATGTATATGCTGGCGCTGGCGTCGGGCACCCCCTCCGCGCTGCTCGACTGGAACAACAACTACGGCAGCGACCCCAACAAGTGCGTCTGCTTCCACTGCTCCAATCTTCCCAAGCACTTCTTCAAAGAAGTCAGGATGGATTTCCAGCAGATCATCGCCGGCACAGTGGGCAAGGAGAACACGTACGGTACCCTCGATGGGCTGATCAAGGCCGGCACGATGACCTTCGCGCGCTTCTCAACCGACGACCGCCGCGGCGTCATCCGCGGTTACACCGGCAAGGGCCGCTTTACCGACGATCCACTCTTGACCTTCGGCGGCGCCGGCGTGGCGGAGATTCCGCAACTGCAGAAGCTGCTCAAATACATTTGCCGCGAGGGCTTCGAACATCACACGGCCGCGAATTTCAGCGACGTGTCAAAGTCCATCCACGAAGCCGCGCGCTACCTCGGCTGGGAGAGCCACTATCATCCGTCGCTCGAAGAGTAAGCGGGTGCCCTCGGTCCCTCGCATTTGGGGACCGGGGAAGATGCGTTCGATAGACAGAACTCGGTCAAGTCGTTCCGAAGAGCAAAAGGCCCCGCGAGGGGCCTTTTCGTTGATCCCGAAGATCGGACATGGAAGATTAAGCCCGCTCCACACCCTCCATCGGCTCCAGCATGATCCGTGCCACCAGCACCACGAGCGCGACCCACAGCAAGTCGGCGCCCAGCAGGTGTGCGATCTGGAGCCACACGGGAGCCAGCAATACCACGTCCAGAACGCCCAGCGCATACTGAGCCACCAGAAGAAGCAGGACGAGCGCGGAGAGCCCGCGATTGTTCCAATGTGTGTGTCGTTGCGCGGCGCGAACCAGCAACCAGATGAGGAAAATGCCGGCCGCAAACGCCACCGCGGGGTGCGTCCAGCGCCAGCGAACCAGCCAGCCGCTGGTCGAGGAGAAGTCCTGGGCGAAAGCCGCGCCCAGCGAACTCGCGGGGAAAAGCGTGTCTCCCAGTGCGGCCAGGGATCCGGTCACGCCGACGATCAGCACCACGATAATCGATGCGATGGCTCCGAATGGCGCGACCAGGCGAACCCGGCCGCGCAAATAGCCGTTACGGCGGCTGAGCATGTGCGCAGTAAGCGTGAGCGCGGCCAGCAGCAAAAGCGTGTTGGTCAGGTGCAGCGCCAGGTACGGCGCGCGGAGAGGCGACTGGCTCTGCGCGGTGAGTCCCAGCTTGACAAGAAATGCCCCAAGTGCGGCCTCAACGACCGTAAACGCCACGGCACCCACCGCCATCGCGCGGGCCAGATGTCCGCGCGGGGTGCGCGCAAACGTCCACCAGAGTAGCGCCACGACAGAGAAGAACGACAAGCCGCTCGTGATGCGGTGCGCGAACTCGATCGTCGTATCGGCACGCGCGGAGTGCTGAATGACCGTTCCGTTGCAGAGCGGCCAATGGTCGCCGCAGCCCGCTCCTGAGCCCGTGGCGCGAACTACTGCACCCCACAGGATGACCGCGATAAAGTAGGCGAGCACTGCCCAGGCAAACCGCCGCAGAGCGAGCGAGGGAAGATGATCGGTTTGCGCGGGCGGAGCGGCGATGGTCATGGATGACTCCGAAGCGAACTCATCAGTGTAAAACAGACTCGCTCAGCCTCCATCGCCTTTTGACGCCCTCTGAGCGAAGATGCAGACGCCAGATGACTCTATTCGCCGAGCAGCCGCACCACGTGATTCACGATCATTAGGTCTTCGAGCGGCGGAATCACGCGCACCGTGACCCGCGACTTCTCCGCGGAGATTGTCGCCATTCCGCGCACGTTGTTCCGAGCCGGATCGAGCACGATACCCAGCGCACCCAGCCCTGCGCAAATCTCTCTGCGCGAATCGATGTCGTTCTCGCCAATGCCGCCGGTGAAGACCAGCATGTCGAGGCCGTTCAGCTCCGCGACATAACTGCCGATCCAACGGGCGATCGTCCAGCAGAATTTGTCCACCGCCAGCCGCGCCTTCGCGTTGCCGGCCTTGATCGCCTCGCGCAGCTCGCGCATGTCGTTTGACAGCTCGCTCACGCCCAGCAGACCGGACTTCTTGCTCACCACCGTCTCGAGCTTCTCCGCCGCATCCGCCGCATCCGGCGTTGTCTCTGCGAGCTTCTTCAGAATGAAGATCAACACACCGGGATCGATGTCCCCGGTGCGCGAGCCGCTGATGATGCCGCCGGTCGGCGTGAGCGCCATCGAGGTGTCGATGCATTGGCCGTTCCGAATCGCGGAGATCGACGCGCCGTTCCCCAGGTGCGCCACGATCAGTTTCTCAGGCACGCCGGGCTGCAACTGGTACACGATCGACTCATACGAGATGCCGTGATAGCCGTAACGCCGCACGCCCATGGCGTCGTACTCCGCGGGAATCGGCAGGTGCGTCGCCACCTCGGGCAGCGTGCGATGGAAATACGTATCGAGAATGGCAAAGTTGGGAATCCCTGGAAACAGCCGCAGGGCCTCGCGCATGATATAGACGGCGATCGGCGTATGCAGCGGCGCCAGAGCCGCGTAGCTGTCAATCTCGTCGATCAGCGCAGGCGTGATGCGCTGATTTTCACGGACAGTCGGCCCGCCGCACACGGTGCGATGACCGATTGCTGCGGGAGCGGGGAACTGCCCGGAGTGGAGTGCGTCGGCCACGAGTTTGAAGGCAACCGATCGGCTGGGCAGTGCCGGCGTCTGATCCACGAGCGTTTTGCCATCGGCGTCCTTGATCCAGAACTTGCCCAGATCGGTGCCGATGCCGTCGACCGCGCCCTCGAAGAGCCGGTTGCGCACGCCGTTGCCGGCTTCATACAAAGAGAATTTGATTGAAGAAGAACCGCTGTTTAAGACCAAAACCGGCAATGAGGGCATAGATCAAAAGGCCTTTCAAACGTCTTTGGATCAAGCGTATCAGCCGAACTGAAAACCGGCGGGTGACTCCAGTCACATACCGCAGACGCGGCGACTCGATTCTGCACTTGCTCGCGACGAAGACTCACCTGAGATGAGACGCGCGATAAAGCGGCGTGGTTCTAGAAGTACCGCTTCAGCTTCAGTATCTGCGATTCGAATCCATACCAAAGCGCCGTCGCCACCACGGTTGTCACGGCCAGACGAAAGCCCACCACCGCGAGATTGCCGGGGATGCCATAGGGGTCCATGCGCGCATCGAACCATCCGAAAAAGATAAAGATGGAGATGTGAGTCATGTACAGGCCATAACTAATGCGCCCGTAGAAAGGCAGCGGCCCACGGCGCAGGACAGCACTGATAGGGTTGCGTGCGCCGGTTGAAGCAATGGCTGCAACCATTGCCCCTGCAAAACCGGTCGCCAGCGCGGAGTCAAGAAATGCCGTGCCGCCGGCAATGGTCGCCGCAGCCGCGATGCCAGACACAAAACAAACGAGCCCGATGACCAGCCACGCGCGACGGCTCAACTTGAGCGTGTAGAAGCCGATGGCCAGCAGGCTGCCCAGCGCGATCCCATTGAGGTGGATTAGCGTGTTCGTGGGTGTCATCCAGTGCAAATTCGCATGCCGCAGCATTGGAGAAGCGACGATGGCCGCGACCAGCACCGACGCCAGCATCCACGGCCGCCGCAGCACTTTCACCAGCGGCGCCCATGCAAAGTAGTACTGCTCCTCAATCGCCAACGCCCATGTGGGCGCGATTGCGGACGGCAGCGCAAGGTGAAACAAGTTCTGCACACAAAAGATGTACGCCAGCCACGGCGCGGTCTTGATCGCATCCCACACACCCGGTCCAATGAACCACGGCGCGTTCAGGTAAACAACCACCAGCACGAGCAGATACACCGGCCAAACGCGCAGAGCCCGACGCGCATGAAAGTTGTGATAGTAATGCGGCTTGTCGCGCGCTCCAAGCAGAATGCAGGTGATCAGGAATCCGCTGAGGACAAAGAAGACGCTGACCCCGGCCCACCCCCACAGGCTCGCGTAATAGAGCCACGTGCCCTGGAGGCGTGGATGGCAGTGATAAAGAACAACCGCCAGAATCGCCAGGCCGCGCAGCCCGTCGAGTTCCGGAACGTACGAAGGGAGCCAGGTTGGGCGTTGCATTTGCACGCTTGCTCGATGGGAGCGCGATACGGTCAGCGCAAGTTCATCCCGCGGCCAACTGCCGCGCCCGCTCCGTGGCGCGCATCACCGCCTTGATCAGCGTGACGCGCAATCCGCCTTCCTCCAGCTCAAGGATGCCGTCGATGGTGCATCCCGCGGGCGTGGTTACGGCGTCTTTCAGCAGCGCAGGGTGGTAGCCGGTCTCGAGCACCATCTTCGAAGCTCCGTAGGCGGTTTGCGCGGCCAACTGGGTGGCGATGTCGCGCGGCAGTCCCACCTTTACGCCGGCTTCGGCCAAGGCTTCGATGATGATGTAGAGATACGCAGGCCCGGAGCCGGAGAGGCCGGTGACGGCGTCCATATGTTTTTCGTCGACCAGGACGGTGCGGCCCACGGTCTCAAACAATCGCTGGGCCAACTCCATTTGCGCGTCGGAGACGAACCGCCCGCGGCACAGTGCCGCGATGCCGGCTCCCAGCGCCGACGGCGTGTTGGGCATGGCGCGAACCACGGCGATCTCCATTCCCGCAGCATCCTCAATGGAGCGGGTCTTGACCGACGCAGCGAATGACACCAGCAACTTGGCCTTCGAAAGCGCAGGCTTGATCTCAGCGATCAGATCCGGAACCTGGAAGGGCTTGACGCCGATTAGGATCAGGTCTGATTGGCGAACGGCTTCAAGGTTGTTGGTGCTCACATCCACGCCCCATTGCGTGCTGAGCGCCAGCGCCCGCTCGACGTGACTCACCGTGGCGTGAATTTTATCGGCGGTAAACAGGTTCTCTTTGAGAAACGCCTGCAGCAGAATGCCTCCCATTTTGCCCGCGCCTAAAACGGCCACGCGGACCTTGGGCAATTGCGCAGGAGTTTGCGGTGCCTCGACGGCGATCTCGGCCATACTCCTCTTTTCCCTTCGTCCTGATTGATTCCGGCGCCCCAGTCGAAATGAGGCGCGCATGCCAGCCTCTAACTTCCAAGGATACTCGCTGCATTTGCCCAGGCAGACACCGCCGCCCTGCTTCGGAGACATCAGCGCAGTTGCAGCTTATCCCGATCTCGACGCGAGACACGACTCAAACTGCTCAAGATAAGGTTATTGGCTAAGCATTGCTCCGTTTCCCAAAAAGTCCTTGAGAACGCTTGCCATCTTGTCATTACGGTCGGCCGCCGCCCAATTGGCATCCCAGACGACGTACCCGCCGGGCATAGACAGGAACTTCACGCCGCTGAAAACCGATGTCACCGTCGTCACCACCCATGCGTCCGACTCGAGGACAATCGCCGGTGCGGCCTCATTGCCGGGCGCCGGGTTGCGCAATTCGGCGATGTGCACACCCATGTGCATGACGGCCTTGGTAAGTGAGTCTCCCTGGAGGCGATCGGAGTTGAAAGTGCAATTGAAGAGCACGCCGTCCGGAGAGTCGTTCTTCCCCAGCTCCTCGTCCTTTGGCGACGCTTCGTTCCCTGCTCCATAACTCACGTAGGCGCCATTCGCGCGCTCACCCTGCTTGGGGAAAGCCGCGGCAGCCTTTTGCGCTGCGTCCTTTGGCGGGCCGGCGTTGATTTTGTCAACGGAACTCTGTGCGGCGGCAATGGCAGCGTAAACATCGAAGTTCTGACCCTCAAGGTTGCCTGCGGGAGTGCCCTTGGTCTCTTCGTCGTTCTTCGAATAGTCGATCTCCTTCGGGGTCACGTCAGAGACGGATTGGAGCACCAGGCGAGCCGGATAGGCATTCATATTCCCAAACCCGCCAAAGCCGACAATCTTGCCTGAAGCATCGCGCTTGAGGCTTGCGTCGGACACGCCGTCGAGCCTGCCAACCAGCGTGGCAGTCACCTCGTAGCGCGTGCAGCCCAGGCACATATCCGCGCCCTTCTCGTGCTTCTGCGCAAGCAGCGAATCGAATTGCTTGAAATCTTTGCTCTTGTCGAGCGTCATGGGGGTTCGCGCAGGCGGGTTCACCTTTCCGGCAAAGTTCCTGGCCGGCTGGACCGTCAGCACGGCTGCCGGGCCCGCCTTGCCTTTCGTCCCCGCGGGATAGTCGAGCCAGATGGCGTTGACCTGGTACCCGCAATTGGGGTCCGTCGAATCCTTGATCGCAAACTCGTCGAGCCCGGCAAACACGGTTCCCTTGATGCGAACAATCTTGCCGTCGAACGCCTGCGGTTTCTTCACCACATCGCACACCGTGGTATCCACGGGCGCTGCCGCCTGTGCATACAGGCCGCAACCGTACCCAAATGTCATGCAAGCCAGAATCAAATAGCGCTTCATAAATCCTCTCCAACCGCTGCCAAGCGCAACGTTATCAAAAGTCGATCGCGGCACGGACCGCTGTTAACGCGAACTCGAAAGAATATCACGCTGGGACATCGAAATCCCGGCCAGCCGTCACCCGGCCGCGGCCTTCAGCCCGGCGGCCTTCAGCCCGGCAGCTTTCAGCCCGGCGATCCCGGGCGGATCATCCCGAGATTCCGCCACCGGGCCATTGCCAAGTGCTTCGGCGATTGAGCGAGAAGCGGGACCCCTCCGGGCGACATCGACGTTTTTCGAGACCAATCCGTAGAACCTCCGTAATGCCGACCAACCGGACGGAACCTTCGAAAACCACTCGGCGAGATGTTGAAAAAACGAGCAAGTGAGGAATCAGCAGCCGTTCGCATATTTCATGGGCGCTATAATGCTCTCGAGCCCCCGAAGCAATATCCCATCATCGTTTGATTTCATGCCGTGCGTCTGGAATCCAGGTTCCTGAAGGTGGTGAGGTCCAAACATGAAGCATTTAAGGCTGTACCTAATTATCTTAACGATCCTTCCACTGCCAACCGCCGCCCAATTTCCGGCGACTCAGCTTGTCACACAGCCTGTCGACACCACGAAGCTTGTGGCGCTGCACGGTTCCTTGCACCCACTCGCGCAGCCTCGCTACGACAACGGGATCGTGAACGAATCCACGCCGGCAGAGCGGCTCCTGCTGGTGCTGAACCGGCCGCCGGAACGCGAAGCGGCCTTCCGGCAGTTGCTCGTGGATTTGCATACGCCAGGCTCGCCCAGCTACCACCAATGGCTGACGCCGGTGGAGCTTGGCAACAGCTTTGGGCCCGCCGATGCGGACCTGGATGCCGTCACAGGCTGGCTGACCACATCAGGCTTCGCCGTCAATCGCGTCTCCGATGGCCACCGGTTCGTTGAATTCTCAGGCACCGTGGGCCAGGTGAACGCCGCCTTTCACACGCAGATGCACCAGTACCTGGTGAACGGCGAACTGCACCATGCCAATGCAACCGAGATTCGCATTCCCGAGGCTCTTGCGCAAATTGTTGCAGGCGTGTCGCCCTTGCATGACTTCAGGCCCACACCTCAGCTCGAAATTGCCGGGAAAGGCACCTACGACGCGAGCGCGCGCCGCTTCGTACCCGAATTCAACCTGCCTTCCAGCTTGCAACCGCTGCGTTACGGGGTTGCCCCGGCGGACTTCTATACGGAGTACGACCTCAACCCCCTCTATTCAGCGAATGTGACCGGCGCCGGCATCACCATCGGCATCATTGACGAGTCGAATATCGACGTCAGCCTGGTGAACGACTACCGCAGCGTCTTCGGCGTTGCGGCCAACCCCATTCAAGTGGTGCTGGATGGCGGCGATCCCGGCTCGAACTCAAGCGATGTGGAATCGTATCTCGACGTGGAGGTGGTCGGCGCCGTTGCTCCCGCCGCAACCATCAACCTCTACCTCTCCGCAGGCTCACCCTATCAGGATCCCCTGGCGCTGGCGGCGCTGCGCGCCATCGAGGACAACCAGGCGGCGGTATTGAGCGTGAGTTGGGGCGCCGGCGAACAGGAACTGGGAACCAGCGGCAACCAGGTTTGGAACGCCCTCTGGGAACAGGCTGCGGTGCAGGGGCAAACCGTGCTGGTTGCTACCGGAGACTACGGCCAGATCCCTGATACGAACTTTCTCAATCAAGCATCGCTCGCCGGACCCGCAGTGAATGGACTGGCGTCGACGCCGTGGAACATCGCGGTCGGCGGTACGGACTTCTATTATTCCGACTACGCAACGGGCGCCCCCAGCGCTTCAACGTCCTGGAACTCCGCGAACGATCCCGTGACGAAAGGATCGCTGAAGGCGCCGATTACCGAGCAGGTATGGAACGACGCCTACGGTCTGGACGCGTACCGGAGCGGAAGCTACGCCGCCGGTGGAGGGGCCAGCAATTGCAGCAACGTGAATGCCATTACCGGTGGCTGCGCGAGCGGCTACGCGAAACCGGCCTGGCAAACCGGACCCGGTGTGCCTGCCGACGGTGTACGCGACATTCCCGATGTCTCGCTCTTCGCCTCGAACGGCGCCAACTATTCCGCCTACGTCACCTGCGATTCCGAGGGCGACTGCACGCCCGACGCGAGCGGCAACTTCAACTTCGACCTGGTGGGAGGCACCTCGGGATCCACACCGGCGATGGCCGGCATCATGGCGCTCGTGGTTCAGAAGTACGGGCGCCAGGGCCAGGCCGACACGGTGCTCTATCCGCTGGCGCAGCAAAAGCCCACGGCGTTTCACGACGTCACGCTAGGCGGAAACGGAGACGCGTGCGTCGAAGGCGATGCCGATTGCACGCTGAACACGGGATCCGTACAAGGCCAATCGACGGTCTACTCCGCCGCTGCCGGCTTCGATCTCGCCAGCGGATGGGGCTCCGTCGACGCCGCCAACCTGGTCAACAACTGGTATGCGATTGCATTCAAGTCCACGGCTACATCGCTCCAGGTATCTTCCAACACCGTCACGCACGGCCAAAACGTGACGCTCACCACGAGCGTTGCTCCCGCATCGGGCAGCGGCACGCCGACGGGAACGGTGGCGATCCTCGCAAGTTCCACTTTGCCCTCCAATGAAAGCCAGACTCCGATCACCCTCAATGGCGGCTCGGGCTCGGCGATTTTGAACAATTTGCCCGGTGGCACCTATGCGCTCACTGCGCGCTACGGCGGAGACGGCGTCTTCGCAAGCAGCACCTCGCAGCCGCAGACGCTCACGGTTTCGCCGGAAGCGTCGACACTCATACTGAAAGCCGTTAACCAATACGCCAACCCCATTTCCAGTTTGTCGTATGGATATCCGGCGTATCTCACCGCGCAACCGGTGGGCGCGAAACTACTGGCCGGGCAAATTGATGGCGCCGCTACGGGCAACGTTGCTTTCGCGCTGGATGGCACAACGACTTCGATTCCTCTCAACGTGAGCGGAATTGCCTCATGGACGACGCCGGTACTCTCCGTTGGTTCGCACACGGTCAGCGCCAGCTACTCCGGTGACGCCAGCTTTCAGGCATCGTCTGCCGCGGCGGTGAATCTCACCGTCTACAAAGGCTATCCCGTGCAAGTGCTCAATGTTCTCGCGCCACTGTCTTCCCCCTCAAACGAATGGGTGATCAGCTCCAGCAGCAGTATCAGCATTGTCGCCGAATTGGGTCCAAGCCTAGGCATCCTATCGGGGAGCGTTGCACCTCCGGGTGTGATCGGTCCCACGGGCACTGTGACCATCTGCCTGAACACAACGAATCTGACTTTTCCGTCCTGCACCAATCCGCCCTACAAAGAAACTGTCTCTTTGATCGCCCCGACTGGCATCTACGGCCTGTACTCCGAAGCTACAGCGACCTTCTCGAATCTGGCGCCGGGCCAATACTATCCCCAGTTCGCTTACAGCGGCGACGCCAACTGGCAAGCTTCGGGCGAGAATCAGCTGAATATGGTCGTGGTGCAGAGCAGCGCCACTTCGAATATTGCTTCGACCACGACCTTGAGCGCTTCGCCCACCAGCATTTCGGGAGCGCAAGAAGCGCAACTGACTGCAACGGTGACAGGGAGCAATGGCGTCGCGCCGACGGGATGGGTCTACTTCTACGACGACGGCGTCCTGCTTACCGAGCGTTACCTGACGCCCAATTCCATAACCGCTACAAGCACCACCTCGTTCAGCGCAGGCCCCACGGGGTTCTGGAACAACGGCGCCAATCAAATCCTCGCGCTCTACTACGGGGACACCAACTACGCATCGTCGACCAGCAACACCGCAAACGTGACCGTGAGCCAGACAGTTGGCGACTTCGGGATCGTTCCGGTGGTCCCACAAATCACGGTGTCGGGGGGGAGCAGCGGAACGGCCACCCTGAATCTGAACTCAGTAAATAACTTTAACGGCACACTCAATCTCACCTGCATACCGTCTTCAAGCAAGTTTTCCTGCAGCATCAACCCGGCTTCGGCAACTCTCAATGGCGTGGCCACAGCCACGTTAACTGTCAATGCGACCTATACCGTCACAACTGCGAAGCTCCAGCACACTCCAGGGCAAATGCACTTTTGGCTTGGCACAGAGACAGCGCTTGCGTTTTGCCTCGTATTTGCCCTGCCGCTGCGGAGGCCGCGATGGATCAGGATGACCTGGCTGCCGATCCTTCTGGCCGCATTTTTCCTGGTGAGCTGCGGTGGAAACAGGAGCGGCGGCGGTAGCGGAGGTGGAGGATCGGGTCAACTGCAAGTGGACCCAACGCCACCCGGAGCTTACTCGGTGCTGGTGAGCGGAACAGCCAACGGTATTGTGCACAATGCTGTCGTCTACGTAGTCGTGCACTAACTCCCAATCCAGACCTAAGACGATGATGAATCCGCGCTTTTATGGTCAGCGCTCTTGACGTACGCCCTATGCCCGGCCATCCGGAAATTGCGGCTCTCAAATCCCCACAAGTCGGCCAGTGTCCGCCGATCTGCTTCCGCATGATTCTCGGTTGGCGGTAACAGGCCTATGCGCTCCACGCACAAGTTCCTAAGGCACGCTATTGAACTGCGCAGCGAGTTTTTTCATGGCTGCATTTTCGAGCGTAACTTCGCCAGTCTCCCGACTGTGCAAAGCGATCTCCGCGGCGATTGAGCGACCGAGAATTCGCTGATCGATATTGCCGAACGACCCAGGCACGAGGCTTCCCAACCAACCGACCCAGACCGGGGTGTGAGCGTTGCCGAGGATGATGCCGGGGCGAAATATGGCGAGGCGGGCAAATCCGACATGACGCACGTTGTCTTCCTTCATGCTCATGACGCGCGCATAGCGAAACCGGCTGCGGGCTGAGCTCCCTGCCGCGGAAAGCAGGCAAAACTGGGCGATTCCGCCGTCATGGCAGCCACGCGCAAAGGCACCGACGACGCCTAGCTCAAGTCGTTGCAATTCTTCTTCGCTCCAGCGCATCGATCCAGAACCGACACCCACACAGCTCACGGCGCCGGCGGGACCCTGGCTTAAGACTTCGCGGGCAAGGGCGGCAGTGCGCTCGGCAAAGTCAGCAGCGCCGGTATCGAGAACCACGTTGCGCACCCGCGATCGCGGCGCAATGGGCTTTCTGGTGACCATCACCACTTCCCGGCATTCGGAAGTTGCCAGCAGTTCCGCGACGGCCGCACCGCCGACTTGTCCGGTGCCACCAAGGATAATGACGGCGAAATTCTGCTTCACAAATAGGACCTCTGCTCAGGTAAGGATGCGGCACCCCCGTTCAACCCAAGAGGGAAGCATACTTGGTCTCGGTTCTAAATTGAGCCAGTGAAGCATGGCTTCTCTCAATTGGTGCATCCAGCCCCATGTGCTCATCCAACGCATCGGCTGCCGTTCCTCAGGTTCCGAGTGGCTTGCGGGCAAACAGGAAGCTGCACCAAAACCCTTAATCCGCGCATTCGCGAGCACCGTGTCAAGTGGCAACGCGTTTATATCAAGTTTTGCGGCACGCGTTAATTCGCGCGGACGCCGCGCAGAAGTAATTAATTAGCCAGATACTTGGCATTCAAATGTCAACATCTATCCGGACGTTTGACGAGTCCGCTTATATGCGGACTTTTCGCGGCTTTTTGTAGGCTTATAAGCCGACATTTCGGGGTCGGTAGCCACGAAATTCGCGAAAAATGTAGGCGTATAAGCGGACACTTGGACGCGGATTGTCCGCCTGAAAGCGATCATTTTTGCGCTGCGATCCAGGCGTCGATGCGCTGCTCGAGCACGTCAAGCGGCAGGGCGCCGGCGTCAAGCACCTGGTCGTGGAAGGCGCGAATATCGAACTTGTCTCCGAGCGCTTTTTGCGCGCGGGCGTGGAGCTCGAGGATTTTGAGTTGGCCGATCTTGTAGGCCAGAGCCTGGCTGGGCCAGGCGATGTAGCGGTCGACCTCGGACTGGATGCTGCGCTCGTCGATGTTCGAGTGGTCGTGGAAGTACTGGACCATCTGGTCGCGGGACCAGCCCTCGGAGTGGACGCCGGTGTCGACGACGAGGCGGATGGCGCGCCAGATGTCGGCCTCGAGGCGGCCATAGTCGGAGTAAGGGTCCTGGTAAAAGCCGGCATCCTTGCCAAGCCGCTCGGCGTAGAGTCCCCACCCTTCGACGAATGCGGTGTAGCCGCCGTACTTGCGGAATTCGGGAACACCCTCAAGCTTGTGCGCGATGGAGATCTGCAGGTGATGGCCGGGAACGCCCTCGTGGTAAGCGATGGCTTCGACGTCATATAGATTGCGCTCGGTGGCGTTGTAGGTGTTTACGAAGAGGCGGCCGGGGCGGCTGCCGTCGGGCGTGCCTGCCTCGTAGTATGCCGGCGGCGCGGTGGGCGCGGCGAAATCGGGCACCGTGGCCACCTCAAGCGGCGCCCTGGGCAGACGGCCAAAGAGAGACGGAAGCTTTGCCTGCATCGGCGCGACGTAACCTTTAAACGCCGCGACGAATGCTTCGGCCGACTCCGGGCGCAGCTTGGGATTTGTCTTGAGATTCGCGCGGAAGCTGGCCAGATCCTTGAAGCCGAGCTTCTGTGCGATGGCCAGCATCTGGGCCTCGTCCTTCTCCACTTCGTCAAGGCCGATCTGATGAATCTGGGCGGCGGTCAGGTCAGTTGTTGTTGTGCGCTTGATGAGGAACTGGTAATACTTTGCGCCGTCAGGCAGCGCGTCGATGCCCGGTTTGTCGCGCCCGGCGGGGATGTAGCTCACCTCGAGGAAGCGCGCAAAGCGCAGGTAGGCCGGCAGCACCTCTTTTGAAATGGCATCGAGCATCTCGCTCCTGATGCGCGCCTGCTCCGCGGCGGAGATGGAGGCAGGGAACTTTTTGAGCGGAAGCGCGAACGGCGACTTCTCAGGCTTCTGGGTGGCCAGCTTCTTTACCTGGTCGAGCGCCTTCTGGAGCAGGTACCTGGGCGGCACGTGATGGTCCTGCATGCCGATTTCCATGTTCTGCGTCACCTGGTCGAAGGCATGCGGCAGCGCGTGCAGGCGCGCAATCCAGTCGTCGTAATCCTTCACCGTGGTGAAGCTGAGCTCGGCAACGAGCCGGGGGTAGTCAGAGTAGATGCCGTCCACCTGGGTCACCGGCATCTCCCACTCCTTGAAGCCGGCGGCTTCTTCATGGAGCTCGAAGCGGCGAATCAGCAAGTCCTGGCTGGTCTTCTCCTGATCAGTGAATCCAGTGGGATCGATGGCCGCGAGCCGGAGAAGGAAGTTCCGCTCGCGGGCCAACTCGTCGTTCACAGCCTGCACGGACTGGTCGCTGATCTGGTCGTTGTAGCGCTTGTCGCCGATGAGGGAGGCGAATTCGGGATCGTGCTTGAGCCGGTCTTCCCAGTAATCGTGGAAGAGATCGTTGAGGGCCTTGCGGCGGTCGTCAAGCGATGCGGGTGCAGCGGGCTGGGCGGAGGGAGCGGGCGCAAGCTTTTGCGCGCGGAGAGCGGGAAGAGAAGTTAGCAGCGCGGCAGAGGCGGCAAAAGCAAGAAGGGTGATTCTTTTCAAGGGAGTGGATTCCTTCAACGAGAAATGGTCTATGTGACGAGTTTAGAGCAAAGGGACAGGGTTCAGGTGTCAGGGATAAGAGGCGAGTCGGCGAGGCGGCGGAATTTTGACGAGGCGGGGAACGATTTGCCGGCGTAGAGGCGGACGAATGGAGGGAAAAATGTCCGGGTAAAGGCGGACATTTGGAGGGAAAAACGCCGAATGGCGCGAAACGTCCGCATAAAAGCCGACATTTTTCGCAAGCTGCCCGGCTGCAGGCGGACGAAATGCAATGAAACGTCCGGTTCGATCCGGACACCGAAGCAAAATAAAGCCGCCATGGCCCACATTGTGAACTGAAGTTTGCATTTAATTATGCGCATTTTCGCTACGCTGGATATATATGCCAGTGAACAGAGAACAGAGAACAAAGAACAGAGAACAGTGGACAGAGAACTGAGGTGACCCCCTCGGGTGAGACAGTTTGAGTTTTGACAGCTTGCCGTTTGCTGGATTGTGGTTGTCATTCGGGCTGAGGTGTTTCAGACTCAGCCCCGGTTGGTGAAGCGGAGGCGGGC
>JBEKKI010000016.1:0-100820 GCA_050010795.1 Occallatibacter sp.
TCTCTTCCATCACACTGCTCGTTTTCCAGGCCATGAGCTCGTTGTACGTCCTCATGCCCTCGTCGCAGTGTCAGATATGTCCCCGGTTCAAAATGTCAGCCATGTCCCCGGTCCGTACCATTACCCTATGGCCCTCCCCCAGGAGCCAAGAGCGCTGTCAGACTGGCGCTCGAGTTTGGGCGACCCCGCCAAGAAAGGGGCGATTGCCGCCCCTTGAATTCTCGGAGGTACCAGATAATGCGCTCTGCGCTTTGGCAGTTTGTTCGACCTTTAGTGGCTACCGCTTTTGTTGCGATGCTTGCCATTCCCCAAAACCTCGCGGCTCAAGCCGTCCAGCACGTGGTGAGCCCAGCCGATCTCGAGAAAGCCGCGGTCGACGCATCGCAAACACGCCAGCAGAACATCGACACGCTTAATCGCTTCCTCTCCACCGACCAGGCCCAGAAAGCCATGCAGTCGGCCCGCATGAGCCCGCAAGAAGTAAAGAATGCCGTCTCCGGCCTTAGCGATGAGGAGCTGGCGCAGCTCGCCTCCCGCGCCGGCAAAGCACAATCCGACTTCGCCGCCGGAAACATGAGCGACCGCGACCTGCTGATCATTCTGGTCTGCATTGCCGCGCTCATCCTCATCATCGTCGCTGTCCACTAAGGGGCCGCCCATGCTGCGCAGACTCGCCGGCGCCGCGGTCCCGATCGTAGTAACGCTGTGGATGTGTGCCACTGCAGGCGCGGGCGGGCTCGCCGGTCTGTGGCTTGACGTCCCATTCGTCGAGCAGCAGAAAAACGGCTGCGGACCCGCCAGCATCGCCATGGTCATGCAGTACTGGGAGCAGCATCAGGGCCAGTCCGTGCGGCCCGAGGCCGAGCCCTCCCAAATCTTCCGCTCCTTGTATTCCGAACCGGCGCACGGCATCTACGCCTCGGCCATGGAGCGCTACTTTCAGCAGAACGGCTATCGCGCATTCGCGTTCGCCGGAAAGTGGACAGACGTCGAGAGCGAACTGCAGAAAGGCCGTCCGTTGATCGCCGCTCTAAAGTCTAGCTCCGGCCCGGCTCTTCACTACGTCGTAGTTGTGGGCCTCGACGCGCGGCAACAGCTCGTGCTCGTCAACGATCCCGCGCAGCGCAAGCTCCTTCAGGAAGACGCGTCCCGATTCGAGCGCGAATGGAAGGCGGCAGGCCACTGGCTCCTGCTCGCTGTCCCGGAGACGAGCGCGCATTGAACGCTCTTCGGCGTTGGACCGTCCTGCAACTTCTCGCCGCCACCTTCGCGCTTCCCGCGCAAACCTCCCCATCCTTGCCATCCGATCAACAACTCCAGCAGCTCGCCGCTTCACAACGCTGGAACGACATCGTGCTCCTGCTTGAGCCGGTCACGCCGCGCACCGCTGCGGAAGATTACTACGTCGGAATGGCCCTTGCGCAGCTTGGCCGCCTGTCTCAGGCGCAAGCCGCGCTCGAAGCCGGTCGCCGGCTCGCACCCGCCGATCCAAGGTTCCCCATCGAGCTGGCGGGCATCGCCTTCAAGCAGAAACACTATCCCCAAACCACTCGCGATCTGCGCCATGCCCTCCGCCGTGCGCCCAGCGACGCCTACGCCAACGACTTTCTCGGCACAACCTATTTCGTTGAGGGCAATCTCGAAGCCGCTCTCAAGTACTGGAACCGCGCCGGCAAGCCCCACATTGAAGACGTCCGCGAAGATCCCACCCCGCGCATCTCGCCGGCGCTCCTCGACCACGCCTTTGCGTTTTCGCCCGCCGCAACGCTCACGCTCCCTGAAATCCTCGATTCGGACGCACGCATCCGCGCCCTCGGCGTCTTTCCGCAATTCCACTTCAACCTGAACGCTCGCACCAACGGCAACTTCAACTTCGTCTTCCGCGCCCGCGAGCTTTCCGGGTTCGGCGGCACCAGGCTCGAATCGCTGGTCCTCTTCTTCCAGGGCCTCCCGTTTCAGGAAGTGAACCCGCAGTACTATGACATCCACGGCGAGGCCATCAACTTCACGTCGATAGTCCGCTGGGACGCGCAGAAACGCCGCATCTTCGCGCAATTCTCCGGCCCTTTCGAGCGCAGCGCGAGATACCGCTGGCAGCTTACCGCCGACCTCCGCGGCGAAAACTGGGCCGTTCGCAACGGCTTCACCGGCCCCGCTCCGGTCCTCGCCAGCTTCAACCTGCGCGACGAGATGTTTGACTTCGACCTTGCCTCACACGCTAGCGATCGGCTCGCTTGGTCCGCCGGCGCCGAACTCTCCCACCGCAACTTCCGCAGCGTCGCGTCTGGCTCCGTCCTCACGCCCCAGATGCTCGCCGCGGGCTATCAGCTCAAACAAAAGGCGCAGATCACCAGTACTCTCTGGCGTGTCCCTGAGCGCCGTTTCATCGTCACGGCCGGCGCCGCTTCCGATGCCGCGCGTCTCTATTCCCAGCCACAGCAGTCGTTCGAAAAACTTTCCGGCTCGCTCGGTTGGCACTGGTTTCCTCAGGCACAAGGCGGCGACTACGAGACTTCGCAGCAGCTCCGCGCGGGCAAAACCTTTGACCAGCCGCCATTCGATGAGCTCTTCATTCTCGGCCTCGAGCGCGATAACGACCTTCCCCTGCGCGCCCACATCGGCACGCGCGACGGCCGCAAGGGAAGCGCGCCGCTCGGCCGCGACTACCTCCTCCAGAACTGGGAGCTCAACAAGAACCTCTACGCCAACGGGCTCCTCACCCTCCAGCTCGGCCCGCTCTTCGACATCGGCAAAATCACCGATCCCTCCACGTCGCTCGGCTCGCAAAAATGGCTCTTCGACACCGGCGCGCAGCTCAAGCTGCGCGTCCTCTCCACCGGCTTCGTCCTCTCCTGGGGCAAGGATCTCCGCACCGGCAACAATGCCTTCTATGTCGCGCTGATTCAATAGGGAAGGCCGGCTAGACCGGTTTGGGCAAAGTCGGACATGGAATGTTCCATTCAAGTGGATAAGGCAGCAGCCAGCCTTGGTTCTTAGTCGCTTGCGTAATTTCGGACCGCTCATCCGTATACACTGCGTATGCTCGAATACGATATGACGCTGGCGGGGGAAGTGAACACCGATACGAGGCAAATTGCACGTGGCCTTCGCCTGAGAGATGTCATCCTTCTGCGGGCTCTAGTCGAGCAATATCAGTATCGCCTTGTCCGTTACCTTATTTATCTGCTGGGCAGATGCGATGAGGTTGACGATTTGGTACAGGAAACGTGGCTGCGCGTACTCGAGCGCGGCCACTCCTACGACTGGCGCTCTCGATTCGAGCCTTGGCTTTTTGCCATCGCCCGGAATCTCGCGATCGATCACATACGCAAACGGCGAACCTTCAGCCTGGGCTCGAATGACGACTCGAACCAGGGCGCCGAAGCGGCATCACCCGCTTCCAGCGCCCCTTCGCCGTTCGCTCTAGCAGCGCGCACGGAAGATGCCCAGCACCTCGCTCACTCGCTTCAAACCTTGGAACCCATTTATCGCGAGGCGCTCGTCCTTCGCTTTCAGGAGGATTTATCCCTACAAGAAACGGCTACCGTCGTGGGAGCGCCCGTCACGACCGTCGCTTCAAGGATTTATCGGGCTCTAGCGACGCTGCGGTCGCAGCTGGGTGGAGGGAATCATGAACGCTGACGGTCACGAACTATTTCAGCATATGATCGACAAGACTTTGGCAAGTGAAGTCTCGCTTCAGGAAGAGAATTCTCTCCGCGAACACCTCCAGGCGTGCGCTCAATGCCAGAAGTATCTCAGCGCCAACACCCGTGCCATCGCCAGCCTCGGCGGGTTTTCATTCGATGTGAACCCAGAACTCGACGCAACGGTATGTGTAGCTCTCAAGCGGCGTGTGGGGCAACTCGAAGCCCAGCAGCCCAATCGTCAGCGATTGGCATGGATCTGCATCCTCGCACTAACGCTTACAGCTGTTGGCTCCTTCATTGATTTGCAGTTAGGCAAGATGGCCGCATTGTTCCTCGGTGTACAACCCATGCATATGCGCCAGGGGCTACTCGCCTTCTGGATCATACCCTCCTTGTTTCTTGCACTGTTATTGCCGATGTTGCCCGTATTGTCGGAAGCCAGCACGGACCGTAAAGGAAACCTCCTATGAAACTTCATCAATTCTTATGTGTTGTGCCCAAGGCAGTTCGTATAGCTGCTGGATCTATCCTCGCGGGCAGTGTGTTGCTTGCCCTGCTGTCAACGGCAGGCTTTTTATTCGGCCCGGCAGGCAATAATGGCCATCGTGGCACCGGCGCAGTATTAGGACTGATGGTAATTCTCTTCGCTTTTGTCCTGAGCACCTGGCTTCTCGGTCTTGGATATGTCTATGCAGATGCCCGGCGACGCGCCATGCAACCCGTTCTTTGGGTCTTGATCCTAATCCTATGTCCTCACTTGCTGGGATTCCTACTCTACTTTGTTGTGCGCCAACCGATCGCGGCAATTTGCGCAAACTGCGGAGCGAAGAACTCCGTGAACCAACGATTCTGCGCATGGTGCGGTAGCCAGCAATCTCCTGCAACGACCGCCGGCGGACCGGCCAAATCGGGGATTTCGGGACCTGATTCTATGATCGCGGTTTAAGCTAACTGAGCCCATCCCTCAAGTACTTGTTGCAACGAATATCGCCCTCCTGCATCCAAAGGATTGAAAGGAACAAACCAGCATGTCCGAAAACACCGCCCTCTCGACCGCCCCCACTACCACATCCTCCGCCACCACCACCTGGAACATCGATCCCGCCCACTCCGGCGCCGAGTTCAAGGTCAAGCACATGATGATCTCCAACGTCAGAGGTAAGTTCAGCGGAATCAGCGGCGTATTGCACCGTTTCGAAGCCGACGATACTCGCTCTGCTCTTGAAGTCTCGATTGACGCCGGCACCGTCAACACCCAGGACGCGCAGCGCGACGGCCATCTCAAGAGCGCGGACTTCCTCAATGTGGAGAAATTCCCCGCTATGACCTTCAAATCGACGCACATCGAGCAAAAGGGTAGCGGCTTTGCCGTCGCGGGCGATCTGACCATCCGCGGCGTCACCAGGCCGGTGATTTTGAACGTCGAGGAAGTGAGCGAACCCGCGAAGGATCCCTGGGGCAACACGCGCATCGGCATTACCGCAGCCGCCAAAATCAACCGCAAGGATTTCGGGCTCACCTGGAATACCGCTCTTGAAACCGGCGGCGTTTTGGTGGGCGAGGAAGTGGCCATCACCCTCGACGTGCAGTTCATCAAGGCTGCGAACTGATCACTGTTCACGGTTGTAACGCCCCCGGAGGCCCAACATGTCACTCAGAGCCGTAAGAGAGATCTACCAAACCAAACCCACTATCGAAGGAGCGGGCGTTAAGCTGCAGCGCGCCTTCGGCTTCGGCAAGACCACAGAGTTTGACCCATTTCTGCTGCTCGACGATTTCCGCAACGAGAACCCTGCCGACTACCTCGCCGGTTTCCCCTGGCACCCGCACCGTGGCATCGAGACCATCACTTACGTGCTTGCCGGCGAAGTGCAACACGGCGATTCCCTCGGCAACAAGGGGCGCATGACAGCAGGCGATGTTCAGTGGATGACTGCCGGCAGCGGCATTCTCCACCAGGAGATGCCCAAAGGCGACGAGCGCGGCCGTATGCACGGCTTTCAGCTTTGGGCCAACCTGCCCGCAGCGCTCAAGATGACCGATCCGCGCTACCAGGACATCCCGTCCAACGCCATCCCCGAAGTCACTGAGGATGACGGCACCAAGGCGCGCATCATCTGCGGCGAGTTCTGGGGCAAAACCGGCCCCGTCGAAGGTGTCGCTGCCGATCCCCGTTACGTCGACATCTCAGTCCCGCCGCTCAAGCGCAAGCGCATCCAGGTCGAGACCACGCGCAACGCCTTCGCCTACGTCTTCGCCGGTTCGGGAACCTTCCGCGACGCCTCGCAGCCGCAGGCCGTGCTTACCGAGTCGGCTGTCGATCCCAACGCGCAGCCGGTCTACGACGCGAACAACCATTCGCTCGTTCTGTTCGACCGCGGCGACGAGATCGTGGTCCAGGCCGGCCCCGAGGGCATTCGCTTCCTGCTCGTCTCGGGCAAGCCGCTTGAGGAGCCGGTGGCGTGGTACGGTCCCATCGTCATGAACACACAGGAAGAGCTGCGCCAGGCGATGGCCGAGCTCCACAACGGTTCCTTCATCCGTCACGGATAAAGGACCGGCCGCGACCACTACCGATTAGTGGATGGGCACAAGCGATCGGTGAATCAGGGATCGGTAAATCAGGCTTTGAGGCGCGAACGTAACTTTCCCCGCCGCCACGCTCTTGATAGACTAGCTGATGTCGTAATGTAGGCGCGTAGCTCAGTTGGTTAGAGCGCTTCCTTGACACGGAAGAGGTCGCTGGTTCGAATCCAGTCGTGCCTACCAATTTTTCAATAACTTACGCCCATCTTTAATGGAAGGCTGTTCGATTCTCACCTGTAAAATCTCACCTGCTTCTGTTTTCGAGTCCTCGATACCCTATTGAACGGTCCGCGATTTGGGCTGCAAAGCCCGCATCATCGAGTCCTGCGCGGCCAACATCGACGAATTTACTCGGTGAGCGTACAGCCCGAGCGTAGTCGACTATGAATCAGCGATTGGCGGGTTTCCGAACACTAGCCGACTCCCAATTACCCATCAGCTCTCGATGAGTGACGAAGCGATTTCGCATCAATCGACGCTCATCCCATTGCATTCAATTTCCGATTTACCGACGGCTCCCGCGGAGCGCATCGCTGCGCCGACTTTTCCGAAAGAGCAATTTGGGAAATCAGACAACTGACGGGTTGCAAGTGAGGCGCTCGATCGCTTACCTTTCCGCCCGGGAGTCTTCGGCGTCGTCCGCAGCCGGGTCTTCTCTTGCGTGCCTTCCGCTCAATGAGGAAGAAGCGGCCAGGTTAGCCGCTGTTGAAAGGTCAGGATGAATCACTCAGCGCCGCTTTTGCTCCTAGGGCAGAAACTCAACCTCGATGAAATTCACAATGTAGCTCGCGGAGGGCGACAAGTGGGCCTCGCGCCATCCGCTTTGGCAAGCGTGGACGCATCCCGCCAGATAATCGAGAAAATTCTCGAGAAAGAAGTGGCCGTTTACGGCGTCAACACCGGCTTCGGCAAGCTTTCAGACGTCCGCATCCCGGGTAACCATCTTTCTGAATTGCAGGTGAATCTATTACGGAGCCATGCTTGCGGACTGGGAAGACCTTTGTCTGATGCCGAAGTCCGGGCCATGCTCTTGCTGCGCGCAAATGTCCTCGCCAAGGGCTTCAGCGGAGTTCGCACAGAGGTCATCGAGATGCTGACTAGCCTCCTCAATCGAGGAATCCATCCAGTCGTGCCGGAAAAGGGTTCCGTGGGCGCGAGTGGCGATCTTGCTCCACTGGCGCATCTCGCGCTGGTCCTCATTGGTGAAGGAGAGGCTTTCTATCAGGGGGAGCGCATGAGCGGCAGTGAGGCATTGCGGCGAGCCGAACTGACTCCGCTGCGGCTCGAAGCGAAAGAAGGTCTTGCGTTGCTGAACGGCACGCAAGGGATGACTGCCGTTGCTTCACTCGCGCTTTACGATGCACAACGTCTCGTCCGGATCGCCGACATTGCTGGCGCGATGTCTCTTGAGGCGCTGCGTGGCACTCCTTCTGCTTTCGATTCTCGAATCCAGGAGGCAAGGTCTCATCGAGGACAGGCAGCAGCGGCCCGACATCTGATGGTATTGCTCGACCGCAGCGAGATTCGGGAATCGCACCGGACTAACGATCCGCGGATTCAGGACGCTTACAGCTTGCGCTGTATGCCGCAGGTGCACGGTGCGGTTCGCGACGCGCTCGACCACGTTACGTCGATTGTGGAGATCGAAACTGGCTCTGCAACCGACAATCCACTCGTTTTTGCAGCGAGCGGCGACGTACTCTCCGGCGGCAACTTCCACGGAGCGCCGCTTTCCTATGCATTCGACTACGCGGCCATCGCGCTGACCGATCTCGCCAGCATATGTGAACGCAGGATCGACCGCCTTATCAACCCTGACATCAACGAGGGCTTGCCTCCGTTTCTTTCGAGCGAGGCCGGCTTGTCGTCGGGTTACATGATCGCGCACGTCGCCGCGGCTGCGCTCCTGAATGAATGCAAGGTGCTGGCGCATCCAGCTAGCGTGGACAGCGTGCCGACATCCGGCGGGAAGGAAGACCACGTTTCGATGGGGATGAACGCCGCGCTCAAGCTGAGGCAGATTGTTGAGAACGTAGAACAGATTCTTGCCATCGAGTTCCTGTGCGCTGCACAGGGCCTGGACTACCGGAAACCTTTGAGGCCAGGCAAGCAGATAGAGCAGGTACACGCAGGGATTCGCAAGATCGTTCCCGGCCTCAAAGCGGACCGGCCTCCCGCTACCGATATCAACCAACTGGTACAGGCGATTCGCGAAGATATGTTCGGCGCAGTCGCCGACTAGCACGAGTCAGCACGCCCAGGCGGTCGCGCATAGAATTCCCCCGAAGGGCAACAATTCATTGTCAAGTGTGATTAGCCGGGAGTTACGTCCCGACCTGCGATAAAGACGCGAGAAAACTCTCCGGCGGCGATGAAGTAGGAGATCTCCCGAAAATCGGTGAACTCGTGGATAAGAAAGTCGGCCTGTTTGCCGGTTTCGAAAGAGCCTATGCTGTCGCCAAAGCCAAGGCTCCATGCAGCATTAACGGTCGCAGCAACGAGCGCTTCAGCTGGGGTGAGCCCCATGTAGAGACAGGCGAGCGAGACGATAAACGGCATGGATGGAATAGGAGATGAACCGGGGTTGAAATCGCTGGCCAGCACGATGGCCAGACCGTGCTCGACCATGGCGCGGGCGGGCGGATAGGCGGTGCGCGCGAGCGCAAAGACCGAGCCGGGAAGCAAGACCGGTTGCACCGCGGCGGCACGCAATGCATTGAGAGTGTCCGCGGTGGCGGTTTCAAGATGGTCTGCGGTGCGCGCGCGCAGTTCGGCGGCCAAAACGGCTCCTGTTCCGGGGCGGAATTGCTCGGCGTGCACGCGCAGCTCCAGGCCATGGGCGCGCGCGGCGGTGAGTACCTCGCGCGTTTCTTCGACCGTGAAGGCGTGGTCATCGCAGAAGGTGTCGCAGAAGCGCGCCAGCTTGAGGTTTGCAACCTCGGGGATTAGTTCTTCTGCGATCCAGCGAACGTAATCGTCCCGGCGGCCAGCAAACTCTGGGGGCAACGTGTGCGCTGCCAGCAGAGTGGGCACAATCCGCATCGGGCCCTCGGCGTTGAGGCGGGCCATGACACGAAGCATGCGCAATTCTGTTGTGTACTCCAATCCATAACCGGACTTGGCTTCGGCGGTCGTCGTGCCAGTGCGAAGCATCCAATCGCGATGCCGGCGCGATTCTGTCAGCAGATCGCCTTCCGAGGCCGCGCGCGTGGCTTTTACAGTGCTCAGAATGCCGCCCCCGGCAGCTGCAATCTGCTGATAGCTGGCGCCGGCAATGCGCTGCTCGAATTCGGCAGCCCGGTTGCCCGAGAAGACCATGTGCGTATGCGCGTCAACAAAACCCGGCGTAACGCAGCGGCCCTGGGCATCGACAACGACGGCCTCGGCGGGCATGCGAGCACGTAACTCTGCGTAAGGCCCAACTGCAGCGACGCGTCCGTCTTCAATCAGAAGTGCCGCATCTGGAATAAGGCCCAACTCGCTGAGCTCCAGGCCCACGCGCGGACGTGCGGGTCCCGCAAGCGTGACGAGCTGCCCGATGTTGACGACTGCAAGCGATCTGGACACTGTCAGTTTTCCGCCATTGGAATGGCGATGCCGCGCTCGCGCGCGGTTTGTTGTGCCAACTCGTAGCCCGCGTCAGCATGGCGAGCGACGCCGAGGCCTGGGTCGTTGTTCAACACACGCTCGATTTTGCGCGCTGCCATGTCCGTGCCGTCAGCCACGGTCACCTGTCCGGCGTGCAGCGAATAGCCTATCCCTACGCCACCGCCATGGTGGAAGCTGACCCATGTTGCCCCGGATGCAGTATTGAGCAGCGCATTCAGGATCGGCCAGTCGGCAACCGCATCCGAGCCGTCGAGCATCTTTTCTGTCTCGCGATAGGGGCTGGCCACCGAGCCGGTGTCGAGATGGTCGCGGCCCATGGCGATGGGAGCCGAGATTTCGCCCTTGCGCACAAGTTCATTGATGGCCGCGCCCATGAGCGCGCGCTCGCCATAACCAAGCCAACAGATTCTCGCGGGCAATCCCTGGAAAGCGAAACGGCCGCGCGCCAGCCCCAACCAGCGCGTGAGAATTTCATTGTCCGGAAAGAGTTCGAGGGCCAGATCGTCGGTGCGGTCAATGTCCCTGGAGTTGCCCGAGAGCGCCACCCATCGAAACGGTCCCTGGCCCGTACAGAAAAGCGGGCGGATGTACTCGGGCACAAAGCCGGGAATCAGGAAGGCGTCTATGCATCCGGCATCGAAGGCAAAGCGGCGAATGTTGTTGCCGTAGTCGAAGGTCACCGCTCCGGCACGCTGCAAGGCCAGCATTGCGTTCACGTGCGCCACCATCGTCGCCGTCGAACGGCGCACATACTCCTCCGGATCGCGCCGCCGCAACTCCACTGCCTGGTCCAACGTGAATCCCTGCGGAATATAGCCGTTGAGCGGATCGTGGGCGCTTGTCTGATCGGTGACAACGTCCACCTCCATGCCGTGGCGCACTATCTCGGGCAATACATCGCCGCAGTTACCGACCAGGCCCACAGAAAGCGCGCGTCCCTCGTGCCGCGCCTGCTCGCAGAGGTGAAGAGCCTCGTCAAGGTCATCTGCAATGTGATCGCAATAGCGCGTGGCGACCCGGCGCTCGATCCGGCTGCGGTCGACTTCGACAACCAGCACCACGCCGCCGTTGAGGGTGACGGCAAGCGGCTGAGCACCACCCATGCCGCCCATTCCGCCGGTGACCACAAGTTTGCCCTTGAGCGACCCGCTGAAATGCCGCTCCGCGAGTGCGGCCAAGGTCTGGAAGGTGCCCTGCAGGATGCCCTGCGTGCCGATGTAGATCCAGCTACCCGCCGTCATCTGGCCATACATCATCAGGCCTTTGCGATCGAGCTCGTTGAAGTGCTCCCATGTGGCCCATTTGCCCACCAGGTTGGAGTTGGCGATGAGAACGCGCGGGGCCATTTCGTGCGTGGGAAACACCGCAACCGGCTTGCCCGACTGCACCAGCAGCGTTTCGTCGCCGTCCAGCCTCTCCAGCTCGCGCACGATGGCGTGGTAACACTCCCAGTTGCGCGCTGCCTTGCCAATGCCGCCGTAGACGACGAGATCCGCGGGGCGCTCGGCGTTTTCGGGATCTAGATTGTTCATCAGGCAACGTAGCGCCGCTTCCTGCTGCCATCCCTTGCAACGCAATTCTGTACCGCGCGGCGCGCGAATGATGGGAGCTGCAGTCGTTGCCATAGACTCCTCCCGATGAGATACCGCGAGAGCGGCGAAAGAGCGCATTTCGTCGCAGTCCCGGAGACTGATCCACAGGATACTCCCGCGGATAGAAGCGTGTTGTGACGGGACTTTGCTCCGGCAGCGTATTTGGACTTGGCGCGGAAGGAAAGAGAGAAAGAGTCTCCGGCTCCACTCTGCTGGTTGCCGGATTGAGCCGCGAATCGTATTCTTCTTGCCGTGCCCACCACCTTAATCGAATGTGTACCGAACTTTTCTGAGGGCCGCGACCCTGCGAAGGTCGATGCCATCGTCGAAGCCATGAAGCTGCCCGGCGTTTATCTTCTCGACCGGGAGATGGATGCCGATCACAACCGCTGCGTCATCACGCTCGCGGGCGGCCGCGAGGCAATTCAGGAAGCCGCGATTCGCGGCGCCGGCAAGGCCGCCGAATTGATCGACCTTACGCGGCACCAGGGCGCGCATCCGCGACTCGGTGCGGCTGATGTGATTCCTTTCATTCCCATTGAAGGCGTCACACTCGAGGATTGCGTAGCGATGGCGCGTCACGTTGGAGCCGAAATCTGGAAGCGCTACCAAATTCCGGTCTATCTATATGAAGCCGCCGCCTCCACGCCAGAGCGCCGGAACCTCGAGAACATCCGCCGCGGCCAGTTTGAGGGAATTCGCAACGAGATCGCCACCAACCCCGCGCGCAAACCCGATTTTGGTGAAGCGCGTTTGCATCCGACGGCGGGAGCGACCGTGGTGGGAGCACGAAAATTCCTGATCGCCTACAACATTTATCTGAATACGCCGGACGTTGCTATTGCGAAGAGTATCGCCAAGACGGTGCGCTTTTCTTCGGGCGGGATGCCCTTCGTGAAGGCGTCGGGTTTTTTGGTGCGCGGGCTGGCACAGGTTTCGATGAACCTGACCGATTTTGAGCAGACGCCGCTCCATCGCGTGTTTGAGTTTGTGAAGCGCGAAGCTGAGCGCTATGGTGTGTTGCCCATTTCCAGCGAAATTGTGGGCCTGATTCCGAAGCGGGCCATCGAGCAGGCCGCCGAGTGGTTTCTTCAGTTGGAGAACTTCGACACCTCGCTGATTCTTGAGAACCGGCTGGCTGCGATCGTAAGCGGCAAGGTGGCTGTTGGGGGCTTGCGTTCAGGAGTTGAGCCGTTCATTGAGCAACTGGCCGCGCCCACGGCAGTGCCGGGAGGAGGCAGTGCTGCCGCTGCGAGCGGCGCCATGGCAGCCGGTCTGGCTTGCATGGTTGCATCCATGTCCCGCGGCAAGAAGGCTTATGCGCAATATGAATCTCAGCTTAGCGAGGCGCTCGGGCGGCTTTCTCATCTGCGCGAGGAGCTGAAATCGGCGATAGACGAGGACGCCGAGGCATACAGCGCGGTCACGAAGGCATATAAATCGGCAAAGGAGGCTGCCGACGGTCAACGCCTTATTATCTCTGCGCTGCAGCAGGCAGCAGCAGTGCCACTGAGCGTGGCCGAAAGATCCGCTGAAATAGAGCGGATCGCCAAGACCTTGAAACCGATTACCAATCCGAACCTGGCGTCGGACCTGACGACCGCGATCGCCTTGGCGAGAGCTGCTATAGCTGGGGCAATCGCTAATGTGGAGATCAATTTCGAGTCGATCAAGTCCTATTCGGCCGGAAGCGAAGAGTTCGTTGACCTGGCGCGAAGTCGGGTACAAGCGCTGAAGGCCAGTGCCGCATCAGTTCCTGGCTCGTGATTGTTCAGCAGGCTCAATTCCCGCCTTGGCGGGACGAGGCCTGGCCGACAGGCTTGCGCAAAGTAACGGCGGCGAGCCCTTTGGCACTGGATTGCCACTGAAGTCCGGCAGCCAGAGGTACGCATTAAAGCAATTTGTGCGCCAATTCTCGCTTTGGAATCGATGAGTTAAAGGCGCGAATCTATTGGGCGATGTACAGCCGCATACGGAGAATTTCATTTGAACCAATAGGCAATTCCTGCGCTAAGAAGAAGAGTGCTCTGCTCATTGCTGGCGCCGTTGGGCAGGTGAGTGTACATCCAATTAGCCTCGAAAACGCGCAACGCGACCCGACGGGAAAGCATCATCTCTGCGCCCCCACCTCCGAGCAAAGCGAGACTGTTTGCGCTCGTTACCATGGCAGGCGAATGAGGGAACAGTCCATTGAAAGCCATTGCTCTGCCTGCCAACGCCTGTCCGAAGAGCGACACCTTGCCTCGTTTAAACGTATAGCGGGGTCCAGCAGTGGTAGTTATCATATCCAGACCTACCCCCGACGAATTGATGTCGGAGGTGTGCAAGCCCCTTGCATCTGCAACCAGTCCGATGTGATCTCCCAGCCTGGCCTGCACCTGGATATTGCCGCCCTGAACCCAAAAGCTGTTACCTTTAATCTCGATGAAACGTGCAGAGTCGTAAGTGGCAGCTACGTTCAGATGAAGCGCCCGTGATTCAGCAGCCGGTTCAACTTGGGCCGCGAGCGGAGTGGTCATAGTAACTCCCACAAGGAGCAAGCTACTAAGAAGGTTGGTGCGCATCGTCAGTCTCCTCATGGGGCTACTCAACCTTCAGTGTTACCGGGGCGGTGTGTTGCATATTTCCACTCGTCGCGGTGACCATTATCGTGTAGTCTTGCTCGACCTGCGTAAAGACGCCACCGCACCCAGTCGTCACGAGTCCTGCTAGTGTGCAGCCGAGCAGCAGCAGTAAGGAGGCTAGCCTGCTCAGTCGACTTCCCTGCCGTCGCAGTCGGCCCACTCCAAGTAACGGAATCAGGAGGAAAGCTAAGGTCAAGGGAGCCAGCTTGCGCATACTTGATGGGGACTCTTGCTTCGCCGTCGTCGCAGTGTGAACGGTGAGCGTTACCGTTTGTTTACCACCGTCGGTCGCAATAGTTGAGGGGCTGAACGTGATCAATGCACCCACCGGCATGCCGCTGGCTGTGAAGCTAACCGGACCTGGATAGCTTCCATAAAGCGGGGTCACGGCCATTTGATAAGTGGCGCTGCTTCCTTGGGTCACTGTAGCGCTGTTCGACCCGGAGACTGACAGAGTAAAGTCCAGCGAAGCCACACTTACAGATGTGGATGACATGCTGGTGGTGAAGTTGTTATCGCCGCTATATACAGCCTTTAGAACGTTAGTAGCTCCGGCAGTCAGCGATGTTGTGCTTATTGTTGCTGTGCCCGCGGTTAACGATACCGTACCCAATAGGGATGTCCCATCATAGAAGGCCATTGATCCTGTTGGCGTGCCAGTGGTAGCCGAAACTACCTGAGCGGTTAGCGTAACGCCCTGCCCAGGAGTCACAGACGAACTGCTTGCGCTCACCGACGTCGTAGTTCCTGCCTGTGTAATCGTAAGCGTGCCGTCCTGCACCGTGACAACATAATCAGTCAGATCGGCGCCTGCCACACTTGGAACGATTGGGTACGTTCCGACATTCGAACTGATTGTAGCTACGGTCGAATAGTTCTCTGTAAACGAATCGCCGTACATAGCCCCAGTTATAGTCCCAGTAAATGCCGGGTTTGCTACGCCGTATACGCGAGTTGCATTATTGGCCGAAACTGTCAAGGATCCCGAATTGACGACGATTGTGCGTGTTACTTGCGTGGCAGCTAAGTAATTTGAGTCGCCTGCCTGGTTGGCGTCAATGATCAGATTTCCAATTCCGGTTACTGTCAGCGTACTGCCGCTAATCATGCCGGAACCGGTACTGCCTGCATCGATGGTGAAGACCACTGGCTTGCCCGATCCGCCGCTAGTAGCCGAAAGAGAAAGAGGAGGTACACCGTAGATTACCGGAGATGTGGGTTGTGAGAAGCTGATTGCCTGAGTGGCCTGCGTGATCGTGAAGTTGGCCGAGTTGCTGCCTGCCGCATGAGTGGAATCGCCCGCAAAACTGGCGCTCGCCGTCGCCGTGCCCGCGTTGGTGTTGTTGGTGTAGGTCACCGTCAGCGACTGGCTGAGGCCGCCTACTCCTGTCACCGTCGCCGTGCACGGTGTCTGCGCTGCGCCACTATAGACGACGCTCGCCGGACAGCTTAGCGTCACCGCAGAGGTTGCTGGATCGATCTTCAGTGTCCCTGACGCCGTGCCGCCCAGATAGCTGCTATCGGTGCTGCTGAACGTGCCTGTGACCGGGTAGCTGCCCACGGCCGTCTCAGTAGCCGGAACGTAATTCCAGCTGCCTGCGACCGCCGTCTTTCCGTCTATGCCCGTCGCCGCGCCCACGCAGGCATGCGCATTGCCGTCATAGGTCACCTCAGCGCACGTTAGCGAAAGTGCCGTCGTGGCCGGGGTCATAGTCAGCGTGCCGGGCGTGAACTGGAAGGTATAGTTGGTTGCCGACAGCGTCCCCTTCGCGCAGGTGATGGGATAGGGGCTGCCCGATACCGGGCTGGTCGGCGTGGCCGTCGTGGTGCACGAAGCCGTGCCGCTCACCACCGTGATTGTATCCCCGTTCACAAACCCTGTGATTGTATACGTCAGCGCCGGAGTAGCCTCGCCATAGACTTGCGTCTGGTTGTTGGCTGTCACCGTCAGTGTGGCTGCCCCCGCCGGTGTCACCGTCAGCGTGCCGGACACGAACGTGAAGGTGTAGTTGGCTGCTGTCAGCGTCCCCACCGTGCAGGTGATCGGATAGGTCCCTGCCGGGCTCGCCGAAGTCGCCGTCGTCGTGCACGAGGCCGACCGTCAGCGTCGCCTTGTTCACCGTAACCGTGACCGTACTGGTCACCGTGTTGTAGTCGGTCGTATCGGTGGGCGTGAAGGTCACGCTCTCCGAATCCGTGCCCGCAGCGGGAACTGTCGTCGAAGTGGTCCAGGCGAACGTTCCAGCAACGGAAGCGTTGCCGGGAACGGCAGCCGTGACCGGAGTAAGCGTCGACAAGGCCAGAGTCTGGCCGTAGGTGATGGCGCTGGCTGTCGGCCAGACCGACACCGTCGGCGTCGTCTTGTTGTTCAGCGTCAGCGTGCCGGACACGAACGTGAAGGTGTAGTTGGCTGCTGTCAGCGTCCCCACCGTGCAGGTGATCGGATAGGTCCCTGCCGGGCTCGCCGAAGTCGCCGTCGTCGTGCACGAGGCCGGCGTCACTGTCGCTGTCTGCGTTGAGTAGGTCGTCGTGTTCGTAGGTGCGAAGCTCACCTGCAGGTTCACCGTGCCCACCGGAAGCACCGTCCCCGCCGCCGGCGTGTAGGTGAAGGTACCGGCCACAGGGATATTGCCGTTGGTGGCATCCTTCGCCGTGGCATTCAGCTGCGTCCCGCTCAGCGGCGTCCCATAGACGATATTCGCCGGAGCCGCCCAGTTGATCGTGGGCGCAATCAGGTTCACCGTCACCGTCACCGCAACCGCCGAGCTGCTCCCCGTAAACTCGCCGTCGCTGCTCGTATAGGTCGCCGAGATGCTGTGCGGTCCCGCCGCCAGTGACGACGTCGTCAAGACCGCTGTGTACGGCGAGCTGCTCGACAGCGTGATGATGCCAAGCGACGTGCTGCCATCGAAGAACTGCACCGTCCCCGCTGGGCCGTGCGCACTGGGATCGAGCGACGACGGATTCACCGTCGCCGTGAAGGTTACCGGCTGGCCCACGTTCAGGCTCGTCGCCGTGGCCGCCAGCGTTACCCCCGTGGTGTCGGCCATCACCGCGTGTGTCACTGTGTTGGAGTTGCCGGCAGCATGGAGAGTGTCACCGCTGTAAGCCGCATAGACACTGTGCGAGCCCGGCTCGAGCGTCGCCGTCTGGAAGGTCAGCGGACTCGAACACGAACTGCCGTTCAGCGTCACCGCCGATCCCGACGCCGTGCCATCCACATAGAACTGCACTGTCCCCGTGGGACACGGCGTGCCCCCCAGTCCCAGATCGAAATACACCATCGTCCCGTACGGCGAAGGCTCCGGCATGCCGCTGCGAAGCTGCAATGCCAGCCCCGCGTTCGCCGGATAGATCACCAGCGTCTCCGTATCCTGACCAACGTAGTTCGGATCGGTAACCGTGGCCGTCACCGTGTAGCTGCCCGGCTGGGTCGGCGCCGTCGTGCTCGACGGATAGCTGGCACTGCTGTACAGCACCAGCACGCCCAGGCCCGGTGGTATCGTTGTTACCGTCACCGGCAAGGGCGAGCCCGTATAGTACTGCGCCAGGTTGCTCACCGTCACCGTCGCTGTCGCCTGGCTCACCGTGAAGCTCTGCGCGCTGCCCGTCACCGCCGTGTAGTCTGTCGTGGCCGTGGCGCTGGCCGTCAGGGTGCAGGTGCCGATACCCACGTAGCTCACCCTATTGCCCGACACCGTGCACACGCCGGTCGTGCTCGACGACACCGATTCGGTCGGCGAGCCGTTGCACCGTGCACACGCCGGTCGTGCTCGACGACACCGATTCGGTCGGCGAGTCGTTGCCCGAGTAGCTGTACGTCGCCGTGAAGCTGCCTCCGTACGCCCCACTCGCCGGAAGATCGCTGATGCTGATCGTCGCTGTCGCCTGCAGCACCGTTATCAATACCGTCGCCGTCTGCGTCGAGTAGTTCGTTTGGTTGTTAGGCGTGAAGGTTACGCTCAGGGTCTGATTCGGGCCTGCATTCAGCACCGTACCTGTCCCCGGCGTGTAGGCGAAGGTGCCGGGTATGTTGTCACCCGCGGAATCCGCTGCCGTGGCATCCAACTGCGCCGCACCCAGCGCCGCGCCGTAGACGATGTTCGCCGGAGTATTCCAGGTGACGATGGGCGTAACCTTGTCCACAATCACTTGCACCGTTACCGTCGAGCTACTTCCGGCATAGTCGGCGCTGTCGCCGCTGCTGGGCACAAAGCTCGCGGAGATCTGGTAAGTTCCCGCCGCGAGGCTCGTGTCCGTAAAGGTGGCCAGGTACTGCGTGGGGGAAAGCTCCGTGAGAGTGGTGGTGGAGCCGATCGTGTTGGCGCCATTCAGGAAATTCACTGTCCCCGCAAGGGCTGGGTTGCCGGTGCCGGGTCCCACCGCCAGAGTTATGGTCGCTATGAAGGTTACCCCCTGACCCACGTTCACGGTGCCCGGCGAGGCTTGCAGCGCCACCGCCGTGGTGTCGAGCGCCACCGTGTAGTTCGGAGATAGTGACGCACTGCCGCCCAGATAGTTGGGATCACCGCTGTAAGTCGCAGAAACCGTGTGCGTGCCCACAGCGAGCGTGTTTGTCTGGTAGAACGGTGGAGCGGAGCACGAAGTGCCGCTCAGCGTGTCCGTTTCCACAACATTGCCGTCCACTTTCCACTGCACGGTCCCCGTGGGACACGTACCGCCCACAATCGGCAAACTCAGATCGAAAATCGCATTCGTCCCGTACGGCGCGGGATTCGACGCGCCGCTCAGTGTCAGCGATATGGTGGTGGGCGCCGCTGAGATCGCCAGCGTTCCCGTAGCCGAACCAACATAGTCCGAACTCGTAATGGTGGCCAATACTGCGTAACTGCCCGTTGCTGTTGGAGGCGTGTTGCTGGTCGGATTATTCGGAGTCGTGGTGGTGCCGTACAGCACCGAGTAGGTCAGCCCGGTCGGCAAAGTATTTGCCGTCACCGGCGTCGCCGGCGACCCGGTGAAGTACTGCGTCAGGTTGTTCAGTGTCATCGTCGCCGTCGCCGGCGTGATCTGGAAGGTATTCGAGCCGCTGCTTGCTCCGTAATCGCCACTGGCCGCGAAGGTGGCAGTGGCCGTCACCTGTCCCACGTTGGTGTTTTGGGGCGTGTAGGTCCATGTCACCGTCTGGGGCGGGGTGCCCGGTCCGGATACCACTGCCGTGCACGGCGTCTGCGCACCGCCGCTATAAACAACGGTGGCGGGGCAGTTCACCGTGACCGTTGGCGATGCCGCCTTAATACTCCAGCTGCCGTCCACCAGGGTGACCTGGAAGTTCCCCTGTGTGTTGCCGCTCACCACTGGCTGGATCGTGTTCGTTCCCGAGCCCACATCCGGCCCTTCCGTCGTCGGGTTGTTCGTGCAGCTTAGGGCGCCTATGTACGTGCCCGTCACCACGCATCCCGGAATCATTTGCGCCAACCCGTTGTAGGTTGCGTTCAACAAGTTGCCCGCCGTCGCCGTCACCAGGGCCGGGGTGATGGCGAACTGCGTCTGGCTGATGGTCGACGTATAATTCCCACCACCCGGATAATTGACCGTGGCCGTCGCGTTGCCAACGTTGGTGTTGTTCTGGTAAGTGATCGACGCCGTAACGTCCTGGTTCAAGCCGCCGGGGCCCGTGACTGTGGCCGTGCATGGCGACTGCGCCTGGCCGTTATACACAACGCCGGCCAGCGGGCAGGTTATCGTCACCGTAGGCGTTGCCGGTGAAATAGTATACGTGCCAGGGACATAGGTGACCGTGAAGCCTGATATGTTCTCAGTACCAGGGATAACGGGTGTCACCGTCTGCGGTCCCGAGGTGACGTCGGGCCCAACCGGGTCCGGGCTGTTCGTGCAGGTCAGGCTGTCCTTGTACCCGCCGGTGGGCGCGCTGATCGTGCAGCCTGAGAGCGCAAATGTCCCCCCGGTATAAGTAAAGCTGCCGCCGCCCGCCGTCGCCGTTACTGACGCGCCCGAGATAGCGAAGGTTGTCTGGTTGGTGCTCCCCGTATGATTCGGATCGCCTCCATAGCTTGCATTGACCGACGCTGTGCCCGGGTTGGTGTTGTTCTGGTAGGTGATCGACGACGTCACGTCCGTGCTCAGGCCGCCTGCGCCCGTCGCCGTAGCCGTGCACGGTGTCTGCGCCGCGCCGGTATACGTAACACTTGGCGGGCAGGTCAGCGTCACGGAAGAAGTTGCCTGGCCGATGATCAGCGTCGCGGTCGCCGTGTCGGGAGACACATAATCGTTGTTCGTATCGGTGCTGGTGAACGTGGCCACTACCGCGTAGGTGCCCGAGTCGGTCGGAGGTGTCGCGCTCTGCGCGTACGTAGTGCCGTTGATGCCGGTGTACGTCCACGTGAAGTTCCCTGCCACCTGCGTCGTTCCGTCTGCGCCTATCGCCACGCCCGCGCAGCCGTGCGCAGTGCCGTCATAGGTTGCCGGCGGGCATTCCAGCTGTAGCGTCGGCGTTGCTGTCGTCACCGTCAGCGTGCTGCCGGTCGCGAAGGTGAAGGTGTAGTCCGGCTCCACCATCGACCCCAGCGCGCAAGTGATCGGATAGGTGCTGCCCGAAACCGTGTACGGCGTCTGTCCTGTGATCGAACACTGCGCCTGGCCGGTGACCTGCGATGGCACGTCCCCTGCAATCAACCCGCTGAACGTATAGGTGAGGGTCGGGACCGCTGCCCCGTAGACCATGGTCTTGTTGTCCGGCGTCACTGTCAGCGACGCCTGCGTCACCGTGATCGACTCGGTCGCCGAGTTCGACGAGTAGATCGTGGATTCGCTTGAATCCGGCGTGAAGGTCACACTCAGGTTCGGCGTGCCAGCATGAAGCACGTAACCCGCCGCCGGAGTGTAGACAAATGTGCCAGTCACTGTGTTGCCGGTGACCGGATCCGCCGCCGCGGCGGTCAACTGTACGGCGCTCAGCGGCGTCCCATACACGATGGGCTGTTGCGGATTCGCCGCCCAAGTGATTGTGGGGGGAATCAGGTTAACCGTCGTCACCTTAACTGATGAACTGCTCCCCGCAAACTCCTGGTCGGTGCCGGGTACGTAGGTGGCAAGAATGTTGTACGATCCCGCCGCCGCAAACGTATAGGTAGTGGCGGCTGTGTACGGCGACGTGCCCGACAGCGGCTGTGTGTCAACCAACGCGCCGTTCACATAGAACTGCACCGTCCCTTGAGGTCCATTCGCCAGATCCGTGCCTCCCGGGACCACCGTCGCCGTGAAGGTTACCGATCCCCCCGCGCTGACGCTGTCCGCCGTGGCGGCCAGCGTCACCGATGTCGCGTCGGCCGATACCATGAAAAGCACCGTGTTGGACACGCCTTGAGGGTGGTTCGAGTCGCCACTGTATTGCACAGAAACGTCGTGCGCGTCCGGGCTCGGCTCGATCGTCGCCGTAGAGAAGACGACCGCGCTGCAACTGCCGTCAAGCGTGGCCGTCCCCCCCGATCCCGCCACCGGGTTTCCGTCCACAACGAGCGTCGCGGTCCCCGTGGGGCCGCTCCCGGGCGTGCACGAACTCAGAGCCAGATCGAAATAGGCTGTCGTCCCGTAAGGAGAGGGCTGCGAGTCGCTGCTTGAAATCGTGAGTACGAGCCCGGCGGCTCCCTGGCTGATGGTCTCTGTCGCCGTATTCCCCCTAACGACGGGGAAGTCCGCGCTGTCCGTGATGGTGACCACCACCGAGTAGGTGCCCACCTCCGTCGGAGGCGTCGCGCTCGGCCCATAGGTGGCACTGCTGTACGACACCGTATAGGCCAGGTTCGCCGGAACCGTTGTTACCGTCACCGGCCCCGTCGAGCCGTAGGTTTGCGCCGTGTTGCCTATCGTCACGACCGCGGTTCCGGTCGTCGCAGTAACTGAGACGGGCGCCGACGTCGCACTGTTGTAATTCCCGTCGCTGGCCTTGGTCGCTGTCATCGTACAGGTGCCCGCGCTGGCGAGCATCGTCATCGTGTTGCCCGTAACCGAGCAAACAGCAGGCGTGGAAGTGGAATAAGTCACTGCGCCCGTACCGCTGCCGCCGCTTGTGCTTAAGGTGAACGTCCCTCCGTCACCATAGGGGCCTGCAGAAACACGAAGGGTCAGCGTGCTCTGGCTGGCCAGAGCTGCTGGGACGGTTACGGGACCAAGCGTAGCGGCGCCGTATTGCGTGCCACTGCAACTGCGGGCCGCCACGCTGGCCGTTACCTGGCAGGCTGTTGTGCCGCTCGTCATCGTAAAGCGGCTCCCATTAACCGAGCAGCCGCCTGTGGCGGAGTAGGTGATAGTGGCACACGAGTTGGTGGTCGCAGCAACCGTGAACGAGGTGTTGTAAGTCTGCGCTGTACCCGGAGGCGCTGTGCTCCAGGTAAGGGTCGTGGAGGTGTTTGCTACCGTCAGAGTTTTTGAACCGCTTGAGGCGGCGTTATAAGTAACATTGCTTACGGGAAACGAGGGACTTGGCGTAAATGCACAGATATTATAAGTTCCGGCCGCGAGCGTCGAAGTCCAGCTAAACGTAGCGGTGCCGGTTCCGTCTGTTGTCACGGGTGTGGGGTCCAATAGGGTAGAACTGGCGCTGCATGCGCTCGTGCTTTCGTAAAACGAGATCGCCACGCCGCCAAGCGGTGCTCCACCCGAAGTCACGCTCAGCCCGGACGTGAGGATGATCGTGTTGGTCCCGGCCGTAGTGTTATTGGGATTGACGGTCAGTGTCAGCGTGGTGGGGATGCCCTGGAAAGTCACCGTAACGGGAGTGAGCGAGCCCGATCCGCTCGAGCCCAAGTACGATGCCGTGTAAGTCACCGCCTCTGCGGTGGTGTCGGTCACCGTAAAGATGGCTTGGCCGCTCGAATTCGTCACGGTTCCCGTTGTGCAGGCAGGTGTGCAGACCGAATGGCCGCCGGCCTGTCCCAGCGTTACTGTCTCGCCGGCGATCACATCTCTGCTTGAATCCTCGAGAGTGACCGTGATTGTTGAGTACGACACGCCGTCTGCATTCACAGTGGCCGGATTGCGGGTCACCGTCGAGTTGCTGGCGCTGACCTGGCCCGGCGCGAAGGTTACCGAGGCAGTCTGCGTGATCGAAACACCATCGGTGTCGTCGAATGCCGTGTAGATCACAACCTCAGGCACCGTGTCGGTCACTGTAAAGGTCACGACGCCGCTCGAATTCGAGACGCCGGTCCCTTGATTTGAGATCGTTGAACTCCCGTTGTTCGCTGACAGGAATACTGTCTTACCGGACACGGCATTGCCGTTTATATCCTTGAGCGTCACCGTGATCGTCGAAGTCGCAGTCCCGTTATCCACAACCGGGGATGGGCTCGCGGGGTTCGCACCCACCGTCGACCTGTCCTTATCCGCTGGGTTGGAGATGTAGAAGCAATTGCTGGTCGCGGTAAACCCGAGAGTCGTGTCCATCGCCGTGAGCACGTAGCACGAAGTTGAAGCGTTATTGATCTTGCAGCCCGCGAACGTGGCTACACCGGAGGACGCACTGAACGTATCGCCATTCGTACCTGTACCCGAACATGTCAGCGTGCCTGCGCCCGCATTCGTCGTGATCGTCAGGCTGATCGGGTCCGTATTGGCCCCCACTGTGTTATGGTTCACATCCTGAACCGCCACCACCGGCTGTGTCCCCCACACCACGCCCGGGGCGCCTCCGATGGGTTCTGTCAGGAACGCGATCTGCGTCGCCGTCCCGTAGATCGATTCAGTCTGAGTCGAAAAAATCGCATTACCAAAATAAGCGTCGATTTCGCAAGTGATGACACCGCCGCTTACCGTGCATGCCGTAAGCTGTGGGCTGCCTACCGCACTGTCCCGGTAATAGATGTTGGTCAGCTGGCTGTTCGGCGTGAATTGTGTGATTTTATTGGCGCCGGATTCGCAACTTGACTGGCTCGAGTAAAACGAGCCGGTGGATGCGCTGCCGGAAAGGTAGATCGTGCCGTAAGGTGAGCTTCCGTCGACTTTTATCTGCAGTAGACCGCACTCGCCAGCGGTCGCCGTGCCGGTGGCCGGCGCAGCCGGCTGATCGAGCGAACTGTTTTGGAAACTTATGCCGGTAGTGCCATCCGTGAATATCGTCTGGGCCTGGTACCCGGAACTCAAGCCGACGGCCGTCAGATGATATCTCGCCCCCACGTCATTGGTATCCGGTGCATATCCGTCATAACTGAAATTGCCAAGGGAATTGGCGGTGGCCGAAGCGTCCGGATCGTCTTCAGTGGACTGGTTTACCCACTCGTGTATGTGAAGGTCGATTGTCTCCAGGGGTTGAAAGCCAGTGCCGGTCATCTCGACCGGCGTGCCCGGCGCGTAGTCAGGCTTGTCGGTAGAGATCGTCGGGAACCAATAGAGTTCGGCCGCACTTGCGAAACTGCCCATGCCGCCGGCAGCCAGCAGCGAACCCAGGCTGGCCGGAGAGGCAAAACCTCCATCCTGATTGGCGAGCGAACCGGAAGCCGAAATAAAGGCTCCAGCCTTGCTGTTCGCCCATGGCTCCAGCAAGTCCACGGCTGTTCCGCCTGTGCCCCCCATGACCAGAATGCTGCCGTTCTTGGGCAGCAGTGCGGCAAAGTGATGGCTGCGCGGCGTGCCGCCGGTCACCACGTGGAATGTGTTGGTCCACTGACTGAAAATCTCAGCTGTTCCAAGATCATTTTGCCCATTGTTGCCGCCAATTACAGCCACACCGTCATACGTGCTGGTGGCCGTGGCGCCAACGCGGGGAGACGTCATCGTAGGACCGGACGATACGGTTCCGGTCATCGTGTCCTTGCTGTAAACAACGATTTCAGTAGAAGCCAGTACTGCACCGTTAATGTCGGTGCCGCCCGCGATAAGAACCCGGCCATCCGGCGTGGCAGCTGCGGCAGCGTCGGTGCGCGGCGTCAGCAGCGTGCCAATGGGCGTGAAAGTCTCATCAGTGACGTTGTAGAGGATGATCGAGTTGACGACTTTGGTCGTGCTGGTGCCACCAGCAATCAGGACGTTGCCGTCAGATAAGAGGGCCATGGCTTGGCCTGCCCGGCCAGTGCCAATTGACGACGGCACAAGCGTCCATTGCTGACTGTTGACGCTATAGATTTCCGCCGAATCGCTGTAGCCTCCACCAGTGGTCAAACCGCCCGTTACGAGAACGTCGCCACTTTTCAGAACAATGGCAGCATGATTTGCCCTGGGTACATTCATCTCCGGCAAGGCCGTGAAGACACCGGTCGCAGGGTCGTACACTTCGGCCGTGGCTTGGGGAATGCCGCTGTTATCGGTGCCACCGGTAATCAGAATCCGCCCGTCGGTCAGCTGGACCGCGGCTGCACCTGAGCGGGCTTCGGTCATATGACCCGCTGAGGACCACGTATTCGTTAACAGTGTTTGGCTCTGCCCTTGGGGAGCGAATACGCCACAAACTAGCAGACTGAAAACCGCTACAAACCTTGCTGAACGATACATAATTTACTCCGTCGAATACGGCGACACGTTTATCAGAGAACCGTTGCGTTCGGGGTCCAATGGGCTAGCAAACGGCTGCTGATCTCCAGAGCCGCGACAGCTGTTGCGTTCAAAGCCGTGAGCCAAAAAGTATTAAAAGGGGGGGCCCTACTAAGGACGTCCGCACACATACTTCCTACCAGCTAATGTTTGGACAAAATTATGGCCGGCCGACACGCCGACAACCATATTCTCGAGTTCCACTATGTATTGGACAAGATAACCGGATGGTGAAAGGAGCGAAACCTAAAATGAGTTGCTATCAATTCCAAAAGTGCTGACGAAGGGTAAAAGAGTAATGCGAGTAAAGCGAGTAGTTCGTTACTTCAGTTCCGCCGGCACGCAGCGCAGGATGACGTGTAATTCCCTGTGAGTTGAACAGCCCGAGAGGGTTAGACCGCGAGGAAATGCGCCAAGACAGGGTTCGCTTCTTCAGTCCCGGTATCCTTCTCCAGGAAAGCAAGCCGCACGGAGCTCTATCTGCGCTACGGACCTTCGGGCTCTTTGAACTGGAATTAGCCGACTTGGCCGCAGCCGGGCGATCTCAACAGCATCAAGTGTGTCGACTGGAGGAGGGGCTTGCGATTTCTGAGGGCGTTCACAGTGGAAGGCCGGGAACCCATCGATCTACCGAATCGACGAATTGCATAGTATCCGTGAACGACGGCTCGCCAAATCCAGTGCAACTACACTTGGTGGGCACGAAGGTTTACATCGGTCTGCAGCCCGAGCGGAGCCGAGACGTTGGCTTGGATCGCTGCAAGGGATCCTGCGTGGAAGCATTACAGCAGATTCAGAGTTGCTATAAGGCAGGCTTATGCTGCCGAGTGGCTCTTTCCTTAAGGAAGAGCCACCTCGCACGCTTTCTCGTGTAGCACGGGAGCTCTGAATCTGCTCTGGGGGATCGAGCAACGTTCGCACTTCGGTAGTTCATTCGCCAAGGGAGAAAACCAGTTTTATTGTTGTTTCAACTTCTACCGGCTCATTGCTGAGCCTGTACGGCTTGTAGCGCCAGTTCCGCACGGCATCGACGGCGGCCTGTTGCAACATGGCCGGCCCACTCACAATGTGCACGTCTTTGATTGTTCCGCTCTTGGAAATCGTGGCGTGCAACTCCACAGTGCCAGACACGCGGGCTGCTTTAGCGATGGCCGGATAAACGGGCTCCGTCTTCAGAATCAGCATTCCAGCTGCGACGCCGGATGAAACGGTAACAGGTTTCGAAGGTATAACTTTAACGACGGGCTGTGCATGTCCATTGAAGGCGCTGACATTCGCGCCGCCGCCCAAACCATCCGCACCGGCCGTGCCAAAGCTCGCGGGAGGAGGCCCATCTTCCGCGACTTGTGTGGCAGCGCCTTGCGGAATCCGTGTTGGCGCAGTGAGTTGATCATCCATCATTTGCGTCTGCATTTTCGTCGGCGCCTTTGGCGACTTGACTCCGTCTTGTGCCTCAGTCTGCGGGGTGTCCGTTGCCGGCTGCTTTGCCTGGGTCATCGGTTCACTACTCGACGGATTTGGCGTTTCCGACTCCAGTTGAGTGTCAGTTGCATCCGGAGGTGGCTGAACAGATTGTTTCGCCACGGGTTTCACTCCATGATGGAACAGCGGGATCGTGAAGATAAGCAGAAGCAGAATCGAACCGGCGCTAACGGGTGCAATGATCATCCACTTCTTCTTCGTCTTCTTCTGCTCATCCTTAACTTCGACATCTTTCGACAAATCCGACTGGAACAGAGGTACGTAAATCTCGCGCTTCAATGTCGCCGCGGGTTCGGGTGAGTTACGCAGTCCGTTCAACTTAGAGACGCTTGGCAAAGCTGGCACAGCGGGAACCACACTCGTGGCATGGCTAGCCTCCAGGCCGCGCGAAGCACGGCTGGGCGATCCCTTCGCCGACTCAGTCGTTACCTCTGGCTCCTTAACAACGACTGGTGCGGATGAGGCGAAACTCGAAACACGTGGCCTGTCCACTACCGGCGAAACGCTTGCTTTGCGCTCAGGGGGTCGCCCAGGTGCCTTTGGGGTTTTATCGAAGGAATGAGCGGCTGCCCATGCTTCCCATTCACCAGATAGAACTGGCATAGCCGTGGGAGATACTTCGCTATTCCGATCGCTGATATTTTTTTGCTGCTTACCAGAAACCGGTGCGGACGAAGATGAACCCGAAGCATGAGGTATCTCCGTCAAAGATGCCATGTTCGCATTGCGGTCGACGGATTGCCCAAACGGCTTTAGAGTCTCGCTGAAGGAATGAGCGTCAATCCATGCTTCCCATTCATCGCGAGAGTTGACAGGCTTTGCCGAAGGAGATGCTTCGCTAACTTCATGGCTGAAATCTTCTTGCTGCTCGACAAAGATCGGCGCTGACGAGGTTGAACCCGACGCAGGTGGCATGTCCACCAAAGTTGCCATGGTTGCATCGCGGTCAACGGATTGCCCAAACGGCTTTGGAGTCTCGCTGAAAGAATGAGCGGCTTCCCATTCACCAGTAGGAACAGGCATAGCAGTAGGAGAACCTTCGCTATCCCATTCGCTGAAATCTTCGGGAAGTATTTCAGGTAGCGTTGGAGCTATTTCTTTTGGAGATGCCATTGACCGTCCTCACCTTTCTCGTAGACAGCACCTTTGTATGTGCGCGTTTCACGCGGGTTTGTCTTGGTGGCGTTCCGCTCTGCCGTTATTTCTGCCGGTACCGAATCTGCGGGAGGAAGGTTGATCGCAGCAAAGGTCCACGTGGGTGGCTTCTCAGCGGCTGTAGTTGGCGATGAAGCAACGTCCGGCAATCCTTCCACCTGAAGCACGACCGCGGCTTGCGCCGTCGCGCATTTTTCGGTGTCCGATGGAGTGAACGATGCGGAGAGGGTATACCTCCCCGGTGCGAGCACGTGACCTGCGGAAGGAGTGTAGACAAATGTTCCAGGAACCGATGCCGTGGCGTTCAACTGAGTGGCGCTCAGAGCGGTGCCGTAGGAAATGGCTGCGGGGGCTGGCCAGGTGATAAGGGTCGGCAACTTTTCGGTAACAGTGAGCGTCACGACGGCACGCACCGTTGTGTAGTTCAGTGTGTCGATCGGAGTGAAGGTTACTGAAAGTTCATGCACTCCCGGTTCGAGTATCTCGCCCACAGAATGTTCATAGGAAAAAGATCCCGGGACCGTAGCTGTTGCGTTGAGCTGGGCGGTGCTGATGGCTGCGCCGTAGATAATCGGATCCGGTGTTGGCCACGTGATGGCAGGAGCTGCCTTGGCCACAGTTAGTGATGCGGCAGCCTGCGATTTAGAGTAACCCAAAGTATCTGCCGGGGTGAAAACCACGGACAGTTTATGCTCTCCGGCCGCAAGCACCGCTCCTAAGCCAGGGTTGTATTGGAATGTTCCCGGAACCGATGACACGGCACAGAGTTGCAATGCGCTGAGCTGTGTGCCGTACGTTATTGGCTCGGGTGTCGGCCACTGGATGACGGACCTTGCCCTGGCCACAGTAAGCGACACGGTGGCCTGCGCTGTAGCGTAGTTCTCGATGTCCGCGGGGGTGAAGGTTACCGCGAGCGTGTGAATTCCCGGGGGAAGCACCTCGCCCGGCGCGGGAGTATAGTCGACCCTCCCTGCTACAGGCGCCGAGGCATTGAGTTGAGCATCGTCCAATGCAGTGCCGTAAATTATCGTGGCAGGTGTTGGCCAAGAGAGGGCTGGCGTTGCCTTGACCACGACAATTGAAACTGCGGCCTGCAGCGGAGCGAAGCCTCTGGAGTCTTCAGGAGTGAATGTGACCCATAGAGTGTGCGTTCCGACCGGCAGCACGTAGCCTGGGTCAGGTGTGTATACAAAAGTTCCCGCAACCGATGCCGTTGCATTGAGCTGCGCGAAGGTGAGTTTGTTGCCGTAGGTAATCTGGTCGGGTGTGGGCCACGTGACGGTCGGAGTTGTGCGCTCGACAGCCGAAGCCAATACCGTAGTGCTCGGCGGTCCATTTTTTCCGGAATCTACCTGCGCAATCTTTCTAGTGAGACCAAGAGGATCAAAATCCCTCTTCTTTTCTTGTGAAATAGGGCGCCCCGTAATCGATCTGGCCATCTCCCGGCTTATGCGCGAAATGCGTGTTTCTGGAAGCCCGGTGTCGCCGTACTGCAGCGCGCGCGCAGCGTCCTGATCGTCGGGAATCTTCCACCGTACTGGCCTGTCAAGAGCCTTGGCGATGACATCTTCGTTCACCGGTTCCAGAAAGCGAGACTCAAAGCGGTTGATCACGATTTCCAGGTTTGGACTTCCTTCGGCGAAGAACTGTGAGATAAGGCGATTTGAATTGCGCAGTTCGGAGATTCCGGTCTGCGTGACCAGAAAAACTGTTGAGGCATCTTCAAAGAGGACCTGAGCTGCCACATCAATCCTCGATCCCACATCGACAATCACATGATCGAATTCGCGCCGCGCGATTGCGATCAGCTTGTCGATGGCAGCTTTGGAAACCTCAACCTCGGGAACTTTGGTGGGAGCCGCAAGCACGAATGCTCCTGACCGATGCTTGACCAGGAGATTTTGAAGAAGACTCGCATCCAGCCGCTCGATATTTCGAAAGGCGTCCTCTGTCGAGTAACCCGCAGAAATCCCAAGGCACAGTGCCGCATCTCCAATGGGAAGAGCGAGGTCGATGAGCAGGATTCTCTGGTCGAATTTCTGGGCAAGGGCAACGGCAATATTGCAGGCGACTGTCGTAACGCCGGACCCTCCTTTGGACCCGGCAAAAACGAACAACCCTCCCAGTGTCTTCTCTGCTGGGAGAGCTTGCTCGCGAACGACAGCTTCGGTCCGAGCGAGCGCCCCGGCCACAGCGCCGTGCTCGAGGGGTAGAAGAAGGTACTCACGAGCACCTGCACGCATCGAACGGACGGCAAGTTTCGGATCGGCACTCTCCGAATAGACCATAATCGTCGCCGCCTCGTTCGCACTCGCTCGTTCCACTAATTCCAGAGCGACAGCTGGCTCACTATCCAGGTCAAGGATGACGACGTCGAACGAAGCCAGCAATTTTTGCAAGTGATCAAGTTCCGGCGGGTAGGAGTCGAACTCACGCACATTGGCTCGACCAGTTTCGGCAAGAGCCTTGGCCACGACCAAACGTCTCTCCTCGTCTGGGCCAATCAGGGCAACCGACAAGAACTCAGTCTCAATTGCGTCGGCATGTTTCATCTCGAAATTTGGTGATAAGTCTGCTGATCTCACGGTATGGAGTGCTCCTTGAGGTACCAGCCCCTTTTCCGCGCAAATCTCAAATTGACATCATGTTCGGGGAGTCGAACTCGCAGGTTCCTTCGCCATAACGAACAAAAATAAAGCAATCCTGGGAAGAACCTTCAATGCGAGCGTCAATTCCCGACTGCCCGCCAAACAAGCTGCTGTGGGACGATGGTAACCATTTTTGAGACCCGCAGGGAACTTAGATAACTATATTGATGTATTACTAAAGTGTTATCGGCTATTCCCGGGGCGCCGTTCCTTCGCCAAGCGCGAAGTTGGTTCTTTTGCAGGCAAAAGATTTAGCCGGTCAATGCCCATACATTTCGAGCACATCGCTTATCAGTGCGAATTCTGGGTCGCGGCAGCGGGTATCGCCAGGGTCAAATCGAAGCCAGACAATTCCCCCAGGGTTTTGACGGCAATCGCAGAATCCAGCACGATTGGTTGGTAGCTTGACTACGCCAATTGCACAACCCACTTCAGCCGGTATGAAGAATCACTCCGCGGCACCAGCCCATTCTTCTGAGCCCGGGTGTGGTTAGGGACATGATTCGCCGGATTTTGTTCAAATTCGAAGGAAGAAGCCGTTGGTTCGAATTCAATCGCGCCAACCATTTCTTTTCACCTTTCACTTCGCCGGTCTCCGGCTTCTTCCCGCCCATAAACAGCAGCCAGTGTTGCGTTTGACGCCGTGATATGCTCAACCCAGATTTAGGGAGCATCGCTAATCTCCGCGCCATGGCCACTCAAGTTTCAAGCTCGCCGCCGCGGCCCCGCCTGGTGGTTCAAATCGGCGTGACCGGCCATCGGCTCAATCGCCTTTCTCCTCAAATCGCCGTCGATCTTCCCCGACAGTGTGAACAGGTTCTCAGGATCGTTGCCGGTCTGGCTGCGCAAGCGTACGACCCTCTTCTGCATGCGCCCGAGCCTCCCCTCTTGCGCATCATCTCTCCGCTTGCTGAAGGGGCCGACCGCATTGTCGCCCACGCCGGCCTTGCGCTGGGCGCCGATCTGCAATGTCCCTTACCGTTCCATGCGGATGAATACTGCCGCGACTTCTCAAGCTCCGAATCGCGCGATGAGTTTCAAGCTCTGCTCGCCAAAGCCTCCGCGGTGTTTCAAGCCGACGGCTCGCGAGAGGCAGAAGCCATGGCTTACGAACGAATCGGCCGCATCGTGCTTGAACAATCCGACTTCCTCATTGCCATCTGGGACGGCGAACCAGCCGCCGGCAGGGGCGGGACCGCGCAAATCGTCGACGAGGCGATCGCGCAGAACGTGCCCGTCTTCTGGTTGCACGCCACCCAGCCGGTGGCTCCGTGCATTCTTTCTACGGGCGAATCAGGAAGCCGTGACATAAGCCCGTTGGAAAAGCTGGACTCGCTGCCTGCATCGCGGCTTTCGCAAGTCAATGGCGATGGCGATCGAGCCTTCAACTTCAGTCACGCCTACTGCGCCGAAAAGCAACCCAAATACGATTTTGGCCGGTTCTTCCGCATCTTTCGCGATGCCCTTGCTCGCGGCAAGTTCCGTCGAGCTTCGTGGAGACTCAGGGATTTTGAGCCGTCGGCGCGAGAAGAATGGACGAAGATGATGTCCAATGACCCCGCCCCTCCCCCGGAGACGCAACGCTACCTGCTCGACAGGCTTTGCCCTCACTATGCCTGGGCCGACGGATTGTCGGGTTATTATGCGGGGCTGCTCCGCTCGAGTTCCATGGCCACCAATCTGCTCAGCGCCTGCGCCGTCCTGGTCGCCATGCTCGGCTGGCTTTGTCACGTCTACCATATTGAAGATATTGAAGGCCGCAGAGTTCCCGCGTTGACCGAATTCGCGTTGATCGCCGTTATCCTGGCGATAACCTTTCACGGCCGCCGTAAACGCTGGCACGAGCGCTGGCTCAACTATCGGCAGCTGGCTGAATTGCTTCGCCAGTACTGCTATTTGTCTCCTCTGGGCTGCCCCCTTGCCACGCCTTCGCTTCCGGCCCACTTCCGCTCGGGTTCTGATCGTTCGTGGGTCGATGGCATGTTCCGCACCATCGCTCGCGATCTTGGCTTGGCTTCCGCCATCGTCAACCCGGCGTACCTCGCTTCGATCGGGGGCCTCATCGCATACATCCTTGACGATCAAATCGGGTATCACGAAGGCAATCGCGATACCTTGACCAAACTGAATCATCGCCTGCATCACATCGGAACAACTCTCTTTGTCATCACCTCGCTCGCGTGTGCCGCCCACGTGCTCATCGATGTTGAATCACCTTGGTATTTGTTGCTCGCAACCGTACCGCCGGCTTTCGGCGCCGCATTTTACGGGATCGCGAATCACGGGGAATTCGCCCGCAGCGCGGATCGCTCGCGCGCCATGGCGCAGGAACTCAGGTCTCTCCGGTCCGTCGTTTTAAAGAATTCCCTCGATTCTCCGAGCGAGAAGTTTGCCGCTTTGCGCCAGGCCGCCCAGCAGATCGCCGGGGTTATGATTGCCGAGACCATGGATTGGAGCTTCGTTTTCCGCTACCGGACACTTAACCTGCCCGGCTGACATTCGCCGCTGCTTGCGGAGAGGAATATGAGTAAGCGCTTCGAAAAGTACACTCTCGTTGCCTTCGCCATTCTTGCCGTCGGCCTCGGCTTCTGGGGATACGCCATCGCCGGCAGCGATTACACCGGCGGCGCTTGTCTTCATCCTCATATTCCACCGATCCCCTGCCCTAATCCGGTTCGCCCGTTCACATGGATGGAGGCATTGCACTGCCTGATTGCGTCCATCGGCCTCCTTCGGCTCTACGATCTTTTCCAGCCCGGTATTGATCCCTGGCAGCTGGTCGTCGCCCAGATCGCGGTGCCCGGGATTGCACTCTTCTCCGCCGGGCAACTTTTTCTTACCGGAGTTAGAAAGAACCTCCGCACCGCCATGGCGCGCCGCAGGGTCAACCACACCATCGTCTGCGGTGTCGGGGATGTGGGCATGCAGATCATTCAGAACCTCCGAGCCAGGCATCAAAACATCGTCGCCATCGACCTGCTCGGTGATTCACCTAACGCTGCAACCTGCGAAAAAAGCGGAGTTCCTTTTCTCCAGGGCGACGCCAAGAATCCTCAGGTGCTGCTCGCCGCGGGCATCAGGCGTGCGCAAAGTGCGATCGTGTGCACAGGCTCGGACAGCGAGAACATGGATATCGCACTCCAGATCAAAGCGATCTACGACCGTCTGGCTTACCGCAAGCCGCACGGCATTCAGGTTCTGGCTCAACTGCGCAATGACTGGATGCACAAGCGGTTAATCGCCAGCGACAAAAGATCCCTGGGGTCTGCCTCCGTCGACCTGCATCTTTTCAACCCGTTCAACTCCGCGGCGCGCATGCTCGTAAGGCGACTGCACCTGCCGCCCAGCCCGGAATCTGAGGCGCAAACCTTTGTCCTCATCGGTTTCGGAGCATATGGCCACGAAATCGCGCTTCATCTCATCCGCTCCGCTCCGGTGGCATTAGGAAGCACGCTCAAGATCATTGTTTTCGATCAGAACGCCGACACAGCCAGAGAGAAATTCTCCATCACCAACCCGGCCGGCGCCGCATTCGCCTCGCTTGAATTCGTTACTGCGTCGGTGGGGCCGGGGTCGCCCGACCTCACGCGCATCGTCGAACGCAGGCTCGAGTCAGCCGGGCCTATTCTCGGCATCGCACTCGCCCTGGGCGACGACGAGCTCAGCCTCTGCGCCGCGCTTGAAGTGCGCTCAATGCTCGACCGCAATGGCCGTCTCGACGTGCCCATCTTCGTCCGCCTCGAGCACTATCGCCGCTTGGGAGAGTTGATGCGCGACATCGAGAACATCTCGCGCTTCCGCGATCGGTTGCAGATCTTCGGCACGCTCGAAGAAACTCTCAGCCCCGACGTTCTGTTCGGCGCAAAACTGGATGCCTTTGCACAGGTACTCCACGACGATTACCGCCGCCGCTCGCAAGTTTCAATCAATCCTCAAGCCAACGTACCCTGGCACGACCTGCCTGAGTTCATGAAGATGTCGAATCGCTGGCGCGCCGATCACACTCCGCTGCTGATGGAGGTGGCCGGCATGCACATCGATAACGATGTCCTGTCGCCAGTCGTCGCCAAGCTCAGCGACGAACAGATTGAACTGCTTGCCCAGCTCGAACACCGTCGTTACACCATCGAGCGCGGGCTCCTCGAAGGCCCGTCCGGCACTTCGCGGGTGTCAAATCCGCATTTGGAAGATTGGAGTAAGCTGCCAGACGAGCTGCGCGATTGGAATCGGCAGGAGGTCGCGCGGCTTCCTGAGATCATGGCCGGCCTCGGCATCCAGCTTCATCCTGTTCGCACAGTGCGCCTCTACGGCAAGTGGCTGGCGACAGGGCCTGCGGAACTCGACCAGTTGCTCGCCAACCCATCCGCTGTGCACTGCAGTCTCATTGTCGATCTCGACGAGCCCGAAGCAGTGCGCATTGCCGCGCGCGCCCTGTCATTGCCTTCGCTCAGCCTCTGGCTCTTTTCGCGCGAAGAGCCTTGCGAATTCTCGCTGCGCAAGCCGCAAACCCAACCCGCCGACCGCACTCTGCTCATCCAGCGCGCCAACGGCTGGTCGCTTCGTGACCGCGTAGCTCTCGACGCGTGAGCGCGTGTGAGGCGGTGAATTGTGCGTGTAGATCCGGCCCCGTGGTCCCGGCGCGCCTACTTCGTCCAGGTCATGCCGCCGTCGTTCGATGTAAGAACGATGCCGTTGTCGCCCACGATCCAAAGGTGCGTGCCGTCGCTAGTCCCGTAGATCGAGCACAGCACATTTTGGGTCCCGCTCTTGCGCACCTGCCAGTTCGATCCACCGTCTTCCGACGCGAGGATTGTGCCGCTGTCGCCGACAGCCCAAATGCGCTTTCCGTCAGCGCTTCCGAAGACCGCGTGAATCCCCGGCGGCGATGCGGTCGATGGGGTCATCGCATTCATCGTCCACGTCGCGCCCCCGTCATCCGAAGCAATTGCCGAACCCGAAGTTACGGCCCACAGGTGTTTGCCATCGCCGATTGCAAACACTGCTGAAAGGCTAGCTTGAAGAGGACTGTGGTCCAGCGCCCAGGTGGCGCCTTCATCGTCCGATTCGAGCACCGTCCCGTGGTCGCCGACGGCCCAAAGACGACTGCCGTCGCTGATCCCATAGATCGAGCCGAGCCAATCCGTGGCGCCTGCGCTCTGCCGCGTCCATGTTGCGCCGGCGTTATCCGAGCCAAAGATCTCGCCTTTCGCGCTCACTGCCCACTGCTGCTTCCCATCGCTGGTCCCGAAGTTCGAAAGCAGGGTGTTCCTCGTGCCACTCGCGCGTGAAGTCCAGGTTGCCCCTCCGTCTTCTGACTCGACGATCGTGCCGCCGTCGCCGACGGCCACCAGCATCTTCCCATCGCTCGTCCCGAAGATCGACTCCAGGTGGCTCGGCGTTCCGCTGGTGCGTGCCGACCAGGCGACGCCTCCATCGTCCGACTCAATCACCACGCCGCTATTGCCAACCGCCCACAGCTTCTTCCCGTCACTTGTTCCGAAGATCGAAGTCAGCCGTTCCGGTGTGCCGCTGCGCGCACTCGTTAAAGCCTCCTGCGAGCCGAAATGTCCTCTCAGCAGCGCGAACGATATCGCCAAAATCGCCAAAGCCGCCACTCCCCAGGCCCACACTGGAATTCGCTCCCACGGTGACCGTACCGCCGACCCACTCCGGGTTGTTCGCTCCTCGATGGCTACTGCGTCTCGCTCTCCCGCGCCGCCGATCGCCGCGCTCGATATTCTCTTTTCCTTGGCTGGCCTCTGCGCATCTATTCCCGCACCTGCCGTCGCCGGCGATTCGCTCGCCTCCCTGATCCTCTTCAGTTGCGCCTTCAGTCCATCCAGAATCTGAAACTTGACCTTGGCCCATTTTGCTTCGCTTTCGGTGAAGTCGATCAGCGGGTTGGCGCTGGGAACCATCTGGCGATCCGCCAGAAACGGATAGTCGCTCCAGTCGCACGGTTCCACCAGCACCGGGATCACGATCGTATGGCCCCGTCGCGCTCGCTCCGCGATCCGCGGCATCTCAATTTGCTCGATGAATTCCGAGTTCAGAAAGCTCTGGCTCACGATCAGCACCGCGATCTGTGCCTGATCGATTTCCGATTCAATCTGCCGCTTGAATACGTCTCCAGGCTTCAGCTCCGTGTCGTACCAGAACACAACGTTGTGCCGCCGCAGCGACTCAGCCAGGAACGGAATCAGGTTGTACCGGTAGTCGGGGTCCAGCCACCGCTTGTCTTCGCGGGCGTAGCTCACAAACACGCGCACGGCGGTCTCATGCGCGTCGTGATGGTCCATCTCGTTCATGCTTTCGGGGCAACCTGTGCGGTGAGGATGATCAGCTACGGCCAATATATCGCAACTGGACGAAGCCGGCCGGGGAAGCTTTGAAGCCGGCCGCTCCGGTCATTCATATCTTCAGCCGGCTCCGCGCAAACCCTTTATGTTGCAAATGCGATTGACGAGGCGCGCGCATTTTTGGATCATGGAGGCACCCACATCGGGCCGATAGTCCGGCGGTGCCTGGAGGCGCTATGCATATTGCCTTGTCTTTCAAGCGTTGTGTCTTCCCTCTGGCCTTTGCCATCGCCCTCCCTCTCCTCTTCTCCGGAGCGATCGGGGCACAGTCCGGCAAGATCGAGATCGATTACACCGGTAGCCTGCTCGGCTATTACAGAATGGAATACGGCGAGGCGGATCAGAATCATCTTCCGCCGGTCAAAAGCTTTCTGGACTATCGCAAGTCGGATTTGAGCCGGTTGCTGCTGGGAATGGGCGATAACTTCGGTCCCGAGTTCGGCGCTTCACTCCAGCTTGAGAACGCCTCTACCCCGGATCCTCCTGTGGGGTGCCATCTGATTCCAAATAAAACTGACACCGGCGAAACCCGCCCCGAAAGTCTCTACAAGAACGATGATCGCGTCGCTCCCCTGGCCGATTGTGACAACGTGCTCAATTTCCTCATGCACGCCGGATTCCGCGCCGTTGTGCCCGGAAGCCAGGACTTCATGTACACCGCTCGCTGGCTGCGCGTGTCGCAGCGGCTGTTGTCTCAGGCCGATCAGGACCAGGCGCAATCTGCGCTGATCGCCAATTACGACCACAAGATCAATCTTCTCGGCGCTAATCTCCGCGTAACGATGAAAGGGAAGGGCGGTGGCTCGGGGGGAGGCGGAGCGCGCTGTCCGTTGCTCTTCAGTCAGGATCCGTTCTCGGCCTCGGCGTTGCGCTGCGTTGGCGACGGCTTGACACCCGAGCCGCTCGACTGGCTCGATCGCCTCGACAGGCTCAGCCGCAACACGGGCAACAATCCTACCGTCAATGCATTGCGGGAATTGGCTTCAGAGAGCGCTATGCAGGCGCAGGGCCGGCAAGTGGTGCTCACCACGCTGGTGCACGATGAGATTTCCATCATGCAATCGGCCTGGGGTCTGCGATTCCCCGTGCCCGCTCTTTCGCCGCCGGCTAAGTCCGGCCAACCCCAGGACGCAGGCGAGCAAGTGACCAAGGATCAGGCAGACGCTTACGCGGCCGCGCTCGACAGGATGAGCCAGTGTCCCGCTCCATCTCCAACCGGCGATCAGGCTGAAATGTGTGCGTACAAAAACCGCCTCTCCGATATTTTGAAGAGTTTGAGCAAGATCCTTGCATCTCCGCCGAGCAACCAGCCCCGGAATGCCCCACAGCAGAGCCCCGCGAGTCTGACAGAGATTGGAGCTTCGGTTACGCTGACCAACGATACGCGCGACGACGCGATCCGTGGGCTGCTGCTCACCATCGCCAGCGAAGAGAAGGATGTTGGTTACACCGTGGCGCACAGTCAGGACGGTAGCAAGGCGCTGATCGTCGGTGTTATCGGCCAGGACACATTGAACGCGGTGTCGCACACGAATCTTCAAATGTGCCCCGGCGATCAGAAAGAATCCATTGCCGCGTTCAAGCCTTGCGGCGACCGCGCCTCGAATTTTGGCGGTCCTACGGTAGTGGCCACCGATCCCGTTGAGATCGTTGAAGCCATTGTTCGCGGCGCTCAGCTTCTGGAAGGCTGCACCTCCGGCAAGCCATGTTTCGACAAGATCGTCGTGATGGCTCAGATGCCCCACACCGAGGCGGAGGTCCTGTCTGAACGCGTGTGGAAGCTCCTGACCCTCGATAGCATGAGCCAGGAGGTCGACGCCGTTGTCAGCGAAGCCGAGGTCGGTTACGGCACGCCCCAGACTACCATTGGTTTTCCTGCGTCCGCTTACAGCACGCACCCGGCTCCAGTGGTCACGCCCGATCCCAGTTATTCATCTGAAGATGGCAGCTATCCGGGCAAAGTTTCCCGCGTCGCGCTCGTCTCCGCGGCCGACCACAGCTTCGCACTGACCAACCAGACCGACGGCATTTTCACACCGCCTACCGTTAAAGGCTCGCTCACCACCATCTCGTTGCTCTCTCGCTTGATCGCGCAGTTGCAACCCGCGCCGTCGGCTCAATCGATCATCGGAACCGACTCGACCAGCAAGCAAAGGGCCGAATTCGCGCTGCTCAATGACCTGCAAAGGTCCTCGCGCCCCCATGCCGACGTGGTTCTGTTGCAGAGCCGCGACGTGGAGCTCGACGCAATTGGTCCCGCCTATGCCGGCTACGAAGTGTGCACCGACGAGACGAAAAACGCCGATCTCTGCAAGCTCCGCGCCGCGCTCGATCGCATCTTCTGGAAGGGTGACTTCCTGGAATATGTCGCGGTAACCGGCAAGAGCCTGAAAAGTATTCTGGCGGCGTCCGAAGCGAAAATGGCCGAGCAGGCCCAACTCGCTGACACCGGCTTCACGCAGGAATGGCTCATTTCCTACGGCATTGTTCAGTCGGATCTTACCAATATCACTCAGGTCAACCAGAATAACGAGCCCCTGTGGATTCCCGTCGATCCCTCGTGCAAAGGCTCCACTCCCGGCCTGAGCACCTACTGCGTCGGTGGAACTCCCATCAGCGACGATGCCTATTATTGGTTGCTCACCAGCGACCAATTGGCTGAGGATAAAGCCGTTTACGGCACTCTACAAAGCCTTCCCTCAGCCAACCACCAAAGAACCGACGTCTATGTCACCGCTCCTCTATCGCATTTCTTCTTGAACTCCATCTCAAGTCCCGATGTGCAGGTTGCCGACCTGGGCGGCACATCCGGCTCCCCGCAAAAGTTGGTCACCTCCGGCAACGAAGTCTTTCAGCAAATGCCTTTATGGCAGGTAGACTTCGCAAAGTTGATCGCCAGTTTCGGATCGCGTGCTCCCATCAACGGAAACACGTTCGTTCAAAACAACTTCGCTGCGGTTTCTGACTCGCGTGCCACTGCGCCAACCTCGCAGGAATTGGATCTGGAGTTGGCCAGCAGAGTCACGGGCACATTCTTTAGTCCCACGGGCAGCGCCAGGGCGTTCACTTCGGTTTCCTTTGGCGAACAGAGCGCATTCGCATACGACCATGCGGTCATTGGCAATCTCACCGGGAAGCCGATTAATGGATCGTATTCCTTGAACAATCTCTCTGAAGGTGCTTTTGTGCAGGTTCGCCTGCACGCAAAGGGCGATACCAACGTGCATAGCGTGCGCTCAACACCGCGCAGCCTGCTTGTGTTTACGCCTCATCAATATCAGATTCAGATCAACAAGCCCTATCTGTTCTTCCCCTACTCAGGTGGCGAGCTCACGATCAGAAATCTTCCGCGTGTTTCCGGCTGGAACGACCGTGCCGGATTCAGGCGCGAGTTCAACCAAAGCAGCTCAAAACTGCGGTTCCTCACCTTCCTCGGCGGGAACTACTTCGAAACAGGAATGGAGTTCAGCTCGCAGAACGGAGTCCTCTCCAGCCTCACGCTCAAGACCGGATCGAATCAGAAGACCTGTCCTGTACTCGCAAATGTCTCGCTGCAAAACTGCTTCAGCGGCCCCTATGGCAACCCGCCCACTCCCTTGACCATCAACGGCACCACTCAAGTCATCGGGTCGCCGGGTGTACGAACACTGCACTCCCCTGGCTACTACTGGGATTTCCACTTCCAGAATCATCTGTTCGGCAGTGCCCCAGGAAAGCAGGTCAATCTCGTCACCGATAGTACGGGAGATTACTATTTCGGTCGGCCTTCCTCGGCGGAACTTCCCACCCAAACAAAGTACGCAATCCCCTTGAGCGTCGCCCTCGTCCTCCCAGTCTTCGGTAATCTTTCCTTCGCCCCCACCTATTCGGGCTTCTTCTACAAACCGCAATTAAGCGACAGCAGCCTAGAGGTGAACTCATTCTCGATTGCGGCGCGGTGGTACTTCGCACGCGATGCGCGTGTGCCTCTGCGCCGGCAGATTCCACTCTCCGGTCCGGCGTCTGCCGATCAGACCCATACCGGAAAAGGACACTGAGAGTTACGCCCCCTTAAGAACCTCCCGGGATGGCCTGTGCCCGACCGCGCGCCCGAAATGCGCCCCAGGCCGCGCCTCGCTCGGCCCCGCATCTTCAGGCAGGCTGGACATGATTGTGCGGCCTGTCGCGCAGAATGCCATTGCCTTTGGTGAGCCAGGCGACGCCAAACGCGATAAGCGCCAGCGATTCGCAGGTCAGCAACGGGTTGATCGGTTTCAGGACTCGCGCCGCGCCCTCGAGGTTTAGGCTGACCATCACGGCGTCGCAGACCAGGATCACCGTCCCGCACACTGCGTAAACGGCGTTTCTATGCTGCTTGCGGCGAGTGCGGCTTTTCCCTGGCGAGCTCTTGCGGAACAGAAACAGGCAGAAGTAGGCCAGCACGAGAAACATCTGCGCGGCAAACACTGTGTGGACCGTGTTCAACTCCAACTGCAGAGGTGAATGCACCGGGTCTCGCGGGTTCACCGAGGGGCAGAGTGCAGCTCCCAGAGCAAGAGCCCCGGCGAGATAGCCCGTGATCTCGTCGGTCAGGTCGTATCCGCGGGCGCACATCAGGAACGCCGCGATGGCGCACAGGCTGCCCACATAGCAACTCCCCATAGCCGTGTAACGATAGTCGCTGATCGATCGCTGCAGAAGTGGGTCAGGCAGTGCATGCCTGGGCCCGGCGAGCGAGATCAAAATTGTCCCGCCGGCCAGAACAAAAGGAAGCAGCAGCGCGATGATGCCCACCATCCTGCGCATTGCGTGATATGAAAGGACGGCAGGATTTCTCGGCGCCGCGTGATTCGACATCGCGCCTCCCCGGAATGGCTTTCTCTCGACGAAGCAGAATACCGCATTTGATCGGATTACTGTAGGCCCGGGATCACCAAAGGCACAGTCCTGTGTCTGTCATCGGCACGATGCTGCCAAACCTTAGGTCTGTACCTCCTCTGCCCTTGTTGCGAATGCCCAGTTGTTCCCGAGCCAAAAATTCAAAATCGAGCAGCAGACGATCGCAATCGCATTCGACACAACCACCGGAATCCGCGCCCCATGCACCAGCACCGGCATCAGCGCCAGGTTCCCCGCCATCGAAACCAGCCCATTCGCGAGATGGAACCGGACCAGTTGGCCAAACAGTGCGGAACGATCGCGCCGGTCTCGCCAGGTGTAGTTGAGATGCCACACAAAGTTGTGCAGCAGTGTCAGCTCCAGGGCCACGGCCGTCGCCGCCATGTAGTGGCCCGCGGTCAAATGGTTCAACGCAGCCACAGTGGTAAGCTGCACCGCCATGCCCATCGCTCCCACCACGTTGAACCTGCCCCACCGGATGAGGGTGTTGGCGAGCGCATTCATCGGAGCGGCTCCTGCTGGTAAAGTTGCGCCGTGTGCCTCACCATAACGGAAATCGCCATCCACGCCATCCCAAGCGTCGCGATTATTCCACCCAGGTCGAAGAGCAATAACCTGTGACCCAACACCGTCGAATACGGGCTGCGCAATGCTGCCAGGCTGCCCGCCGCCAGCAGAATCCTGATCTCTGTCGGACCGAACATCCCTTGCGACAGCTCAAAACACTTCAGCGTGTAGCTGGCTAGGTAGCTTTCGCTCGAAAGCACCAGAAACGCGATCAACATCGCCATCGCCATCGGCCAATGCAGAAGCCCCGAGAAACCAAGGCCGCACATCAGCGCCACCGCTCCCAGAATGTCCACTATGTGATCGACATAGAACCCATACCGCGGCCGTTCCTGCCGTCGCACGCGCGCCAGCGTTCCATCCAGGCTGTCGCCCAGCCAGTTCAGCGCCAGGCACACAATCGCCAGTAGCAACGCTCGCCGGTCAAAACGTGACATGGCGTAGCAAACGCCGGCTCCAATCTGCGCGCTCAGTCCCAGCATCGTTAGTTGGTCTGAGCTGACCCACTTCGGCGCGCGCTCCGCCAACCACCGCAACGCTCGTTTTTCCATCCTCGCCGTCAACGCCTGGTTCACGCGCCGCGCGCTCTCAAATGCCGCTTCATGTTTCGCTGCAAGAATCTGTGCGCCCATCTTCGTCCCCTTTCCGCATCACTCTTCCTGTCGCCGCGGAACTACTTCTTCAGCGCATCCCGCGTCGAGCGCAGCGTGAACGCCAGCGATTCCCGCGGAATGCTTTCAATGAACGGCCCAATCAGCCAGCCGAGCCCGGTCGGAATGGATCGCGTCAGCGAAATCGACTCGATTTGGATGTACAATCCGCCGTCCCGCTCCTCGTAGCTCCAGTAGGTGTTCAGCCGCCACATGTACCCGTGCTCTTCGGCTGGGCTCAGTGCGCGCTCCTTCGCCGTTCCCGGCGATTCAATCTCGGCGATCTTTGTGCTCCTCGACACGCTGTATCCATGCTGCGTATCCAGGCGTCCAAAGGTTACGTCGTATGTCGTGTCCATCACCACCGTCAGAACGTGCTTCTGCTCGACGCGCATCGTCACCTGGTAGTGATCGCCCTGTTGCATCAGTACTCTCGCCCTCCGCACCTGCGGCGCGTAATATCTGGGATACGCCTCAAAGCCCCGCATCAGGCGCTCGAAATCCCCGCTCCTGGCTCCGGGCACGAATGCCGTCCCCCGCCAATCGTGGATGAGTGCTCCATCGAGCTCCGCGCCCGTCGTGGGTGTCAGTTGTTCGATCGTCAATTCGCCTCTCCGCAAGCTCGCTCGATCCGCCGGTGCAAGAAAGCCCTCCGTCGATCCGTGTTCCTGGGCCAGTCGCGACTCAACCTTGCTGACGTAAGAGTTGAACCCCGCCACCGCGGCCGGCCTCGGCTCCTCCGCGGCCAACGCCGCGGCCGATAGCAAAAGCGCCAGCGCTCCGGCAGCCGCAAACCCTCTCGCATTGGAGCTTCGATCGTGCGTCATATCCTGCAACTTACCTTTCTCACGTTCAGCGCACAATGCACGCCGCCTCACTTTTGGGTGTATGTTTCTCACCGTGCAAGATCCTCCAGCCATTCGACTTCACGCAAGTTCTCATCCGCTCCGAACCGCCTTCGACGCCACTCTCCATCGGCTACACTGATCGAAAGACATGGCGGACTTGAGCAGTGATCTTCGACCGGCTCGGCGTTATCGCTTTGGCGTGTTTGAAGCGGACGCCGCCACCGGAGAGCTGCGTAGGCAAGGGCTGCGCGTCAAGCTGAACGCTCAACCGTTCCAGGTTCTCCTCATGCTTCTGGAGCGGCCAGGCCACCTCATCACGCGCGACGAGATTGCGCGCGAGCTTTGGCCCGACGGCACGTTCGTCGATTTCGAGCACGGTGTCAATTCGGCGGTCAATCGTATCCGCGAGGCCCTCGGCGATACGGCCGGCAGCCCCCGATTCGTCGAGACCCTTGCTCGCCGCGGCTATCGTTTTCTTGCTCCCGTCGAGCGCCTTGCAATCGGCGGTAACGCGCCTGAATCTGCCGAGTCCGACCCTCCGGCCTCGCCCGGGCAGGAGCCGCCGCCCCAGCAGGAGCCTCAGCCGCTCTCCCGAATCCTCTCGACGCCTCAGGATCTTCCGCGGACATCTTATTCGGTGGTGCTAACGCTCTTCCTCCTCTTTCAGCTCATGTACCTGGGCTTCTATATTGGAGCGCTGGCCAATCTCGCGGAGATATCGGATCTCCTGTCGCCATTGTCGAAATCAACTCTGGTATTCGACGCCCTCGTCGTCACGGCCGCCGTCCTCATTCCAGCCCGCGCATTCGTCCTCTGCGCCGTCCTCTTTCGCGCTCCTGGTTTTCGCGGCAAATTTCTTCTCATGTGGCCGTTCCTGCTTGCCTTCGACGAGATCTGGGCGCTCTCGCCTTTCCTGCTTTTGCATCACATCAGCTTCGGCCTGGCGCTAGCCTGCACAACGCTTCTCGTTTATTCGCCATTTGCGCAGCGCTCGCTGGTCCTCATGGGAGCGGGCAGCGCCAATCACCAAACGTCGCGATCCTCGCGCTAGCCAGAGTCCCAGTGTCCCGCCTTCTCGTTCCCTTGGTCCCTTGTTCCCTCGTTCCCTGCCTTCCTCAAAAGTCCGTATGGAACCGGAAAGCAGAAACAGCCACCGGTCCGCGCGCCTGGTTGTAGCCGGGATTGTTCGCGTGCTGAAAATCGTAGGACATAAAGAAACCTCGCCAAAGGTGAGCAGTGTAGAAGGCTTCGACGATCTTCTCGCGGCCATAAGTCAGCGCGCCGTCACCGAGAAGAAAACCCAATCCGCCCAAAGCAAGGTATTGCTGGTGCGCGGGCACAATTCCGTTCATCACGAACGCCAAACCGGCGCGGTCGTTTTTGCGCCGCCATGACGAGCCCATCGCCAGTCCGCCAACCTGCACGGTGCGGTCGATTTCCGTGTAGCAGAAGGTCTCGTTATGCCCATCGCTCCAGCCCAAACGGCCAAACACGCCCACATTGCCTTTGAGTTCTTGCTCCACGTTCAGGCCGAATCCGTAGCGATGTCGTCCCTGCCGCCGCGTTGCGATAATGTCGGGCGTCGAGGTTGTTCCATCCTCATACTCCTCAATCGCCTGCCGGTAGCTTCCCATGTTGGCTTCATTCAAGTAGCCCAGCAGCCTCACCACGCCCTGGCGCCCACCGATGTATTTACCCCGCCCTTCCAATTCCAGATTCTCCGAGCGCGACTTCGCCAGATCCGCATTGAGATGGATTCCGTTCGCCACCTTCGGCATCAGTGCTTCGGCAAAGCGCGCCGACCATGAGCGATCGTCGTATTCCAGCATCACGGCATCGGTGTATCCACGCGTGTTTGAGGCAACGTCGTAGGCTCCATTGTCGTCAACCGACCAGTTCAGGAACTGCAGGTTGCTGTCGGAGCCATAGGTGTTCACATCGATGAAATCCGTCAGGTCGAACTTGCCCAGCCGCACCTCGATGCGTCGTGGAGGAAGCGACGTCGCCAAATCGAACTCGTCGCGATCCGCATCTTCCTGTTCGCTCGTCAATGGAATAATCTCGCGCAGCATCGCCTGCGCCAGGTACGGCGCTTTCGACCACGGCATGTCTTCGACCAGCCGCACCGAATCCAGGTTGACGTATCCCGCCATCCCGCCCGCATTCCCGTTGCTGCTGCCCGTTGCGTCTTCGATATCGGCAAAGACTTCGGTCCTCTGCGAAAGCTCATAGCCGGTGTAGAGGGTAAGCAAGTGCGTCGTCGAGCTCTGCGCCCAGTTCGTCAGGCTGTTCGGCCCGCTGTATTGTGCCCTGAACGCCCCATGGCCTTGCAAGATGATGTTGGCTTGTCCTGAGATCCAGTACCGCCCGGTCGTTGTGTGCGGAAATACCGTTTCCACATCGTCTGAGGAATCTTCGTTGTCGCTTGATTTCGCGTCCGCCGCCGTGGTCGCCGGCTCCGCACTCTGCCTGTTGTTGGTGGGCGTTTGAGGTTCAGCTTGGGTCGATCCTGCACTCTGTGCGGCCGCGCGCGACGCACAAAAACACGCCGTGAAGATGAAACCGCAAATCACCTGTATTGCGAGTTGCCGGAGGAGGCGCCGCATGTCTTCCCCAACGGGCGCTTGTCTTAAAGCCTCCCGTTACAACTTCAAGTAGATCATCCGGCATCCGCTTCCGTCCCTGTGAAACCGCCGGTCCCGCCGCGTCGTGGATCAATCGAGTTACACTCCGGCTCGCCTGCGGCGATCGCCGCGCACCCGTCTGTGTTCTTTGGTCTGGTTGCTATTTGGGCGGAGCGCTCGGTTGGGAATTTGGTTTTTGCTCGTTGTTCGTGATCTCCTGCCCGTTGTAATACACCTTGGTGGTCGAACCGTAGCGCTTGTAGTCGGTGTATTTGATCGTGTCGCGGATGTGTACGTCTTCCGCCATGTAGCCGTAGCCGCCGCTGAAATGCAGAACACCTTCCGCTTTGGTGTAGACCGGGAACCAGTAGTGGCCGTCGATCTGCTGCCGCCACGTTATGAATGGCGGGTGCAGGTCCTCTGAATTCTTGCGCGTATCGTCGGGCACCATGCGCCCGTCGGTCACCACAATCTGCAGATCGGTCGTATCCACCCAGATGCGTCCGTCCAGGTATCGCTTGTTCTTTTCAATCGTCTTTGGGCTCACGTCGAAGACGTAGCAATCCACGTCGTCCACTTTCTGCCGGCCAACATATTTGACGTTGTACGCGGGAAGATCCTCTGTCGTCAGCACAAACGGATATCCGTGCTGCAGGTCCTGTAGATCCGTCGGCGTCATCTGGATCCGCTCCAAAGTGCTCTGAGGCGCAAAGACCACTCGCTCAGTGCGCCTGCCCGACGAGTCGAAGATCACGTCGTCCACCTCGTACCACTCGCCATCCACCTTTTTGGTGTCGTCGTCAACCGTGTCCACCCGCGCCGTCCGGCGATATGTGTAGTGCGAAAGCGCCTCCTTGAATTCCGTCTCCTTCGCCGAGAACTCCTTGATGATCTGCTCCGGCGGAATGGGCGGATCGGAAAGATCCATGCGCCCGAAGCCGGAATCGAGCGCCATCGGAGTAAATGAGTCTTTATCCTGCGGCGCAGCCGTCACCGCGCAAACGGCAATTGCGATTCCCGCAATGCAGTGCCGAATTGCCACCAAAGTTTGCCTCCCGGGGCGATTCCCGTACGTGCTTCCGGGGACCGGGAATCCATTCTCCATTTCTCGCACCATCCTGCAACTTTAGACGCATGTACATCGCTATGGGAAGGCTTCAATCTAGCCTCGGTACGCCCTGTCACGGCGCGCTGGGCAGACGTGCATCTTCGCTAATTCCGTGTTTCGATAGCGGATACGAACCTGCAACCGCAAGCATAGATAGATCTGCACATTCCGCTGATAGGGAAGGAGATTCGCGGCCTCCATGCCCGATTATTATCACGCTCCAGCCCTTATTCTGACGGCGCTCCTCTTGCCCGCCTTCGGCTACCTCTATCTCCGCTTCCGCGATGCGCGATCGTTGCTCTGGTTCCTCGGCTTCCTCTTTTCCATCGTCGCCATGGTGCTGCTTTACACCATGGGCGGCTACCCGGGCATCGGTTCTCCGTGGTTGGTCGCTTCCGGACAAACCTTCATTCAGCTCAGTGCCGCCATGTTTCTGGGCTCGCTGTCGCCGCTGCAATTCCGGGTCGGAAGATTTCGCATTCACTTTGTCGTCCCCTATGCCCTTTCCCTTGTTGTCTACTCCGTCCTTCTCTATGGGGTTTTTGGCGGAGTGCAGCCTCATGGCTTCCTCTTCCTTGTTTTTCCCGCTCTCCTGGCCATGACCTTTGGCGTCGGAGTCTCCTGGGGAATCACCCGGGGCACTGTGCCTGTCTGGCTGGGAGTTTCGTTTAGCGCCGTTCTCGGCAGCTTTGCCATCCGGGTCTGCTGCCTGCATGGAGCTGATGCAGGGCTCACTTTTGTCGAGTGCGTCAACCTGCAGATGGCTGCCGTGCTCCTCATCTTCGTATTCCGCCGCTTCTCTCCAGGTGTCTTTCTCAGCGTGCTTGGCTTCCTGGCCTGGTCGCTTTCCGAATTGCGGATCTTTCCCCTCATCGGCCAACATGCGGCACTCGACCTCAACCTGATCCGCGTGATTGTGATGGCCAAAGTGGTCGCCGCCATCGGCATGATCATGCTCGCGCTCGAAGATGAGCTGAAGAACAAGAAAGCGGCTCAGGTTCGCGAACTCAGCGTCCGGCGCCAGCTTGAGGCCTTCGCACATCTGATGCTCACTCGCCGCAGGGTCGAGGACTTCGACCGCCAGGGCCCCGATATTTGTCAGACCGTAGTCGACGACAGCCGCTTCTCGCAGGCTGCATTGCTACTTGAAAACAATGGGCGATACCGGCTCGTGGGATGCGCAGGCCTCGAGATTGCAATCGCCCGGCCGCTCGGCGAATTGGCGGCGCGAATTCCCGTCGAGGGCTTTCTCGCCCCGGGCTCGGCTCCTGTTGCCGTCGAGCATAGCAAGGCTGTCCGGCTCGATCTTTCGCCATGGCTCATTCCCGGTGACGATCTTGAGCGCCTCCGCTTTACGTCGGTTCTCGGCGTGCCCATGATTGGCCGCTCCGGCGTGGATGGAGCTCTTCTGCTGAGGGGCATGCGCTCTGACGACGGGCTCCGATTTGCGCCCGAAGCGGTTGAACCCCGCCTTGACGATCTGCTCCCCATTGAGATGCTCGTCGCCCGTCTGCAGGCAACGCGCAGCCAGACCATGCTCTTTGAAAAGCTCATCGACTCTGAGCGATTCGCCGGCCTCGGTCAGTTGGCTGCCAACGTCACCCAGCAGTTGAACAGCCCCCTCACGGTCATCCTCGGTTATGCATCGCTCCTTCAGGAATCGGCCGCGCCCGACGCGGAGGATCGCAAGGCCATCGATTCCATCGTGAACGAAGCTCGACACATCCGTTCCACGCTCGAAAGCCTCTCCCGTGTCTCCATCGCGCGCGCTGACCAGCCTGCCGCCATCTCGGTCACGGAGTTGCTGTCCGACATGGAGCAGCTCTATCGCCCCGAATTCCTGCAGCGTTCCATCGAGTTTCAGGTTCGCGTCGCGCCGGGTCTGCCCAGGATCGTCTGCGGCGCCCAGCAATTGCGCCAGGCCCTTCTGCATTGTTTGCAATACGCCATCGGCGCGGTCGAGCGCCAAGGCCCCGCCGTCGTCCCCAAGGAATCTAAATCGATACGCCTTGAAGCCGCTCGCGAGGGCGATCTGATCCACATCTCCGTCAGCCACTCCGGACAGGGATTCCTTCACCCCGAACGCGCTTTTGATCCGTTTGTTCCCGCACATCCCGGCGGCGAGACTGCCGGAATGGGCCTGAGCCTTTGCGCCACGATTCTGCGCGATCAGAATGGTCGCGCATCCGCCGTCAACCTCAAGCCTCGCGGTGCGGCTATCATTCTGGAGCTGCAGGCAGCCTGAGCTGCGCCATCCTGCAGATTTTGCTCACTTGAGACCGCCCTTTATGTTTGCGAAGAATCAAATTCGTAGAATGGGAATCGCCCCTTCGATCGTCCGGGATTCCATACCTGGTTCGCGCCACAAACGGCTTACCTGGAGTACAGAGCGTCGATAAGGCAGGGTTCATCGCGGAGAGCGGAAAAATGATTTGGCGTCGGCCAGATTCGTGGGTCCTTCAGGTGGCATTGCTGGCCGGGAGCGTCGCCATCGCCCCTGTCGCCCACTCAAAGGCCCCCTCCATCGAGCCCCTTGACGCCGTTTTTGAGACAACGGCTCCGGGCACAATCGAGGCGAGTCTCGATCCGCCCATCATCGGCGTCCTGCGCATTGTTGCGCAGGCCGGTGCATTCGAAGCTCGGACCCAACCGGGCGGCTCCGATGGCCTGCGCCTGCACCAAAGCGAGCGCCAGCCCCTTACGCTCGAAGTGACTCAATCGGGCCGGCCCATTCCCTTCCGGCTCCTCAGCCGGAGCGGCCGCCATCATCTGGTCGGCGGCCGGCCCTCCTTGCTCGTCGCCGAAATCGACGTCAACGATCTCACCCCCGGCCTTCCGGTCCGCGTCCGCGTTCACTCCAATCTCGATGATCCGGCCGAACTCGAAGGCCATGCCTACCAGGTCGTCTATTGATCCCGCCGCGCCTCATTTCAGCCGCGGTATCGCATTCACCTGCTCGTCCGTAAAATAGAATCGGATGCCATTTACCGAACAATACGACGTCGTCGTGGTCGGCGCCGGCCACGCCGGCTGCGAGGCCGCCATGGCTGCAGCGCGCATGGGCCTCAAGACCGCGCTCATCACCATGAACCTCGACCTCATCGCACAGATGAGCTGCAACCCCGCCGTCGGCGGCGTCGCCAAGGGCCATCTCGTCCGCGAGGTTGACGCCCTCGGCGGCATCATGGGCGAAGTTGCCGACGCTGTCGGCATCCAGTTCCGCCTCCTCAACGCCTCGCGCGGCCCCGCCGTCTGGAGCCCCCGTGCGCAGTGTGACAAGCAGCTCTACCGCGTCAAAATGCGCGAAGTCCTCGAGTCCCAGCCCGGCCTTCACATCCGCCAGGCAGAGGTCGTTGACCTTGTGATCGAAGAAGCTGGTTCTTCCGACGAAATGGGTGCCCCGGGTCCCGATTCTGGGACCTGGGAAGGGAATTCGGCCGACCCACCAGAGATTCCCCGCCCCACCCGTCCCCACCGCCGCGTTCTCGGTCTCAAGCTTCGAGACGGCCGTAATCTACTCGCCGGAGCCACCATCATCACCACCGGCACATTTCTCAACGGCCTCATTCACTGCGGCGAAGAGCGCTATCCTGCCGGCCGCAGCGGTGAGCCCGCCAGCGTTCTACTCGGCGAGGCCCTCCGGGCTTTAGGCCTTCGGACTTGCAGACTCAAGACCGGTACGCCTCCGCGCCTCGACGGTCGCACTATCCGCTGGGAGACGTTCGAGGAACAGCCCGGCGACGCCGATCCCACGCCCTTCAGCTTCCGCACCAAGCGCATCGTGCAGCCGCAGGTCTCCTGCCACATCGCCTTCACCACGCCCGAAACCCTCCGCCTCATCCGTGAAAACGTCCACCGCTCGGCCATGTACTCCGGCCGCATCCAAGGCATCGGCCCCCGCTACTGCCCGTCGATCGAAGACAAGGTCGTCAAATTCCCTGACAAGACGCAGCACCAGTTCTTCCTCGAGCCGGAGGGCCTCAACACCCACGAGGTCTACATCAACGGCATGTCCACCTCCCTGCCCATGGAAGTCCAGTGGCAAATGGTCCATTCCATCCCCGGCCTCGACCAGGCCGAGATGCTGCGCCCCGGCTACGCCATCGAGTACGACTCCGTCGATGCCACCGAACTCGACCGCACTCTCCGCGTCAAGTGCATGACGGGCCTTTACCTCGCCGGCCAGATCAACGGCACCAGCGGCTACGAGGAAGCCGCCTGCCAGGGCATCATGGCCGGGATCAACGCCGCCCTCTGGCTCAAGGGCCAGCCGCCCTTCACCATGGATCGCACCGAGGGCTACACCGGCATACTCATTGACGACCTCATTTCAAAGGGAACGAACGAACCCTATCGCATGTTCACCTCGCGTGCGGAGTTCCGCCTCCACCTGCGGATCGACAACGCAGATCGCCGCCTTACCCCGTATGGCCGCCGCCTCGGCCTCATCAACGACGAGGCCTGGGTCGAATACGAGCGGAAGCAGGCGCGCATGTCCGCCCTCGAGCGCCTGCTCACCACGGGCAAGGTCGATCCCGAGAGACTCCAGCGCGCCGGCTTTGGAGAACTCCCCGCCACCGCCGGCCTCACGTGGGCGCAGCTATTAAAGCGCCCTGAGGTCACCATCGAGCCGCTCCTCGCCGCGTTGCATGACGATCTCGCGCGCGAGCCGATGCTTGCCGATTGGGCAAACGATGTAGCGCCGGTCTCCAGACCGGCTGTACTGGCGGCGTCCACGCCGCCAGAAAATGTCGCCCCCTCCATCGCCCGCGCCGCGCGCCGCAACGAAGCCCGGGCTGTCGAGACCGAAATTAAGTTTGCCGGCTACCTCGAGCAGCAGAAGAAGTCCATCGAGCGCCTCAAGGCTGCCGAGTCCGTCGCTATCCCCGGCTGGCTCCAGTACGCCTCCATCAGCGGCCTCTCCCGCGAAATGCGCGAGACGTTCGAGCGCATCCGCCCGTTGACCCTGGGCCAGGCCAGCCGCATCCCCGGCGTCACACCCGCCGCGCTCTCGCTTGTCCACGTCTCGATCAGGTTGCAAGGGGCCAAGCTCCAGGGCTCCCGCCGCCGCGCTACCGCCTGATCGCGCGTATCATGATTCCCGTATGAATCTCGACCAGATCCAAACAGCCTTGCGCGACGCTTCCCTCGACGGCTGGCTCTTTTACGACCACCACCATCGCGATCCCATCGCCGCCAGCATCCTGGGCCTCGACCCCAAAGCCCATATCACGCGCCGCTGGTACTACTTCATTCCCGCCAACGGCGAGCCGCGCAAGCTCGTCCACCGCATCGAGCAGGGCCGCCTTGACTGCTTGCCCGGCGCTAAAACTCAGTACTCCAGTTGGCAGGAATTGCACTTGGGGCTGGAGAATCTCCTCCAAAACCAGAAGAAGATCGCCATGCAGTACTCGCCGAACAACGACATCATGTATGTCTCCATGGTCGATGCCGGCACCGTCGAATTTCTACGCAGTCTGGGCAAGCAAATCGTCAGCTCCGCCGATCTTGTCAGCCAGTTCGAAGCCGTCCTCACCGCCGACCAGATCGCCAGCCACGCGGCCGCCCAGCGCGAAATCGATGTCATTCTGGTCGCCGCATGGGCTGAGATTGCGCGCCGCCTCCGTCCTCCCTCCGGAGCCAATCGCGCCAGTGACCTAACCGAATACGACCTCGTCGTCTGGCTCCGCGAAGCCATGAGCCGCGAAGGCCTCGTCTGGGAAAACGGCCCTGACGTCAGCGTCAACTCCAACACCAGCGACCAGCACTACGAGCCCACCGCCGAGCACGCCGCTCCCATCCGCGAGGGCGACTTCCTCCTCATCGACATATGGGGCCGCCTCGACTTGCCCGCCAGCGTCTTTTACGACATCACCTGGACCGGCGTCGTCGGCCGGGAGCCATCGAAGAAAGAGCAGCTCGTCTTCGAGACCGTCCGCCGCGCTCGCGATGCCGCGATCCACGCCGTCGAGCAGGCCTTCGCCCAGAACCGCCCCATTCGCGGCTTCGAGGCCGACGATGCCGCGCGTTCCGTCATCCGCGAAGCCGGCTTCGGCGAGTTTTTCGTCCATCGCACCGGCCACAACATCGCCCACGAGATTCACGGCCCCGGCGCGCACCTCGACAACCTCGAAACCCACGACGAGCGTCTCATCCTTCCGCACACCTGCTTCTCCGTCGAGCCCGGCATCTACCTGCCTGAGTTCGGCGTGCGCAGCGAGATCGACATGCTCACCGCCCCCGGCAAAGCCTGGGTCACCGGCCGAATCCAGCAGGAACTTGTACGCATCTAAATCCAGTTGCGTGAACCTGGTTTGTATCAGGGCATGACTTTAGTCGCGTCGAATTCAGATCGCTAAAACTCAGGGTGCCCGATCCTGAACGCGCTTCTTACGTTTAATGTGGGATACCGGAACTGCTTGGTCACAGTCAGAAACCATCTCTAACTTTCTTTGGTGCTACTACTCCTCAATTCCTAACCTTTCTAGGTTACAGTTGCCCCTAAAACGCAACTTTTCTAGGTACATGTCCTCGAAAAACGTAACCTCTCAAGCGAACCTTTGGGCGCCAAAGCTAACCATTTAAGCGAACATTTGAGGGGGTCATCGCACCATAATCGCGAACATTTCGCATGATTCAACAGGCCTTATCCCACCGGGGCTGTCTCGCGCAATTTTCGCGAACTCCTTGGCCGCGTCCACCTCGCTCCCTCGCCCCTTCGTCCCCCGGGTCCCTTGGTCCCTTGGTCCCTGGCTCTGTATAGTCAATAAAGGAATGGCAACCACCCCAACCAAGACCAGCGCAGCCAAATCATCCAATCAGGGCTTCGTTTATCTCCCTCTTATTGCCGGTTGGCTCGTCCCCGGCGCCGGCCATTTTCTTCTCGGCAAATGGGTTCGCGGCACTCTCCTCGCCGTCTCCATCATCGCCATGTTCGCGATCGGCCTTGCCATGCAGGGCAAGCTCTACACCAGCGCGCAGGATATTCTCGACATGCTCGGCGTCGCCGGCGACCTGGGCGGCGGCCTCCTTTACTTCCTCTGCCGCGCCTTCGGTCTTGGCGCCGAGCCGGTCAAGACCACCATCGCCGACTACGGCACCAAGTTCATTGTCGTCGCGGGGCTGCTCAACATCATCGCCGCGGTCGACGCGCACAATCTCCGCACCGGGAGGAAGTCCTCGTGATCCATCCCTCCCACTTCGGCGCAGTTGTGTTGTTCGCGCTCTTCGCATCGACAGTCTTCGGCATCACAATGCGCGACAAACCGCGCAGCATGTTCCGCTACGGCGCCTATTGCTTCGTGCTCTTCGTTGGATCGGTGATTGTGTTCAGTTGGGTCATGTTCTTCATCGCTCGCTGACCTGCTCCGTACCAGGCAGGCTGCGATCGGCCCGTCACCCCCCAAAAACTCTGTCATGAGTCGCATTCGCGCTCACAGAAAAATGCCGCCGTCCTTTTTTGGTACGGCGGCGCAGGTTTCGGCGGGAGTTGCCGAAAATCGTGGACACCCATCAGGGCTCCTACGACCATTCAACCCAGCCCTTTGGTGAATGTCGCGGCTCAGCCGCGAGTTCTCGCCGAGGACACCGAAGACGGATGAATTCGCCGGTCCCTCAGTTCTTTTCCATTTGCTGCCAACGCCGTGCGCAGCAGCTTAAAATCGCTCTCGGAGGATTCCATGGAACGCCGCCAGTTTCTTGCTGCATCGATCGCCGCCTCAACACTCGCTGCAGCTGGCAAGGCAGCTGCCCAGGCTTCCGCAAACCCGGGCCGCGAATTCTACCAGTTGCGCCGCTATAACCTGTTGAGCGGAAATCAGGTAAAGCTTACGGAGAACTTCTTCTCGACCGCTCTGATCCCGGCTCTCGCTCGACTGAGAATGGGGCCCGTCGGCGCGTTCAAGCTTGACATCGGTCCGGAAACGCCCGCGTATTTTCTCCTCATTCCCGGCTCCGAAATCGAGCCCCTGGCTGAGCTGGACTTGCGTCTCGTCCGCGACGCTGAGTTCCTCAAAGCCGCCGACCCCTTCTGGAACGCCACCTCTGTGGCGCCCGCCTTCCAGCGCGTGGAGATTTCACTTCTCGCCGCATTTGAAGGCTGGCCACGGCTCATTCCGCCCGCTTCCTCGGCCGCTAAAGCCAAACGCATCTTTCAACTCCGCACCTACGAAAGCCCCAGCAACGGAGAACACGTGCGCAAAGTCGAGATGTTCCACTCCGGCGAATTCGAGATCTTCAAGAATGCCGGCTTTCATCCCGTGTTCTTCGGTGATACGCTCATCGGCTCGCGCCTCCCAAACCTCACCTACATGCTCAGCTTTGCCGATCTGGCCGAGCTCGAGGCCAAGTGGGATGTCTTCCGCAGCGATCCCGCCTGGAAGAAGCTCTCTGCCGACCCGCGATTCGCCTTCGATCCCATTGTCTCCAACATCACGAACCTGATCCTCAGCCCGCTCGACTGCTCGCAGATCTGACCGCCGGGCCCGGCATCCGGGAGGGCCGGCTCAAGTTCGCTAACCCGACGCACCCTATGGGAAGATGGCTACGCGATTCAGCCACCTTGAGTTGAAAGCCAACTTGCACGGGGCTCATGAGACAATCACGGCTCTGCGCAAGATCGCTGGCAACCCCCAGGTCCGATCAGCAAGACGAAAGGAAGAACGCCATGCAGGCAGATGAATCTCTGAACGCTGCTGCTCCGATTCGCGAAAGGCCCGCGCCGATCGCATCTTGGATACATTTTGCGGGATTCCTGGTCATCATGGCCGCCATCTGTGCCCTCGGATTCTACGCGCAACATGCCGGCAGCGGCAACGGCGCCGGCAACGCAGGAGGCGGGCAGCTTGCCAGCCACGGCTACGCCATCCAGATCTATCTCACCGCCCTTTTCATGGACTGGGCGCTTCTCTATTTCTGCTGGGTCGGCGTCAATCGCCGCGGCGGCAATCTCTGGGCGCTTTCCGGCGGGCGCTGGAAGAGTGGCCGCGACGTGCTCACTGACCTGGCTGTGGTGCTTCCGTTCTGGATCGTTTGGGAAGGAGCCGCCTATGGCGTTCACTGGCTTCTCGGGCTGCTCGGTTCCGGCAGCGCCAAGTCGGTCGACAGCCTCCTGCCCAAAAGCCTCGTCGAAGTTTTCGTTTGGATTGCCACCTCCATCACAGCCGGCATTTGCGAGGAGATTGCGTTTCGTGGTTATCTATTGCGACAGTTTCACGCGCTCACCGGCGGTGTAGCCTGGGCAGTGCTCGCGCAGGCGCTGGTCTTTGGCATTGCGCACAGCTACCAGGGCTGGAGAACCGTTACCGTCATCAGTGTGCTTGGCGTTCTTTATGGTGCGCTGGCAGTTTGGCGCAGGAATCTGCGCGCCAATATCGTTGCTCACGCCTGGTCCGATATCTGGGAGGGCTGGCTGAAGTTTTTGATCTTCAGATAAACCGTGCGGGGCAGAATCGCTTCACTAAGGTTCGCTCTTTCCTCAGTCCGCTGCGCTTGAGGTAAGGGAATCAATAGCCCACGGGCGCTTCGCATCCCACTCTCTCGTCCGTGTTCCTTCGTTCCCTTCTATAATCGCCCCATGCGTTTCCTCTCCGATTCGCGCCGTCGCTCCATCGCTCTTCTGGGGGGCGGCGCGCTCCTGGTCTTTGTCCTGCTGGGAACGCTGCAGTGGTTCAACACGTCGCGAATTGACTTCCTCAATCCCGAGACTTACGGGCAGACCATGGCCCTCACGGCCCTTGAGGTTCTGCTCTTCCTGTTGTTGCTGCTGCTTCTTCTGCTGCTTTTCCGCACCGTGTTGAGGGTTTACGTTGGTCAGGGCAGCAGTGGCGTGGGCGCGCGGCTGCGCTCGCGCATGGTTCTGGGCGCCATCTTGATCACCGTTACGCCCGCGGCCCTCATGTATCTGTTCAGCTACTACCTGCTCAACCGTTCGCTTGAGCGTTGGTTCTCGCCGGATGCCTCGCAATTACGTGACGACTCCACCAGCGTTGTGCGCGAACTGGTCGAATATGTGGCGAGCAATGCGCGTAGCGAGGCGGAGTCGGTGGCCGAAAGCGGAGCGCCCGACGGGACTCCTCAGACTCTCCAACAGGTTATGACTTCGCGCCGCCTTTCCTTGCAAGGTGGCTTCCTGCTCGTCTACGGCAGTGACAAGCGGATGTTCTCCGGCTTCCAGGCTCCCCCCGAATCGAGCCCGGCTTTGCTCCGCGAGTCGACGCCCGAGTCCGAATGGACAGCGACCCCGCTCCGCGGCCCGCTCTCGGCTGCCATTCTGTCCGCCGCGCAGCGAAACGACAATCCTGTGGTCGATGTCGCAGGCCAGGAATATGCGCTCGGCAGGGCCGTCACTCCATCGGGTAAGACCGTAGTCGCTGTTCTGCCCATGCCCAGGGGGCTCAACGAAACCACCGCGCGCATTCGATCTGGCGCCGATGAGTATTTGCGGCTTTTCCGTTCGCGCAAAATCATTCGCACCACCCTGTCGCTCACGCTGTTGCTGGTCACCGTCTTTGTCTTCTTCTCCAGCGTCTGGCTCGCGGTCTTCTTGTCAAAGCAGATTACTCGCCCGGTTGAAGCGCTGGCCGACGCCATGGATGCCATAGCCGCGGGTCGATACGAGCAGCGAGTTGAAGCCATCGCTACCGGCGAGATGGGCGATCTCGTGCGTTCCTTCAATCACATGGCAGCAGATCTTGAAACCAGCCGCCAATTGGCTGAGAGCGCGCAGGCGCAACTCACCGCCGCCAACCAGTCGATCGAGGAGCGGCGGCGCGAACTGGAGACGATCGTCGAAACCATCCCCTCGGGCGTCGTCACGCTCGACGGAGCGGGCGTCGTCCTTCAATCAAATCGCGCATTCGCCGCGCTCTTGGGACTTAAGGCTGGCGCCTCTCTAGCCGGCCGGCGAATCGAGGCGCTTTTGCCACCCGAGTGCGCTGAAGACCTCGCTGGAGTGATCCGCCGGGCCAATCGTATGGGTGCGGCCTCCTCTGAGTTGGAGTTTCTCGCTCAGGGGCGCACCATCCACCTCGCCTTCACCATCGCGCGGCTCGAGCTCGGTCGCGAACCGGCCGGTTCCGTGCTTGTCGTTGAAGACACCACTGAGATCCTGCGCGCGCAGCGGCAAATGGCCTGGAAAGAAGTGGCGCAGCAGGTGGCCCACGAGATCAAGAACCCGCTCACGCCCATCGCCCTCAGCGCCGAACGGATTGCAAAGCATCTCGATCGCGGCCAGCCTGACTCGACCAACATCATTCGCAAGTGCAGCGAGGTCATTCTGGGTTGCGTGGGAACGTTGCGTACGCTTGTCGATCAGTTCTCGGCCCTCGCCCAGTTTCCCGCGCCTCAGCCCCGCCCGTGCGACATGAATCAGGTCGTCGAAGAAGCGCTCGCGCTTTTCGGCGGCAGGCTGGACGGCATCACGGTGCAGCGCAATCTCGAGCCGGATTTGCCGCAGGTCATGGCCGACCCCGAAGCCATCCGACGCGCCCTCGCTAACCTCATCGACAACGCGGCTGAAGCTATGAACGGCAGCCTGCTGCGCGTCCTCGGCCTGCATACCGCGCTCAGTGACGATGGCGCCGCCGTCGAAGTGATGGTCTCCGACACCGGCCCTGGGCTCAGCGACGAAATTCGCGAGCGGCTGTTCTTGCCCTACTACTCTACAAAACATCGCGGCACCGGCCTCGGCCTTTCCATCGCCGCCAAAATCGTACAGGAGCACGGTGGCTCTATCAGCGCTGAGGCCAACAGCCCCAAGGGCGCGCGCTTTCTGCTGCGCCTGCCCTTGATTGAATCCGAGTCTCAATCCCCATCTGCCGTGAATGCGGCGGAAACGGTGAAAGGCGTCGCCTCATGAACCACATCCTCGTGGTCGACGACGAAGCCGAGATTCGCAGCTCGCTCGAAGAAATTCTCCGCGAAGAAGGCTACGGCGTCGCCGGTGCGGCTGATGCCGGCGAAGCCATGGCCCTGCTGCGTGACGTACCCTACGACGTTGTTCTGCTCGATATCTGGCTGCCAGGCCGCGATGGTCTCGAAGCGCTTGCCGAAATCCGCGAATTTGCGCCGGAGAACCGGCCTGAAGTCGTCATCATCAGCGGTCATGGCACCATTGAGGCTGCTGTGAAGGCCACCAAGCTCGGCGCCTACGACTTCCTGGAGAAGCCGCTTTCGCTTGAGCGCACCCTTATCGTCGTCAAGAACGCGCTCGACGCACGGCGCCTGCGCACTGAGAACGAAGAATTCAAGCGTCAATTTAGCGCCGCCGCTGTATTGACCGGCGAAAGCGTTCCGGTCAAGGCTCTGCGCCAGCAGATCAAGCTCATGGCCCCCACCAATGGCCGCGTGCTCATCTACGGCGAATCCGGCACGGGCAAGGAGCTCATTGCGCGCTCCATCCACGCTGAAAGCCTGCGCCGCGACGGTGTCTTTGTTGAGCTCAACTGCGCCGCCATCCCTGAAGCGCACATCGAGGCCGAGCTCTTCGGCTATCGCCATGGTGCGCAACCCGGTGGACCTCCCGAGCAGCGCGGCACCCTCGAGCGTGCCGACGGCGGCACGCTCTATCTGGATGAAGTGGGGGACATGAGTCTTAAGACGCAGGCCAAAGTCCTCAGCGCCCTCGACGATCAGATGTTCACGCCCGTGGGCGGAACTCAACCCCTTCGCGTGGATGTGCGCGTCATTGCCTCCACCAACAAGGATCTCGAGGAAGAGATAGCCAAAGGCAACTTCCGCGAAGATCTCTTCTACCGCCTCAACGTCGTGCCGTTCTTCGTGCCGCCATTGCGCGAGCGCAAGCAGGATATTCCGCTCCTGGCGCGCGAATTCCTCCTGGAGTTCGGCCGTCAGTATGGTCGTCCGCGCGTCGACATCGGCCAGGAAGCCCTCGACGCCCTGGGGCAGTATCATTGGCCCGGCAATGTGCGCGAGCTTAAGAACGTCATCGAGCGCGTGCTTATCCTCAATCCCCGCGTCCTGCGCATCGAGCGCAAGCACCTGCCGCCGCTCACGCACAGGTCCGGCTCGCGCTCAACTGAGGAGTTTTCAACTCTGCAGCAGGCCCGTGACGCTTACGAGCGCGAATACATTCTCAAGAAGATTGAGGAGGCCCACAACAACATCAGCCACGCCGCCGAGTTGCTGGGTCTGGAGCGCAGCCACCTTTACCGCAAAATGAAGGCATTAGGCATCGCCGCTCGCGAATAGCGGCTGTTATGGCTCTCGCCGTGATGCCGCTGTCGATCTCCGGTCCCGCGCGTTGAAGCGTCTTTCCACTTTCTTGGCGCGAAGATCGGGCGCACCAACGCGGCGGTCTGGTCTGCCCGCCCGCCGATCTTCCGCAAGTTCCACGGTCGAAGAATGCTCGATACGTTTGCTGGCGGGAATGGTCTGCTCCACGCCATGCGCCCAATGGTTAGGCGAGAAGGCAGTCGCCCCGTTTCGTTGCGTTCGCTCCAGATCTTCGACCGACGATCCTGAACCGCTGGTCAGCAGTTTGTGCAGAGTCGGAAGATTGGCCCGTTCCCGCTCCACAAAATCCACGCCAACTACGGTCAGCGTGTACTGTGCATTGTCTGCCTTCGAGATATACCCCTTCTTCTGTAGATACCAGAGTGTGAAGTCCAGGTAATCGCGCGGGAATCCCATCCGTTCTTCGATCTCGCCAAGGGCAACTTCCGGGAAGTTGGGGCTGGTGCGACGCCGGGAATAAAGAACCGCCAGCACCGCCATCCTCCGGTTCAACTCGCCTTCGAGCGAATCCATGAAGTCGATGGTTGTTGACAGCGGTTGCGAGGACGAATCGATCCGAGTCGCATCATATTCGGCCCGGCGCCGTGGGTCCGACAGAACATCGTAGGCGGCTTTGAGCAGGCGAAAATTGTCGACGTGGCCGGTCGCGTGATTGTCCGGGTGCAGCCGAGCTGCCAGAAACCGATAAACACGGCGAATCGTGTCCGCATCAGCGTGCGGGCTTATCTGCAGAAACTCATAGTAATCAATAGCCTGCGCGCCCATTTGCCTTCCGCTATCTCCGTCGAAAGTCTAACGCCCTTCCAAGTTGGGTCGAAATCCCGAAATGGTGGGAGCCTCGTGCATGCGCCTCGCGTCCTGAAGGTCGACAAACGCACTGGATGGGCGGCCTATTGTCTTTATTCGGCTTAGGAGTTTTACTAAGGAGCTTTTGATGAGCCATTTACGACCTTCATCCCGCCTTGAGCAATCGCGTCCGAGGCAGCTCCAATGGCCGGAGTGTTCTCAAGAAACGACTCTGGAATTGCGCCGCTCGGTCGCTCGGTCAAGTCCGAAAGCAATCCGCCGCATGCTACTCTAACCCTCATGTCATCAGCCGTTCCCCCGGCCCTGGAAGACCAATCCCTGCCTCCACCGCGCGAGCGTCCATGGCTCTTTGCCTTCCTCATCGCGCCCGATGCGGTCATCTCCATCGGCCTCGTTACCGGCGCACTCACGTATCTCCTGCGCAACGAGGGTGTTGACCCCGCCCGCGCGGCCGGCATCTCTGCGTTGCTCGCACTCCCTCACGCCATCTATTTTCTCTGGGGACCGCTCACTGACTTCTGGATGCGCCGCCGCACCTGGCTCATGATTTCCGCTGCCGCCGCCGCGGTCGCGTTGCTGGCAGCGTTCCATCGGCCCAACCTCTATTCTCCCTGGTCGGTTGGCCTCTTGTTCTTGAGCGCCTGTTTGGGCGTGCTCGCTGTCGCCGCTTGCGGCGGCATGATGGGCACGTTCGGCGGCGAAGTGAATCGCCGCCGTGCCGGCAGCTTCTACCAGACCGGTTCGCTCGCCATTGGCGCATTGGCCGTTTTTCTCCTGGTATCGCTGGCCGGGCTTCTTTCGCTCGGCTCCCTTGGCTGGATTGTCGCTACGATGATCGCGCTGCCTTCGCTCGCCGCGTTGGCGGCGCCCGCGCAGTCCAAGATCACCGGGCACACCGCGCAACAAACCGTCGCGCATGTATGGCATGAGTTCCGGTCAACCTTCCTGCGCTGGGAAGCCATCCCTTACACGCTCCTTGTCACTTCCCCATGCGCCGCCGGAGCGATGATCGGGCTCCTCGGAGAATTGGCCCGCGACTACGGCGTCACCGGCCAACAGGTGGCGTGGCTCAATGGACTGGCTGGCGCTCTCCTGACATCCGGGGGTGCGCTCGCCGCATCGCTCATTCCCATCCGCGTGCGGGCTCCCATCGCCTTCATCGTGGTGGGCTTAACCAATGCTGCTACTTTGGCCATCCTTGCTCTTGGTCCGTTGCGGCCTGCAGTCTACTTCACTGGTACCGTTCTGTTTCTCTTCACCGTCGGCGCCGGCTATGCCCTGTTTACGGGAGTTGTTCTGGAGTTTCTCGGAGGCTCAGGCAAGAGCGGCAGCTCGCGCTACGCCATCATCAATTCTCTGGGCAACGTTCCCATCGTCTATATGACCGCTCTCGACGGCTGGGGCTATGCGCATTGGGGCCCCCGCGGCATGCCAGCCGCCGACGCCGTTATCACCACAGCCGGATGTCTGCTCTTGCTCACGCACTTCGTCGTCAGCCGCCGTCACCGGCACGCAAAGCTTTCCGCTCGAGCAGTTGGCCTTTGAAAGGAACGAGCCATGTGCGCCGAAGAGACCCTCAACATCGTCCGCGCTTCTCGCTGCCGGCACGCGGCTCCCTAATCCCTATTCCCTGTCTCTAAGATCGGCCCCATCGATCCCGGATTATCCCCCAATCTCGGGTCTACGCCAAAGTCCCACACCGATTCGCTGATATCCGATGGAGAGATGATCTCGACCAGCGCGTACTGGCCGATGGTCAGCGTTTGCTCCGGCTCAATGCGCAGCCAGCGCTTGCCCGGCAGTACTTCCACCTTGGTGGGGATGGTGTTCTCGTCCTGCGTCACTGTCCCGGTGGGGCTCACGTGGATAGCGCCCACAATGCGCACCGCTTGACGTTCGTCCACGCGCACAATCACAAATCCTGACTGCGTCGAATGTGCCCCATGTTTTCCGTTCACGGCCCTGGCGCCGCCCGTATCCACAGTCATGGGGTGCGACAACACCGGCTCTTTCTCCTCCTCCACGCCAAGCGAGAGATAGATCGCCGGATCGTTCACGTGCAGGTGCACCCTGGCGTGCGAGCCTTCAAGCTCCAGGCTGGCTCGCTGTGTCGCCAGCGGATTCAGCACTGCGATCCCTTTCCTGTTCTTCGCGTTCATGGTCAGATCGGTCGGCGTCAGTTCCACAAGCTCCGGCGTTCCGTGGTAAGTGTCCAGCACAAACACGCCGTCCTCATCCGGCAATTCCAGCCCCGGCGCCACCAGCGGCATGCGCGCCTTGTCGTCGTTGCGTTCGTCGGCTTCTTCCTTGTCGATCTCCGCGGCCTCTTTCATCGCCGGCGAAGAGTCTTCGTCCACCAGCTCGTTGTGTTCCTTTGCCCATTTATTCGTCGCGTCCCAATCCACCAGGTCCGCGGGCAGTTCCTCCCACTCGCCTCGCTCCTGCGAGAGATAGCGCACCCGGTCGCCCACGATCTGGTAATCGCGCACCATTTGGTAGGAGCCGTCTTTGAGGATCAGCCGAAGATTCCTTCCAGTGCCGGGAACCGCGGGCTTCAAGGGGAGTGGCTTGGAATGTTGGTCGGCCGTATTCTGTGCAGGCTGGGTGCCCTCGCTCTGTTGAACGCTTTGCCCCGCGGCGGTCATCGCCGCAAGCAGGAGAAGAAGAACCAGCGAAAACGCCCAACCACGCCAGCCTTGCTCAACTTGTGCAAAAACACCCATGGCAACACAGTTTAGACGCTCACGCCTACTCAGCGTTGGCTCCCGCGCCGCCTCGAAATCGTAACTTAAGTGCAACCTCACCAATCCGGGAGCGTCGAAATCGATAGTCCCTTTCTGTAGACTTTCTGTAGAATAGGGGCGGAAGGGACCGTCGATTGACAGGATTGAGGGCATATTTGAACGGAAGACGCAGCGCACGGTCAGGCTTTTTGCCTGCGGTGGTAGTTCTGTGTCTGGCGCTGCTGGCCCTGCTTTCCGTGGCTCAGGTCGCCCACCTGCACTCCAGCCAGACCGACGCCGATCACTGCCAGTTGTGCATCGTGATGCACACGGCAGTGCCCGCAGCTGCCGCGGCAGCCGCCATTGTCCTGGTGCCGGTCGGCGCCCCTGCTCCCCCGGCTGAGCCTAACATCGTCGTCCGGCAACGCTTTTCCCGCCTCTTTATTCGCCCGCCTCCAGCCTCCTGCTAGAGCATCTTCCGTTTTCATTTGAAGCCTGTGCATCGCCCCATTGAACGGGCGATGTCATGGCGCATTCCTAAAAGCTGATTTGAAGCGGACTGATGTTCCTCCCTTGCACTGAAGACGCCGCGGCGGCACGACCTGCGGCATGCATTCAGCGGTTTTCAACCATGCAGGAGTCAGAGAGTCTATGCGTTCGCAACTTCTACGATATTCTGTTTCGCTGGTTTCGTTGCTTTTCTTTGCATTTGCGAGGGCGCAATCGCCGCCTCCTCAAGCAAGCACGCTTGCGCAAAGCCCGGGCGCGCAAACCGTCTCGCTCGACGACGCCATCCAGATGGCCCTCCAGCACAATCACAACCTGGCGGCTGCGCGCACCACGATTCAGCAAAGCCAGGCCGAGGAGGTCACCGCCAATCTGCGGCCTAACCCCGTGCTTCTCGGCGACTCGCAGTTCCTGCCCGTCTTTCAGCCCGATCAGTTCAGCGCCGATTACCTCGACAATACAGCGCAGTTCGATCTCGGCGTCAGCTATCTGTTTGAGCGCGGCAAAAAACGCCAACACCGCCTGCAGGCAGCGAAGGACGTGACGGCCGAAACCAGTTCTCAGGTTGCCGACAACGAGCGCACCCTCACTTTCAATGTTGCCTCGCAATTCATCGCCGTTGAGCTCGCCGAATCGACACTGGAGCTTGCGAACCAGGACGTCAAGAGCTTCCAGAACACCGTAGACATTACCGAAGCTCGATACAAGGCCGGCGACATCGGCGAGGATGATCTGCTCAAGGTAAAGCTCCAGTTGCTTCAGTTCCAGATGGATGTCTCCCAGGCGCAGCTTGCCCGGACGCAGGGACTCTCTGACCTGCGGCAGTTGCTTGGATATGAATCGGTCGGGGCGGATTACGACGTTGCCGGCTCCTTCGATTACCAGCCTATGAACGGCTCGCTCGAAGACCATCAGGCAAAGGCCCTGCAAGACAGGCCGGACTTGCGCGCAGCGCAGTTAGGCATAGCCGCCGCGAACAGCCAGCACGAACTGCAGAAGGCCATCGGCAAAAGAGATTTCACGGGGCAAATCAATTACACGCACATCGGTTATCTAAATGACGTTTCGCTTTTCGGGCAGATCCAGCTACCCATCTTCGACCGCAACCAGGGAGAGATTGCGCGCAGCGGATACGCCATCACGCAAGCCCGGGAGCAGGAGAAATACGCCAATGGACAGGTATTGACCGACGTACGGGACGCCTACGAAAGCGTCCACTCCAACGATCAAATCGTCACACTCTACCGCTCCGGCTATCTCGATCAAGCGCAGCGATCACGTGATATTACCGACTACGCCTATCGGCACGGCGCCGCCAGCCTGCTCGACTTTCTCGATGCGGAGCGCAGCTACCGGGCTACGCAACTCGGCTATCGTCAGGCGCTGGCGTCTTATTTGCTTGCGCAGGAGCAGCTTCGCGAAGCCGTGGGATCCAGGAGCATACCATGAAGATTCAAGCCATCATTCGCCTCGGCGGCAAACTTGGGAGCTCACTTGCCTTCGCTTCTGTGCTCGTGCTCTCGGCCTGCCACTCCAATGACAGTGAGCGTGCCGGGCAGATGACGTCCTATTCGCAGCGCGCCTCTGCTTCCGCCACTCCTCAGCTCTTTACCATTCCACAGGATCAGATGACGCACGTGCAGGTGGTCACGGTCGAACCGGCCACGTTGAAGCACACCCTTCGACTCACAGGCGCGGTGGAGTACAACGCCTTCAATACCACGCCGGTCATCACCCAGGTCGGCGGGCCGGTAAGCAGAATTCTGGTGGTGCCCGGCGAGCATGTGAGATCTGGCCAGCCCATGCTCGAAGTCAGCAGCCCCGATTATGCACAGCTCCTCGATTCCTATTTGAAGGCCGCGGACTCTTATCGCCTGGAGCAGAAGTATTACGCCCGTGCCCAGGACCTGTATCAGAACCATGCGATTGCGCAACGCGATCTTGAGCAGGCCGAGTCGGACCGCAACCATGCCCAGGCCGACTTGAGCGCGGCCGAGCAGGGCCTGAAGATTCTCGGCATTAAGAATCCCGATGAGTTGGCCAAGGCTCCGTCGTCGGCGCAGATTCCTGTGCTGGCTCCCATTGGCGGCGAAGTCGTCGAGCGGCTGGTCTCACCCGGCCAAGTGGTGCAGGCGGGCCAAACGCAGGCCTTCACCATCTCAAACCTAAGCACCGTATGGATTCTCGCCAACGTGTACCAGACCGATCTGCAGTATGTCCGCAGCGGAGATGAAGTGGTCGTGCAGACCGACGCATATCCCGGCAGCTTCCATGGGAAAATCTCGTATATCTCGCCTGCGCTCGATCCAAACACCAGAACGCTGCAGGCGCGCATCGTGGTCGACAATCCGGGTGAAAAGCTGAAGAAGGATATGTACTGCACGGTTGCGGTAACGGCCGGCGCGCTTACGAATGCGCTGGCAGTGCCCAACGCCGCTGTGTTGCGCGATGACAATAACCAGCCGTTCGTTTATGTTCTCGATGGCGCAAACCAATTCAGCCGGCGCGACGTGGAATTAGGTGAAGTCCAGGACGGCCAAACGCAAATCGCCAAAGGCATTTCCGCCGGAGATCGGGTTGCTGGCAACGGCAGCCTGTTTGTTCAGTTCGCGAATTCGCTGCAGCACTGAGGGGAGATCAGGATTCGATGATTCATCGCATCGTTCAATTTGCGCTGCGCCAGCGGCCCATAGTCCTGTTCTTGGCGGCCTTTATTTGCATTGCAGGAGCATTCGCGTTTCATAACATGCCCGTGGACGCCTACCCCGATCTCTCTCCGCCGATGGTCGAGATCATCACCCAATGGCCCGGACACGCAGCCGAGGAAATCGAGCGGTTGGTCACTGTGCCCACTGAAGTGGAGATGAATGGCGTTCCCAGGCTCACTGTGATGCGCTCCATCTCCCTCTATGGGCTCTCGGATGTGATCCTCACATTCGACGAAGGCGCCGATGACTACTTTGCGCGCGACGTGGTCTTTCAGCGGCTGAGCGAGGTCACCTATCCGCAGGGTGTGACTCCTACACTCGCACCGCTTGCCAGCCCGTCCGGTCTTGTCTATCGATATGTGCTCCAGAGTCCCGACCGAACGCCACAGGAACTGAAAACATTCGAGGATTGGGTTGTCGAGCGCGAATTTAAGCAGGTGCCGGGAGTCGCTGACGATTCCGGCTTCGGTGGCACCGTTATGCAGTACCAGGTGCTGCTCGACCCCGCAAAGCTATACGCCTACCACATCACGGTGCCCACCGTGATTCAGCAACTGTCCGCGAACAATTCCAACGCCGGAGGCGGGTTCTACTCGCAGGGCGATCAATTCTATTACGTTCGCGGCATTGGCCTGGTGCGCGATACATCCGACATTGCCAACATCATCGCGGGCACGCAGAATGGCGTCCCGGTGCGGATAAGCGACATCGGCGAAGTCGTCATAGGCAACGCCCCCCGCCTCGGTGAATTCGGCTTCAATAAAACCGATGATGCCGTGGAGGGCGTCATCATGATGCGCCGCGGCGAGCAGACGCAGAACGTCCTCAAAGGCGTCGAAACCAAAACTCAGGAACTCAACGAACATGTCCTCCCGCCGGACGTGAAGGTGCGCCCTTACTATGACCGCAGCGATCTCGTTCAGCTGACCATCGACACAGTCGAGCACAACCTGCTGCTCGGAATGGTCCTTGTCCTGCTCGTGTTGATGGCCTTTCTGGTGAATCTCCGCGCTGCGGTCATTGTTGCGCTCACCATTCCCCTCTCTTTGCTCTTTTCGTTCATCTTCCTGCACGCGCAAGGAATCCCGGCCAACCTCCTCTCCATCGGCGCCATCGATTTTGGAATCCTCATCGATGGAACATTGGTCATGGTCGAGAACATCTTCCGCGAGCTGGGCGCGCGCGAAGGCCAGGAATACAACCTCGAAGAAGTGATCCTGAGCGCGGCAAAGGATGTCGATCGCCCCATCTTCTATTCAGTCGCGGTCATTATCGCCGGCTACCTGCCGATTTACGCGCTCAGCGGCCCTTCGGGAAAACTGTTCAAACCCATGGCGGATACGGTCGCCATCGCGCTCGTCGGCGCGCTGATCCTCACGCTTACTGTTGTTCCCGTCATGTGCGCCTTCTGGTTCAAGAAGCGCGTCCACGAGCCCCGGAACAAGCCCTTCCAGTGGGTGAGCGACAAATATGCAGTGTGGCTTGATTGGTGCCTCGACCACCCCAAGGCGACCATGATCCTCTCCACGGCGATCTTTGCGGCCACGCTTCTGTTCATTCCCTTCATCGGCGGCGAGTTCATGCCTCATCTCGACGAAGGTGCGTTGTGGATTCGGGCCACCCTGCCCTACACAGTTTCATTCGAAACGGCGAGTAAGTTCTCACCGCAGATTCGCGATATTCTCCTCAAGTATCCGATGGTCACCGATGTCGGCTCCGAGCTTGGGCGCCCGGATGACGGCACCGACCCCACCGGTTTCTTCAACGACGAATTCTACGTGGGGTTGAAGCCCTACGGTAACTCCTCCTGGAAATCCGGCCCCATCCACAACAAAGCGGAGTTGACCGCGGACATTCAGAAGCAGCTCCAGGCATTTCCCGGCGTGATTTTCAACTACACCCAGCCCGCTGAGGATGCCGTTGACGAGGCGCTGACTGGTCTCAAGAGCGCGCTCGCCGTGAAGGTATACGGCCCCGATCTCAACGTCTTGCAAAATACTGCACTCGAGATCAAGCGCCGGCTCAGCCAGGTCCCGGGATTCACTGAACTGACTGTGGTCCGCGAGCTCGGCCAGCCGAGCCTCTTGATTGACGTCGATCGCGATAAGATCGCCCGCTACGGCATCAATGTTGCCGACGTTGAAGCCGTCGTCCAAGCCGCGGTTGGCGGCCAGGCGGCGACACAGGTCATCCAGGGCGAAAAGCTCTTCGATCTCGTCGTGCGCATGAAGCCGGAATTCCGCGAAAGTGAGCAGCAGATCGGAAACTTGCTGGTGGGAACACCCTCAGGGCAGCAGATCCCCCTGAGCGCGCTGGCAAACATCCATGAAGCCGGCGGCGCGTCGTTCATCTACCGCGAAAACAACTCGCGCTACATCGGCGTGCAATACAGCATTGAAGGACGCGACCTGGAGAGTTCAGTGAACGCCGGCAAGCAGGCCATCGCCGACATTCAAAAGAACCTGCCGCCCGGTTATCGGCTCAGCTGGGGCGGAGAGTATGACGAGTTCCTCGCCGCCAAACGCCAGTTGTACTTCATCGGACCCCTGGCTGTACTGATCATCTTCATGATCCTGTTCGCGCTTTACGACAACTTTAAGTTCCCGGTCATCATCGTTATCGGCGTCATCCTCACGGTTCCGGTGGGCGCCCTGCTCGCACTCAAGCTCACCGGCACGGCGTTTAGTGCTTCGTCGGCGCTGGGCATGCTGGCGTTAATCGGCGTATCCGTCGAAACTGCCGTGATTCTCGTCTCCTACATCAATAAGCTTCGTCTTGAGCAGAACATGGACATCCGTACCGCAACCCGCGAGGCGTCGTTGCTGCGGCTGCGGCCCATCATGATGACTGCTCTTGTTGCCTGCCTGGGACTCCTGCCGGCGGCGCTTTCCACCGGTATCGGCTCTGATACGCAAAAGCCCTTTGCGATTGTCATCGTCGCCGGACTGGTTTCGCGCCTCTTCCTTGGTTTCTTTGTAAACCCGGTGCTCTACCAGATGGTCGCCCGCGAAGGAGACGTTTTGAAAGTCTAGTTCGGTGAGATTTGCTTCAGGAGAGCCATCAAGTCGATTGGAACTTTGGTGCAACCTCTCCAGGCTTGAAGCGTTCAAACGAGTAAGTTGTATTTAAGAGATTCGAACCGGAAGGAACGATTGATTGGCAGGACTTAAGGCAATTCTCCGCAGCAAACGCGGCGCCCAGAGTGGCTTCTTGACCGGCTTTTTGCCGGCAGTGGCCGTTCTATGTCTGGTCCTGCTGGCGCTGCTCGTCGTTGCCCAGGTCACGCACCTTCATCCTGACCAATCTGACGCCGACCACTGCCAGTTGTGCATTGTCATGCACACGGTTGTGCCCGTTGCTGCCTCGGCCACCGTCATTGTGATCGTGCAACTGGGAGTTTCCACGCCCCATGCCGACCCCATCTGCGTTGCCCGCCATCGGCATATTCGTCTCTACATTCGCCCCCCTCCCGTCTCCTGCTAAAGCATCTTTCCGTTTCCATCTGAGGCTGCCGCATCGACCCATCGCTCTACTCGCCGGGCGATGCCGGGCCGCATCTGTACATCCCGATCTTGAAGCGGACCGATGCTCCTCCAATGCACTGAGGAACCCGCGGCGGCTCGTCCCGCGGGTAATACTTCTCATCTTTCAGCCCTTGTTTTTCAGCATTGTTCAGGAGATTTTGCCATGAAGTTTCACCGCGGCGCGATCACGCGCCTTCTTCCCCTCATTGCCCTCGCCTTCGCCGCTCTCTCCGTTTCGGCGCAAAGCGGCAACGCCGGAGTCGTGCGCGGCGCCGTTACCGATCCGAGCGGCGCCGTGATTCCTAACGCCACAGTTCATCTCACCAACCAGGTCAGCGGATTCGACCGCACCACAACCACCGATGCCACCGGTCAGTTCATCTTCTCCAACGTCCCCTTCAACCCATACCGGATCGAAGTCTCCGCCAAGGGTTTTGCCGCCTTGAGCCAGACGGTGGAGATTCGCTCGTCATTGGGAATCAGCGCGAATCTCGTCCTTCAAATCGCAGGCGCCAGCCAAACCGTCACCGTCGAATCCGGCGGCGACCTCATTGAGGACGACCCCACTTTCCACGTGGACGTGGACCGCGACCTTTTCAACAAGGTGCCGTTGGAGAGCGCATCCTCCACGCTGAGTTCCCTGGTGACGCTCACCACCCCCGGTGTTGCCGCCGATTCCAACGGCCTCTTCCACGGCCTCGGCGACCACGCCTCCAACTCCTTCTCCGTTGACGGCCAGTCCATCACCGACCAGCAAAGCAAGATCTTTTCCAACCAGCTCCCATCGAACTCCATTCAGTCGATCGAGGTCATCAGCGGCGCACCGCCAGCCGAGTATGGCGACAAGACCAGCCTCGTCATCGTCGCCACTACACGCTCCGGCCAGGGAGTCACCAAGCCCACCGGCGATATCTATGCCGCCTATGGGGCCTTCGGGTCTTCGAATGGGGGCTTCGATCTCTCCTATGGCGGAAAAAGCTGGGGCAATTTCATCGAGGCCGACGCTCTGAACACCGGCCGATTTCTCGATCCCCCCGAGTTCTCCGTCTTCCACGACAAAGGAAACGAAGAAAACTTCTTCGACCGCATCGATTACAGCTTTACGTCTGCCGACTCTGTCCATCTTGACTTCAACTACAGCCGCTCCTGGTTTCAGAACCCCAACGCTTTCCAGAATCTGAACATCCAGAACGTTGAAAACGGCGGCGCGGGAATCGGCGGAGGAGCCAGCGCCAATCCCACCTTCGTCAACGTCGGCAACACCGATCAGCACTCTAAGATCGGGACTTTCAACATCTCCCCCACCTACACCCACGTCATCAGTAACGACTCGGTGCTTAACTTTGGTGCCTACGTCCGCAGGGACGATTACAATTACTACCCCAGCGGCAACCCCTTGGCCGACCTCGGACCCACTACCCTGCAAACCTCTTCCATTGGGCAATACCGCACGCTCACCAACACCGGAGTCCACGCCGACTACTCATACGTGCGCGGACATCACAACCTCAAGGCCGGCGCGCAATACGAACAGACCTTCCTGCGCGAGCACGACAGCCTGGGTGTCGTTGATTCCGCTTATCCGCTCAGCGCCCCGTGCATGGACCCAAACACAGGCGAACCGCTGGCCGGGTACTCGGACCCTTCCCAATGCCCGGGCGGCACGGCTGGCCAGAACCCGTATTACCTCTCGACACTTGCGCCCTATGACCTCACCCGCGGCGGCAGCGACTACCTCTTCTTTGGCCATACCGACGTCAAGGAGCTCGCCCTCTACATTGAAGACGAGATCAAAGCGGGTAATTGGGACTTCAACCTCGGTCTGCGCGAAGACCTGTACAACGGCCTCACCGCTGCCAACCAGGCCGAGCCTCGCCTGGGCATTGCCTACAACATCAAGCCGTCCGCTACCGTCCTGCGCGTTTCCTATGCGCGCACCCTCGAGACGCCCTTCAATGAAAACCTTGTGCTCTCCAGTACCGGCTGCTCGGATGTGGTACTTTCGCCGCTGCTCAACTGCACGGCGGGCGTGTCGGGAACCCTCGACCCCGGTTATCGCAACGAGTTCCACGCCGGATTCCAGCAAGCTGTCGGCAAGAACGTGGTGGCCAGCGGCGAGTACATCTGGAAATATACGCACAACGCATTCGACTTCGCCATCCTGGGCAACACGCCCATCTTCTTTCCCATCGACTGGCACAACTCCAAGATCCCGGGCTATGCGCTGAATGTGAATGTTCCGGATTTCCATCACTTCAGCGCATATCTCGTCACCTCTTCGGTGGCCGCGCGCTTCTTCCCGCCGCAGGTCGCCGGAGCCGGAGCCACTGTGGGCCAGACTGGCCTTCCTTTCCGCATCGACCACGACGAAAAGTTCAACGAAACCACGCATCTCCAATACACCGTCTCTCGCGATGGCAGTTGGGTGAACGGTCTTTGGGGCGGATTCAACTGGCGCTTCGACTCGGGACTTGTCGCCGGATCGACTCCCTGCTACGGCGTCACCGATCCCAACACTCCCTGCGGCAACAGCACAACCACCACGCTGAGCGGTGCGCCTGGGATCGCGATGGTCGACACCAACCTGCCGCCCTACCAAAACCCTGTGACCGGCAGCCCCGAGCCCCTTCCGTTGACCGCCGACGAGGAGTTTCAGGCTGGGTTCGCCTGCAATGGAGTCAAGGCCACGCCCACTCAGGCCCTCCCCGCCGTCTGCCCGGCCAACGAGTTCACCTCAAGCCTCATCAACATTCCCGCGCCCAACGCCGGCGACAACGACCACAACCCTCAGCGCATCGCCCCGCGCAGCCTCTTCGATGTGTCTCTTGGAAAGAACAACATCTTCAACAAGGAGCATTTCAAGACCGACCTCGACCTGACCGCCATCAACGTCACCAACAAGTACGCGCTCTACAACTTCCTTTCCACCTTCAGCGGCACGCACTACGTCACCCCGCGCGCGCTGACGGCGAAAGTCACGTTTAACTTCTGAGGATTCTCTTCCTTCGTCTACGCAAGACAAATGGGTGCCCAGGTCTCTCCACCGCGGCGAATGAGACCTGGGATACCTCGAACCTCAATCACCCACTCTCAACCCTGCACGGACAAGGCGCGAAGCCCCGCGAACGTCTAGCTGATCCCGTCCACCGCCCTTAAATACGCCTGATAAATCTCATCCCCAAAGCACGCAAACACTACCCTCTGGATCGCATCGCTGCCGATCAGTTCCGCCACCGTCTCGCCTACCGCAATCTTCACTGCGCGCTCCACCGGAAACCGGTACACGCCGCAACTGATCGCCGGGAACGCCAGTGACCTTATTCCCTTTTCCCGGGCAATCTTGAATGCTGCTCGGTAGCAACTTGCCAGCAGTTCCTGCTCTCCGCGCTCGCCGCCGCTCCAAACCGGCCCAACGGTGTGGATCACGTATTTGGCCGGCAGCCGGTAGCCCTTCGTTAGCCTGGCCTCGCCGGTCGGGCAGCCTCCGATCCGGTAACATTCGTCAAACAGCTCCAGACCCGCCGCGCGATGGATTGCCCCGTCTACGCCGCCTCCGCCCAGCAGGGTCGTATTTGCTGCGTTCACAATCGCGTCCACCGCCAGCGTTGTAATGTCGGTCTTCACAACCGCAACCTTGCTGGTCATCGCCGCCCATTCCTCGAAAGCATCTTAGTCCCGCCGGCTTCAACCCGCCACCGCAACCGCAAGCCCCTCATTTTCATATCGTTAGGCGAGACGTCGCCCCACATATTATCATCCCCGCCAAATTTCTTCTTTCGTCTCACCCCAAATCTCTGCCATACTTGTATGTGCCCACCAGGTACGGCCAATCGCAAAAAACCAACAACGAGGTTGCATCGATGTCGGCAAAGTATGTCTTTGTGACGGGTGGAGTTATATCCAGTCTCGGCAAGGGTCTTGCGGCTGCCTCCATCGGATGTCTGCTTGAGAGCCGCGGCTTGCGCGTCAACCTGATGAAGTTCGACCCCTACCTCAACGTCGATCCCGGCACCATGTCCCCCTTCCAGCACGGCGAGGTCTTCGTCACCGACGACGGCGCCGAAACCGACCTCGACCTAGGCCACTACGAGCGCTTCACCCACGCGCCCCTCTCGCGCGACAACAACTACACCACCGGCCGCATCTACGAGCAGATCATCCTCAAGGAGCGCCGCGGCGACTACCTCGGCAAAACCGTCCAGGTCATTCCCCACGTCACCAACGAAATCAAGAACGCTATGCGCAAGGTGGCCGCGAACGGCGCCGACGTCACCATCGTAGAAATCGGTGGTACCGTCGGCGACATCGAATCGCTCCCCTTCCTCGAAGCCATCCGCCAGATGCGCCAGGAAGTCGGCCGCGAAAACACCGTCTTCGTTCACGTCACACTCGTTCCCTGGATCGCCGCAGCACAGGAGCTCAAAACCAAGCCCACGCAGCATTCCGTCAAGGAGCTGCTCTCAATCGGCATTCAGGCCGACATCCTCCTATGCCGTTCCGATCGCGCGCTCAGCCGCGACATCAAGCAAAAGATCGCCGCCTTCTGCAACGTCGAAGAAAAGGCCGTCATCGGCGCCAAGACCGTGCCCTTCATCTACGAAGTTCCGCTCGGCTTTGCCGAAGAGGGCGTCGACGCGCTCATCCTCAAATATCTCCACAAAGACGTGCCTGAGCCCGATCTTTCCAGGTGGCGCGATCTGGTCGACCGCTGCTATCACCCCAAAGACGAAGTCTCTATCGCCATCGTAGGCAAGTACGTCGAGTACGAAGACAGCTACAAGTCGCTCAAGGAAGCGCTCACCCACGGCGCCATCTCGCAGAACCTCAAGCTCAAAGTTCATTGGATCGAGGCCGAAGGGCTCGAGTCATCCGGCCCCGACGACCGCAGCTACGAGGCTCAGCTCGAGGGCTACGACGGTATCCTCGTTCCCGGCGGTTTCGGCAAGCGCGGCATCGAAGGCATGTTGAACGCCATCCGCTACGCGCGCGAGAAACACGTCCCCTACTTCGGCATCTGCCTCGGCATGCAGACCGCCTGCATCGAGTTCGCGCGCAACGTCTGCGGCCTCAAAGACGCCAACTCCAGCGAATTCGATCCCGCCACAGAGCACCGCATCATCTACAAGCTGCGCGAGTTGCTCGGCGTCGAAGAGATGGGCGGCACCATGCGCCTCGGCGCCTGGACTTGCATCCTCCAGGAAGATTCACTGGCCAGCCGCGCCTACGGCGGCGCAAAGGAGGTCAGCGAGCGCCACCGTCACCGCTACGAGTTCAACCGCGAGTACGAAGCCCTGCTCACCGGCGCTGGCCTGCGCATCTCAGGCGCCACTCCCGACCAGACCTACGTCGAAATCGTCGAGATTCCCGGCCACCCCTACTTCCTCGGCTGCCAATTCCACCCCGAGTTCAAATCCAAACCCCTCGAGCCCCACCCGCTCTTCCGCGAGTTCGTCACCGCCAGCTACAAAAATCGTCAGCACCGCCTCTCGGAAGAAAATGAAACGCCAGCGCTCACCAACACGTTGTCATCCTGAGCCGATTTTGGCACGCCTTCAAAGCCACACAAAGTCGCAGGATCAAGAGTCGTTCTTTGGATTAAGACCTGCCAAGCTATTCGTTTTCAAACACATATGCACACCCCCAAACGCCGGTCGGCCCTGCGTTTGACGCATGCCCCGGTGACCCGGCTCGGTTATGCGAAGGCAAAAACGTATCAAGCTATTTATTTTGATTGACTTACATCGAAGAGCGCCCCTTCACGTCCGAAAGACATCGTCAAGCCCGCCGCCTCGCCCCTAAATCCTGGGGAGTCATCTTGCCCATGTGAAAATCCCCTGAAAAGTCCTCTTTCCACAGCCCGCCTGTGCGCGTTTTCCGCCGCATTTTCGTCCTATAAACCGGTCCGGTACGCGCAGGCGAAAACTTCCCTTTGGGGCATTGACAAAGATTTCGTGCGGGGCCTATTGTGACAAAGTTTGCGGTAAGAAAGGAAGGTCGTTGAAATGGTTGCCTACTTTCAGCTTCAGCCCTCTGAAGCGGAATTGCAGGATTTGGCAGAACAATACTGGCATACGACTGGCGAGAAAGAGCATGAGCTTGAAAAGGCTGCTTTCGATGCCGGCGAGGCCATTCGCAATGGAGACTTTTCGCTTGCGAATCTTGAAGCGATCGTGCGCTGGAAGTCAGAGCGCGCGGTGCAATATCTGATCGGAAACAGCACTGAGAAGATCCGCCGTGCCCTGGCCGTCGCCGCTTCCCCGGCGTCGTCCACCGCGGCCGCCGTCAAAGCGCTGATCGATCTGCATGGCGTCGATCTCCCCGTGGCGTCGGCAATCCTTGCCGCAATCCACCCGGAACGGTACACCGTGCTCGACTACCGCGCTCTCGAAGCGCTGGGTCACGCGCGCCACGACGTGCATTTCTACGAGGAGTATCTCGCCTTCTGCAAGCGCCTGGCCGAAAGCAACATCGTCAAGCCGCAGAGCGAACTCCCCGCTCCAACGCCGCTGCGCACGATCGACCGCGCGCTCTGGGAGTGGTCGCGCAGCCACGCCGAGTAACCGGGCCTTCTCTCCGAATCACCGCCGCGTGCTCTCCCATCCCATCCTCGGGATACGCGGGGAGCACGCGTGTCCCTCAATCCCATCCTCTAATCACAGATCAGAGTTTTATCGACCTCTGATGCCTGATCCCTGCCCCCTTGTACAATCTTCCTCGTGAGCTCCTCGTTCGAAATCGGCCCCGTGCAGGTGGGCGCGGGCCGGCTCTTCCTCATCGCAGGTCCCTGCGTCATCGAGTCCGAAACCCACGCCCGCTCGATCGCCGAGGTCGTCCAGCGCATCGCATCCGATCTCGGCATTCCCTTCATCTTCAAGGCCAGCTACGACAAGGCCAATCGCACCAGCGTCAAGAGCTTTCGCGGCCCCGGCCTCAAAGAGGGCACGCGCATCCTTGGTCGCATTGCCAAAGATACCGGTCTTCCCGTCCTTACCGACGTCCACGAACCCGTACACTGCGAAGTCGCCGCCCAAGCCGTCGACGTCCTCCAAATTCCCGCCTTTCTTTGCCGCCAGACCGACCTGCTCGTTGCCGCCGGCCGCACCGGCCGCGCCATCAACATCAAGAAAGGCCAGTTCGTCGCGCCCTGGGACATGACCCACGGCTTAGAAAAGGTCCGCTCCACCGGCAACGAGCGCATCTTCCTCACCGAGCGCGGCTCGTCGTTCGGTTACAACAATCTCGTTGTCGATTTCCGTTCGCTCGCCATCATGCGCAAGCTGGCGCCAGTCGTCTTTGACGCCACGCATTCCGTTCAACAGCCGTCGGCGGCCGACGGCATCAGCGGCGGCCAGCCCGAATTCATTCCTCTCCTCGCGCGCGCAGCCGTCGCCGCCGGCATCGACGGCCTGTTCCTCGAGGTTCACGACGACCCACCCAACGCCAAGTCCGACGGCGCCAACGCCCTCGACCTCAAACTCCTCAAGCCGCTCCTCGAAACTCTCCTCGCCCTCGACGCCGCGGCGGCGCGCTAACGCTTCACCACTCTCCGCACCCCGCCTCTCCCGCCGCCGTCTTCCCGTCCAGCACAAAGCATGACACGCCATTGATATCCGTCCGCAGTGTCCGCACATGCGTGTCTTGCAATTCCTTCAGAACTTCCTCGCGCGGATGCCCGTACCGGTTGTGCAGTCCGCAGCTAATCAGCGCCCACTGCGGCTCGACGCGTGCCAGAAACTCCGGCCTCGTCGATGTGATGCTTCCGTGGTGCCCGACCTTCAGCAGCGTGCTTTCGAGCCCCGACTCGGCCAGCATGGCCTGCTCGATCGGCTCCTCCGCATCGCCTTCGAGCAGCACTGACGTCCCGCCGTACCCCACGTGCAGAACCATCGAATCGTTATTCGCGGGTTCCTTGCCCGGTTGGTAGTCGCGGAAAGGCGCCAGCACATGCACCTGCGTGCTCCCAAAAGCAAACTCATCTCCGGCGCGAAACGTCCGCACTCCCACGTGCAGTGCCGCGGCCTCGTCCAGCAGTGCGTTGTATGCCCCAAACTGCGGATTATTCCCCACCCACAGTTCATCCGGGTGGAAGTTCCTTAAGATCGCCGGTAGCCCGCCCATGTGGTCCGAGTGCCCGTGGCTCAGTGCCACCGCGTCCAAATGCCGGATGCCTCGCGCCCACAATGCCGGCGACACCACCTCCTCGCCAATATCGAAATTCTGCGGCGCCTGCCTTGGGCCCCCGCCAAATCCCCCGCCATCCACCAGCAGGGTCTTTCCGTCAGGCGTGATCACCAGCAAGGAGTCGCCCTGGCCTACGTCGATCGCCTCCACCAACATCGCGCCCCGTGTCCTCTCCATAGGCCGTGGCATCACCGCCGCCAGCGCCGCCAGCACGAGCGCCACCCACGCCACACGCCGCAGCCAATGGCCCGCCCAGGCTGCGTCCTCGGCGATTTCAAAGATCGCGGCAGAAGCACTTGCGGCCGTAGGCCGCGTGCCAAAGAACAGTCGCAATGAAAATCGCTTAAACCCCCTTGGGTATCTCGCCACTATCTCACTCGGTTCGGCTCCGCCATTTCCCCTGCGCCGCAGGCTCTCGTGCGCCAGCACAATCGCCGCGCCCAGCAACGCGCAAAACGCCGCCGACTGCCACGGCAACGGATTGGGAATCCTGAAATCCCCCAGCGTCATCGAGCCGAAAGTCCGCACCAACCCGACTCCAAGGTGCATCACCAGCGCCACCACGATCGCCGGAACCGCTGCCGCGGCCGGCCACACGGCCAGCGCCAGCAACGTCAGCAGCGCCGCCGGCATCAGCACCAGCAGCAGCGGCACAATCAGCAGATTCACGGGCAGCGCGAAAATCGTGATGCGATGAAAGTAGACCGCCATCGGCAGAGTCATCGCCAATTCCACCACGCACGAAATCACAATCAGCTCCGCGACCCGGATCGCGAACCGCACGCTCCACGGGAAAATCCGCCACGCGACAAGTCTGTTCGTTGCCCGCTCCAGGCGCTCCGCCAGCATCCGCATCATCACGCGGAACTCCGCCAGCTTCGGCTCGAGCTTGATGTCCATCGCCACCTGCTTCAGGTCGCGCGTCGCCCCTGCATAAGGATGGATCGTACCCTGGAGCAGCGGCGCCGCCACGCCGGCAATTGCAATCACCGCCAGCAGCGTCATCTGCAGGCTCGAGTCGAACAAGCTGCTTGGGTTCACCGCCAGCAGGCACAGCGCGGCAAATCCAATTGTGTTCAGAGCGTTTCGCTCGCGATACACCAGCCGCCCCAGCAGATAGAGTGTCACCATCCAAAACGACCGCTGCACGGGAGTCGCAAAGCCCGTGAGCATCGCGTACGCGAACGAGGCAACAATCGTGAGCAACGTCGCCGGCACGCGCGGCATGCGAAGTCGCCGGGTGATCCAGAAGATACATGCAGCCACAATGCCGAGGTGAAGCCCTGAAACCACCAACATGTGGAATGAACCCGTGCGCTCGAAGCCCACGCGCAACCCTTGCGTAAGATACGTGCGGTCGCCGGCCACCATTGCCGCCAGCATGATCGCATCGTCCTCGTTTAGCTGCACCGGTCCCGGCAGTCCACGCATCGCCGCAGGCAGCGCCAACAGCTTTGTTGTCGTCGCGTGCTGCCATCCGCTCACGCGGCATGCCAAAAACGCGCCCGGCTCGCGCCTCAGCCGCTCCACGCGATCGGCTGTCACCGTCGCAGTCGATGTGATGCCCTGGTCCAGAAGATAATCCGCGCGGCTCCACGCTCCAGGATCGTGATACGTTTGAGGCGGCAGCAACCGTACCACCGCGCGCACGCGCTCACCGCATGCGAAAGCCTGCTTGCTGGCGCCGGCCGCACCAGCCGGCCATCGTACCGTCAGCCGCACGCCGCCGTTCACCGGCTCTTGTGCGTCCATCTGGTCCGTCACCGCCTCAACGGTCGCCACGCGCACATCCATCCGCTGCGACGGTGCCACCGCCGAGGCCTCATCCACGTTTTGCTCAAGTTCTGTGCGCACGGGGCCCGCATCCACCACGGTCCCTTCCACGGTGCGCATCAGCCCATCAGATAGTGCGGCAAGCTCCGGCGCAGCTGCCGGGCGTGGCTGCATTTCTCCACACCACACCCCCAGCAGCAGCCAGAACAATGCTACCGGCAGCCACACGATGCGTCGTGCTCTCAGCGCGGCCGTAACGCAAAGCACGGCCGTCGCGGGCGCCGCAATCAGCACCAGGCTTGGCGGCAGCCACAATGGGCCCGTTACCGCGATTCCCGCCGCAAACAACCACGCGGCATGAAACAACGGCACAGCGGTGAGGCCGCGCGCAGCCTGCGCGGATTTGGGGGAGTCCATTCCCATGGGGCCCGAATTTGCAAAGTGAAGTTGGCATCAAGCCTATCAGGAATGAAGTTTTCAGGCACGCGGCGGGCCCGCGGGGCCCTCACCGTCGTAACGCGACTACCGTTTCAAGGTGAAACGTTTGCGGAAACAGGTCCGCCAGCGTGATGCGCTCAATGGCGTAGCCCGCCCCAAGCAAAGTCCGCAGGTCCCGCGCCAGAGTCGCCGGGTCGCACGAGACGTACACCATCCGCGGCGCCGCGATCTGCCCAATCAGTTCGGTCGTTTCCACGCCCAGGCCCATCCGTGGCGGATCCACCACAATCAATTCCGGCTGCTTGCTTCTGCCCGCTCTGCGTAGAAATTCCACGGTCGTCGACTTTTCCGCCGTCGCGCTCACGCCCCGCAGATTCTCTTCGAGCGCCGCCATTGCGCCCAATGCCGCCTCAACCGCGGTCACACGCTCAAACCGCTCCGCAAGCCTCCGTGCAAACAACCCCACTCCAGCAAACAGATCCCATGCCAGCCCGCCTCTCAGCCCGTTCGTCACACAGTCCACAAGCCCGTCCACCAGCCATCGGTTCACCTGAAAGAATGCGCCTTGATCCACGCGATAATCGAACCCCGCAGCGCGGTAGGGCAGGGAACTCGCGCCCCACCGCGCAATGCTGCCCGCCGCCCGCCCATTTCCGCCCTCAATTGCAAGCTCTACGCCTTTCGTCTCCGGAACTCTCTCTGCAAGCGCCTGCGCGAACTCCTCAAACCACCGCGTCGCGCCGCCTGAAGTTACGACACTCGGTAACAGTGCCGTCTCCTGCGCGTCGCAAAATAGTGCAATCTCCTGCGGTCGCAGCCGGACCGGCAACCCTCTTACAAGCTCTCCCGCCGTCATCGCCGCCCGCACCAGCAACGGCGCCGCAATCGGGCATTCTTCAATTCCAATCAGCGCATGCGACCGCCGTTCACGATATCCGGCACGCCCCTCCGCATCGAACCCCACGCGAATCCGGTTCCGGTACGCCCACGGCTTGCCCGCCAGCACCGCGATCTCCTCCGGCGCGCGCACGCCTCCGCGTTCCAGCGTCTCGCGCAGAATCGACTGCTTGTAGTTCAGTTGCGCTGCGTAGTCCGCGTGTTGATATTGGCATCCGCCGCACGCGCCGAAGTGTTTGCACTTGGGCACAACTCGCTCCGGCGCCGCCGCAACAATCTCTTCAACCTCCGCCGTCGCGTACCCGCGTTTCTCCTCGACCACTCGCACGCGCGCCTGCTCGCCCGGCAATGCCATCGGCACAATCACGGCCTTGCCTTCCACGCGCGCCAGAAACGCTCCACCATAGATCGGCTTCTCAATCTGCACGAGCTGTGCCAGCGCCACGTTCCGCGTGGAACTCGACTTCATTCCCTGCATGTTTCGTCTGGGAGGATGGCCCCGCCTCTTCATTGCTGGCTCATGTAGAACAAACTCAACCGCGGCAAGTTATAGTGCACCAGCAATTGTTTCTGCACAAACTGCCGTTCCACCTGCCGCAGTTGCACCGCGCCCATGCGGCTCTTGTACGGCGCAAGCTCGCGCGCCGCATGCTCCTTCAATCCCACAAGCAATTCCTCCGGCGCCGCGGCCGTCAGCGCCGCGAACAGCTTCTCCTCAATCACGGTCAGCGATCGCTCCAGCGTCTCCAGGTCCACGGCCGCCTTTTCCTCACTGCCTGCCGTGCTCACCTCTGCAGCAAGCTCCCGCAGCCGCGCCGCCGTCGATTTGCACGCCTCGCCAGCCACGGTCGCTGCATCCAGAGCCTCCGCCGCCGCTGTCAAATGCGCCGCCACGCGCTCATGCTCAAATCCCGGCTCCTGCGCCGTGCCGGCCGCCGCAACCGACCCCGTCGCCGCCTCACTCAAATCCATCGCGGCCTGCATCACAGCCTGCGCGCACCACGCCAACCCGTTGACACGCTGCATGCGCGCCCGCTTCTGCCGTGACTCATACTTGTCGAACGCCGCATCAATCCCGCGCAACACCGCCTCCAGCGGAATTCCGGCCTCGCGCCAAATCTCAATCAGGGCCCAATCCAGTGTCGATAGCAGCAGAATCGACCCGCGCCGCTGCTGGAAACGCTCCTCGATCTCGGTAAAATAATTGAAGTAGTTGCGCACGCATTCATCTTAACTTCCCCAATCGGAGACAACGCATGGCAACTGTTGGATTTGTCGGGCTCGGCATCATGGGCCGTCCCATGCTCAGGAATCTCATCAAGGCCGGCCACACGGTCGTCGCCTTCGGTCGCACTCCCGCCAAGCTCGACGCCGCCGTCGCGGACGGCGCTCAGCGCTGCTCATCGAACGCCGACGTCGGTGCGCGAGCCGAGATCGTCATCACCATGCTCCCCGACGGACCGGAAGTCGAAGAAGTGGTCCTCGGCCCCGATGGCATCCTCTCCGGCTCCAAACCCGGCTCGCTCATCATCGATATGAGCTCCATCAGCCCGCTCGTTTCGCGGAAGATCGCCACGGCCTGCGCGGAGAAAGGCGTCGATTTCCTCGACGCTCCCGTCAGTGGCGGCGAGCCCAAAGCCGTCGACGGCACTCTCGCCATCATGGTCGGCGGCAAGCCTGAAGTCTTCTCCAAGGCCGAACCGATCCTCAAGTGCATGGGCTCCACGGTCTCGCTCACCGGACCCGTAGGCGCCGGCAACACCACCAAGCTCGCCAATCAGATCATGGTCGCCTGCAACATCGCCGCCATGGGCGAAGCGCTCGCGCTCGCCACGCGCTGCGGCCTCAATCCTGAGGTCGTCGTCAGCGCCGTCAAAGCTGGCCTCGCCGGCAGCGCGGTCCTCAACACCAAAGGTCCCATGCTCATCGCGCGCAACTTCAAGCCCGGCTTTAGGATCAATCTCCACCAGAAAGATTTACGAAATGCGCTCGAGACCGCCGAAGCCAACAGTGTCTGCCTTCCGCTCACAGCACAGGTCCAGCAGATGATTTCGTCCCTCATCGCCGACGGCAAAGGCGACATCGACCACTCCGCTATCGCGACCTTCGTCGAATCCGCCTCCCACGTCGAAGTGAAAGCGCTTTCGGCTTAGTCCCGAGTGCCCCAGGTCCCACTTCTGGGACCTGGGACACAACGAATCTCTACTCAATCTCGCACTCCCCACGCACCTCCGCCCGGCGTCTCGATCCGCAGCAAGTCGCCCCTCGCGCAATTCCGGCTGCATTTTCCTGGCAACTCAATCACCTCGCCAGTTGCCGCCGTCGTCACCCACGCGTGTCCCGCCGCTCCGTCGCCTCCGCCCTCCAATCCATACGGCCTGAACTTCCTCCGATCCGCAAGCAACGTCACCTCCGAATTCGTCAGCAGCTCGATCTCCCTTACGAGTCCATCCCCACCGCGAAACTTCCCATCGCCGCCCGAACCGTATCGATACCCATACCGCCGGACGCGAAACGGATACGCATATTCGAGCGCCTCCACCGGCGTGTTGAGCGAATTCGTCATATGCGTGTGCACTCCACTGATCCCGTCCATCCCCGGCCGCGCGCCCATCCCGCCCGCTGCCGTCTCGTAGTACGCAAACTCCTCGCCCGTCCCCCCTCCCATCCGTCGATCGATACCGCCAATCGTCACATTGCTCATCGTTCCCGCGCTCGCCGCCGGAACCCGCTCCGGCACAGCTTGCGCCAGCGCGCGCATCAACACATCCACAATCCGCTGCGACGTCTCCACGTTCCCTCCGGCCACCGCCGCTGGCGGGCGCGCATTCACAATCGTTCCTTCCGGCGCGTGGAGCGTCAGCGGCCGCAGAATTCCCTCCGTCGCCGGCGCGTCTTCCTTCAGCAAACACCGCAGCACATAAAAGCACGCAGAGAGCGTAATGGCGCGCACCGCATTCACCGCGCCCGCCACCTGCATCGACGACCCCGCAAAATCCACATCCACGGCCCCCGCCTCAGGATCGATCCGCAGCCGCACCGCAATCCGGATTGGCTCCTCGGTCACGCCGTCGTCATCCAGCCAATCGTCCGCGTCGAAGTCCCCCGCCGGCATCTTCCTGATCTCCGCGCGCATCAGCCGCTCGGAATAATCAAGCAACTCATCGATCCACGCCGCCAGTTTGTCGATCCCGTATTTCGCTGCCAATTGCAACACACGTTGCTCGCCTACTCGGCATGCTCCCATCTGCGCCGCCAGGTCGCCCTCGCGTTCCTGCGGTGTCCGCACGCTCCGCAAGATGCGCTCCATCACCTCTCGCTCCATCGTTCCGCCGCGCACAATCCGCACTGGCGCAATGCGAACCCCCTCATCGTCGATCGACGTGGCCGGCCCCATCGATCCTGCAAACTTCCCACCTACATCGGCGTGATGCGCTCGATTCGCCACATAAAACGCCGGCTCGCTCCCGCCCGTCACAAATACCGGCAGCACCATCGTGATGTCCGGCAAGTGCGTTCCTCCCGCATACGGATCGTTCAGAATCGCAATGTCTCCCGGCCGAAAGTCGATCGCCGCAATGGCCGCCTGCACACTCATCGGCATCGATCCCAGATGCACCGGCATGTGGTCGCCCATTGCGATTACGCGTCCATGTCGGTCAAACACCGCGCACGAGTAATCCCGCCGCTCTTTGATGTTTGGCGAGAGCGCGGTCCTCCGCAGCGCCGCGCCCATTTCCTCCGCAATCGAGTGCATCGCGCACTGAAAGATGGAGAGATCAATCGCATCCGCCGCTCGCATCATGCGCTCGCCTCCTCTCCGACGTCGATTACGAGGTTCTCCAGCCCATCCACGCGCGCCGTGCATCCCGGCAGCACCAGCGTCGCCGCAGTGTATTCGGTGATCATCGCCGGCCCCGCGATCGCATCGCCCGGTACGAGCAGCTCGCGCCTCAAAAATCGAGTCGGCTTCCATCCTCCCTCGAACCAGACGTCGCGCTCCACAGACAACGCCGCGCTCCCGTCGCCCTCAGCCGGCGCGCTCCGCTCCGGCTCGTACGGTTCGCTCGCCGCAATCATCCTCACGCGCACGTTCACGATCTCCACGGGCCGCGCCGCATCCGCAAATCCGTATCGCTGCCGATGCAACTCGTGGAACGCCTCCATCGCTCGCTCCGGCGCCTGCGCGTCATAAGCAACATTCAACTCAAACCCCTGCCCCCGGTAGCGCAGATCCACGCTCCGCTCCGCATCGCCCCTCAATCCCTCCGCCGCAAACTCCTCCGCGCCCTGTCGCTCCAGCTCGCCAAACACCGCGCCAAGCTTCCCGATCTCCTCACCCGCCACCATCACCGTCCGCGAAAAATCCCGCACCGTATCCGCCAGCAGAATCCCCACCGCCGACAGCGCTCCCGGCATCGCCGGAACCAGCACGCGCGGGATCCTCAGCGCCCGTGCCAGCGAACACGCGTGCAGCGGCCCTCCGCCCCCAAACGCCACCAGCGTAAAGTCTCGCGGATCGTGTCCCCGCTCCACGCTGATGACGCGGATCGCCTTCTCCATCTGCGTCTCCACCACGCGCACAATCCCCGCTGCAAATTCCTCTATGGTGCCGAGCGCGCCCTTCTGTTCGTGCATCAAGCGACGTGTGCGCTGATCGTCCAGCCGCACGCCACCGCCCAGAAAGCTCTTCGCGTCCAGCCGTCCCAGCACAAAGTTCGCGTCCGTCACCGTCGCCCGCTGGCCACTCCCAAAGCAGATCGGCCCCGGCTCTGCCCCCGCCGACTCCGGCCCCACGCGTAGCATTCCGCCCGCATCGAAGCGCGCAATCGACCCGCCGCCCGCTCCCGCCGTATGAATGTTGAGCATCGGCACGCCAATCGGCACGCCCGCAACCACCGCCTCGCGCGTCCGCTCCGCACCCTTCGCGGCGTCGGCCACAAAAACATCTGTCGATGTTCCGCCCATATCGAATCCGATGATCTTGTCGAATCCCGCCCACTGCGCCATGCGGCACGCGCCCACCACTCCGCCTGCCGGTCCGCTCAGCACGGTGCGCACCGGCTCCTCCGCCGCCACCCGAGCCGGAATGATCCCTCCCGACGACTGCATCACATCCACGCGCCCGCCCTTGTGCTCCCCGCGAATCCGCTCCTCAAGCGCCGTTAAATAACTGTGCATGCGCGGCGCCAGGTACGCATTCGCCACCGTCGTCGACGCGCGCTCATACTCGCGAAACTCCGGCAGGATCAGGTGCGACGCCGACACCGGAATCCCGAGCCGCCGCAGCGCTGCCTCCACGCGCCGCTCCGTCGCGGGATTCGCAAATGAAAACAAGAGTGAGATTGCCACCGCCTCCACGCCGCTCGCCCGCACCGCCTCCACCAGCGCCGCCAATTCCTCGTCCGTCGGTGCGCGCAGCATTTCGCCCTCCGCGCTCACCCTCTCCGCAACGCCGAACCGCATCTCCCTCGGCACAAGGCACACCGGCGCCGGCGCGAACCAGTCGTAGAGCCGCTCCCTCGCCTGCCGCCCGATCGCAATGGTGTCCTCGAATCCCGACGTCGTCACAAACGCCACGCGGGCACCCGTCCGCTCCAGCATTGTGTTCGTGCCCACCGTCGTTCCGTGCCGCACCTCCACGTTTTCGCCGCCGCCCAGTTGCCGCACGCCCTCGAGCACCGCCCGCGATGGATCCGCCGGCGTCGAAAAGATCTTCTTCACGCGCAGCTTTCCGTCCGCGAGGCAAACGCAGTCGGTAAACGTCCCGCCGGTGTCGATCGCAATGCGCAAATTCACCCACTCCCTTCGTGCGGGATTGAGAGAAACTCTTCCGTTGTGGAATCAGCTTAAATGTACGATCTGCAGCCGGCATCGGGAAAAGCGGAGCTGCACGGAAAAGCGCCGCCTGCTCCGCCTCAGCTCAGAAACTCCGCCACCGCCCCCACCACTGTCTCCTGCTCGTCCTCGCGCAACTCTGGGAAAATCGGCAGCGCCAGCACCTCGCGTGCAGCACGTTCCGCCTCGGGAAAATCTCCTTCGCCGTAGCCCAGCCCCTTCAGTGCCTCCTGCCTGTGCAGAGGAACCGGATAGTAAATCTCCGAACCAATCCCGCGCTCCGTCATGAAATCACGCAACGCATCGCGCTGCGCCACGCGAATCACGTACTGGTGCCACACGTGCTTCGCGCCCTGCGCTTCACGCGGCGTCACCACTCCGTGTGCCGGATACGGCCCCGCCTCCGCCAACCCCGCTTTCGCAAAAAGCGAGTCGTACCGCGCTGCCAGCGTGCGCCGCTTCTCGTTCCATCTGTCAATGTATTTGAGCTTCACCGTCAGCACCGCGCCCTGGAACCCGTCCATGCGTGCGTTCCATCCCAGTTCGTCGTGGTGGTAGCGCCGCCGCATTCCTTGGTTGCGCAGCATCTTCACGCGCTCGGCCACGTCATCCCGGTTCGTTGTCACGAGGCCTGCATCGCCCGCCGCGCTAAGGTTCTTCGTCGGGTAAAAACTGAATGCCGCCGCGTCGCCCAGCCCGCCAGCCTTCACTCCCTGCCACTCCGCGCCCCAGGCCTGCGCCGCGTCTTCAATTAGCGTCAACTCGCGCTCTCGCCCAATCCGCGAGAAAGCGCCCCAGTTTGCACACTGCCCGTACAAATGCACCGGCAGAATCGCCTTCACCTCCGCCCCGCGCTTCCCATCCAGCACCGCTTCCACCGCCGCCGCCGACAAATTGAACGTCAACGGATCGATGTCCGCCAGCACCGGCGTCGCGCCATTACGCAGAATCGCGCTGACCGATGCAAAAAAACTGAACGGCGTCGTCACCACGCCTTGCCCCGCGCCAACGCCGGCTCCCGCGAGCGCCAGCCACAGTGCGTCTGTCCCCGACGAGCATCCCAGAGCATGCGCCACGCTCAACTTCTCCGCCGCCGCGCGCTCAAAGGCCGCCACATGCTCACCGAGTATGAATTGCTGCGTCTCCAGCACGCGCCCCAGCGCCTCAAGCAGCTCTTCTCGCAGCGGCTCGTACTGGCGCTTCAGATCGAGCATCGGCACCCGCGCGTTCGCGCGCGCGCCCGTCTCGGCCGAGCCCCTGTCCGGAATGGCAGTCTTTTGCACACCATGATGCTATCAGCCGCCGAATCAGCAACGTCCCATGCCCCGCCGCTTTATCCCCAGCCCCGTACATTACTTAAATCAACGCTTTCCAGGCATTTACACCCCTCTGGAGTTGAAAAGGATCAAGAATCCCTATAATGTTGTCACATTGCGGGGTTTTGCTCACCCCCGGGAGTTCCGGAACCCCCCGCGCATTCTGATGCTCGTGCAGGAAAGGCAACACACAACTTCAAAAAGAAAGCAGGAGATCGGCACATGGAGAACAAGCCGGCACAAAATATTCAAGACACCTTTCTGAACACCGTTCGGAAGGACAAGTCCCCGATTACGATTTATCTCGTCAGCGGCGTCAAGCTGACGGGGAAAATTCGATCGTTTGACAAATACTCCGTGCTCCTTGAAAACAACAGCCAGGAACAGTTGATTTTCAAGCACGCGATTTCAACCGTGGTCAGCAACCGGAGCGTGCTCCATAGCGAACACCGCCCGGCTGCTGTGACCTCCGGCATTGGTCCTTCTGCAGTGCCGGCGCCGGTGCAATCGATATCCCAGGCGACCGCGGAGCAGCGTTAGGCGCGGGAGCGTCCTCGATTGGCTACCGAGGCCAACAGGAACGGAAGCGCCAGAGGCCGGCCGAGCTCTTCAACGGAATCTCTTGACCGTTGGGGAGGCCGCCTCGAGCGCGCCGTCCTCGTGGGATTGGACCTTGACGTTCGTTCGCGCGGCAACCGCGCGCAGGCGAACGCAGCGGCCGCACAGGGTGCGCGCGCGCATTCAACCTCGCTCGCTCAAGCCCCTTCGCAAACGGTTACAACCCCAGCGCGCACTCGCTCATTTCCGGCAGGCATCCCGGCGCGCCAGGCATCCGGCCTCGACGCCGAAGAATCTCTCGCGGAATTCCGCGAGCTCCTTCTGAGCGCCGGTGGCCAGGTTGCCGCCGAGCTTCTTCAGCGCCGCGACCGGCCCGACCCAGCAACGCTCATCGGCTCCGGCAAAGTCGAAGAAGTCGCCGCCATCGCCGCCTCGACCAACGCCGATCTTGTCCTGTTCGATCACGACCTCTCGCCCACGCAACTGCGCAACCTGGAGGCCGCTCTACCCTGCCGTGTGCTCGACCGCACGCAGCTCATCCTCGACATTTTCGCCCGCCACGCCCGCACGCGCGAGGGCCAGCTTCAAGTCGAGCTCGCGCAACTCGAATACATGCTGCCGCGCCTCACCGGCCGCGGCAAAGCCATGTCGCAGCTCGGCGGCGGCATAGGCACCCGCGGCCCCGGCGAAACTCAGCTAGAAACTGACCGCCGCCGCATCCAGCGCCGCATCGATCAGGTCAAGCGCGATCTGGAATCCGTTCGCCGCGTGCGCCGCCAGCAGCGCCAGCGCCGCGAAGCCGTTCCCGTCCCCACTGTCGCTCTGGTCGGCTACACCAACGCCGGAAAAAGCACGCTCTTCAACGCCGTCACCGGCGCGCAGGTACTCTCCTCCTCGCGCATGTTCGCCACGCTCGATCCCAAGCTCCGCGCCATCGAGCTGCCCAGCCGTCGCCGCGTCCTCCTGTCCGACACCGTCGGATTCATCCGCAACCTGCCACACACGCTCGTCACCAGCTTCCGCGCTACGCTTGAAGAGGTTGCCCAGGCTGAAGTACTTCTTCACGTCCGCGATGCCTCATCCACCTACGGCAACGGGCAGAAGGCCCAGGTCGAAAAAGTACTCGGCGAGCTCGAAAGCCTCTCCAAGCCCCGCATTGAAGTGCTGAATAAAATCGACCTGTTGCCGGAAGACGAGCGCCGCCAGCTTCTCGACCGCGCTCCTTCTCGCGGTGAGATTCCTATGTCAGCGCTCACCGGCGAAGGTATTCCCGAACTGCTTGCGGCAATCGACGTTGCGCTTCACTCCGACCCCATCGTCGAAGCCGAATTCCGTATCCCTCAGCACGAAGGCGCCGCACTCGCCGCCATCGAGGCGGGCATGATCGTCCACACCCGCGACTACGAAGACAACCTCGTCCGCCTCACCGTCAGCGGACCTGCCTCGCTCATTGGCCGCATGCGCCGCTTCCGCGCGTAGAAAGCGGCTCAACCATCCTGAGCGATCTACCCCCGGCGGGCTAATCTTTTTCAGTTGCCATCTTGAGCGCAGCCTCTCGCAACTCCAGCCTGCGGCGGAGTCGATGGAACTGCCCTGAAAATACCGATGCACCAGTAGCGCCGGCCTCCTGGCCGGCTGTCGTGTGGGCGTCCTCGCCCGCACATTGGTGCACATTGGCCGGATTTTCATGTTCTCCGGGTGCCGCACCGCGCGTGGCCTCTATCCCCGCTTCCATCCTCCGCGTGCCGCACCAGGCCTGCTGCCACCGAATTTCTTGCCGCGTCCGCCCTCGCCGCGAAACTTCCCGAACCCGCCCGGCTTCGCGCCCGGCTTTGCCCCCGTGCCAAAACCCTTGCCGCTTCCGCCTTCGAATCGCCGCTTCCCTTCAACTCCCCGCTCAAACGGCGGTCGCTCGCCGCGCGGTTTGAATGGTGGCCGCTCCGACTCGAATCGCTTCTTTGTTCCCTCGCCCTGCTTGACGAACGGTCGCTCGCCTTGGGCGCTGTAGGGCTTGCGCGGCGCGTTCTCAAATCGGCCCGCCGACTGTTCACGCGGCTTGCCGCCAAACCCCGGCCTCGCGCCAAATGGCCTGCCTTGCCGCCGGCCGAACTCTGACTTCGCTCCCGGCCGCTCGCCGCGCCGCTTGTCGAACCCCGAGATCGCTCTCGGCGCTCTTTCTCCCCGCTCGCCGAATGCCGCTCTTTCTTCGCGCTGGAACGGCTTACCCTCCTGGCGGCCATCAGGCGCCGGTCGCGCTCCAAACGGTTTGCCTCGCCGCTTGTTAAAGCTCGGCCGCTCTCCACTTCGTACCGCGCTGCCCTCGCGCCGGCCGCCAAACTCCGGTTTCACGCCAAATGGCCTGCCCTGTCGCTTGTCAAAGCTCGGCCGCTCTCCGCTTCGTACCGTGCCGCCCGCGCGCGCCCCGCCAAACTCTCGCTCGCGCGGTTTCCATTCCGTCCTCTGCCCGCGCTCTTCGCGCGGCCGGAACGGCTTTCCGCCCCGCCCTGGCACTCCCCCCCGTGCTCCTTCGAACCGCTTTCCTGCCGGCTTTTCTCCCCACTGTCGCGCTGGCCTCTCGCCACGTTTCTCCGGCGCCCTCCCTGCCTCCTTCGGCGGCATCACGTCCGCTCTCACCCGGCGCGGCTTCATCTTTCCCTCTGCCGTCAGCCGCAGCGCGTTCACCTCATCCGCCCTCAACTCGCGCAGCTTTCCCGGCTCCACGTCGAGAACCAGCGGCCCATACCCCACGCGGCGAATCTTCTCTGCAAAATGTCCGATCGCCGCGAACATCTTCCTCAGCTCGCGATTCCGTCCCTCCGTCAGCACCACCTCGTACCAGGGATTCTCGCCCACGCGAAACTGCCTGATTTGCGCCGGTGCTGTGCGCACGCGCTCCGAGCCCGCCTCTGGACCTCGCACACGCGGACTTGTCCGGAAGGACCCCGGGCTGCCCTTCTCAATCGCCACGCCTCTGCGCAGCCGTTCCAGTTGTTCTTCGGTCGGCTGCCCGGCCACCTTCACCAAGTACGTCTTCTCTACGCCCGATCCGGCTTTCGTCAGCAGGTTCGCCAGCTCGCCGTCGTTGGTCATCAGCAGCAGGCCTTCGCTCTGGTAGTCGAGCCTTCCCACGGGATACAACCGCTCATGCATGTTCGCGAAGAACTGCATCACCGTGGGCCGTCCCTCGGGATCGCTCGCCGTCGTCACGAACCCGTGTGGCTTGTTCAGCACGAAGTACCGGTGCCGCTCCGCCCCATGGATCAGCTTTCCGTCAACGCGAATGTGGTCGCGCGCCGCATCGGCCTTGCTTCCCAGTTGCGTCACCACCTGCCCGTTCACCATCACGCGGCCCGCAACAATCATCTCTTCGGCGCGTCGCCTGCTCGCGATCCCTGCCTGCGATAGGATCTTCTGCAGCCGTTCAAGCTTCGCCGGCGCCTGGACTTGAGCGGTGTCCTCGCCCTCCTGTTGCTCCGCGCCTGCGTCCGCCGCCCTCTCTTGCGTAGCACGCTCGACCGGCGCAGACTCGAGAGTTCCGTCCGCCGCTTCAGTTCTTGTCTCCTCCCGATACGCCTCCGCCTCTACCTTCTCCGGCGCGTCAACCCCGCCGAGGTACGCCCGGCCCTCTCCGCTGCTTACGTCGCCAATCGGGTCCACCACCGGCTCTCCGATCCGATAGCCGGCAGTCGCTTCTGGCACCACCTCGCGCTTCGGCCTCTTCGCCGGCGTTTTCCTGGCGACAGGTTTTTTCGTCGCCGTCGCGCGCGGGGATGCTTTCTTCTCCGCCGCGCCCTTCACCAGGGTCTTCTTCGGCGCCGCAGCCGCCCTGGTCCCGATCGCCTTCTCCGCCTTCGCGGGACTCTTCTTCGTCTTCGGCGCGCGCTTTGCCGCCGCCTTCGCCGATTCCGTTTTCTTCTTTTTTGTGGCCATGAAAGCCTCAGTTTCCGTGGTGCTCTTGATTAAAGGGTCTCGTGTCAGGGCACCGCTTGAGTCGTGCCGAAGACGATTAGAAAAATCGAGGCGCGTTAGCCCCTGACAAGCAGCGATGAATCAGGTGGAGAAGTTCTCGAACCTCAGTGCGCGCTCACTCCACGCCGCTCGCGCTCTCTGTTTCAGCCGCGGCCCGATTTGCCGCCTCGGATTCGGCGCCGTCACCCACTTCGTCCGATGCTTCTTCCGCCTCCACGCTCAAGTCGGCGTTGAATTCCTCTGCCGCCGGTGCCGCTGTCTCTTCTCCGGCCTCCATCTCCGCCTCTTCCAGTTCGCTCGCCGCCATCTTCTCGAATTCCTCCATCGACGGCAGCTCCGAAATATCCTTCAGACCGAAACGAAGCAGAAACTCCCTGGTCGTCTTGTACAGTATCGGCCGCCCGACCACCGGCTTGCGTCCCGCCGTCGTGATCAGCTTCCGCGCCAGCAGCGACCCAAACACCCCCGAGGAATCCACGCCGCGAATCTCGTTTACCTCCGGCGCAGTCACCGGCTGCTTGTACGCAATCACCGCCAGGGTCTCGAGCGCCGGCAACGACAGCTTCAGCGGCGGCTTCAGGCTCTTCACAAACGAGCGCACCGCCTCGTGGTACTCATGCTTCGTCGCCATCCGGTATCCGCCCGCGATCTCGCGAATCTCAATCCCGCGCCCATCCGCGGCATACTCCGCGATCAACTCGTCCAGCATTTGCTTGATCACGGCCCGCACGTCTCGCTCACGCTGCTTCGCCGCCCGCTTGGCTTCGGCCTCGCCCGCGGCCTCATCGCCCGCACTCGTCTCGCTGGCCTCGTCCGTCGCCTCTACGCTCTCGCCCGCCTCCGTCGCCTCGCCGGCCGCCTCTGCGGTTGGCTGGGACTTCAATCCCGGCATTGGCTGCATTGAATCATCCGGGCCTGCAGGCGCTGAGGTTTGCTCTTGAGAAACTTCGCTGGCGGCTCCGCCCTCTGCACCCGTCTCTCCCTCTCCAACCGTCTCCAGTTCAAGATACGGAAACGCGTCATTGAGCGGCTGGGCGTCGCCCTCCGCATCACCCGCGCCGGCACTCGCCGCAGCCGCCTCCTGCTCCGCCTTCCACTCCAGCGCCTCATCGGCAAACAGAGCGGCCAGTTGCGCTGGCGTCACCGGCTCGTCGGCGGCATAAATCACTGCTTCCAGCTTTGCTTTCAGGCTCATTCTTGTATCAGCACCATTCTGTATGGTACCGGATGCGCCGCCGCTTTCGCCCGTTCTCTGCGCAGGTTTCCCTCAGGCAGAAAAAAGCGCCCGGTCTCGCCGGGCGCTTCATTCAGCCAAACTCAATTCTTAAGAGAGCGAATGGAACAGGAAATACAGCAACCCCGAAAGCAGCGCCGCCGCCGGCAGTGTAAACACCCATCCCGCCGCAATATTCCGCACCGTCGAAAGTCTTAGCCCGCTGCCATTCGCCGCCATCGTCCCTGCCACGCCCGAGCTCAGAATGTGAGTAGTTGAAACAGGCAGACCCCACGTATCCGCGGCGAAGATCGTCGCCATCGTCACCAGTCCCGCGCTCGCACCCTGTGCATACGTCAGGTGCTCCTTGCCGATCTTCTCGCCCACCGTCACAACAACCCGCTTCCAGCCCACCATCGTGCCCAGGCCGAGCGCCAGCGCCACCGCCACCTTCACCCAGTCGGGAATGAACTTCGTGCTCTTGTCCAGTTTTCCTTCGTAGTCCTTCAGCGAGGCGCTTTCCTCGACAGTGAACGCCGCATCGTGCCTCTGCTCCATCAGCCTCAGCGCCGCGCCGGTCAAATACATATCGTTGCGCACGTTGGCCTGTTCCTGCCCCGGAACCGACGCGAACGATTTGTGTCCCGCCACTTCGCGGTTCATCTCGTTCACCAGTTGGCTCATCGCCAGCAGCGTATCCGGCTCGAGTTGTTTCGTCTGGATGTACTTGGTTACTTCTTCGCGCGCATCCGGGTCGAGCACCGTCCCCGGATTCACGTGGCGTTCCAGGATCTGCCCCGCCTGCTCTGACGCGGCAATAAAACTCTGCACCTCCGCGGGGCTCACCGCGTGGTTCAGCGCATAGGCCGTCGGCACCGTGCCGATCAGGATCAGCATGATCAGCCCCATGCCCTTCTGACCGTCGTTCGATCCATGGAAAAAGCTCACGCCTGTGCAGGTCCCCACCATGAGCGCGCGAATCGGCCATGGCGGCGGCTGGTCGCCCTTGGGCGCCTCATACAGTGCGGGAAAACGGAACAGGCGCCTTGAAATCAGGATCAGCACTCCCGCCAGCGCAAATCCCAGCAGCGGCGAGATTAGCAGCGCCTTCAGCACCTTGATCACCTGCGACCAGTCAAGGCCTGATGCTCCCACGTGTGGATTCATCAATTGGTTGGCCAGGCCAACGCCGACGATCGAGCCCACCATCGTGTGCGAGCTCGAAGCCGGCAGCCCGAACCACCACGTCCCCAGGTTCCACAGGATCGCTGCGATCAGCAGCGCGAACACCATCGCAAACCCGGCGCCCGAACTCACTTTGAGGATCAACTCCACAGGCAGCAGCGTGATTACGGCGAACGCCACCGTCCCCGACGACACCAGCACTCCGGCCAGGTTGCACAGTCCCGACCATACGACCGCGATTTTTGGCGGCAGCGAGTTCGTGTAGATCACTGTCGCCACCGCGTTCGCCGTATCGTGGAATCCGTTCACAAATTCGAACCCGAGCGCGATCAGCAGCGCCACACCCAGCAGTACATACGGCCGCATGCCGGTCACCGTCGCACGGTCCAGATCCCTTGCCACTTGGAGCGCGATGTACCCTAGTGCGATCAGCACCACGATCGCAAATATCCACGCGCTCAACCGGCTCGAGGGTCTGTTTAGACCCCGCTCAACCCGGCCGGGAGACGCGGGAAGGACAGCGACTACCGTCGCCAGATCTGCCATCAGAATTCACCGTGGCGGCCGGAGAAATTCCAGACTCGCCTGGGCCTCCCGTTGGGAAACACAACGGCTCTGCAACTTTTCAATGGAAATGGCGATGATTTACGGCTGAAGAAGAACGATCCGGAGAGGATGGCGAGCATAAAACCTCAACAATCGCGGTCTTTCACGATTGTTTACCCGGCGGTGAGGGAGCCTTCACCGGGCTACATTTAAGACTACACCCGGCGGTCAGACCAGTTGTGGAAGATCCCTCCCATTCGTCCCAATCCCGCTTTTTTAATCTTCGCCTGAATTGCTATATCTATAATATAATCAATTACTTATAGCAATCCTGCCCGCTGGGCGGGCTTTTGGGACGTTCGCCGGGGATTCCTCTTGACGCAGGCGGCAGAACGGAGCGCGGTTCCCTGCTTCAGGCGCCCATCTCTCTGCTCGCAAACAGTTTATTCCGGGAGCGTCAGGGTGCCCTTTACGCGGATCGTCGCTTTCGCAACCGGCGCGCCTGTGTCCGGTTGGCCGCCGCCCACGCTCACGGTGTACGCGCCTGCAGCCACAATCGGCTCACCTGCCTCCGTCACCATGCTCATGTCGCGCGGCCTCAGCTCAAAGCACACCTTCGTTGACGCGCCCGGCTCCAGGTGCACGCGCTCAAATCCGCGCAGCGCGATCAGCGGCGCGCCGGGCACGTCGGGAAACTTCAGGTAGAGCTCCGCCACTTCGTCGCCCGCGCGCGTACCCGTATTTGTCACCGTTGCTTCCACGACGGCCGCCATGCCCGCTTCCAAAGGTTCCGCCGGAACCGTCAGGTTGCTGTACGCAAACTTTGTGTAGCTCAACCCATATCCGAACGGATACAACGGCGTCCCCGTGAAGTACCGGTAAGTCCGCCCTGTCATGGAGTAATCCTCGAAAGGCGGCAACTGGTCCACGCTCTTGTAGAACGTCACTGGCAGCCGTCCCGCCGGATTGTTCACGCCCGACAGCGTCTGCGCAACTGCGGTCCCGCCCTCTTCGCCCGGGTACCACGCATCAAGGATCGCGTTCGCGTGCTCATTTGCCCAGTTCACCGCGAGTGCGCTCCCGTTCGTCAGCACCACCATCAGCGGCTTTCCTGCCGTGGCCAGTTCTTTCAGCAGGTTTACTTCCGGCTCCGGCAAATCCAGGCTCGTCCGGTCTCCGCCTTCAAAGCCCGGTTCGCTCACCAGCATCTCCTCACCTTCCAGTTCGCTGGTGATGCCCACCACTGCGACTATCACATCTGCATCCTTCGCCGCTGTCACCACCGCAGGGTCGATGCTCCGGTCAACCTTGGCCCACATCAGCCTCACGTGCACGGGCGCGTTGTGATCGGTTCTCTGGTACTCCACCTCCACTTGGTACGGCCGGCCCGCCTCCAGGTGAACCTGGCCCGTCCGCGTCTCCACCCCATGCGGATAGTTCGCGGTCACCACGGTCTTGCCGTCGAGAAACAATCGGAAATATCCGTCCGTCTCGATCCCCATGTGGTAGTCGGCAGTCTCTTTTGGTGTCAGTGTCGTCTCCCATCGCACCGTCAACGGCTCAACGCCGGCGGCTGCGTCCGGCAGCGCCAGTGCCGTTGCGTCGATTTCCGGTTCGACGCGCGTGGCCAGCCCCGAGCCGTGGCTGCCCTGCTTGTTCGAGAAGCCCACGATGTTCTCGCTGAAGAATGTCACCTTTGCGCCGGGCTTGCCGTCTGTCGTCAGCAGATTGTTCGGCACCGGCCAGGTTTCGTCGCTCAGGAAATTGGTGCCACGCTTGTATTCGATCGTGTCGCCTGCGAGCTCCTTCTTCAGCCCCTCCACGATCGACACCGTGTGCGTTGGAATCCCGTTGTAATTCCCCAGCAGCACACCCGTCTGCTCCGCAAGCGGACCCACCACGAGGATCTTTTCCCCCGTAGTCTTCAGCGGCAGCGCGCCATCGTTTTTCAGCAGCACCATCGACTCGTTCGCCAGCTTCAGCGCCAGTTCGCGATGCTCCGCACTGTTCAGTTCGCCCGGCTCGATGTTCGTATAAGGCGCCAGCGCCGCTGGATCGAACATCCCCAGCTTGATCCGCGCCGTAAAGAGCCGCACCAGCGCCAGGTCGATGGCGCTCTCTTCCAGGTATCCCTCTTTCACCGCGTCGATATAAGGCTTGTAGTCGTGGTCGTCCGTCACTTTCGCCCTGAAGTCCACACACTCGTTGTCCATGCCGCGCCCCAGGCTCATCGCCGAGGCCCGCGCCTGTGTCGGCTCGTAATGGTGATTCTCGAAAATATCGCGCACCGCTCCGCAATCAGACACTACGTACCCCTGGAACCCCCACTTCCCGCGCAGCTCATCCTTAAGCAAAAATTCGTTCGCGCATGCGGGCTCACCGTTGATGGCGTTGTACGCGCACATCACGCTGCCGGCCTTGCCTTCGGTCACCGCTGCGCGAAAAGCCGGCAGATACGTGTCCAGCTCGTCGTGCTTGCTTATGTCCACGTCGATAAAGTGCCGCGTCGGCTCCGGTCCCGAATGCACGGCAAAATGCTTCGGCGTCGAAATCACCCGATAGGAATTTGGATCGTCGCCCTGCATCCCCGTCACATACGCCACGCCCATCCGCGCCGTCAAAAACGGATCCTCGCCGTACGTCTCCTGTCCCCGCCCCCATCGCGGATCGCGAAAGATGTTTACGTTTGGCGCCCAGAAATCGAGGCCATGGAAGATCGCGCTGTCTCCGCCGCTCGCGGCCACCGATTGCGCATGCACGACGCGCGCTTCCGTGCCGATGTCCACGGCCATTTCGTGAATCTTTGTCGTGTCAAACGTCGCCGCCAGTCCGATCGGCTCGGGAAACTCCGTCGTCCCATTTACCGCCACGCCGTGCAGCGCCTCGCTCCACCAGTCGTATCCCGGCACGCCCAGCCGCGGAATCGGCCGCGCCTGGTTCACCAGTTGGCTCGCCTTCTCTTCGAGCGTCATCCGCTTTACCAGGTCGGCAGCGCGCTGTTCGACGGGCAAATTCGAATTCAGGTATGCCGGCTTCTCGGTGTCCTGCGCGCACACCAGGCCCACCGCTTCCATCCAAAGCAATACACCTGCCACCATCCGCGTTTCACGCATTGCAATCCTCGCCTCCGGATACCTTTTCACACCGGGCGCAACTTTGATCGATGCTCGAATCTTATCGCCCCTCGGCGGCTCAATCTAATTGCAGGCAAACTTCGCTGTCAAAAAAAGTCTTCGCTGCGAGTGAATGTTTTATGACTGCATTTTCTCATTGAGCCTTCTTCGCCCGGCCTGTTCGAGTGGCGAGGCAGAGGTGTCGCGCGAGCGGCGTGCGGGGCTATAAGGCGCCAGCCTGGTGAAAGAGGTCGGTGAAATTGGTTGAAATTTGTTGACGATTTTGAGATCGTTTTGTTGATTACAAATAAGTTAATGGTGATTTTTCGTCTCAAAAATTTTTATTTTTTTCTTGGGGCTGTCCTAGATAACTAACGAAGGTGTTGCT
>JBEKKI010000017.1:0-72831 GCA_050010795.1 Occallatibacter sp.
TGAGAAATCACCACAGGATGAACGGGAGCCGTCCGCCCGCGGGGGAACCGATGACTCGGTTCACCCACTACGACATCTTCATGCCGGCAAATGCCGATCTACTAGAGATACAAGGATGACAGCGGCGGTGTGGAACGGGGATTGTTCGCGGTGCGGGCGGGGACGCCCGCACGACAGCCGGACTGGAGTCCGGCGCTACGCATAAACGCAAGGAGGGGCACCCGGCTGAATATCGACGGCCGGGTGGAAGGCAACTGTGCATTGATAATTGAAGCTGCACCGTGAATCTGCAAAGTTTCGATGTCCTCATTCTGGGCGCCGGCGCTGCCGGCCTGATGGCCGCGATGGAAGCGGGCCGCCGCGGACGCTGTGTCGCGGTGCTGGAGCGCGCAGAGCGGCCGGGCAAGAAGATCCTGATTTCGGGCGGAGGCCGATGCAATTTCACCAACGTGCACACGCGCGCCGAAAACTTCATTTCGGCCAATCCCCACTTTGCGAAATCGGCGCTCGCGCGCTTTACGCCCTCGGATTTCATCCTGCTGGTCGAAAAGCACGGCATTGCCTATCACGAAAAGACGCTAGGCCAGCTTTTCTGCGACGGATCGGCGCAACAGATTGTCGACCTGCTGATGCGCGAATGCGCGGACGCCGGAGTGCGCGTGCTTGTTTCGAAGGCCATCGGGGAGGTACGCCGCGATGCAACTTCAGGAGGGTTTACGGCTGTCGCCGGCGGCGAGGTTTTCACGGCCCCCAAACTGATTGTCGCCACCGGCGGGCTGTCGATTGCGAAGATGGGCGCCACCGGGTTCGGCTACGACATTGCGCGCGAGTTCGGAATTCCCATCGAAACGTGCCGCCCGGCGCTGGTTCCGCTGACACTTTCCGGCGCGGAACATACGCATTTTGCGGCGCTGACCGGCGTGTCAGCGGAGGTGGTTGCGACTTGCGGCAAACGCAGCTTTCGGGAAAAGATGCTTTTCACGCATCGCGGGCTGAGCGGACCGGCGATCTTACAAATTTCGTCGTACTGGAAGCAGCCGGAGGCGATCCGTATCGATTGGTCGCCAGGGCGGGAGATGCTGGCGAGTTTGCGGGCGGCGAACGCAGGACGCGACGCCGCGGCGCTGAAGACAGCGCTGCGCGCTCAACTGCCGGTTCGGCTGGCGGACTGTTTGCTTGAGATTGCCGCACCGCAGCGCTGGACGAACCACGCACTCGATGAGCTGGAGCGCCGGCTTCATGCATGGACGTTGATGCCGAGCGGCACGGAAGGTTATGAGAAGGCGGAAGTGACGGCGGGCGGAGTGAGCACGAGTGTGCTTTCGGCGCAGACGATGGAGTGCCGCAACGTGCGCGGGCTCTACTTCATCGGAGAGGTGGTGGACGTGACGGGCCATCTGGGCGGATTCAACTTCCAGTGGGCATGGGCGTCGGGCGCAGCAGCAGGCCGCGCGGTGTAGAAAATGAAAGGCCGGGGACGATGCCCCGGCCCTTTGAAACGCTCTGGAAAATCCAGACCACCCAGACCACCCAGACCCCAGAGCGTGTCCTACAGCTGGTTCATGTTGGCGAGGAACTCGGCATTGTTGCGCACCTTTTCGAGGCGGCTGATCAGCAGCTCCATGGCTTCGACCGGCGAGAGCGGATTGAGCACACGGCGGAGAATGAAGACGCGCTGGAGGTCTTCCTTGGGAATGAGCAGTTCTTCCTTGCGAGTGCCGGAGCGCTGGATGTCAATGGCCGGGAAGACGCGCTTGTCGACCAGCTTGCGGTCGAGGATGATTTCCATGTTGCCGGTGCCCTTGAACTCTTCGAAGATGACTTCGTCCATGCGGGAGCCGGTGTCAACGAGGGCGGTGGCGATGATGGTGAGCGAGCCGCCTTCTTCAATGTTGCGGGCCGCGCCGAAGAAGCGCTTGGGCCGCTGCAGGGCGTTGGAGTCCACGCCGCCCGAGAGGACTTTGCCCGAAGGCGGAACGATGGTGTTGTAAGCGCGGGCGAGACGCGTGATGGAGTCGAGCAGAATGACAACGTCGCGCTTGTGCTCGACGAGGCGCTTGGCCTTCTCGATGACCATCTCGGCCACCTGCACGTGGCGGGCCGCGGGTTCATCGAATGTAGAACTGATAACTTCGCCCTTGACCGAGCGCTGCATGTCGGTGACTTCTTCGGGGCGCTCGTCGATGAGCAGCACGATGAGGACCACTTCGGGGTGATTAGTGGTGACGGAGTTGGCGATGGACTGCAGCAGCATGGTTTTGCCGGTGCGGGGCGGAGCGACAATGAGGCCGCGCTGGCCCTTGCCCACGGGCGTGAGGAGATCCATGACGCGGCCGCTGGTGCCCTCGCGAACCGTCTCCATCTTGATGCGCTCCTGAGGATAGAGGGGCGTGAGGTTGTCGAAGAGAATCTTGTTGCGCGTCTCTTCAGGCGACTCGAAGTTGATGGCCTCGATCTTGACCAGGGCGAAGTACTTCTCGCCCTCGTGAGGCGGGCGCACGTTGCCACTGATGGAGTCGCCGGTTTTGAGATCGAACTTTCGTATTTGGGAAGGAGACACGTAGATGTCGTCCGGTCCGGGCAGATAGTTGTAGTCGGGCGAGCGGAGGAAGCCGTAGCCGTCAGGGAGGATCTCAAGGACTCCCTCGGCGAAGATGTGGCCTTCTTTTTCGCTTTGAGCCTGGAGGATCTTGAAGATCAGATCCTGCTTGCGGAGGCCGCTGGTGCCCGGAATCTCAAGCGTCCGGGCAATGCGGCTCAGTTCTGTAATGTTTTTTTCTTTGAGTTCTGCGATGGTCATGTTCACCTGCGAAATGGCGAGATGTTTGGAGGGGGTTTGGAGCAGGAAGTGCTCCGGAGAAAACGACCAGATGGGTCACAAGAAATTCAGCCGGCGCAAACCAGCTTTGGACCATCCCCCAAACTCATCTGGAGTCGCGGAGCGCCGGGAAAGAGTTGGCCTCATTCGACGGGGAGCTGCGTTAAAACGGTTGACTGACTGAACGCACAATGCGGCGAGAGGCGCAGTTAGGCCGCACGGCGCCTTTCTACAGGATGAGCCGCGGGCGCCTCTTCGGGCGTCTCCGCTTCAGGATTGGCCACTTCAAAACGGCACAACACTTCGTTCGTAGTGTCCTGCACGCGTGTGTTCGGCTTGTGAAGCTTACGGGTTGCCTTGCTTGCCAGCGTGCAGAGCTGGTAGCGATTGGACACCTGAGAAACTGCCCGAAAAACAAGATCAGAACGCATTTGTTTATCTCCTTCTTTTTGAATCACCGCACTGAAGTGAACCGTTGAGCCGCCAGTGCAGCAAAGGGGGAGCCAATACAATCGAGGGCTACCCCCAAATTGTCACTTCCATCTTTTAGACGCACGTCAAACGCCTGCAGTTCAAAAACTTTGGGAGCTGTCGCACCCTATGAAATGGACGCCATACCCTACAAGACCAGCAGCTTAAGCCTTGTGCATCCGGAAGCTAGTGTTCGGCTTCCCGGCGCTCATGAAACACACCCATGGCATTCAACGGAGCCTTCGCTCAAAGGTTGGATGCTGGAAGTGGCTGATGGGCACACCTAGCCGCAATGCGCAACCTGCCCTCTATGGATGGCTACGATGAGATTAAATCGAAGCCGGGTTGGGGTCAATAGTTATTTCGCGTCCAGCCGACGGATTTTTGCAACGTTTTCAAGGCTGGATTCGGCGCGGGGCTGAACGGTAGAAGACGCTATGTAAGTCTTTTATTATCAGCTTAGAGCGGGGGTGGACCCACAAAGATGGACGCGGTGGGAGAACTGGTGGAAGGCGAGTCGAGGCGCCGGCAGGGCCCAAGCGAACCTATTCAGTCACTTGAAGCGGGGTGAGCGGCTTGATGGATGTCGCTCCAGGAGCGGCCATCGGGGTCGGTCAAGAGCACGTGGCCGTTCTCGTCGTTGCCAGGCAGCCTATGGGGGCGCTCGCTATCGCGCCTTGGGTTGGCGGCAATCTGGTCAAGGCGGAAGACACCCACCAGCACCATACCCACAAAGGGAGCTGCAAGAAGGAACGTTTCCCAGCCGGATTGAAGGGCAATATCCTGCACCCAGGCCTCTCTGCATTGGCAGCTGCGGATGTATGTTATCCCGGTTATCGGCAGCGCGAGCTGGGGAAAGAATTCATTCAGAATCCAAGGTAATGACCCGGAGGGGTCAGAGAGTGAATGCAGAAAAGTAGGAGTAAACGCGTGAAAGAGTGGAGGATTCAGGACTTAAGCTCAGTAGCTGCGGTCGAGGGGTGCGGAACTCTACCCCATCGCGCGAAACACTGGCGCGATGGGGACCCCGGTGCCTTCAACTCCAGTAACTCCTGTCCAAGGTCCTGTATTGGATGGCCTCGGCGAGGTGAGCGACGGCCAGGTGCTCGGCGCCCTCGAGATCGGCGATGGTGCGCGCGACTTTGAGGATGCGGTCGTGGGCGCGGGCGGTGAGACCCTGCTGCTGCATGGCGCGCTCAAGCAGGCGCTCGGCATCGGCGCCCAGCTCGCAGTAGGCGCGAATCTGGCGGGTGGTCATCTGGGCGTTGGCGTAGATTTTTTCGCCGTGCTTTTTGAAGCGCTGGCGCTGGCGCTCGCGCGCAGTCATGACGCGGGCGCGAATCTGCGCGGAGCCTTCGGCAGCCGCGCCGCCGCGTAGCTCCTTGTATTGCACGGCGGGAACTTCAATGTGAATGTCGATGCGGTCGAGCAGCGGGCCGGAGATCTTGGCTACGTAGCGCTGAATCAGGGGCGGCGTGCACATGCATTCGCGCGACTTGTCGTTGAAATAACCGCAGGGGCACTGTTGCGTTGCCATTCTGCCACCTTGAGTTGCGAGCTGCCAGACGCAAGCCCGCAAAGTACCCCAAGCAGATCAATAGCTTAGGTGATCATATCCGCGCGCGACGGCTGGACCTCAAGCTGCTCCAAAAGCAGGTTGCCGACCAGATTGGCGTCCACGAAATGACGATTACCAGTTGGGAAGGCAACGCAACCGTCCCCGAGGTCCGTTACATGCCGGCTATCATTCAGTTCCTGGGGTACAACCCCTTACCTGCAGCCAGCTCACTTCCTGAACGCCTTGTTACCGCACGGAGGGAGCTTGGCCTCTCGCAGCGGAAGATGGCCGCGAAACTGGGTGTTGATCCGGCGACGCTCATGGGTTGGGAAGCAGGGCGGCATCAGCCAACCGGGAAGAACTTAGGTGTGATCGCGAGAGTTCTTCAGAGTCGGTAGAGGTGGTTATCAGGTACCGGATATTGCCGATCAGATCGCACAACACGGATGGTTCGTGAAAGCCGGGCAACGCGTGGGCGGACTTTTTCTTGAAGATCTCGGCAGCGATCAGATTGCGCGTGCGGTGGCGTGTTTCCGCCATCCGACGCTCGTGGTCCACGGAACGGCTGACCAGCGCATACCCCCTGCAAGCAGCGAAGGGCTTATGCGGCATTCTACCGTCGAATTCAAAGCTAATCCTGATGCGGGGTGCGGATCACTCGTTCCGATCAGAGCCGAGTCATCGTGAGTGGCTGTACTCCGCAACCGCATCCTGGATGAGCGGGCGTCTGAAAAAAGCCACTGTTCCAGCGAATCAGGCGCACTTGTTCCTGTCGGAAGAGAACCGGAATACAGACTCCACATGCCCGATGGAAACGTGAGTCTGTCGTCCTCTTGTTTCCACATCTCGTTCGATGCCTGTGGTCTGGCGGGGTTCTGTCCGTCGCAAATCGTCAATACACGGAGTTGAGCCTCATGTCATTCAACTGGGCGACAATCCGACTGCGACGTCCCTTGCCAACGATCCGATTAGAGCGGCGGCCAAGATCGATAGCCGCCTCAAGAGCTAGCCTATCCCTTATAGGCTCCTCAGGTAAGGCCTCAAAATCCGACGTACTTTTTCATGGCCCTGCATAACGGCTCTTGCCGTTTACTGACGAGTTCTAGTGGGTCGTGGCACTACTCAAGCAGAGAATCGTTTCTCTCCAAGCGTTGACTCCGTCACGCCGCTGGCTCCGCTCGCCCTCCGAGTAACGAGCAACGCTCCTATTCTCCTGGCGATAACCTTCCTGACGAAAGCCCCGGCGTGATATAAAAGCGAATCTCTGACCCTTCAATTCTGGGTTAGGCCCCGATGATTGCTCTTACAGGAGGGTGCATGCGCCGACCGAGTTTTTTCGGCACGATCCTGGTCGCGATTTGTCTTCTCACCTCTAACCCAAGTGCGACTGGTCAAAAGCCACCGACTGAGGACGGCAAAACCCGCTTTAATCCAGATCAGGAATGCGCTCCATCTACGAGCCATGAGTATAAGGATCAAGCGTGCTTTGTGATTGTCTATCGAGATAAACCCGGCTCTCCGCAGCCTGTTGTTGTTCCGAGGGACACGCTCGTCGAGATTGTGGTGAAGAATCGGCAACCCCTGGAGACCATCACGTTTCTCCAAACAACCGACGCGTTGCCTCCATCGGATATCGGCCTTGCAATCGTGAAAGGATTTCTTCCTGTCCTCTCGGGGATCGTCGGACATGTTCAAACTAAAGCATCACCGACTGAGCAGGACAAGCTCACAAGAACGCTTGCGGAAGCCCAGCAGCAACTGAATGTCCTCTCCGATGAGATTGCATGTCTTAAGAAGGGCAAGTCGTTCGATGAAGCTACGAGGGACCAGAACCGGGAACTTCACCCGGAAGCCGAACACTGCATCGGCGCGCTCAAAGACAATGACGCAGTTGACAAATCTCGCAGACAGATTGTCGCCGAGTCAGATCCCGCCAAGCTGATTAAGTTGCCCGTCAGCAGCATCAAGGCGCTTGACCTCGAGATCGCGGGACATTTCTCCGCATGCTGGTCCAACACAACGTTGAGCGCCGATGACCTCAGCCAGTGCTTGACGGACTCGACACGCTATGAGAAGGACCAAATTGAGATCGACGACGCCCTAGCGAAGTTACAAGCAAGGCAGGCCGCAATGATCACTGTCCATGCGGCACTGGCCTCAGTGCCTGATGCCGGTGACTTTATCGACGACATTCAGCCATCTCCGGGCCGCAAGGCGAGCGTCAAGATCACCGCCAAGGATTCTCTCGGAACGACATCGGTCGAGCTGGGCAGCGTTGTCATATCCTGGCAAGGCTCGAACTTTTCCGTGTCTACCGGGATTTTGTTTTCCTCTCTTAAGAACAAGACATTTGCGAACACGCCCATCATTGTCAATGGCGTACCGGTTCTCGATCCGTCAGGGAAGGTAACGACTCAGGTGACGGAAAGCGACACTGTCCCCTCAATCGTCGCTCCGCTTATTTTTCTCAACTACGAGTTGCCCTTTATCCACCCGTGCCTCGCAAAGTGCGGTTTTCTACTCAGTGGTGGGATGGGTTCCAATTTGACGGCGAAGACAGCCGACTACGCTGCCGGGTTCTCGATACGCTATCGAGACATTCTTTTCACGCCCGCAGTCCACATCGGTCGGATCAACGAGCTGACGAACGGCGTTGTCGTGGGACAGAAGTTGGGTAGCAGCCCTCCGGCGCTTCCAACCGCGATGCACTTCACTCCGAAGTTCGGATTCGCAATCACTTACCGGCTTCCGTTTCCGTAAGCGACTACGACGTCCCTTTTGTCGCGGTCTGCCATCGACTATCTTTCTCTACAGCGTCGACAGGAGGGACAGATGAAAGAGCCAGGATTGGATGGTCGTCACCGTGACCAGACTTCGCCGAAGCGGGTGAGATTCAACAGAAGCGAAGCGATACGTTGAATAGAAATTTGAGCAAGCCCATTCCCCAGTTCCGTTCAGATACCACTCTCGGAACGATGCGCAAGGAAACCGGCAAAGTGAGCGAGGAAGCGGTTCGGAGAGCTGCGCGGATTCTTCGACCCGACAAAGGTTGAAGCGATGAGGGTATTCATCAGTTCATTGATTTCTGGGATGGGACCCATTCGCGCTGCGGCGCGCGAGGTAGTGACCACGCTGCGCGGCGAACCAATCATGGCAGAAGACCTCGGTGCACAACCGCATTCTCCTCAGATAGCTTGTTTAACAGGGCTCCGCCGATCAGATCTCGTTGTCCTCATTCTTGGGGAGCAATACGGCGCTATGCAACCATCGGGGCTTTCGGCTACGCACGAGGAATACCGAGAAGCGAAGGGACGCAAACCGGTAATCGCTTTCGTTCAAGAGGCGGTTTCTCGCGACCCTCAACAGACCGAATTCGTGGCGGAAGTTCAAGCCTGGGAGGGCGGGTTGTTCCGTGGCAGCTTTTCGACGCCTGCAGATCTAAAGATTTCGCTGACACGTGCCCTGCACGACTATGAGCTTGCGAATGCGGTTGGTCCGATCGATCACGAAAACCTGTTGGCGCGGGCCATAGCGGTGCTGCCTTCTGAGCGCCGCGGTTATTCATCAAGCGGCGCGACATTGAGCCTTTCGGTCTCGGGAGGACCAACACAATCCATCATGCGTCCCATTGAGTTGGAGAAGCCGGCTTTGGCCGATGCTCTTCATCAAAAAGCTCTCTTCGGTGAACGCCGCCTGTTTGATCTTTCATTGGGCGTGGACCGCAGGATAAGTGGAGATACCCTCATCGTTAGCCAAGACAGACATGCGCAGGTCTCTCTCAATGAGCAAGGAACCGTCCTCGTGACAATCCCAATTCGGCGAACAGGGAGAATGGGCCTTGAACTGATTTACGAATCGGTTCAAGAACAGATTGCAGACGCTTTGGAGTATTCCTCTTGGTTGTTTGATCACATCGACCCTACCCAGCGCCTAACGCACATCGCTGTCGCTGTGACTCTCGCTGGAGCTGACCATATGGCGTGGCGCACGTTACGCGAGAGCGAGGCGAACCCCAATCAAGTGAGCTTAGGCAGCGGCGCGGGACAGTACTTACCGGTCTCCGTGCATCGTCCTCGCGCCGCGTTGCGGCTTGACGCAACGCATATCGTCGAAGACTTCGTTGTGCCACTACGCCGACAATGGCGTTGATGCAGGATGCAATCACGGTTCATGGGCAGCGGGCATCCATGCAGCCGCGAGAAGCAAGAGCGATCTACGATAACTTGCTGAATCCATGCTCATCATCTCCTCCAGCAGTTTTGACGAGGCACAGGACCCGCTTGTCGAAACCGATCGTGAGTAGATCCGTGTTATGCTTCGAACGGTATTCTTGACAGTTCACCTGTCCCTACGACAATCTGCATTCCGAGGAGGTATCGTGGCTGACGCGATTAAGCACCTCGTTGTGTTAATGATGGAAAATCGCTCGTTTGATCATATGCTCGGGTATATGAAGACCGCGGACTATGCGATCGATGGTCTGAACGGCGATGAAACCAACCCTGCCGCCGTATCAAATGCGTCCGCCATTCGGGTCAGCCCGACGGCCCGCTCCAATCACGATCTGATTCCTGACCCCAACCACGAGTTCCTGGATGTTAACTGGCAGATCTTCGGCAATGCGGATGGGACAGATACAGGCCAGGCCAAGATGCAGGGATTCGTCGAAAACTACGCTCAGATCAGCAACGCCGTGCAGGGTGAGAACATCATGAAGGCGTTTCACCCTGGTTCTTTGCCCGTGCTTTCCACGCTTGCCCGGCAATATGCGGTGTGCGACGGCTGGTTCTCGTCAGTACCGGGCTCGACGATTCCCAATCGACTCTTTGCCCACGCAGCCAGCTCCGGTGGTTCTGCGACCCAAGATGCCGTTCTCGCGCCAGCCACTGCCAAAACAATCTTTCAAGTGATTGATGATCCGACCAACGACGCCAATTGGTTTATCTACACGGATGGCGCGTCGATTCTGATGGCCAACATCTATCTCGCGCATCATCAAAACAATTTCTTCGATTTTGATCAGTTTGAGAACGACTGCAAGAAGGACCTGCTGCCCGAATATACATTTGTCGAGCCGTCCTACGATGATGACCTCGATAACGGGACTTACGCCACCAGCCAGCACCCGGACTTTGCCGTCGATGCCGGAGAAGATTTGATCGGCCGTGTATATAGTGCCCTGATCCAAAGTCCATCTTGGAAGGACACACTCCTTTTGATCGTCTATGACGAACATGGTGGCTTGTACGATCACGTGACTCCACCCTCGCTTACACCAGATCCGACAAAAGGCGCGGTGCCGGCCTCCACCGCTCCACCCTTCAAGTTCGATCGCTTGGGCGTGCGGGTTCCGGCCGTATTCGTCTCGCCTCGCATCCCGCCAGGGACGATAATTCACAAGCTGTATGACCATTGTTCGATCGTTGCCACCGTGCGCAAACTCTTCTGCAATCAGGAGACGCCTTTTAACTGGCGAGAGGCGCAGGCGGCAACCTTCGACGAAGTCTGTACACTGAGCGGAGCCGACATTCGAACCGACACCGTAACATTACCCCAACCCGTCGTCTCTGACGGCAACATTCCACTCGGGCGTCCACTGGTCTTAAGTGCGACCGACCGTCAGCAATCGGACCAGACTCGCGTTGCGGCCGGAGGAATTATCTCAGCGGTTCCCGCAGACTCAAATGCTGATACAGCCTCGGCACCTGCCGTCCAGCCGCCGGATCAACGCAAGCCTACCGATCTTACTGTGCTAATGGCGAAGGCAATGGCACATACGCTTTCTCTGATGGGAGAATCGACGGAACGATCGGTCACGAGTATTCACACAGCACAAGACGCCGTTGACTATCTATCCGAGGCGACAGACGTGATTCGACAGAGGGGTACAGAGCGAGGTGCGGCATGACCCACTTTCGTTATTTTGCACTGCTTGTGCCGTTTCTTGTTTGTGGAAAGGTTGGTGCACAAACCATCCGCATCTCTTGCCCGTTCTTCTTTGACGATAAGTCGCAAAGGATCGCTTGTATCGAAGCCCTCTTCAGTCAGGACAATTACCACTTCGCGATGGCATCCCTCCCGCCTTCAAACGGGTTTGCCCCCGGCCTCGTGCTCGAGTATCGGCGCCACCTCGTCTCTTCGGCGCCTCCGGGCGGGGAGGCGAAGAAATCTCTGGTCGATCTGAGCGCAACGCTGGCCGGCTCCACCAATTCTTCCTGGACGGCTGGCGGCGATTTCCGCTGGATACTGCCCCGGGGCTATAAACAACCGCAGACAGTGGAAGACCGGAGCGCTTACCTCTGGCTTGAGAATCATTTAGAGACGGAGACCCTTCACGCTTCCTTCGCTCACCGCACCGTGCGCACCTTGTATTACTTTGGTGAAGGCTCGGGCTCTCCGGACCAACAATTTGTCTTCGCCGAAGACGACACCTTTGGATTTCTGCGTTTCCGCTATCCGGTGAACGATTCGCTCGCCTTTACCCTAGAAGCAGGTGGCAACGCCACGTCACTGCCCCTCATCGGCAGTGCTCAATCTGTGGTGAAACATTTTCCCTCTGACCTTCCTGGCCTTGCGATGCAGCCCGCTTTTGCAAAGTTCTCCGCGAATGTATCGACGTCTATTCAAAAAGAGATCGGCGGCGTCTTCTCAGGACTTCCAGAACAGGACAATCCCCATTTTCAAAAAGAGATGCCGTTGGCGGCGGCCAATCAAGTATCGTACACCTGGAATCAGACCGTCGATGGGGCACCTTTCAGTTTTCAGCGCTTCACTTTCATGAGCGATGAGCAATTGGGCCTGAAGTTCAGATCCCGCAACATGTTCTCTGCCGACAAACACCCATTTGTCACGAAGTACGTCTGCGGGAATAACAAGCAGAGACAGCAATGCAGCTTCGGAGAAGTGGACGTACATGCACTTCTCGATCTTTCTCACACTGGCAGCGGCAACCAAGTTCCCTTCTATCTCGAACCCACTTTGGGCGGCACAGATGTCGATTCCCAAGTCACGCTCCGCGGCTGGGACAATTACCGTTTCCGGGGAAAGGATCGGGCGCTTTTACAGTTGGAATATGGTGTGACCGTCTGGGACCCTTTCGGTGCTTTTGTCTTCTACGATGCAGGGAACGTGGGTGTATCACCGTCAGACCTCTCGCCATTGGATTTCCGGCAGGATTCGGGCCTCGGTCTCTCGGTTCGAGTGCGTGGTCACGCAATCGCACAAACCTTCGTTGCCTGGGGTGCGGGCGATACACGATGGAACTATAACTTTAGCAAGTCCTTCTGATCAGGGCTGCTGCCTTCGAGCTTTCGCTTAACTTCTGGATCTCAACCTGCTGTGCATATGGCTCCTTTACCGTGTAAGCAATCTGAAGCAGGGCTCCGCGAGATGTGAATAGTCGGATCGGTGCCGAGAAATGGGCGTTTCGTCGGCAGCAAATGTATGCAAAGTTCATACTGATCGCGACTGCCTAGTTGCCTGTTGCGTTGTCTTTCTGTCCCATTGTTGAAATCTGCCGTTCTGCACTGTACTTGAAAGCTTTCACCGCTACAATTTCGACTACATGAGATTTCATCCTATTCCGTGACGGTGGTGAGCTGAGAGGATTGCGCATTTCCGGCCGATCCGCATTTCCAGCTCGTATTCCAAGATGGGTGGATTCAAGGGAGGGCAGGTCACGAGTAAACGTAAGCGCCATCCTCGTAACCTAGGTACTAGAGCTGGGTCGGCACGTTGACCGGACGATATGTTGAGTCTTCTTGCATCCGCTGCATTACACTGGGATGCAGTTCGGAGTCAGGCGCGATATAACGAGGCGATGCCAACGGAATCTTCCACCGCCATCTCGGTGGGTTGAGGCGCATATCGTAATGGCGTCTCGGAAACACCTCGAGAACCCACCACCAACCCTTAAGAGAACGATGCATTTGGGCCAAGCAGTCGGGTTTCGCCATTGCAGAATCCGATATCCCGAGGATTTGTCTCTTCCTTTCCAGGTCGACAATGAGTCCTTGCGCTTCGGACTCTTCAAGCATCCAATTCATGGCAATCTTTGAGAGCCCGCTCTGTTGTTCAGGGTATCCTCCCCCTATATCCGAATGAACGCCCGCAAACCACACTTGCCGGATGTTCTGTGGATGTGTCGGATCAATCATCCAAAGATTCTGGCGAAACGCGCACCGCCGCTCGTCGATCGAGATGGAGTGTCGACCGATTCTAATGTCGGGGTTCATTGCCGTGAATGGTAGCGTGAGCGGATCATATAGCCATCCGATTGAGCTCACCGTATCCCAGACGCCTACAAAATGGATATTGCACGACCTGGAAAACGTTGCCTTGAACGCCGCGGCCAACTTGAAGTCGGCGTCCGAGCGCTGTTTCTTCTTGAACATCTCCAGAATGTATCGGATCAGCGGCTCGTTTCCCTTTTGCACGAGACCATACATGTGGATCATCGCAGCGAGCGCTCGTGCGAGATAGGCTCCACGGCTGAATCCGAAAAGGAAGATTGCGTCGCCATCCTCGAACTTCTCCATCAGATAGCTGTAGCAGTCCTCCAGCGCATCGCTTAGTCCAAATCCAACTGCGAGGCCGCAGTTTTTCGTCCACCACTGCTGGAGCCTTGTGAGTGCGTTCCTGGAACCCATGGTCCCTATGCCCGGGTGATAGAAGGCGATTTGCTTTTGATCGCTGCAATCTAGAACCGAAAAAAGCTTGACGACGTTCGAATTGCTCACGCCGAACTCGTTTCCGGTTCCGTCGATGCACAGAACAATGTTCTTTGCCATAGTTAGCCCTTCCCGAAGCGGCCTTTCAATACTCAAGCTCGCGGAACCTCGCAAGCCTCGTGCTTCGTGAATCGAAGCTACAGGGTCGGAGCACTGTCGCCCTTCAGAAGAGCTGCTATGCTTTCAGCCAAGGAAACGTCCTTGACGACGTAAAAGAGCCCACCGCGCCCATTCTGGCTGCTCGCGCAATTACCCAAGAGCGCCCCCTGCTGGTTCATGTCGCCGAAGATTGAGAGGTCTTTGGGGCCGGATATTGTGACGCCGACTTTGGCGTGATTGAAGTTTGTGCCCAATCCACCCTTGAGACCGATAACCGTCCCATCCCATTCGCCCGTTGTGGCGACTTCCACCGCTCCCGATTTGGTCAAGTTGTCGTTCCAGCAGCTGATGGTCGAATCAGAAGTCGTGGTTGGAATCGTCGGCTTGGCCCACCAAGTGGCGGCGCGAAGCGAGACACCTCCCAAGATGGACGAGACGAGTTGCCACGGCGGGACATGGAGATGGGAGGGCTTTGAGATTATCTCCACCCCCGTCGATAGAGTTGCCGTGAATGGCATACTCGCGTTCGACTTAACACCGAGTTTCGCAACCTCCGCTTGTATCTCTTCGGGGCCTCCGTTATGGACAATCTGAGGGTTGTTGGGATCGGTGACAACGCTGGCATTCTGAAGCGCTTTCAGTAATGTCAATACATCTCTCTCCGAGAGCCTCAACGCGAAGAAATCTTGACTGACCTGAACGTCGTTATCCTTGACGCATCCGAGTGTGTTGCCGTCGTTTTCTCGTGGATGGTCCTTGCTGCCCGCGGCCGGCCAAGACGGCGTCGTCACTTGCATGACGAGACCTTCGCCTGAGGCGTCCCATGCAATCAGGCCTTTAGAATGACCCCATGGGGCCCCACACTCCTTTGTGCAGCCTGCGATGACCGGATCGTCGTAGAATTGATCGTTCCATACAACATAGAACAATGAGCCGTTGTAGACTTCATCGAAGGTCGCTGCAACAGGATCGGACGGAGAATCGCCCAAGCAATCAGTTCCCTTTTGCAAGGCATCGTGCTCGCTGCTCGCATAAACGAATTGCTGGCTGAAAGATTTGTAAGACTGGACCGACCCTCCGAAGAGGCAGCTGCGTTGCGCGGCGGAACATCCTGGAAAAGTTGCCGCATTGAACTTGAACACAAACCACCAGTCAACTGGGTGGCCCTTTTCCAGAAGAGGAGAGGTTGGGGAAGGTTGTCTCGTTGGCTCTTGACCAAAGCCCGGGAGGAGAGCACAGAGGACCAAAATCAACGCAAATTGGCATAGGTTCCGCCGAAGGAATCTTGCAACACCCAAAGTGAACCTCCTTCGTCGAGTGGCTAGTCAGCGGGAGTATAGCACCTCGGAATTCAGTGCGCACGATAATTAAGATGGGTAAATCGCCTCACACAACAACAAATGGCAGAGTGGAATAAGTTTTTCGTCATTTGGAGTCTCAGGCTTCAAGACTGAAAATCACGGCATTAGTAAGGTTTCCGAGATCTCCAGACGCAAGCGGAGCTTAGGCGCGCCAACGAGATCGAGAAGAATTCCACCACAATCACTGAGTGCCAATGGGGTCTTTGGGTAGAAGAAATGCTGGGCCTTGCGGTAGGCAGCCGCTTGAATTCGCCTGATCGACACACAGAAGGTGCCGAGGGCCGCGACGCGCAGCGAAGCCGGGTAATGACCGAAGCAAAGCAACCGTGCTTTGCTGGAAAGTTCTGGTTGATATTGGAATTCAGAACACATGTCACACGAGCTGGTAGCCGAGGTCCAAAGTTGAAATCCCATTTGCCGACTGCTGAGCAGAAACCTCAACGATGTACTCATGCATCGAAACCGGATTAGTGCCACCGGTCACCATATGCTTGATGATGTCGAAACTGTGCATGAGAATGTTTCGATTCTCGTCCATATCGCAGTCCAAAATGTGTACACCTACACCGTTGACACGAAGGAACGATAAAGTCAGTTGCACGTTCCCTTGCTCGTAGTCCTTCTTTAAAGTGATGATGCGGACAAGATTGTTCGTAGGGTCATAGACGAGGGGAATATTCGGTATATGGAGAGGCATGTCAGCAGGAGGTTCTGTAAAGTAGTCCTGTTTTCCATAAGTGCTAGAGAGTTCGTTGATGATGGTTTGTACATTTTCGAACAGGGTAGCATCGACCTCGGCGAGAAATCGTTCCTGATCTAGCCGTATGATTTTTTGGACATAGCTGAACCACGGGACCTTACCTATCGGGTCCTCTTCATCGGTCAAAACGGCATATAGATTCAAAAGGGCCATCTTCGCTAGGACCTGCGCGTTCCCGGCCATAATATCGTAATTCTTGCTCAGGTCTCCTACGCTCGGCCCGCTCTTTAGGTCCACTTTGTCACTCACCGCGACCACCTGCGACAGGCGAGAGAATTGGGTAGACGGAAGCTGCGCGAATGGCGTGAACTGCGGCGTCCACTGGCCCGGGAGGCGAGATGCCTGGAACGTGTGGCTGGGGTTCGGCTCTCCTCTTGGTTGGAAGAAAAATCCCGACCCAGGATCGAAACGGGGCAGGCTGACGGTTACTTGCCAAGTCGGAAAATCATCGGGATCATCTAACTGGAGCACGACCGTTCCATTGAAATCCTGAATTACTTGGTGCGCCACTGGTTGATGAATCGGCTGAACCTGGACAATGTCAACGGTCATGTGGGCATCGCTTGCATCGAGCCCCTCCATTGTCTTAACGGAAAGCGTGATTGTGATCATCAAAAAACCTCCCAAAAACGTTATGCACGTGAATTCGATTAGACAAGAGCGTATTTGTTATGTAACCAGCCCCATAAACTGCGATGAGATCTTCGCTGCGCCGGCTACATTTGGATGTCCGACCGATGCCCTGCAGCAGGTATACCATTCTCCCCATTCTGGAATATGAACGAGGTCACCATAGCATGATCCGCACTCCTGATCGCGAAGCGCCTTGACTTCATCCTCGGCGTCCAGTTCAATGGTGAGCTGCCACAGCAAGGGGTCACCTGCCCAAAGGGCATTTTCCTCCGTAAAGCCAGGGTCGACGAAGAAGCAGATTGGACGCGCTGCGGCGGTGTTTACCGCTTCAACAGTCGATTTGAGAGACTTCGCGGATGCCTGCCAGAAAGTAATGCAGTTTTCAACGATCCTCGGCATGAGAGATCCAATTTCGATCGTAGTATTCATAGCAACTGAACTGGTCGCTACACCGTGCATCTCCATCAGCATCCGTGGTTGCTTTTCATCTAGCGGCTTCGACTGGCCACTCAGGATAGGATAGTAGCCCACAACTAGAACGCGCGCTTCCGTCTTTACAAGTGACACGAGTTTGCACAAAAATCTTTCCATCTCAGTGGCACAAAACTGATTCGCCAACTGCGCAATCTGTTCTGCCGCGATCCACGGATTGAGAATCCGAGCGAGGGAAACGTCGTTGATTCCACCATTGAGAATGACGACCTCGATATCATTCCAATCATTCACCGACGCCATCTGTTGCCAGATAGAGGGATAGCCAACAGGAATTTCTGGGTGTTCTCTTTGATTCGACGAGTCTCGCGGTGAACCAAGGAGGGCGCCGGAATGCGCGAGCCGTGCCAGCGGCTTGCCCTCCGCACAAATTCGATCCAATTTGTGTTCGTCCAGGAGTCCCTGACCCCATGTAACGGAATCACCAAGTGTCAAAATCACAGATCCTCCTGCTTCACCGTATTCCATCCAGCGATTTTTCTGCATCAGCCACTAGAGGGACTGATTGATTCTATCGCGCTCCAATAAAGGAGGCGGATAAGCGCTTGGCCGCGATGGAAAAGCTATGGGTACAGGCTGATCCAGCTACCGGCCTTACGGTTCTGCCACGCATGCTGCGGGCCGAGTCGCTGCGTGGCTTCGGAGCTGCGCTGCTGCACAGCGCGATTGTGGCAAGCGGAGGAAACACGCGTACCATGCTTAATTTGTGGCGGACCTTGTGGAGCGGCGACGGCATGAGCTTTAGCGGTGGGGCAGTGGCTCGCTGGGCCTTGGTGACGCCGGACGTTGGCTTTTTGGCCGGTGGCACGGAGGCAACAGATGTTACCTACAGAGATGGAAAGCCTCTCAGAACGCGCTCCCTCTGAAGCACGCGCACTGCAGAGCCTGCGTCTTTGCGGCAACCGGTCTCTGTGTCGCCGCAAAAGACCTCCAAAAACTGAAGGCGCGGCACATACCCAAGTTCATCACGATCCTCGACGGGCGGAAACGTCCTATGAAGTCTTAGTGCTGTATCTGGAAGTCAACATCTGGGGATTGACCGGTCTCCGGGGCGAGTATTGAACACCAGATGCAGTCGCGGTTCATGCTGATCGCGACTGTAGATTCTCATGGCAGCGTTGCCTTTTTGCCATTCCGAAATCCGGTCTCCCAGACCCAAGCCGACCGCTTATCCACGAACCATCAACACATTAGGCGATCACATCCGCACGCGCCGCCTGGACCTCAAACTTATGCAAAAGCAGGTTGCCGACCGCATCGGCGTTCATCAACTCACAATTACTAATTGGGAGCGCAACGCAACCGTTCCGGCCATCCGGCACCTCCCGGCCATCATTCGGTTCCTGGGTTATGACCCACGGCCCTCCGCCAACTCTATCCCTGATCGCCTTGCCGCCGCGCGCAGAGCGCTCGGCCTCTCGCAGCGGAAGATGGCCGCGAAACTGGGTGTTGATCCGGCCACGCTACAGGGCTGGGAAGCAGGGCGACGTCAACCCACCGGCAAGAGCTTGGACGTGATAGCGGGAGTTCTTCAGGTTCGGTTCTAAGAACTCGGAGTACCGAACTCTATGCTTTTGACGTCTGACGCCGCATGCGCATAGTGCGTGCGGCAGCCGACGCTGGCTTCGCAGAGCGTGTGAGAACCTCGATGTAGTTCTTCAACCGAGTGAGCAACTCGTCATATGTAACCACCGTAATATTCTTTAACCCTTGGGAGAGCAATCTCAAGTCGTCCTTCTGCTTTTGCTCATTCAACAATCGGGCATCGCCAACCAGAATAATGCCTCGGGGACGCACAACCTTGAGATCGACCTTATACGTATCGAGAATATAAGAGCGCACACTTGGAGCGTGTTCGGTAACCATAGAAATGTAGTTCTCGACTTGGATGATGGCACGAGATACTTCAGAATCCCAGTAGTAGTTGTCTCTTCCCTCGTCATGCTTCAAAAGCCCCGTAGTTGGCTTCTTAATTTCCAGAATGTCCAAATAGCTGTCATGCGTGACGAGCGAGAAATCTGGGTATTTCGTGCCGCCAATTGCAGTATTCATCTTCTCAATGGCCATAATGTATCCCTGCTGAATGAGAAGAATATTTGCGCGAATAAATGTCTGCCACCACGACTCGCCCTTGGTCTCTCCCATCGCTTCTTCCATAGTGTGAGCAAGTTCTGTCAGACTCTGGATTTCGGCGGCTGCTTTAACGAGATTAACTGCAGCAACCGATTCCGACGCCAGGTATGAAGGCAGGAATTCGTTTAACGCCTTGCGATCGCTCGCGGAGAGCTTCGGAACGATACCTTTCGTAATCAAGGCGGCAACCGAGCCAGGTACAAACACCGAACGCGGCTTTCCGGTGAAATAGGAGGGGTACAGTGACGCCAGAGTTCGAGTAATGATGTCATTTTTGATATCACGGGTCCGCGCGAAGCTCTCCGAATTCACACGTGCAATCGTCGCAGATGACATCCGGACGTAAGCAATCCCACGCTCCGTGACGACGGAGTCATTATCTTGAGTCAAAATCCAGCGGAACTTCTTGCCGAAGCGCTTTGTTAGCTGTTCCAGGACATGCTTGCCGAATCCGATTCGCCCGTCGTCCTTTAGGGCCTTTGGGCGCTTTCCCTCCCAATAAATCCGCACGCCCTTCAGGGCATTACCATAGGCACGGTTCGTCACCTTTACGAATTTGCGCGCCTTCTTCGATTGTTTATTCGGTGCCATCTGAAAGATCATTGAAATGGTACCACTCGTAGGCGTATGGTCAAGGTAAACTAGGGAGATTCACAGGACCTCGAAATGCGTAATGCTGGCGGAACGGTCAGGAAACAACGAAGGGAACTCAGAAGAAAGGCGGAAAGAAAGTGGCAAAGGAACGCAAGTCCTATGCGCGATACATTTACAACCGTGGGCTCCAGACGTTCTGGAAAGGCGACGCGGCAAAAGTTGGTTCGCAATTCCGCTCGGTAGCGATCGCCTCTGATCAGTTCAATTCGACGGATGGGATCTTCCAGGTATATGCCCTTGAAGGGGTCGGCAAGGGAATTCAGGACGGCAGATTCGCCGGCAGTGACGATGATCCTCGCATTCTTTTCGATAAAGACATCCACGGCCTTAGAGCGGCGGCAAAGCAATTCAATGAACTCGCGGAGGACGCCCAAAGGAGCGGATTCGAGCCGATCAGCTTCATGGATATGCTCGAATTTGAGGCAAAACTTCAGAGGTCCGGATCGTAAGCCGAGCAAATCACCTGCTAACGGAATATAGACGGTGCGCACTTATTGCCCGCATGCAACACACCTAAATTCGGTTATCCTTCGCCAACCGCCAATAGTAGCGACCTGACGGAGTAAGCTGACACGCCGCTGACTGCATTGCAGCATCATACATATGTAGAGCACGTACAGGCACGACGAGATGCAATCGTGCAAGTGCCTGAAGCTCGCCCATCTTGGCTACATTCGTTGCATTGGGAGTCGGCGATGTGCGCTCATAGGATGGATCGAGCAGTAATTCCTCGGCTGGCAGAGGAAAGAGCGTGGGGAGCCGCCGCAAAACACTACGGTCTATCGGCGGATCACAGAATCGTAGCTCAAGCACACTTGATATGTGTGCTTTGAAAAGAGGCCTCTGATCCCAGGCTCCAAGTGCGGCTTCTACGTATGCGTAAATGGCTGGAGCGCTCACTGCTCCTAGTAGATTGGCCGCTCCACCTTCAAGAGCATCCACTACGAGAGACGTAAACACACCGCCGCCGCCCGCTTCAACCGAGACCTGATTGCCTCTTCCCGCGGTAAGAATAGAGATGCCCTCACGGAGAAAGATTTTCGAATTATCCACGGCTGGCAGATTGCCGAGTTGCCCAGAGTAGCAACAGTCGAGCAATATCACGACTTCTCTAGCCTTAGATTCGTTTGCAAGTTTGAGAACGTGACTCATCGCTACGCCTTCAGAGTACTTCTTGGCGTCTTGCGTCACGAGGTAACCATCCAGGTTGTTGATGGTGCCGTGTCCCGAAAAGTGAAAGAGTGCAACATCGGCTGGATCTTTGAAAAGCTGTTCAATATGATCTGCAAGAACTGCGCAAGTGACGGTATGATCGCTTCCACCTCGCGGAGCTACCAGTGTCCGGCAATCGAAATTTGGTGAGCTATCCTGGTGTTTTTCGAGAACTGCAGTCATGCGCAGCGCGTCATTTACGCACCCATTGAGCGGTTCGAATCCGTATTGGTCAATGCCGACGCAAAGGGCACGTCGCATAAATAGACTCTCCCGCAAAAACTCAGCGGCTCCCTCCGATGAGAGCCTTGAGGTTATCCCACGTCCATTGATAAATCTTGTCGTCATTCGATGCAGAAGTCGGCTTCGTACAGGTCTTATCGGAGTATCCCCACAGTAGAAAGTACGGCTTCTTTTCTTCTCGGGCGATGTTCAATTCCGCCGCAACACCGGTGGCAAGGTGCGTGTACTCTCCGCAGAGAATGATGACTTGATCGACACTACGAATCTTCGTGCGAACTCTGGCCTTCCAATCGCCGGGGAGCGGATCCTTTACGGACCAATCGTGCATCTCAAACGGTGTGTCCGGGTGCTTCGCCTGGCCCATAAGGAGATTTTTGAGACTCTCATCGTGGTCATAATCGAACGCTGTGAAAACGCGAACTGGTTTAGTTGCCATTCTCCCTCCCATTAGTTCTGCATGGAAATCATACAGCAACATAATTGGGTCGGCTTCCACCAAAATCCGAGTTTTGCTCAACCCGGAAGTTCACCGAGGGCGCTATTTCAACTTCTATCGACGGCAACGCCTCTGAATAAGAAACCGCCCGGCAGTTGCAGGAGGGCGGTTGTGGGGAATCTCCCCGTAGATTGAGACTCGCCAGTCAATTGAGCGAGCGGAAGAATTGGCCCAGCTTTGCCGTTGCCTTGAACTGCGGCACGGGATCGAGCACCTTGAGCGCAGACGTGAACGCGTTCGTGAGGCTCCAGAGGGTGCGGGGCTCGAATTCGGAAAAGCGTGGGTTGAAATACAGGTCGTGGACATCGCCCACGAGGTGCTTAGGGGCGTCGAACTCCGCTTCCACGAATGCTCGGTAGATGATGAGCTTCGCCTGGCTGTCCGTAAGCTGGATCTGACGCCACCCTTCGACTTGGCGCCGCATCGGCTCGAAGTTCCGTTGCATGCGGTCCACGCCGACAGCGAGCGCGTCCACCAGGCTGAAGTGTTTCGAGTGCTTGGCGAGCACCGGCGTGAAGTCGCCGTGGAACGCCATGTTGTCGCAGACGAACACCCGGTAGCCGATGGTGAGGGCGAGGCGCATGCTTTTGTCGTTCGCGTTGCGGATACCGATGGAAAACCGGCACCCCTCAAAACTGGTTTCGAGATCGAGCACGCCGAACATCTTCATGCCGTCTCCGGATACCGCGTACTCATCCCTTACGATGCCGATCTGCCGGAAGCCCAGGGTTTCAATGAGCGCGGCGACGATTTCCTGGTGCGGAATGGGCCGGTGTGTTAGCGTGCCTTCCGGCGCGGGAATTGCGGTGAGTTCCTCGCGGCCGAGTTTCCTCGTGCCGCAGTGTGCGAGAAGTACAGACTGCTCCATATAGATTCTCCTGTGAAGGTGCAAATCGGGCTGTGAAAGCCCGCATCGAAAGGAAAGGGATTCCCCTCCGATGTGGACGCTCAAGCGTGGCCGCGCATGCAAGGCACGGCGCTCGGCGGATCCGATGTCAAAGCGCGCCGTGTTTCGAGATAGGTGAGACCAAACGCGGCGGCATCGAAGATGCTCGTGCGCGGGCTTTCGCTTTGCCATGGCTTGCGCTTCGGCGGGAGCCGCAGCAGAAGTGCTGGGAATCTATCGGCAAGCACAACCGCAATCTCGTACTTGGTTCGCGCGTTGGTCTTGGCAAAATGGCGATAGACGGCAGAGCGAGGTACGGCGCATCCGGAAACGCCTTGGGTGCGAGCTACGGCGAGCATCTGTTCCGTGAGCCGCGCGATTCTCGTCGTGCGGCGTGCCGTCACATGCGCGCAGTCTTCAACAACGAACACTGACGGCTTATAGCGCCGGAGCAGCTCTCCGATCTTCCGCAGCGCGACTCGTTCTTTGTCCTGGCGAATATCCTTCGTGCCCCAATCCACCAGCATCTCGGGAGCCTCGAAGACGGCGTAACCGAACCCGCGCGTGCTCGGATCAACGGCAAGAACCCGTAGGAAGCGACGACCGTAATGCCTCGTCATGTTTTGGGAACTGCCTCGTAGTGCAGTTCGTCTGTCCCGCCCTCCGCAACGGCACGGAGAAACTCGACCTTTCGTGCAAGGATGGGATTGCGTGATTGTCGTTCGAGCCGTCTCCGGAGCAGTCGCACTCGATGCATCGCTTGGCGCTCGGCACGTTCCTGGATTCCGGCGAAGAGTTCGCGAGACGAGCATCCGAGAATCGTCTCGTACGCAAAGATCGTATCGAGCGAAGGGACCCGCCGTGAATGCTCGTACCGGGATACTTTAGCGGAATTGTGGCAGCCCAAAAGGAACGCCACCTCACGTTGCGTGAATCCGCGATTCCTGCGGTATGTCCGGAGATAATTGTCGAGCTTTGGTGTGGGCATTACGTGAAAGTAGATGTAGAGGCGGGTGACCGCTGATTACAGGCTACAAAGACACATAAACACACAAAAGACGGGGAAATTTGCCGGATGCGGCAAGTTTAGAAAAAAAGAGCCGCAGTTTCGCGAGAATACTCGGCGTGCCAGAGTATACGAGTCTGCTGCCTCTATTGGTTCAACTTGTTATGGAAACAGACAACAATTCAGGTCGGCACCGAACCGTTTATTTCGAATGTCCGACGATCTGTTGGCGAAGCGAAATCGCCTGCTTATAGTCCGGCTTGACTTTCAAAGCCTTGGCTATTGCAGACAGTGCTTCCTTCCTCCTCCCCAGTTTGTTGAAAGAATAGGCAAGTAAATACTCGGCCTCGTAATCGCTAAGCCTTAACTCGCACGCTCTTTGGAGAGGCGCGATTGCTTCGTCATACCTTCCTAGCTCAGCAAAGCCTCCACCTTGATTAACAAGCGCATCAGCATAGTTCGGATTAAGAGTGACCGCAGTATCATAGTCAATGAGTGCTCCTGGGAGATCCCCATTATGCTCTTTTGCATCACCTAGATTGTTCCACGCCTCCGCGTCAGAAGGGTTGCGAACCGTCAGCTGTGAATACAGTTGTACGGCCTCATCGAGGCGATTGAGTTTCTTTAGATAGGTGCCTTTATTCAAAAGTGCATCGCTATACTCAGGGGCAAGACGTAATGCTTCGTTTATGGCTTCAAGAGCCTCTTTGTCGCTGCCCAGTCGATGCAAAGCTATCGATTTGTTGTTCCAGAGCTGCGGAAAATCAGGGCGCACCTTAATCCCGACCTCAAAAGCCGCAAGGGCCTCTTCGTATCGATGACGTCCTGCATCGCCTTCAAAATCCCCAAGAGCGATCAGGGCACCCCCTTTTGCATTCCACGCGCCCTCATTGTGCGGATCAGCATTTACTGCATCATTTGCCGCGCTCAAGGCGTCATCAAAGCGCCGGAGATGACGGAGCGATGCACTCTTCACAACAAGTGCCGGCGAAAACATCGGGCGTAAACTGAGTGACAGGTCAGCCTCCTTCGCGGCGTCAGTGTAATTTTCCATCGCCCACAATGCGCGCGCCTTATAAAAGTGCGCGTCTGCCAAAATCTTCTGCGGATCTTCCATCGCTTTATCGAATAATGCGATGGCCGCCGGAAAATTCTTGAGCGCAAGCTTGCCCTCGGCGAGTTTTAGAGGATCGGTCTCCGAGAGTTCAACTCCCTTTGCAATCCTAGCAACGTCCGGGGAGACATCTGGGGAGCGCTGATCTGTATTCGTGATGACAAATTTCAGTTGCGAGAAATCATCTGGAGAGATTGTTGGAGTCGGCTGGAGGATTCTTGTAACGATGGTCAGTATGATATTGACCACGATCCATCGGTTGTTGGAAGGGCTTGGTAGTCCATGTCTTTGAGCGCGTATATTTGCCAGCCATCCGAGCAATGCACCGAATGCAGCGGCGGCGGTAATAACCCACGTTACTGCTGATAAAACAGTCGTTCCGGTTGGTGACCAAAGAAACCGCCATCGCGTAAGCAAGAAGAAGGCAAACATTGCTACCACGATTGCAATAGTGAATGCGGTGAAGAAGCTTTTGGTTAGGCGGGATATTGAGCGGCCAACCCATCGCCTCAACTTTTTCAACGTTTCCAGGACATGCGATAAGAATCGTCCGAAACAAGACATAATGTTCGCTTACCCCCCCTGCTTCTTTGACGGCTTCCCGAGGGCAGGCTATGCTAAAGCTAGCCCAGGTTGGAATCCAAAGATTCAGTGCCAGTGGGGATGCTGGTCCTCATTACATGAGAAACGTGTGTGCCTCACATAAATCTGAGCCGATTTCTGAAGAGTTTTTTCCTCTTGTTTCGCCGCGGCCATTCGGCAGGACCGATTCTATATGGGTCTTGCCGGTGTGTCCACGGAAAACAAAAGGAGGTTTGCGGTGATGGAACCAGCTGACCAAGACGAAAGAGCGGGGAAGAAGACTCTGGGAAAGCTCAGCAACCTATTGGATAAGCTCCCGAGCGAAGAGACCTTCATCCTGTTTAGTCTGCGATGTCTTGCAGTGGCGCAGATATGCTATCTGTTGCAGATACTCTTGCAGAGGAGTTCTTCAACTCCTCATTAACCCCAGCAATTCGTGTTGGGGTTTTCTTTGTGCGACATAGATCTATTGCTTGCTTCTAGAATATTCGAGCTGCATTTCTTTTCTTTTCCAAACAATCAACGATGTCGGATCACTCGCTATCGGATTCTGGACTCTGGGGACTTCGAGGACTCTGATTCGCCTCCCCGTGGTCACGGCCAGGCCGGGAATCCAGCTACCATCAGGCCGCGTGATCGCTCCTCTGCGTTGTTTCTTCTCCCCCGGCAGAGTCCCCCGAGTCCTGGGAGCCCACCCCAATGCCATATTTCTCGAAGAGCCGAGTCAGCTTCGATCCTTCGGTGGCCGCAATCATGTAGCTGCCGTGGCGTTTTTCGGTCTTGAGCCCGAGACGCCGGCGGACCACGTGGCCGATCCAGTGGGGCGTTACTTTCCGCTCGAAGTCGTCGCCGTACCGCTCGCTCACGCGCTCGGCGACCTCCTTGATGGAAATACCGTTCGCATAAGGCGACTCCCGGAGGTCCTGAATGACCTCCAGCACCTGGGCCTCAAGGTCCATGCCCCGGTCGGCAACCAGTTCCCGGTTGTACTCCTGCGCCACCTCGCGCAACGCCTTCCGTGCCTCAGCATCTTCAATGACGCTCATGAGCGGCACGAAGATCTGCGCAAGGCGTGGCTCAATGCTCCGGTCAACGAGGCTCGCGTCAACCGCCCGTTTGCCGAAGTTTCTGAAGCGGAACATCAGGAGCTTGTTGCGGATCGTGAGCGCCTCGCGCTGGTACTGATCGGTGAGGTTGAGCGGAATGTCGTCGCGCAGGCGCTGGCTGCCGGTCTCCTCCGTAATGCACCGGCTTTCAAGCGCCCGATCCTGAAAGAAGCCGCGCGTGGAAACGAGCTTCGGCCCGAAGACCGCGTAGGCGCGGGGGCTAAACTCGCGGGCGTTGATCGCTTCGCTGCGAAGGACCGGGAACCCGCGCGCATTCCCGTTGTTGAGGATCTTCACGATCTCCGCTTTCTCATCGGAGAAGCGGAAGTCTCCCTCGTCGATGATGAGCGTCCCACGTACGCTATCGAGAATGCGGAAGAGCGGAGAGACCGTCGAAGCGCCACTTGCGTAGATCGGCTTGTAGCAGAGCGAGCCTGCCGTGAGCAGGAACCGCGTCTTGCCCGTTCCCGTGTCGCCGCGCAGCCGGAGATACGGCAGCTCGTTGAAGGCGTCGTAGACCCAGGTGAAGAGCACATAGTAGCTTGCGATCTCCTCGAAGAGCGGCGAGACATCGACATAGCGGTGGATGAACTGCCGGATTTCAGCCACGAGCGCCTGCTCCGTCTCGTAAGGTGCTGCCTCCGAGGGGAAAAGCACGACATCGTTCTTCAAGAGATTATTCTCGGGAGAATACGGCACGAGCCGTTTGCCATCCTCCTCGACGCTGGCCTCGTAGCGGATTCCGTCGTCTCTCGCGATGCAGAGTAACGTCCGGCGCTCCTCTGGACGGTAAATCATTTCGACTGGCGATCCGTCCTGAAGCACGCCCGATACCATGGGCGTCTTGCTTTTCTCCTTGGTCTTCTCCACGGCGGCCTTGATGTCGTTGGTTTGCTTTTCCATGTCAGTTGGAAAAGTGGCGTAACGCATCGACCGCCTGCCGGAAACTCAGCCCTTCGATTCGCATGAGAAACGTGATCACGTCGCCGTGGGTGCGGCAGCCAAAACAGAAGAAGGTTCCGGATTCCGGATAAAGTACGAGCGAGGGGTTCCGATCCTCGTGGAACGGGCACCGGGCAACCTTGCGCTCGCCGCGCAATGTGAGGGTCACGTAACGGCTGAAAAGATCGCTAATGTCAATGCGGGATTTCAGTTCCTGGATGGCGGGGTCGCCGGCCGAGGACGTGTGGTTCGCGGGTTGCGCATGGGGAGCGGCAGGCGTCTCCGGAGCCAAGGGCTCGGCAGCATCGAGGAGTCGTCTGAAATCATCCGGGCTTTTTCCGAGACGAACGAAAAAATCGGTGATGTCGCCGCCGTCACCCACCTCGTCAGGCAACTGCACCAGCCGGGCGCGCGGGATCATTCGTCCGACGCGCACCGCACCGTATCGTCCGGCCTTGTCATGGTCGAAGCAGACATACACCGTGGGAATCGCGGCGAAGTAGGCGGTCCATTCCCAGCGGAACGCGAGGGCGCCTGCCGTCGATGTCACGGCGGTAAAGCCCTGGCTCGCAAGAACCAGGCGGTCGAATTCTCCTTCGCAAATGATGATCTGCTCGGGATGCGCGAGCACCTCTTCCCACCCGTAGAGTTCCGCCCGCGCGCCGGGTGTACAAAGCATCTTGGGGCTGGCCGTCTTATCGGCGGGGTCTTTGGCAAGCTTGAAGAATGTGACCTCTCCCCTGCGGTCAGTGATGGGAATCGTGATGCGCTCGCCGTTCCAGCCGAGAAGATGCTTGTCGATTACCTGGTCACAAATGCCGCGCTCATTGAGATAGCGCCGGAGATGGGATGTAAGGTTCTCATGGCAGCGAAGCGCGGCTTCGCGGAGATCATGGAGTTCGTTCATTTCTCTTGAACGATAGCCACAATCCGGCGCGATAAAAGGCGGGAGAAATTGCCGTGTCCGGCAATGATGCCCGCCTTGGCCCAGCGAGACGCTGCCGCCATCCTGATTCCATGCAAGAATCAGAGAATCAGGAACCGAAGAAGGAGCGCGTTCCGGCAGAGCTTATCGTTCTGCTCCGCATCTTGCTAAAGGAACCGCCGCCGGATCATGACTTCGCGACCTGCGAGATTTGCAAGGCCCACGGCATCACGCAGCTTGATTAACGACCGAGAATTTCCTATGGTGTTGGTAGCTCTTTATAAAGGTCGAAAACGAATCCTTACCTTCAATAGTGAATCGATATTTCATCTATTGCAGAAAATCAAGCGAACAGGAAGATCGGCAAGCACTCTCCATTGAATCCCAGACCAGCGAATTGGAACGGTATGCGAAGAAAGAGCAGCTCCATGTTGTCGCCCTGTTGCAGGAATCGCGCAGCGCCAAGACGCCGGGCCGACCAGTGTTTAATGAGATGTTGTGGCGGATTGCAAAGGGTGAGGCGGACGGCATCCTCGCGTGGCATCCGGACCGCCTGGCGCGCAACGCGCTCGACGGCGGCCAGATCATTCATCTGCTCGACGGCGGCAAGTTACAGAACCTTCGCTTTCCGACGTACACCTTCGAGAACACGTCGCAAGGCAAGTTCATGCTGGCCATCATGTTCGGTCAGTCCAAATACTATGTGGACTCACTGAGCGAAAACGTCCGGCGCGGCAATCGCACGAAGCGAGAGAAGGGCTGGTATCCGGCCTACGCGCCCATCGGCTATCTGAATGCCCTCAGCGAGACAGGCGATCACATTATCGTTCCCGACCCGCTGCGCTTTACGCTCGTCAAACGGGTTTGGGAACTATGTCTCACCGGGGCCTACTCTGTCCCTCAGCTTTGCACGCTCGCAGAGGATTTGGGATTGCGCACGAGGAAGACGAAAAAGGGAGGCGACGCGCCTCTCGGGCGCACCGGCATCTACGCGATTCTCAAGCGTCCCTTCTATGCCGGATACATCGTATACAAAGGAAAGTGGCACCCGGCCAAACACGAGCCGATGATTACTGTGGATCAGTTCAATCAGGTCCAGGCCCTGCTTCGCAAGGACACGCGGTCCTGCCCCAAGCGCCATTTCTTTGCCTACGCGGGACTTATGAAATGCGGAGCTTGCCAGAGTACGGTGACGGCGGAAGAGCACCACAACCGTTATGGTTCCCGGTACCTCTACTATCACTGCACACACAACAACCGCACGGTACCTTGCAACGAGAAATCAATTGAGGAAGAAAGCCTCGACGCCCAGATTCTGGCATTCCTCGAACAGATCCACATCGACAAAGAGACGCTCGATGACGCGCTCGCCGCAGTCGAAACACTGTCCAAGACGGAAGCGAACGAAGCCACGAAAGAAGCGGTACGCAAGGCGCTCGCTGTCTGCCAGAAAAGCCTCGACAATCTAACCCGGCTCCGCTGCCAGGACCTCATCGGGGATGAAGAGTTCGTCCGCCAGCGGGCGGCGCTCGCTCAAGAGGAAGAACGGCTCCATGAGCGGAGCCGTCAGCTAGAAGCATCCGCGTGGATCGAACCTTCGCGCGACCTGTTTTTCTTCAGTCATAGAGCGCGTTTCTGGCTCTTGCACGGCGATAGCGATGTAAAACGCGTGATTCTTTCTACGGTGGCTTCGAACCTTTTGTTGAGGGACAAAAAACTCAGCATTGACGCGAAGAAACCGTTCTCCATCGTGCGCGAAAACCGCTCATGTTCACTGCTGCGGGCCGCAGTGCCTGACGTTAGAACCTTTTTTGAGAATGAACCGTCCATGTTCATTCCAAAACTGCCGGAGCTTCCCTCGGAAGCGGGCGCGTGGGCGTAGCATCTCCTTCGTTTGATTTTCTTTTCATTGTGCCAAACGAAACCCGCAATACAAGGCCGGGAAATTTGCCGTTCCCGGTAACAATCTGACCATTCTTTGGCCTATCGTCTATAGAACACCTTTCTTTCCTCTAGATTGCAGAATATCGATCGCACGATGCACCAATTCTCCATCTGCCTTTACTCTGTTATAGAATGAGTTTCGTCTGCCGGTCTCTAACCGTTCTAAGGCAACAACAATCTCGGCTCTCTCAAGTTCGGTTTTTGCATCAGAGTAGCTACTCTCGATCTTCTCAAGGTCCGCTTGATTACCGGTCGAACCAAGAACCCGCAGGCTGGCCGTCCTCAGCCATGGTTCACGATTCCTGTCGAACGCCCACCGTCTACAAAGCAGAACCAATTTCTCTGGCGGTGTTCTTTCAAGAAACCACTCGACCAGTTGATATAGCTGATAATCATAGATAGCCTCGGAGGACTCCATATAATTGAGGATTACACCTATTTCTTTGTCATTAAGATCACAAAAAGCTAAGTAACGTAGCACTGGTTTGGTTTCTTCGGGGCGATTGGGCAGTAGATCGAGACAATACTCGACGGCAATCCGGGATCGAATAGTTCCAAGACGAGTTAGCAAGTAATGGAACAACGTTTTGTCAAAAGGTCCTTCAGAAGATAGAGCAAAAGAATCCGCAAAGGCTTGCTCTAGCACGGCTACAGAAGGCGTGGAGGCATCGCTTGCAACAGCCCGTTCAATCTCTGCAAGAGTTGCATACGACTGCGGTACCGATAGGGCAGCACGGAGTTCTTCACTAAGATTGCTCTGAATGGCCTCGATCACTGGGGATACGCCATCAATCTTCTTACGAGCCTTGTCGATACGTACAATTTCTGTCTTCGCTGATTGGAGATTAAGACCTCGATTGCGTAAGAGCTCAGTCAGCGTGAGTAGCGCACGCTTTGCTTCGAGGCTGTTTCGACAGAATATACGGATGTCGTCTACGTATCGAAGATGTTTGAAGCCGGCGTCGGCTAGGCCTATGTCAACGGAATTCAAGTAAAGTTTTGCAAGCAAGTCTGACGCGGTGTAGCCCTGCGGTATGCCCTTTCCTCGAAGGTGTGCCCATCTTTTCAGGCACGCGCTCAGTAATGTCAAGTGCGTGCCTTCGAAGCCGATTGTTCGGAGGTCAGAAGAAAGCCGATTAAGGTCGATGTTCTCATAAAAACCGGCGATATCAGCAAATACGACGAAACGAATGGTTCGCGTTAACTTGTCGAGAGACTTTGTTCGCCACTGGTTCCAGACCAGAAAACCAGAATGAACCCATTCCGCTTTTCTGGATGCTCGCTGAAATTGATAGGCCACATCAGGGTCGCCCTGCGACCATCCAATGGCGCTCCAAATGTTCTTATGATAGTGGCCAAGCAGGGCACTGAAGACAATCTCGTCTCGAACCTCAAGCGTGGCACCTGGTCTCACCATCCAACCTCCCTTTGGCTCGTTACAGATGAGACAATCGCCAGGAGTGTACCCGTGATCCAGTGCTCTGGCAACAGTACTGAGCCAAGACTTGAGATCGGCTTCGAGCCATCTGTAGAGATATGGATGCGTCACAAAACATCGACGGTTCTGATGGTCAAGCTTAAGCCGCTGCCACGCTAAGTGCAGATCACTGCTAACACTTGACCAAGAGGTGGCGTCCTTCGGAAGGTCTTGCCGTTTAGCTGATACCTGAGTCACTATGCGCGTAATTGTCATCCCGATGGGGTTGAAATGCAAGGGCTAGAAATACGAACATGCCGCTAGGGAATTGTGTAGAAGAACAGCCGAAGGTCGAAACCGAACCGTCCATTTTGTGCGTCCCGAAGCTTCACACCGCATGTTTGCTGGAAGAAATAGGGCCTGGGCTCGGAGTTTGCTGACAGCAATATGACGAGCGTTCCTGTGTTTTCTTACAGCAAAGTCCATCTGGACCGAAGCACACAATTCTGGCGGAACCAAGCGGAGAAGAACTTCACGCATGACGGAGGGAAGAGCGTCGTCTTGTCACTCTTCTGGAGTTTTTATTCTCACTCGATCTCGTCGTCGTTTGTTTAGAAAGGCGTATGCGTTTAAGTAGTTCATCGGCTGATTCATACGATCGACCCTCCCGCTCGGCGAGTTCGGCTTCGGTAGGGACGAGTTCGCCACGGAAGGCTTTGGCAAGGATGGACTGCGGGAGATGATCCACTTGCTGCTTCACAGCCATGTAGCGAGCCTCAATTCGGTCTGCCAACCCGAGCAGTGCCTCCACCCTGCGAACGATTTCAACCTGCTCCCCTCGCGGTGGGACTGGAACTTGCAATGCCCTCACATCTCCAATATTGATTCCACGTACGGCAACACCTTTGACAGCGCGCTGCATCCGCTTCTGTGTAGGAGTAGAGCGTAGATACCACATAACAAAGTCGCTGTTTAGCGCTGGCTGAATACTGACCCGTGCTGTATCCTGCGTAATGTTTGCGTTTTGCAACTCCGGCGGGACGACAACCACTCTGCCTACAGTTCCACGAATAGAGAGCAGTATGTCTCCTGTGCGCAAGCGTGCGCGGGCATATGTCTTCTCAATATCCCTTGTTGTCCGGCGAATGTTTTCTAGGTTCAACTGGTCATTTGGAAAGTCTGCTACCCTAACGTAAGGAATCCCATTGGTAGTATTTGGTCCCGGTTTCAAGATTCCGTATGTGATAGGTCTGTCCGGACAGACTGCCGTGCGAAGGTCTGTCATGCACCAACTAGATGGCAGTTCATCCGTGCTGAGGTCATGAGCTTCGTCGGTCGGCGGCGCAGCATTACCTCGCTTGTGACCGCCGGCAGATTGATGCGAGAGTTCCAATTCAGCGATCAAATCTGAGGCATCAATTGCACCTGGATTTTGCTCACGCCAGTCCACTGTGAGGCGACCGGAGTAGGCAGCCGCGAGAACGGATTGGCGAAGGCGCTTGAGAAAGACGGCAACCCTTTCAATTCTATGTTGGCATTCATCTGCTTTGGCAAGTACAGTTTCGAGTTGAGACACAATTCGTACCTGTTCCGCAAGCGGAGCAAGTGGTACGTCAATTGCAGCAAAATGCTCATTCCTTAAGTTATTGATGTTTGAGCCTGCAGCCAAACTGGAAATCTGGCTGCGATATTCGCGCGTTCTTAGAAACAGCCCCAAATACCGACTATTCAATTGTCGATATGGCCTAAGGACTCCACAAAACGCACCAAAACCGCCCTTCCAATCTGCTAATGCTTGAGCCGTTTTTCCCACGACGCTTTTGCTTCCGCTGGACATCGCCACAACAATGTCACCCGCCCTTATCTTCTGATGATCGCCAACACAACGAGATGGAACCCAGACCAGATCACCGAAGATTAGTCGGTCAGCGTCAATGTTGTTTGCCCTCAGAATTGGCAGGCATCCGCTCTTTTGGAGTAAGCATGCTTCTTCGCGTTTGTATGAAACACCCCGGAGCTTCTCGCAAAGCGAGTCTAGCGGTGCGCTTGCCCATCCCGATGGAAGTTCACCTATCATGCTTCTTTGACTTCCTGATTTTCCACAAGAGCGATGATTTCGCGGAGATCATCGACAAGGGCCTCCAACTCGGTCACGGCTTCAGTCGCTAATTCCTGCGGGTCGGGCAGGTCGTCGCTGTCTTCCAGAGAATCGTCTTTGAGCCAGGTGATGTCGAGCTTGTTGCCACGCTCTTTGATGGCTTGGCGAGAAAACTTGCGAAACCTTCCAGTCTCTCCTCCATCGGTTCGCTTACTCTGGCCGTTCGGGTTTTTGCCGTATGCTTTTTCAAACTCGGCAAAGTGATCTTTGGTCAGTGGGCGATCTTTTTTGGTGATGCCGGGCACGTTGGAGCGGGCATCGAATATCCAGACATTCTCAGTCGGATAGCCCTTCTGAAAGAAGATGACGTTTGCTTTGACGCCCTGGCTGTAGGGCGTGAATGTTCCGCGCGGCAGGCGCAACACGGTATGCAAGTTGCAGTCCTGCATAAGAATCTCGAACACCTCGCCGGCCTTGTCTTCAAACAAGCAATTGTCAGGCAATACGATTGCGGCGCGTCCACCGGGCTTGAGCGTGTTCATGACATGCTGTACGAAGTTTAGTTGCTTATTGCTGGTCTCAATTGTGAAGTCTTCGCGGTCCGGCGCTTGGTTGGCCCCTTTGGTACCAAACGGCGGATTGGTGAGCACGACATCATATCGCTCCCCGCGATCCGGCTCATAGAGCGTATCGCCCAGATAGATGCGCGGCTCAACGCCGTGCAAATAGAGATTCATCAGCGCCAAACGGCGCGGACGCGCAACAAGATCCTGGCCAAAATATGTTTTGGTCCGTATACGCTTGGCGTCGGCGCGGTCAAAGACTCCTTTGCTCTCGGCCACCAACCACTCATAGGCGCAGATCAAAAATCCCCCGGTGCCACAAGCAGGGTCAGCAATCGTGAAATCCTTCCGTCCACGCGGATCGGGCTTCATTAAGCGGCAAATGGTTTGAATGAGGACGCGCGGCGTGAAGTACTGTCCGGCGCCCTTCTTCCCTTCGCTTGCGGCTTTTTCAAGAAGTCCTTCAAAGGCCGCGCCCTTCACGTCTACGTCGAGCGATGACCACTCCTCTTCGTCAATCATGTCTATCAGGCGGCGGAGGTTGATCGGGTTGGTAAATCGCGAAGTAGCCTGGGTGAAAATGTCTCCGAGCAATCCCTCGGCGGAGCGCAGCTTGCGCAACACTTCGTTATAGTGGTCGGTGAGATCAGTTCCAGAGAATTTCTTCAGAGTGTCCCAGTCACATCCTTCGGGAATCTCCACTCCCTTTTCTTCGGCCATCTTCAAAAAGAGCAAGTAGGTAAGCTGCTCGATGTAGTCGCCATAGTCCACGCCGTCATGCCGGAGTGTGTGGCAAAATCCCCAAAGTTTTTGAACAATATCACTCATGCTGCGATTGCCTCATTTATTTCTTGCATCAATGTCGGTAAACGGCCTCCGAACACTTTGGCGGCGCGCCCCCATCCTCCAAAGTCGCTGAAGATCGGCTGGCTCTCAAAATCATCCTGGTCGATGGAGAGGTTTCCTTGAAGGTGCGTGCGAATGCGCTCGATCCAGACCAATTGATCCTTGGTGAACGTTTGCGCATTCGCGATTTTCTGGATGGCGCGATCAACGCGTTCAGCTGCGTTGAAGATCGGGCTTTGCCTGTCAGCGGCGTTCTTCACCATTGAGATGATGTCGGCCAGCGCCTTATTGTGCCGGAGTTGAAATGCCTTTTGCAGATTTGGTTCGGTAAATCGTTGCGGTGCGGCGGCGAGCTTTTCTCGCAGAGACTTGAGCGCATCCGGACCCCAGTCCTGTGGGTGCTTCAAAAGAATGGCAATGGAATCGATGTCAATCTGGTGGGTGGCGACGTATTCCGAGAAAGCGGTAAGGTAGTCATCCGGCTTGTACTCTTTGCCGTCCAATCCACGAACGAGCCACTCGGAGGAAACCTCGTCTTCCGTCTCGTGCGCGACAATGAAGACTCGCGACTTGCGCTTGTACTCCTGCAAGAGGTGCTGGAAGTCTGCATTCCGTAGCAAGCCCATCGTCGGAACAAAATTCCCATAGAGCGCAGCACCGAGGTTCCTTGCATAGGCAGCAAGATCGCCTTCCGGTAGGAATGCGGCGAAATCGGCGCGCGCATCTCCGTGCATTTCTTTGTCGATGCGCTGGAGCCGCTTGGTAAGGCAGCGGACGTTGTACTCGCGGTCGCGGTTTGCCCAGATGTCGTCGATGATTTCTGGAATGGAACGCAAGACACTTGTTGGCGGATCGGCGGTGATAGCGGTTGCCTGCCGGAAGTATTCGAGCAACGTGCCGTCGAAACAGTCGAAGACTACGAAGTGCGACTTGTCGGGAAACTTCTCCCCTTTGCGCGTGCCGCGCCCGAGCATCTGCTCAAACAGGATGCGCGACTTTACCGGACGAAGGAAGACAATGAACTCCAAGTCTGGAATGTCCACGCCGGTGCTCAGCATGTCCACGGAAACGACGATGCCCGGATTCGGACGGTTGCGGAACTCGCGAATGCGTTGGAGCGGACGGTCAACTGTCGGGCTTCCGGTAATCTTCTGGACGAAGGAATCGCCCTGGCCAAAAATATCACGCGCTTGGTCCACCAATTGATCCGCGTGAGAAGTGTGCGGCAAGTCGTTCGCAGCGAAGATGAGCGTCTTTGGGAAACGACCGTACGTCTGCTCATGCTCCTGAGCGTAGGTCCTAATCTCCTCGAGAATCTTCTTGTTGGAATCCGGGGATGTAATCTCGCGCTCTACCGCCGAAGCATCGAAAGCGCGTTCGTCCTCGATGCTGTCAAGCTTCTTTGAGCCGGTCTCAGGGTTGATGAGTCCGACTTCCTCTCCCTCTTTAAGGAAGACACCATTCATGCGGACGTTGGAGCGAACCTTTACCACGTCGTAATCGACAAGAAAGCCCTCCCGGACAGCGCGTTCATATTCGTAGCGATAGACCGTGTCCTTGAAATAGGCGGTCGTGTGCGCGGCAGGTGTGGCAGTCAAACCAACCTTGATCGAGTCGAAGTGCTCCAAAGTCTGGCGCCAGAGTGCAACCTCAGACGAAGTGTAGCCCCGGTGGCATTCATCGGCGACGATCAAATCGAACGCATGAATTGGAATGTCCAGCTTTTCTGCGTCGTCATCGATAGTATCTTCACCGCCCAAGACGACTTCACGTCCAAACAGATTGATGGTCATCCGTTGAATGGTGGAGACATAAACAAAAGCGCTTCCTGGCTTCGGAGTTTGTAAATAGGATTGCGGTAATACCTTGGGGTCGAACTTTTCATCTTCGGCAAAATCCTCTTTATGAAACCTCTGACTGTATACTTCATAGATTTTGTCGAATTTCAAACCCTGGTCAGCATCAAACGATCCAAAAGTACGGACGGCCTGGGCTGCGAGTGCCCGACGATCTACTAAAAATAGCACCCGCCGAGCAACGCCCGACTTCATCAAGCGATAAATTTCGTTCACCATCATGAACGTTTTTCCGGTCCCAGTGGCCATCGCAATCAGCATCGCCCGCTTGCGGTCAGCAATCGCCTGTTCAATGGCCTCATTGGTCTCAAACTGATACGGGCGCAATTTAGAACTTCTGTTTGGAGTCGAGCGCAATCGCGCAATGGCGGCATCCAAATCAAAATTGAGGATTTCACTGACGGCTTCAGGAGTGTGGAATTGTGCGATCTGGCGGGAGCGATTCATGGAGTTTCGGACATCGTGATGCCAAATCACCTCGCCATTGGTGGAGTAAAGTAATGGAACACCAAAAACACCTGCCTGTAATCTTGGCTGTTTAATGCCCTTTGAATAGCGTTCAGCCTGGGACAATACATTCTGCGGCCCAAGCGTCAATTTCTTGGCTTCCAGAATCGCTACAATCTGACCGCCGAGGCACAACGCATAATCGGCGGGACCATTTGCAGTCTCATATTCCTCAATTGCACATCGATCAAGGGCCGCCAATGGCTTTCCTGGCGCAAAAGGAACAACGCGCCACCCGGTGGCTTTGAGCTTGCCATCGATCAAGCGCTTGCGGGTAAGCCACTCAGAATTTGCAGGTGTAGCTTGCGGCATATCGTAAGGTTCAGTCACCAGAAGTATAGGAAAATCAAGGAGTTATGTAAAGAATAGTTGCTTAAATCTCGTAACCAAAAAAACAGAGCCAAACAATTGCTTGGCTCTGAAATACGTCAGGTGATTTGCACGAGGGACTCTTCCGCTTTCTGCTTGTCTCCCATACAGAGAGGCAGGAAGTCGCAGTAGGCGCAGTGCTTTCCCGGACGCTTGTAGAATTTCCCGGCAGCGATGTCCGCTGCAACCAACCGGACCTTCTCCAGGTATTCGATCCGGGCCTCGGCACTCCGTTCGGCGAAGTGCCACTCGATGCGCGGCTCCTTGGTTTTGACGAATACGCAGAAGGCCACTTTCGTCGCTTCCGGTTCCGCCAGTGAATACGCCGTCAGTTGATCGGAAAGCGTGACCTCATGGTCGTCGTAGGCCGCCGCCGCGGTCTTGAAATCGATGACGGCAGTGCCGCCATCGACTTCCGCGACGAGATCCATGATGCCGATGAAGGGAAGCGGCAGGGACGCGATGACGAGATCGAAACGCTTCTCGACATCGCGCACCGCCCCGAGCTTGGGAAGTTCGCTCGTCATGAACTGCTCGATGAGCTTCTTCCCCTTCTCTTTCAGACTCTCCCAGGATTCCCGCTCTTTGTATCGCAGTTCAACCCCATGCACTTCCTCCCATTGCGAGAGAAACGAGTGCATGGGATCGGCACCGTGCTTGAGAAGGTCGGCGATAGTGAGGTGAATGACCGCTCCGAAGACCAATCCCGAACCCTGAAGCCGGGGCCGGAGTTGTTCCACGTAGTAGAAGCGGTACTGGGCGGGGCAGGTGAGGTAGCGGTTTATGCGGGAGTGCGAGAGATGCGGGGTGCGATCCTCATCGAGCACCTCTTCCCGTTCTTTAATCGACGTGCTTGCCATTGGCCCCTCCGTTCACCGACTTCTGGTTGAACGCGAACACCTGTTCGATGTTCACGTACTTGCCGTCCTCGCTCGCCTTCGTCGTAACGAGACAGGGCACGTCGAGCCGCAGGCCCGGCGCGATGCTCTCGGGCGGAACCGTGTAGCCCGCCTCCTCGATGTGGCCGGCGAGCTGCTTTGGAGAGCCGAAGAGCCGGGTGCGCTGCCCGTCGATGTCGAAGGTGATGCACAGCCGGTCGCCCCATTTGCCGTTCACCTTGCCGATGTCGAGCATCTTCGCGGCGACGGGGCCCTCCGCTGCCTTGCGGACAAGGACCGTGGGAGACGGCTTTGCCGGGGGTTGCGGTTGCGGGTTCGCGTGCCCGTTCAGTTGCAGGAACGAGGCCACGATCTCCCGTTGAAGCTGGAGCGTGGTGAGCGCCCGGTCTTTGATCTCGCTAACCGTGAGATCGAGAACCGGCATCGAAAACTCGACAGACACGGAGTCGATGCGGCCGTCCGGACTCACGCTGCGCTTGATGAGCATCGTGATCGGCAGTGCCGTCTCCTTGGCAGGTTTGCGCTTGCGCGGACTGCTGGGCGGATTGCCGCCAGGCTCCGCGTTCTGCGAGACCTCTTCCCCCGGCTCCGGGAGTTCGGGAAGCGGGCGGGCCTGGTAGGGCTCCACGGCAAGGATGTGCTTGCAGCGCCAGTTGGGGTCCGACTTATGGAATTCGAAGTCGGGACACGTGCAGGTCATGCGCTCGCCGTCATGGCTGACGACATAACGCGCCTTGGGGTTATCGATGGAATACACGCGGAATCCTTCCTCCGCCCGTGATGCGATGAGCACGCCTTCTGCGGCGCGCTCCTGCCGCGTTACCAATTGTGCCTGGGTCATACGACCATCTCCTTATTGCTGAATTGGGTTCACAAGGAACCGTCCTCAGCCTAGGAAACAGGCAGATTGCGACAAGGCAGGGAAACATGCCGGAAGCGGCACACGCTCCATTCTTGTAGGAGTTGGCAACGCTCGAAACAATGAAGGAATGCCCCCTCCAGCGCCTGACCGAATCGCGTTCTTCGCCCGCACCAATTTCCGCAACGAGCGGCGGACGTTCGGTATCAATCGCGCTGACCGCCGGGCGCACATGTACGTGATCGGAAAGACCGGCACCGGGAAATCAACGCTCCTCGAAACGCTGATTTCGCAGGACATCACGCATGGCGAAGGCGTTGCCCTGATTGACCCGCACGGCGACTTCGCAGAGCGTGTGCTCCATAACATTCCCCGAGAGCGGAAGGGCGATGTCCTTTACTTTGACCCCGTGGCCCCGGACCCGCTGAGTTTCAATCCGCTGGAACATCTGCCTCCCGCGCGGAGGCCACTTGCGGCGGCGGGACTCTTGGACGCATTCAAAAAAATCTGGGCGGATTCCTGGGGGCCGCGATTGGAACATATCCTCCGCAACGCGCTTCTCGCGCTCCTCGATCAATCCGATGCGACCTTGGGTGACGTGCTCCGGATGCTTGCCGATTCCTCATTCCGCCGACACGTCGCAAGCCGGGTGCAGAATCCCCATGTCCGCAGCTTTTGGCTCGAAGAATACGAGGGCTATCCCGCGCGGTTTCGCGCCGAAGCCATTGCGCCGATCCAAAACAAGGTAGGTGCGTTCGTCTCGAATCCCATCCTGCACCGCGTGGTAGGCCGGCCCTCCGGATCGTTCGATGTGCGGCAGATCATGGACGAAGGTAAAATCCTCATCGTGAATCTGGCTAAGGGAAAGATCGGCGAGGATGCTGCTGCGCTGCTTGGCGCGATGCTCGTCTCAAAGCTGAGTCTCGCCGCGTTGAGTCGTGCCGATGTGCCCGAAGATGCCAGGCGCGACTTCTATCTTTATCTTGATGAGTTCCAGAACTTCACGACGTTGAGTTTCGCATCGATGCTCTCGGAGCTCCGCAAGTACCGGGTAAACCTCATCCTGGCCCATCAGTATCTCGTGCAGCTCGACACTCTCATCAAGAGCGCGGTCCTAGGGAACGCGGGTACGATCATTTGCTTCCGCCTAGGGATGGAGGATGCTGAGATTCTGGCGAAGGAATTCTACCCAGTGTTTGCCCCGGTCGATTTGGTGAGCCTGCCGAACCACCAAATCTATCTGCGGCTCATGGTGGATGGCATGGCATCACGTCCATTCAGTGCCGACACCGTGAAGTTGTAGGCGCTGCTGTGAGAGTCCTGATTCGATAAGTTGTCAAAGGAACTAATTTGCAATATCAATTGTCGTTGCCTTCGTCACGGTGCGTCCTCCTTGTAGCGAGCCTACCAACTCACCTCTACGAAGAGGGCCCATTCCATTAGGTCGCTGGTGAACGGGAGTTCCTAATCAGCTGGGTGAGTTAAACCATCGCGTGGTTTTCAGACCGCGCGGGTATGGGCACCAACGCTGATCAAGCCAGTTCAGTACCAAGAATTCCTAAATCGCTACTTAATGCAAGAACATCTTCTTGCACTTGGGGTTGGGGACGATTTCTAATCACATTCATACGCATGAATGCAAACAGGGTTGTGATTTTGTCGAAACCGAGCGCAATTTCCGGTAGCCAAGACAGTTCTCCGCGGCCGATATCAAATAGGTTTGCCCCAAGCTCTAAAAACGAGAGGCGCGAATCGAGCCCGGCAACATTGTTGTCCTGTTCATTTAGGATGTACCAAGCCTTACTTGCGTCGCCGGAGAGCATGAATAAATCGGAGGTCGAAAATCGTCCTCTTCTGGTCGCGGCCGCTGTTCTACAGGGCCTAGTCCGGAGAGTGTCTGCGGTCAGAATCGCGAGGCTCACATCTAGTTCCAGAACCGGTCGCTGAAACTTGACGGCAGACTCTCCGTTCAGCACGCTGCGCAATACGGCGAATTCAGCCGCTCCGATGGAAGCCATGTTCGACCTGAATTGGTTTTCGTGCTCATCATCCGATGAGAATACTTTAAAATAGCGTTCCAACACTCGACTTGCGGCCTCCTCGAAATCAAAAAGACCGGACCGGCTAAGAATGTCCCGTGCGCCAAGAATATCCACATCATCCTCCGATCAGAAGCAAGAAGATTGTAAAAGAGCCGCTTACTTTGGCATGATCACCGTATACGTCAGACCGTAAAGAAAACTCCAATAGATGAAATTGCGAAGAATTAAGAGATAGGTCGAACGATTTGCGGTTAGCTTGACGATGTGGCAATTCTTATCGTCGTCCATATCCTCTTTAACGCTTGCTCCTTGAAGATTCAGATACGTAATGCAGAGTAGGACACTCAAAGTGAGACACACCTTTGCGAGAGGCCGCGACGAAGGGGTGCCCTCGCCGAGAGCAATTGCAAGTATGGCCGCCGCCACTCCGCACAGAATCTCTACGAATGTTCGGTCGCTTTCAAACACTATCGCCGGAAGTGTTGTTTCATTAGGCACGCCAAAAAGTCCCGACCAATAATTGTCCGGAGCCACGACGAAAGCCATAAGCTCTTCGAGTAAAACGAACAAGGCAACAACTTCTAGCGGTGCCCATGGGCTCGGCCACGTCAAATGAAAGTGACAGGGCAACAAAAAGGAAAATAAGAAGAATAAGAAGAAAGAGAAGAAAAACGCAACCAAAACGAGCCGTATGGACATGTATATGCGATAGACCGTTTTCATGAACCCTCGGCGATTTGCGATGCACGTAACAATCTAGATAAAAGGTTTATCCCCCAATAAACTGGAACTTTCGTTTTTGCCTTCGCGGCTGCGAACTATGATACTCCCATTTGGCGCGCTCATCTGGGCCTCTCCGGGGCCAAAGAGCCATCCTTTGCGCCATATTCGAAGCGATTTCTCGGACACTTCTCCTTCAACCTCCTCCGTCGTCCAGATCGGTTTCGCCGCCGTGCCGCGCCTATCCGGCTGGCAGCGGCAAACCCTCCATCCGCCACAGCATACTTCCGAACAAGCGCTGGGTCGGGTGACATGCATATTGCCGGAATCCCGCCCGGTGGTAATATGATCCGCAAATTCAATACTTCCCCCTACGTTGTGAACGAATGAGCGAAAGGGGCGATTCATGGCAAAACTTGGCAAAGACGCCAACGTGATTTCCCACTGGCATCATCCCATCGAAAACTTCCAGACCTCCAGCATGGAGTTTTACGCTGCCGTGGAGCAGGCACTCCAACCCAGGCAGATTCCCGACTACACGGTCTCGCGGATCGACTGGCGCGAAGGCGGGGTGCTCACCGCCCGGCGGGAGTACCTGCGGATCAAGCGCGGAAAGCTCGCCTTCGACCTCTGCGCGGCACCGTTCGGCACCGGCTTCTTTTTCTCGTGGTGGCTCGCCGAGCTCCCGCCCACGCACGCGCTCTTGTGGGCGATCCTGATTCTCTTCGCCGGATTTGTGATCTTTGCAATATGTGTGGCGGCGCTCGGCTTCCTGGGTCTCTTCTGGGGAGTCGTAGTTAGTGTGGGCGTGTTTTGGCTGCTCGGCTATCTCCTCCGGGAAGGGCAATTTGGCACCGACGCGGAAGATGTTGTCTTGGCCATCCCGTTCTTCGGCGGCCTTTACGAAAAGCTCTTCCAGCCATCCACTTACTACAAGGCCGACACCACGCAAATGTTTCAGTCCGTGGTGCACACGGCGGTGCTCGAAGTGGTCGATCAAGTGATGTCTTCAAAAGGTGCGCGCCCTCTCACCGAGCTTGAACGAAAACCGATCATGCGGGAGTTCTATCAGCGGTAGGATGGTTCATGCCCGGAGAGGAAGAAATCGCTCCCCTCGGCCCGACGCTTCCGCTCATGCGGGAAGAGCGCCTCACCGCGCAATTCTACGATTGGGAGCGGCGCGGTCGCGGCTGGCAGCTTTGGGGCTATCCGGTCGAGCTTGAACCCCCGTTCCATCCCTTCTTCTACCACTACGTGGAACCGGGACCGGCGGTTGACGATTCCCGCAAACCCACCGTCCTCAGTTCTCTCGTGGACGGCCTTCTCGGGCGACGCTCCGTTCCTCTTCCCGCCGCGCCGGTCGAGGAGGAACGCGAAGCCGATCCCGAGCCGCTCTTCGCGGAAGGCCCGCCCGTGGAATTCCAGGTCGCGTTGCCGGCCGGAACCAAAGTATTAAAGGAGGCTGCCGAGCGACTGCTCACGAGCCTTACCTACGCATCGCGCCCTATCGGGTTCGAGGTCGTAGGCGTCAAGGATGCCATCTTCACCCAGTTCGCGTGCGCGGAGGATGACCGGACGCAGCTTGCCCAACAGCTCTCAGCGCATTTTCCCGAATCGGCCATCACGGTGCGCGAACGGTTTCTCGCGGAACGCTGGGATCACCGGAAGCCATCCGTCATCATCGATTTCGGGCTGTCGCGGGAATGCATGATTCCGCTCAGGACCGTGCGCGGATTCGAGGTCGATCCCCTGATCGGCATCATGGGAGCCCTTGCGGGGGTCCGCGACGGGGAACTGGGGTTGCTGCAAGTGCTCTTCCAGGCCACCCGTTCTCCGTGGGCTGAGAGCATGGTACGCGCGGTGACGAACGGGGAAGGGCGTTCGTTCTTTCCGGATGCGCCGGAGATGGTGGCGCAGGCGCGAGAGAAAGTCGCGCAACCGCTCTATGCGGTAGTCCTCCGCGTTGCCGCACAAGGCGGCACCAAAGCACGGGCCTGGGAGATCGCGAGAGCCCTGGGCGGCGCGCTCACGCAATTCGCCAATCCCACGAGCAACGAACTCATCGCCCTTGCGAATGACGGGTATGACGACGCGGATCATGCGGCGGATGTGTGCGCCCGCACGACGCACCGCTCCGGGATGCTCCTCAATGCCGATGAGTTGGTTTCCTTGGCGCATCTGCCATCGGCCTCCGTCCGCGTCCCGCAGCTCAAGCGCGAGGATGCCCGGACGAAAGCGGCCCCGCGGATCGTGGAGGGCCATCCGTTCATCCTCGGCGAGAATTCCCATGCAGGCAAAACGACGCCGGTCACTCTGAACGCCGAACAGCGGTCGCAGCATTGCTACGTGATCGGCGCTTCCGGCACAGGCAAATCGACCCTGCTTCTCAACCTCATCCTCCAGGACATCGAACGCGGCGATGGTCTCGCGGTCCTCGATCCGCACGGCGATCTGATCGACGAAATTCTGGGCCGCATCCCGGAGAGGCGGCACGGGGACGTGGTGCTCCTCGACCCCTCGGACGAAGCGTATCCGGTAGGCTTCAACGTCCTCCAAGCGCATTCGGAGGTCGAAAAGAACCTGCTCGGGTCCGATCTTGTCGCCGTCTTCCGCAGGCTTTCGACGAGTTGGGGCGACCAGATGACCTCGGTTTTAGGGAACGCCGTGCTGGCCTTCCTCGAAAGCACGGAGGGCGGGAGCTTAGTGGACCTCCGGCGCTTCCTCGTGGACGCCGCCTTCCGGGCGAAGTATCTGAAGACCGTCCGCGATCCCGAGATCGTCTACTACTGGGAGAAAACCTTCCCGCTCTTGGTCGCGAAACCCCAAGGCCCTATCCTGACGCGTCTCGACACGTTCCTCCGGCCCAAGCTCATCCGCTACATGGTGGCCCAGAAGGAGAATGGCTTCGATCTCGGCGCGATCATGAACGAAGGGAAGATCTTCCTGGCGAAGCTCTCTCAAGGCGCAATCGGCGAAGAGAACGCCTATCTTTTGGGCACGCTCCTCGTCTCCAAGTTCCACCAGCTTGCCATGAGCCGGCAGCAGACCGCCGCCGCAGAGCGCCGCAACTTTTACCTATATATAGACGAGTTCCACAATTTTGTGACGCCCTCGATGGCCGCGATCCTCTCGGGTGCCCGCAAGTATCGCCTAGGCCTCATCCTCGCCCACCAGGAACTCCAACAGCTTGCGAGCCGCGACGCGGATGTGGCGAGCGCCGTGATCGCCAATCCCTACACGCGGATCTGTTTCCGCCTGGGCGACTTCGATGCCAAGCGGCTGGCAGACGGGTTCTCGTACTTCGAGGCGAAGGACCTCCAGAACCTTCAAGTGGGCGATGCCATCTGCCGCGTGGAGCGGGCCGAGTTCGACTTCAATCTGAAGACGCGTTCGCTTCCGCCCATCGAACCGGCGGAGGCAGAGTCGCGCCGTGAGCGGATCATTGCGCTCTCACGGGAGCAATACGCAACGGATCGGGAGACTGTCGAAGCGGCAATGAGCCCCAAGGAAGCGCCTCCCCCGGTCCCGCCGCCGGTCCCGGCCCCGCAGCCACAGACGCAGGAAGTCCAGCCTCCGCGCCCGCCGGCGACCCTACAGCCAGAGACCAAGCGCGAGCCCGTGCCGCCCGGCGCGCGAACGAAACTGCCAACCTCACCCCCATCCGAAGGCCGGGGCGGACCGCAGCACAAGTACCTTCAGGAGCTCGTGCGGCGGTGGGCGCTCGGCAAGGGCTACAAGACAACGATTGAAAAACAGATCCTCGACGGTCTCGGCTCCGTTGATGTGGCGCTCGAAAAGGAAGGACGCTCCATCGCTTGCGAGATCGGGGTGACGACGACGGTCGAGCACGAAGTTGGCAACGTGCAGAAATGCCTTGCGGCGGGCTTCGAATACGTCGTCCTTCTGCTCGTGGACCGGAAGGCAGTAGCGAAGGCCAAGGAATCGATTGCGGCTGCCCTAAACGAAGAGGAAAGAGCGCGGGTACACGTTCTTACGCCGGGAGAGTTCTTCGCCTTTGCCGAGACGCTGGAGGCCGGGGTCGCGGGCAAGGATGGGAAGGTGCGCGGTTACAAAGTGAAGGTCCAGTACCAGGCGGTTGGGGAAGAAGAGAAGAAGGCCAAGAAGCAGGCCATCTCCCAAGTGATTATGAATGCGGTGCGGAGGCTCAAGGGCGGCGATAAAAGCTGACGCTCGTTCCACCCCGCGAACGGCTGGACCCCATTTGCCCCGTGAGCCAGCCGAGCGATACGATTTCTCTATCGGACAAGCGAGCCCGACCCCATGCGACAACCAGTGCTGCAAGACCCCGCACCCACAAAACAGGTCGCCATCTGGATTCGCGTCTCGACCGAAGACCAGGCGCGCGGCGAGAGTCCCGAGCACCACGAGAAACGCGCCCGCGACTATGCGGCCCTCAAGAACTGGCGGGTCCGTGAGGTCTATCACCTGGAAGCCGTGAGCGGGAAGTCCGTCATGGGCCAGCCGGAAACCCAGCGGATGCTCGCGGACATCAAGTCCGGCCACGTGACCGGCCTCATCTTCTCCAAGCTCGCCCGGCTCGCCCGCAACACGCGGGAACTCCTCGAATTCGCGGACATCTTTCTGGCGCAAGGGGCGGACCTGATCTCGCTCCACGAATCCATCGACACGACGACCCCCGCCGGAAGGCTCTTCTACACCATGATCGCGGCCATGGCCCAATGGGAGCGGGAGGAGATCGCCGAACGGGTCGCGGCATCCGTGCCCGTCCGGGCGAAGCTCGGCAAGCCCCTGGGCGGTCAGGCGCCTTTCGGCTACGCCTGGAAGGACCGGCGGCTTGTGCCGGACCCCAAGGAAGCCCCCATCCGCAAGCACGTCTACGGACTCTTCCTTGAGCACCGGCGCAAGAAGACCGTGGCCCGGCTCCTGAATCAGGAAGGCTATCGCACCCGGAACGGATCGAAATTCAGCGACACCACCGTGGAGCGTCTGCTCCGCGATCCCACGGCAAAAGGGGTGCGGCGGGCGAACTACACGAAGAGCCTGGGCGAGAAAAAGCACTGGGTCATCAAGCCGGAGGCGGACTGGGTGCTCACCGAGGTCGAGCCGATCATCTCCGACGAACTCTGGGCAGACTGCAACCGGCTTCTCGAAGAACGCCGCAACGGGCGGCGTCCAGCCCGAAAGGCGGTCCAGCTTTTCGCCGGGTTCGCCTACTGTACCTGCGGGCAGAAGATGTACGTCCCCTCGAATACCCCGAAGTATGTCTGCCAGAAGTGCCGCAACAAGATCCCGGTTTCTGATCTCGAAGAGGTCTTCCACGATCAGTTGAAGCGATTCTTTTTCTCCCCAAGCGATATTGCCGGATACCTTGAAAGCGCCGATCAGACCATCAAGGCCAAAGAAGAGCTGCTCGGGTCCCTGGAGAAAGAAGCTGAGAAGATCCGCCGCGAAGCGGACAAACTGTACCAACTCTACCTAGCCGACGAGATTACCAAACACGGTTTCGGTACCAAACACCGCCCGCTGGAGGAACGCCTGAAGCAGATCGAGGACCAGATGCCCCGGCTCCAGGCCGAACTCGACTTCCTCAAAATCCAATATCTATCAAGCGACGAAATTCTGAATGAAGCCCGTGACCTCTATACCCGCTGGCCTTCGCTTGAGCAGGAAGAAAAACGCAAAGTGATTGAAAACATTACCGATAAGATTGTGATCGATAGCGACGAAGTCGCGATCAACCTCTGCTATCTGCCTTCCGCTTCTGAAATCATGGCAGGAAAGCAACGCAACTTCATGGGTTCATGGCCGCGGCTAGCATGAAGCGCGCGGGAAAGGTGAGCGACATGGAGGCACGGGCGATAGTGACGGTGTGATCCTCGAGCGGCTGGCGCATGACTTCGAGAACATTGCGGGGAAACTCGGGCAGCTCGTCGAGGAACAGGAGGCCGTTGTGCGCGAGCGAGACCTCGCCGGGGCGCGGCACGATGCCGCCGCCGATGAGGCCCGCGTCGGAGATGGTGTGGTGGGGCGAGCGGAAGGGACGCTGCGTGACGAGGCCGGCGCCGGATTCAAGGACGCCTGCTACGGAGTGGATCTTGGTAGTTTCGAGCGCTTCCTCAAAGGTGAGCGGGGCGAGGATCGACGGCAAGCGCTTGGCGAGCATGGTTTTGCCGGAGCCGGGCGGCCCGATCATGAGAATGTTGTGGCTGCCGGCCGCGGCCACTTCGAGGGCGCGCTTGGCGGTTTGCTGGCCGCGCACGTCGCAGAAGTCCACCGTGAACTGCTCAAGTTTACCGAGGAGTTCCTGGGTGACAACGCGATAGGGCTCGCGCTGTATGACGCCAACGACTGAGGTGTTGAGCAGATCGAGCACATCGAGAAGCGACGAGACGGGATAAACGTTGACGCCCTCGACGACCGCGGCTTCGGCTGCGTTGGCGGCGGGCAGAATCAGGTTGGGAATGCCCTTCTCGCGGGCCATGACGGCCATGGGCAACATGCCGGGGATGGGGCGCACGCCGCCGTCGAGGCCAAGCTCGCCCACGAGCAGGAAGCGGCTGAGATCGGTGGTGCGGAGGGCGCCGTAGGCACCCAGAATGCCGACGGCGATGGGCAGGTCGAAGCCCGAGCCCTCTTTTTTGATGTCGGCGGGGGCAAGGTTGATGGTGATGAAAGTGGGCGGGATGGTGTAGCCGGAGTTCTTGATGGCAGCGCGCACGCGGTCGCGGCTTTCGCGGACCGCGGCGTCGGGCAGACCGACAGTGTGAAAGACGTCCTGGTCGGTTACCGCGCCGCTATAGTCAACCTCGACTTCAATGAGGTTGGCGTCGATGCCGTAGACAGCCGCGCTGAGGGCCTTGAAGAGCATGGTGGAGGGCTGTGGAGCGAGTGTACCAGAAGAAAGCTGACAGTGGTCAGTGACGAATAAACAGTTGTCGGCGCGGGTGTGTGGTGCGGGGTACGGGAACATGCCGCAAGCCCAGGGCGTCTAATGAGGATAGGACTCCTTAAATCTCGCGTGCGGGGGCATCATGCGGAGATGGGTTGCGGGTGTGTGTCTTTGTCTGGTGGTCACTTGCGTGGCCGCGGTGGGCCGTGCTCAGGACGACGAGGCGGCCAAGGCGAACGAGCTTTACCAGGCCGGTAAACGGGTGGATGCTTTGCCGTTGTACGAGGATCTGGCGAAGTCCAATCCCAACGAGATGATCTATCAGGAGCGGCTGGCGGACTGCCTGGGAGCCGCTGTTCTGCAAACCAATGACCCGGTGCAGGTGAAGGCGCTGCGCATCAGGGAGCGCGACGCCGCCCGTCGCGCGGTGGAATTAGGTGATAAGGCCAACTATGTCGTGGGCATGGCGAATCTCGACCCTGACGCGCCGGTAATGATGGCCCCGGCGAGCCCCGGGGGCGAGTTGCTCCAAGAGGCCGAAGGGGCATTTACCGCCGGCGACTTTCCGACAGCGATGACGAAGTATGTGGCGGCGGCGGAGGCCGATCCGCATCTGTATGAAGCGCCGCTCTATGCGGGCGACACGGCTTACACACAGCACGATCTGGCGACAGCCGCCCACTGGTTCGCGCGCGCCATCGATGTCGATCCCAACCGCGAGACCGCGTACCGTTATTGGGGCGACGCGATCCTGCGGTACGGAAACGACCCGGAAGCGGCCAGGGAAAAGTTCATCGACGCCATCGTGGCCGAGCCGTACAACAAATTCGCGTGGCAGGGTTTGCAACAGTGGGCGGTGCGGGAGAAGGCTGTGATTATGGCGCCCAAGATCGATCGCCCGGCGGGACCGGTCGTGGACTCCGGCAAGCCGGGTAACATCACGATCAACATCAATCCTGCCGATGCGCTCAATAAGAAGAACGAGGGAAGCTTTGCCTGGCTGGCTTACTCGATGAAGCGCGCCCTTTATCAAGGCGATGAGTTCAAGAAGCAGTTTCCGAATGAGAAGGAATATCGCCACACGCTCAAGGAGGAGGACGATGCCTTAAGCATGGTGGTGTCGATCATCAAGGAGAAGAAGATCAAGCCCAATAAACTCGATGAAAACCTGCGCAACCTGCTCGAAGTAAGCGACGCGGGAATGCTGGACTGCTGGATCCTGATCAACGGCGCCGACCAGGGCATCGCACAGGACTATTCCGCGTACCGCGACGCTCACCGGCAACTGTTACACGATTACATCGCGCGGTTCGTGGTGCACGGCGGCGTGAACGCGGCGCAATAACCCGGCCTCAGCCGCGGTCGGCGGGGAAGGCGCCGACGGATTCGCCGGGTGGAACATTCTGGCCTGCGAGCACGATGGCGTGGCTGGCGATGTGGGCGCCGGCGCCGATCAAAGTGGGCTGCAGGCGAATCTTTTCATAGTCCGTGGCATCGTGCGAGAAGGAAAAGATGCGGGAGTAAGAACCGATGACGGCGTTGTTGCCGATGGTAATGCCGCCACGATCGTTGAGCAGCGCGCGCTGGCGGATGACGACCCCGTCGCCGATGGAGAGGTTGTAGCCGTAGGTGAGGTCGACGCCGTGGTGAATCTTGACGCCTGAGCCGAGATGCTCAAAGATGTGGCGCCCGAGCATGCAGCGAAAGCGCAGGCCGAGCCAGTGGTTCAGCCCCAACGGCGAGCGGTCGAACATCTGCCAGAACCAGAGCAGCGGCTTGCGCAACGAAAAGCGCTCGCGATCGACCTCAGCATAGTGCTCCGCCTCCATGGTCACGTTCTGGGGGTCGAGCGAGAGATTGACCACGTTACCGGGCAGCTCGGAAGTGAGCGAGAGATTGAGCTTATTGCCGTGAGGGCGGCCGAAATAGATCTGGTACAACTGGTCGCGCACAATTTCCCCGCGGCGTTCGGGAGAGCGGTGGCGGAGGAACTCTTCGTCGAGAAAACGGATCCAGCGGCGGTAGACTTCTTCCGCTTCAGCGGCGGGATGGGGAACTTGAATCGAGGCGGTGGCCATACACACTCGACGATAGAACAGGGAACAGGGATTAGGGAATAGGGATGGTGTCATGAGTCCCAAGCTCTTTCACCGGGTGCCCTGTCATCCCGTGTATGACGACGCTGGCTGTTTGGTGTTTGCTGCTTTTACCGGCGCCCCTGGATGACTTTGGGGTTGGCGCCGAGTTTTTTGACGGCTCGGCGGGCGGCGATGGCATGCATTTCCTTGCCCCAATGCGACCGGTTGATGCCGAGCTGCATGGCCAGCATGATGACGTTGCCAGTGCCCCAGTAGAGCGCCAGTCCCGAAGCGTAATGCCAGAGCATGAAGCCGAAGATCATCGGCATCATGAAGGCCATCATCCGCCGCTGCGTGGGATCCATACCCGGCGATGGGGTGATGTATTGCGTGAGGAACATGGTGATGATGATGACGATGGGCAGAATGTGCGTGGGGTCGGGTTGGGAGAGATCGGGCAGCCAGAACCAGTGCGACTGGCGCAGCTCTACGGCGTATTGCAAGACGCGGAAGTAGGGCCACAGGAGCATCAAGGGCACGAGCATGGGCAGGCAACTGCCGTACATGTTGACCCCCTCGGTCTTGTAAAGCGCCATCATCTCGGCATTCATCTCGCCACGCTTGGGATCTGTCGCCTTGAGATTCGCATAGCGCTTCTTGATGGCGTCGACCTTGGGCTGGATGCGCATCATCTTCAGCGACGACTTGGTCATCATGAGCCGGGTGGGCAGGAGCGCGAGATTGAAGACCACCGTGGAGAGAATGATGGCCCAGCCCCAGTTTCCGATGCCGTGCAGCACCATGAAGCGCAGGATGAGATAGAGCGGCTTGGCGATGAAGGCCATCCATCCGAATTGAATGAGCGATTCGAGCGAGGGCCCATCCTGCTTGCCATCAGCGCCCGTGGAGTGGATGGATTGGAGCACATCTGTCGCCTTGGGGCCAGCGAACAGGCGCACGCGGGTATCGCCGCTGGTATCGCCGACCGCGAGACCGATTACGTCGGCGGGAGTTTTCTTGCTGGTGGGATCGGAGGGGTTGCTGGGCAGTTCAACGGAGTTGTGCAAGGTGACGACGGTCGCGCGATCGGGTACTTCGGGCAGAAATGCCGCGGCAAAATAGAGATCCATGACGGCGGCGTACTGGTACGGATCGTCGAGCGTGTTGTTGCCGCCGACCTTGGCTCCGGCCTGCGAGTCCTGCTTGCCGCCAATGGACCAGGCAAAGAAGGAGGGGGTCCGCGTCTGCGACGGCATCATCCCTGTCTGCTGGAATTCCTCCATGTCGCCCAGTCCGGCGGGCCAGGCGATGAGCGCGCGCACCGGTTCGCCGTTGCGCTTCACCTGCGCCTCGACGCTGACGACATAGTTCGAGCCGAAACTGAAGGTCTTTACGACGTCAAGGCCGTTGGACGCGTAATGGTAGGTGACGGACGTGGGCGCGAAGATGAGGCCGGTGGCGGTGGGCGGGGTGCCCTGGACCGTGACCTGGTAAAGCGCCTGGTTCAATTGCGTGGTAAGCGTCGGTTCATATGTAAACCACGAGAGCGGCTTCCCAAATCGATCCGCGGCCTGGCTCTGAACAAGATCGAGGGGCTTGCCTGCGGAATCAAAGTAGCGCTTCAGGAACCAGTGCTCGACCTGCCCGCCGCGATTGGTCAGGACGATTCTGTAAAGCTCATTCTCGACCGTCGTAGTGGTCTCCATGGCGGCGGATATTTGCGGAGTAACAGCGGACGGGTGCGCTGAGGCTGCGACAGCCGGCGCCGCTCCCGGTGTGGATTGCGTGGCAGGCGCGGCCGGCTGGGTTTGAGTGGGAGTGTTGTTTTGCTCGTCGGGCTTGGGCTTGGCGAAGAAATACTGGTAGCCGACGAAGACGGCAAGCACGAGCAGCATTAAGGCCATGGTGGAGCGCATGTCGCCGCCCCCACCGCCGCCTGGCCCCTGCGATTGAAGATTGGGATTCTGAATTTCGGGCAAAGGTTACTTCCTATCGTTGGCTAGGGGCAGCCCCCACAGCTGCCGCCTACCTTATGGTAACGGTTCGTGGGGGAATGCCGTGGGCGCGCTGTGGCGCGTTTCGTCGGGGTCGGCCGGCGGAGCGGGCCGGGACTTGGGCAGAGGAACCGGATCGAATCCTCCGCGCGAAAAGGGATGGCAGCGCAACAGTCTCCAGGCTGCGAGCACGAAGCCGCGCAGCGGGCCACGGATCGCGATGGCCGTGGCCGCGTACTCAGAGCAGGTGGGCTGGAATTTGCAGCCGCCCATGGCAATGGTGTGCCACGCCGGCGAAAGCCAGCGCTTGTAGAAGGCGAGCAGTGCGAGCAATAGGCGCGTCATGATGCGGGCGTCACCCCGGGCGTGGGCGTAACCGCGGACCGCTTTTTGGAACGTGCCGCCTCATCCCAGGCCTGTTCAAGGATACGCACAACCTCAGCCTCAAGTTGCGCGAATTCAATGGTGAGGACGTTGCGGCGCGGGTGAAAGATGAGGTCGAAGCCCGCAGGCAGAAGGTCGACGTGGCGGCGTAGGGCTTCGCGCATGCGGCGCTTGATGCGATTGCGGTCGTGAGCCTTGCCCAAGATCTTGCCGGCGGTAAGGCCGACGCGTGCAGCGGCTGGAAGGCTGGTCTCCCCGGCACTCTGCGATTGCGGCGCCAGGAACCAGCTCATAGATGCCGACTGCCGCTTGCGTCCAGCCGAGTATGCGCTTAGATAGTCGGCGTGCTTACGCAGGCGCGAGCTCGCCAATGATTGGCGCCGGGCAGGCTTTGAAGTTGAAGGCATGAGGAAGGCTCGGACGAATTTCGCCGCTCGGCGGCAGTTCCCAGTTCAGGAAAGGCGCAGCGCTCGAATCATAACCGCCGGGAATTCAATCGCGATGCGCGGGACTGACGGAAACGCGCTTGCGCCCGGCGGCGCGGCGGCGGCTGAGCACGGCTGCGCCGGCTTTGGACTTCATGCGCGCCCGAAATCCGTGTGTTTTCGCACGGTGGCGACGGTTGGGTTGAAACGTACGCTTGGGCATTGTGACCCGCTCCTGTTTGGCAAAGAAAAACCTGGTCTTAGCGACTCTTTCGAGTATATCGCAGGTGAATTTCTGAATCCAGCAGGCCGCCGCGCTTCACGATGTGGCAAGGTGGCAGCGCGAGCGAGAGTATTCTGAATGAGCGGTGCGACGAAGACCTGCACTGTGCGATTTTGAGCACCGTGCGTCAGCGACGCGAGACACTTCGGCGCGAAGTTTCACCATCCTTGGTGCAACTATTTGAGATCGCAGAAAACTTGTGTGAATAGGGGATTGCAACGGGCGCGAGTTGTGCTACTATCGGGACCGTTCCTGAAATTTCATGTGAGAACTCGTATGAAATTTCGAGCGTTCTGCGTTACGAAATTTTTACTCAACGGTCCCGATGTTGAACCCCGCGGGGCAGACCAGTTGTAGACAGGTAGCCGGTCATCTCGACATCAACGCAAAGCAGATTGCCTTGCGCGAGAAAGATACCGTTGCCTGCAAACGAGCAAACGAACCGACCGGCGCAATGCCGGCGGAATCAGCAAGGATTGCACGATGGCATTTGCGACTACGCCGACTTCGGCACTCAATCCCTGGCTCCAGATTCTCGCAGCCTTAGAGAAGAAGGTTATCCGTCAATCATTCGAGACGTGGCTCAAGCCGACCCGTTTCAGCCATATTGCAGGCCGCAAGCTGTATGTGCGAGTGCCTTCGCCCGAGTTCCAGCATATCGGCGACAAATATGGCGATCTGATCCAGGAAGCCATTGACCTTCAATCGCTCGAGTTCGACGATGTGTGCTTTGTAACCGTCGAGGACGACCCCTCGATTCCCCCGCAGCGCAGGGACGGTGGATTTGGCCCGGTGGCATCGCATGCACCCACGGCGCCGCCCGCGGCCGCATCCCGCATCCCCGAGCAGGGCCGGTTCGACTGGTCGACCGCGGCGCAACTTAATTCGCGTTACACCTTCGACGCCTTCGTTATCGGCAACGGCAACCAGTTTGCGCGTGCCGCGGCATTGGCAGTGGCCGAGCGCCCTTCGCGCGCCTACAATCCGCTGTTTCTGTATGGCGGCGTGGGAATGGGCAAGACGCACCTGATGCACGCGATCGGGCACGAAGTAAAGCGGCGGCAGCCGAGCTCGAACATCTGCTACCTGTCAGCGGAGAAATTCACCAACGAGATGATCAACTCCATCCGTAACGATCGCATGACCAGCTTTCGCGATCGTTTCCGGACGGTCGAAGTGCTGCTGATCGACGACATTCAGTTCATCTCGCAGAAAGAGCGCACGCAGGAGGAGTTCTTCCACACCTTCAACGCGCTGCACGAGAACATGAAGCAGGTGGTGATCGCTTCAGACCGCCCTCCCAAGGAACTGACGGAGATCGAAGAGCGGCTTCGCTCGCGCTTCGAGTGGGGATTGATCGCTGACATCCAGCCGCCGGATCTTGAAACCAAGGTGGCGATCCTGCTGAAGAAGGCCGAGAGCGAGCAGGTGCAACTGCCAACCGATGTGGCGCTGTTCGTGGCCTCAAATGTGCGCACCAACGTGCGCGAGCTTGAGGGGGCGCTGGTGCGGCTGATCGCGTGGTGCCAGGTCAATCGCATTGATATCACGCTGGCGGCCGCGCAGCAGTGTCTGAAGCAGTTCATCGACATGCAGGTGCGCAAGATCACCATCGAGTCGATCCAGCGCGCGGTGGCGGAGCAGTTCGGAATGCGCGTGGCAGACCTGAAGCAGAAGAACAACTCGCGCAACGTGGTGGTGCCGCGACAGATCGCGATGTACCTGGCCAAGCAGATGACCGAGGCGAGCCTGCCTGAGATCGGCCGCCAGTTCGGAAACAAGCATCACACCACGGTGATGCACTCGATCGGCAAGATCGACGAGCAACGCCGTACCGACAAGGACCTGCATCGCACCCTGACCAAGCTGCAGGACGTGCTGAGCTGCTGAAAACAGGGAATAGGGATTAGGGAACAGGGATCAGCCGGCGGCAGGTGCGAGATTTAACCTTTCGCAGCAGAGTGGTCCGCTCTGAGCCTCACCCGAGACGCTGCGGCGCGCCAGAATTCTGTGGCAAACTTCCGGGAAGAAGGTTTGTATGCGATTGCCTGCAATGGCGCTGGCCGTCATTGGGGCATTGGCGGCAAGCGCGCCGGCGCAAACTCCCATCGACGTGCAGCCGGTGAAGGAGCTGAAACCGACCGACACCCTGGCGACCTGTTCGTACCGGCCGATTCCCGCTGAAGCCACGTTCTATTCCCGCCTTACTGAAAAAGAGCGAACCAACGACACGGTCTTCGGCGGCAACTACACGATTCACGGCAAGACCGGGACTTACATTGCGTGGTTCGGGATTGTGCGCGGCATGACGCCACCGGCCTTGAAAAACGGAGAAGTGACGCTGCTCGTGCAACATCACTTTTTCGACGGCATGACCGACTGCCACATCATGTTGGTGGCAAAGAGCGGAGATGGCGACTTTGTGGCGAAGCTCAAGGCCGATCCTGCCCAAATTCCCGCGCTTTCGCTGGTGCGCATCTACGGCAAGGTGACCAGCGAAACGGCCCGCGTGCCGGAGATTGCGGTCGAATATATCCGCGTGTGGCCGTGGATGACGTTCACCTTCACTGACCTGGCAGGTGAAGATCACAGTAACCCCCGCTGGCAGAAATACTCCAGGGTGCGGCCTTCGGACCAGATCTATGTTCCCTACCCCGACGAAAACTACTACCTGACCGTGCTAGGCGATCCCGCGGATTTCGGCTTGAATCTTCGGCCGGATTGAGCGCGCCCGCTCGGCACCGCAACCTTACGCATGAGAAGGCATCGAAAAGGTCATGGAATACCGTCTTCTTGGAGGCTCCGGCCTCAAAGTATCCGCACTGAGTTTTGGCACCGCGACGTTTGGCGGGGTCAATGAGTTCTTCAAGGGCTTTGGCGAGACCAAGGTCGAAGAAGCGCGCCGGCTGGTCGATATTTGCGTTGAGGCCGGCGTCAACCTGTTCGACACGGCCGACGGCTATTCCGAAGGCCGCTCGGAAGAGATCCTGGGGAAAGCGCTCGCGGGCAAACGCGATAAGGTTCTCATCTCTACAAAGTCAGGCTTTCCGACGGGCCCAGGGCCGAACGAAGTGGGCTCCAGCAGGTATCATCTGCGGCGCGCGCTCGAGGGCAGCTTGCGCCGGTTGGGTACCGAAACCATCGACATTTATCACTTACATTGTTTCGATGCGATGACGCCGATTGAAGAAACGCAGGAGACGCTGAACGAGTTCGTGCGCGAGGGCAAGGTGCGCTACATCGCATGCTCGAATTTTTCAGGCTGGCACCTGATGAAGTCGCTGGCTGTTGCCGACCGCAACGGTTGGACGCGCTTTGTTGCCCACCAGGTTTACTACTCGCTCATCGGTCGCGAATACGAGTGGGAACTGATGCCGCTGGCGCTCGCTGAGAAAGTGGGCGTGCTGATCTGGAGCCCACTCGGCTGGGGACGCCTCACCGGGAAGATTCGCCGCGGCCAGCCCCTGCCGCAGGTGAGCCGGTTGCACTCGATTGCCGATGCCGGACCGCAGATGCCTGACGAGTACCTCTTTACGGTGGTGGACGCGCTGGACAAAGTTGCGGCGGAGACCGGGAAAACGGTTCCGCAAGTGGCGTTGAACTGGCTGTTGCAGCGGCCGACGATTTCATCGGTGATCATCGGCGCACGCAACGAAGAGCAACTTCGGCAGAACCTGGGAGCGGCCGGCTGGAATCTGACTGCAAAGCAGGTGGCGGCGCTGGACAAGGCGAGCGACTGCGAGCCGGCGTATCCCTACTGGCACCAGAGGAAGTTCTTCTCGGAGCGGAATCCGCCGCCGGTGTGAAAAACAGGTATCAGGTGTCAGGGGTCAGGAGTAGGGTCAGCGAATGGACTCGGCGGCTATTTCAACCGGATTTTGTGATGCTTTTTGACGACGTAGTGGCCGATGAGCCAGCCCGCGGTGGCGCCGACAAGCACGTCAGAGGGAAAGTGCTCCTGGCCGAGGACGCGCGTGAGGCTGACCGCGGTGGCCCCACTGTAGGCTGCAACCTGGACCCATGGTGAGTTGTACTCCGTGGCGATGGCGGAGGCAGCGGACCACGCCAGGGTGCTGTGCGCTGAAGGAAACGACGAGTCAATGCCCGCGCTGGACTGGAAGAATCGTCCGCGAGAAGAATCGACGCCGGGCCGTTCGCGCCAGAAAGCAAGTTTCAAGACTTGCTGTACAACCAGGCCATCGGCCATGGCCTCGCCGCCCAGGATGCCGGCTTCGCGGGCGTGGCCGTCCTGCCGGATCTGTCCCGCTGCAAATAGCACAACAGGCGTGGCGATTAGGCCGCCGATAAGGACGTTCGAGGTGTTGATGTTGGCATTGTTGAAGCCGGCGTTGTGCGAAACCACCTTCAGCAAGGTGCGATGATCGGTGGCGATGGCAGCGCCGGTGACCAGTGTGAGCGGAACCAGCCACTCGAGGTCGCGTGTGCGCAGGCGCACAGGGCTTGTCCAGATGGCTGCCTCATCGTGGAGGAAAATGCGCGGCGAATTGCGGACAGCTACGTCTTCAGATTGAGGAGACCGAGGGGGATCGACCGATTGGGGTTGTGGCGCATCGGGAAGCGAGTTCAGCGCCACCTGAGAAGAAGAAGGCGGCGCCTGAGCGGCGGCAACGCTGCAGGAACCGAGTGCCAGCACGGCGAGGAGCAGCGCGCCGGCAGCAAGCAGGCGCGAAAGTCTCTGGCGTAGAAAGAATGAGTGTTCTTGCATGGACTGTCGAACGTTGACCGGCGTAGCCGGCTCAATTTCTATCGGACTATTCCGGATCGATCGATGTCAACAGAATCAAGCTGAAAATCGGGAAATATGACGGTATTGTCATGCACGGGATGCCCGCGAGCGCGCACAGCTGGATCAGACCGGCCGCGGAGGATCATTCAGATAGATCTCGACATAGTCGAGGTAATTCTGCGCGTACTCGCGAATGAGGGCATGATCTTTGTCGGTGAGTTCGCGGCGGAGCTTGGCAGGAACGCCGGCCCAGAGCGTGCGCGGAGGAACAACGGTGTGCTCGGGAATGACGGAACCGGCCGCGATGATGCAGCCCTCGCCGATGTGGCTGTCGTTGAGGACGCGCGCTCCCATGCCGATGACGCACATATCTCCGACCACACAGCCGTGGACCGTGGCGTTGTGGCCGATGGTGACCCAGTCGCCCACAATGACGGGATAGAGGTTGCGCTGGCCGTGGAGCACGGCGCAGTCCTGAACGTTGGAGCAGGCGCCAACGCGGATGGAGTTGACGTCGCCGCGGACGACGGCGTTCATCCATACCGACGAGCGCTCGCGGATCACGACGTCACCGAGGATCTGCGCCGAGGGGTCGATGTAGCAACTCGGGTGAATTTGCGGCGAATGGCCTTGGTAGGTTCGGATCATGGCGACCTCGGCGCGACCTCACCTGAAAGTTTAAATGCAGGCGACGAACCGCCGGGGGCACCATGCGCGAAACAGCGGCGGACCGGTCCTGAGCAGAGACAGGCCTGCAAACCCCATTGATATCGTTAACGTAGCCCCCGAATCAGAACTCAGGTATGATATGTGGAGCCTTACAGGCAGGTTTGGAGGTGTTTTACCTTTGGCAGAGGTTCGCGTACAGGAAGGCGAGCCGCTGGAAAATGCTTTGCGCCGATTCAAGCGGAAGGTGCAGCAGGAGGACATCATCAAGGAAGTGAAGCGTCACTCCTACTACCTGAAGCCCGGCGAGAAGAAACGCGTCAAGGCAGCCTTGGCGCGCAAGCGGAACCGCAAGAAGGCTCGTAAAGAGCAGGATTGAATTCATAACCCGCCGCGATAAATGCCGTTCCGGCGGCTTTCGATCGAGCAACACGAAGGCCGCCAGTAAAACCAAAGACAATCGGGACGGCAGGCGCGGCGTTGTAATTGGCTCGAGCGTTTCTTCAGTTTCTGTCGATCGAATTTCGTGGTAGCCCTTTGGCTTGTGCCCGACCAAAAACTCTTTGCACAATGCCGCAATCCCTTCAGAAACTTGAGAAGCGCGAAAGGTCGCCCGGCACGCAATGGCGAGCTGGGTTCTACGTTCCCGGTTTAGAGCGGTTCCACAATTCACGTGCCTTTCCGGCGTTTTGCAGGGTGGCTTTTTCTTAACGAAGAAGCCATTTGGCGGTTGCGGCTCCGGAAATAGCCATTGTGGAACCGGTTTACCGGGCAAATGTTCGAATGCCGCCCTGTTTTTGGTGCGGTCCGGGCCCCTTGAAGTGCACGACGAACGATATCAGGGAACCGGAACCGGCAAGTTCCTGTAGTGCCATGGCCGATTTCGGTGAAAGTCCCTGTGAGGGAAGCCGGCCATGGAATTCACCGATCGAGTCCTCAAATGTGTTGACTGCGGCGCCGAGTTTGTATTCACGGCAGGCGAGCAGCTCTTCTTCCACGACAAGCAATTCAAGAACGACCCCAAGCACTGCAAACAGTGCAAGGCGAAGCGTGCGCGGGGATCGCAGCGCGTGCGCCCCGAGACACGGACCACGTGCTCAGAGTGCGGCACGGAGACGACCGTTCCCTTCAAGCCGACCCAGGGACGGCCGGTTCTATGCCGGTCTTGCTTTCAAAAGCAGCCGGCGAAACCTCAGGCGGCGCCTGCGCCTAGCGCAGCGCAGGACTGAAGAGCAGGTCGCCCCGGAACTTTGAGGGGGAACCGGCGTTGCGAACCAGAGTGGCGAGTTGCGCCCAGTGGCGCTGGCTGTGGAACAGCGCGTGCGCTGCGATCTTCCTCCGGGAGACGGTTCGCTCTTCCGGAGGCACCCAATCGAAATTGATAACGTAGGGATCGCCCCAGGTGTGCTCCGGCGCGGCCAGCAACATGCGAAGGATTCCGACTGCCTGGAGATGCAGGTCGAAGAGCGCGTCAAGTGGTCCCGTGGGAACCATTTCTCTTGGCGTTTCCGGTTCCGCGGCCAGCCGCTGGGCCCAGCGCAGTTCCGCGCCCCAGATGTGCCGGACAAGCTCCTGCACGGTTGCGGCGCCGCCAATGCCGCAGGGCAGTTCGAGAAGATGCGGGTTGCCTTCGAAGTGGGCTTTCCAGTTAGCCGCGGCCTGATCGTTCCAGGCCAGCATTTCGTCGAGAGTGATTCCTACGCTCACGTTGACCTCCCCGCGATCCGAGTTTTGCAAGCGGCGATGAAGAACTATTTCGGCGCTCCGAGTGCGCGATGACCGATGTCGCGCCGGTAGTACATTCCCTCGAACGAAATCTCGGCCAGGGCCTGGTAGGCGCGGGCGAGAGCCTGGTCGAGAGAGTCGGCGGCGGCGGTGACGCCAAGAACGCGGCCGCCTGCTGTGACCAGTTGTGCGCCCACCTGCGCGGTGCCTGCATGAAAGACCTGTACGCCCGGGACTTCTGCCGCGGCGCCGAGGCCGCTGATCGGCAAGCCGGTCTTGTAGCTGCCGGGATAACCGCCGGAGCTGGCGACAACGCACGCCGATGCGCCGGGAGACCAGCGGAGATTGAGTTCGGAGAGGCGGCCTTCGGCGCATGCCTCGAGCGCGTCAACGAGATCGGATTCGAGGCGCACCAGGATGGCCTGCGTCTCGGGATCGCCAAAGCGCGCGTTGAATTCGAGCACCTGCGGGCCGCGCGCGGTCATCATCAGGCCACAGTAGAGCACGCCGGCGAACGGTGTCTCCTCGGCGGCCATGCCTTGCACGGTGGGCTCGGCGATGTGCCGCAGAATCCACTCCGACATGGCGGGATCGAGCAGAGAATCGGTGGAATAGACGCCCATGCCTCCGGTGTTGGGGCCGGTGTCGCCTTCACCGATGCGCTTGTGATCCTGAGACGGAACGAGCGGCGTGACGTGCGTGCCGTCGCTCAGGCAGAGAAAGCTGATCTCGTCGCCTTCAAGGAACTCCTCGATGATGACCTGCTGCTCCGATGAACCGAGCAGCGTGCCCGCGAAGAGGCCCTGGGCGGCTTCGCGGGCGATGTGGCGGGACTCGCAGATGATGACGCCTTTGCCCGCGGCCAGGCCGTCGGCTTTGACAACGATGGGCGGATGAAAGATCTCGACAGCCTTTTCAACTTCGGCCGCCGAAGAGCAGACTGCGTAGTTGGCCGTGGGAATGTTGTGCCGCTGCATGAAGCGCTTGGCGAAACCCTTGCTGGTCTCGAGCATGGCTGCGGCGCGCGTGGGGCCAAAGACGCGCAGGCCTCGCTGCTGAAGCTCGTCCACTATGCCCAGCGAGAGCGGCAGTTCCGGGCCGACGATGGTTAGATCGGGCTTCTCGGCTTCTGCCAGGCGAACCATGGCGTCGAGCTTCTTCATATCGACAGGGATACAGCGGGCGATCTGCGCCATGCCACCGTTGCCCGGGGCGCAGACGATCTCTGTGACGCGCGGGCTGCGGGCTAGTGCCCAGGCCAGCGCGTGCTCGCGGCCGCCGGAACCAAGGATCAGGACTTTCATTCGAGTGTCTCTCTCCAAATTCATCCAAAACCAGAAGAACAATGGTCGGCAATGGGGGTGGGGGAAGTCAAACGGAAGCGCCTCAAATCTGGAGAGCTTGCGCTCCCCTATACTGATGCGGGATGCGCGCGAACCTGGCGCGGGCGTCGGTTTGCGAGACTGGGATGATGGTTGAGAGGCGCATCAAGCCGTACAACGAGAAGCAGGCCGAGAAGGCGGCGCGCGAGGAGCAGCGGCGTGTTTTCGGTCGCAACCAGGTCTTCGGCCTGGTGCTCGTGGCTGTGGCCATCTGCCTTTGGTGGCTCTGGCACACCAATCCCAAGTGGATCTTTCCACCGGGTTGGTGGAGGCTGTAACAACGGAGGCAAGGATCAGTTCCGGGGGACAGTGAACCGCGACACTATGGAGAAGAAAACGCTACCGCTCGCTGCGATTCTGCTGGGCCCGACGGGAAGCGGGAAGACGGCGCTTTCGCTCGCCCTTGCCGAGCGGTTTGGCGTCGAGATTGTGAGCTGCGATTCGGTGGCCGTTTATCGCGGCATGGAGCTGGGCACAGCAAAACCAACCAAGGAGGAGCGGGCGCGTGTGCCGCACCACCTGATCGACGTGGCCGAGCCGGATGAGCCGTTCACGGCAGGCGAGTACAGCAGACTTGCCCGCAAGGCCCTCCAAGAGATAGCAGCGCGTGGCCGCCTGCCGATTGTGACCGGTGGAACGGGGTTGTATCTGCGCGCGCTCACTGAGGGGTTATTTGCAGGGCCGGCGCGACGCGAGGACGTGCGGGCGAGGCTGCGGCAGAGCGCGGAACGGCACGGGAGTGGCTGGCTGCACCGAGTGTTGCTGAGGCTCGATGCGACGACGGCTGAGCGGATCCATGCGAACGATACCCCGAAGCTGATTCGGGCAATTGAGGTGTGCGTGGCGGCGCGGAAGCCGATGTCGCAGGTCATGGCGCGCGATCCTTTGATGGGGTTCCGATTGCTGCGGATCGGGCTGAATCCACCGCGGGCGCAGCTTTACGACCGGCTGAACCAGCGCTGTGCGGCGATGTTTGCCGCGGGCCTCGTGGAGGAGACGCGCGGGCTGCTCGAACGCTTTGGACCGGTGAAGGCGCTGGATTCTCTCGGCTACAGGCAAGCACTACGCGTGTTGCGGGAGTCTTGGAGTAATGACCAGGCAGCGCGATCAGCGCAGCAGGGACATCGCAACTATGCGAAGCGGCAGATGACATGGTTCCGGCGCGAGCCGGAGGTGCGGTGGATTGAGGGATTCGGCGACGAGGCGGAGACGGTGCGGGCGGCGGCGGAACTGGCCGAACACGCGATCGCAGTGAGCTGTCCGTGATAGACAGCCGGTCGAAGGCATCCATTTAGACTAAGCGTGTTGAAACGGCGCTCGCGGTAAGGAGCGCCGGAACGGAGTTTCCCTGTGGCAGAGACAAATCCAGAGACGATATATGACGTGGCAGTGATCGGCGGCGGACCGGCGGGGTACACAGCGGCGATTCGCGGAGCGGAGTACGGGCTGAAGGTCGCCCTGATTGATGCGAGCCCGAAGCTGGGCGGGACGTGCCTGCATGTTGGCTGCATCCCCACAAAAGCACTGCTGTTCAACGCCGAGCTGTGGGAGTATCTGAAGGACGCGGCAGAGTTCGGGATCACGGGCGTTGATGGCCGGGGGCTCGATTGGGCGGCGGTGCTGGCGCGCAAGAACGCGATCATTACGAAGCATGTGAAGGGCCTCGAGTTTCTGATGAAGAAGCACAGAGTCTCCACTCTTTCAGGTTTTGGACGAGTGACTGGGCCAGCACAAAACGGCGTGCACACCGTAGATGTGGATTCTGCCGGCCAAAAGAGCCAGGTGAAGGCGAAGAACGTGATGCTGGCGATGGGGTCGGAGGCGAAGCTTCTGCCGGGATTAAAGGCGGACGAGACGATCCTGACCAACATCGAGATTCTCGATCTGGCTGCCCCGCCCAAGTCGCTCATCGTGATCGGAGCGGGCGCGGTGGGCGTGGAGTTCGCATCGATCTTCCGCAGCTTTGGCACCGAGGTGACGATTCTCGAATTCCTGCCGCGCATGGTTCCCGTTGAGGACGAGGAGATTTCGAAGGAACTGGCGCGCGTGTTCCGCAAGCGCGGCATTGAGATGAGCACCGGCGCGAAGGTGGAAAAGGTGGAGAAGACCTCCGGCGGCGTAAAGGTGAGCTACACCGACGCGAGCGGCAAGGCGCAGGTGAAGGAGGCTGAGAAGGTACTGGTGGCCGTGGGGCGCGGGCCGCTGACGAGCGGGATAGGACTCGAGAAGACAAAGGTGGAGCTGGAGCGCGGGTTCGTGAAGGTAAATGAAGTGCAGGAGACGGCGGAGCCGGGCGTTTATGCGATTGGCGACATTGTGGCCGGGCTGCCGCAACTGGCGCACGTGGGCGCGATGAGCGGCATGGTGGCCATGGCAAAGATCGCGGGACGGTATTACAAGCCGGTGCGGCGGGATCGCATTCCGAGCTGCACCTATACCGAGCCGCAGATTGGCAGCGCGGGACTGACCGAAGCGCAGGCGAAGGAAAAAGGCCACGCGGTCAAGGTGGGCAAGTTTCCGTTCGCGGGAAATTCGAAGGCGACGATTGTGGGCAGCCACGATGGATTTGTAAAAGTGTTGGCCGACGCGAAGTACGGCGAGATTCTTGGCGTGCACATTATCGGGCCGCAGGCGACGGAGCTGATCGCCGAAGCCGTTGCCGTGATGGAGCTCGAAGGCACGGTGGACCACCTGATGTTCACGATCCATGCGCACCCAACGCTGAGCGAGGCGATGCTCGATGGCTACGGCGCGGTAGAGGGGATGGCGATTAACGCGTAGCAGCGAGTTGGCGGAGTGAGCGGAGCGAGCCCGTGGATCAGCGAGAGATCCCGGGGCTGAGAATCCAGGCCGGTGGCACCCGAGCCATATCCAACCGCATTTCGTCAGCTCGCCTGCATGCCCGCTTTTTGTGCGGCGCGCTCTCTTCTTCGCAACACTGCTGTCATCACGTTCGACTTTACCTCAGGGAAAGTCGCAACAAACGTATCGACGCCTTCAACGAGTTCCCGATATCTGGCGGACTTCCAGAGACAGAGACTGAGCCTGTCGATGATGTAAGCGTCTGCGTACCTGCCATCAGCAATCGCCTCGTATTCATACATGCGACCCATCGCTTCAAGGTACAACCGAACTGCCTCCTCCGTACTGCACTCCTCCAGAGGGCGAATCCCCTCGCAAACCGCGCGGTTCGACTCTTTCGCCTTGTTGTACTCGACCATTACATGCCAGTCGATAGGCTGGCGCTCCCATTGCACCCGCGAGCCGAGTGTGGTAACCGCCGCAAGGAAGATCTGCAGTGCGCGCTTACTGTCTGCAAGCGCGCGATGCGTATTTTCATCCGAGAGCTGCGCTCGTCCCGCTAGGTCCGCCAGCCGATGGCTCGGCAGCTCTGGCCATGCCTGGCGTGATAGCTGCAAAGCACACGTATAGCGATTCTTGAAGCTTAGCCCGTGCTTCCTTCCCGCACTCCACAAGAAGCCCATGTCAAACGGAGCGTTGAAGGTCACAAGGGGTAGATCGCAGATAAATTCAGAAAAACCTTTGAGTGCAATGGCAGGTTCCACTCCATCGCGATCTAGCATTTGCTGCGTGATGCCGGTAAGCTTTTCAATCTTCGGCCCGATTTCTCTCTTTGGCCTCAAAAACAACTGAAATCCATCGTGCACAGAGGCACCAAATGCGAACTTGATTGCACCAATCTCAATGATCTCGTTTTCCGAAGGGCTCAGTCCCGTTGTTTCGAGGTCGAGAGCAACGAATTTGGCGGGAAGCAAGTCAAGTAGGTTAATGCCTGTTGGTTTGCTTGGCTTATCGGTTTGAGCTTCCGCAAGCCCCCCATCCTTATGTATTGTCTCCGCGATAACCGGAAAAGCTGGCCTCTTCAGCGATTCGCCAACCTGATAAGCTTGAACTTCCTTCTGCGCTCTTCGATGAAACTCCTCTTGCCGCGGATCGATGTATTCTCGTTCATGCTCCTGACACCCCAAAGACTTCAAGTCCGATGCAGGGTTCCTTTTGACTAAGAACCATGCTGCAAACGCACTAATAGCCACGAATACGCCGATAAGGATTTCCATGGCTGGAAAGTATACTACCGGCCAGCCCGAGCATCATCCGCGGGTAGAGTTGCATTTTTCTGGTTCCGCTTTGCGGTTATTTTCGCCGCCATTCTGGCGCCGTTGAAGCGGTACCCTCACACAAAGTCTTACAACTCGGTTGACTGGCTGGCGACGAGTTCTCTTGCTCTGGCGATGAAGGCCGCGAGCGGCATGGAGCTTTGCTCCTGCTTGCCGCGGGTGCGCACGTTCACGGCGCCCGCCGATTCTTCCCGATCGCCGAAGACGAGGATGTAGGGCGTCTTTTGCAGCGCGAAGTCGCGGATTTTGGCGTTCATCTTTTCGTTGCGCGCATCGGTTTCGACCCGCAGGCCGGCGGCTTTGAGCTCAGCTTCGAGTTTCGCTGCGTAGGCGAGGTGCTTCTCGCTGATGGGGACGAGGCCGATCTGCACGGGCGCGAGCCAGAGCGGGAAAGCTCCGGCGTAGTGCTCGATGAGGACGCCAAAAAAGCGCTCAACGGAGCCAAACAATGCGCGGTGCACCATGACGGGTTGATGGCGTTCGCCGTCTTCGCCGACATATTCGAGCTCAAAGCGCGCGGGAAGGTTGAAGTCGAACTGCACCGTCGACAACTGCCACAGGCGGCCCAGCACGTCGACTAGCTTGACGTCGATCTTCGGTCCGTAGAATGCCGCTTCGCCGGGGATGGTCTTGTATTGAATGCCTTTCGACTTGAGCACGTTGTCAAGCGAGCGGCTGGCGAGGTCCCAGTCTTCGTTGGAGCCGGCGTAGTGCGCGCGGTCGTTCGGATCCCACGTGGAAAGCTCGACCTTGAATTCGGAGAAGCCGAAGGTTTTGAGCACGGCTTCGGCGAAATCGATACAGGCGGCCACTTCGCTTTCGATCTGCGAGGGCATGCAGAAGATGTGGGCGTCGTCCTGCGTGAAGCCGCGCACGCGCAGCAGGCCGTGCATGGTTCCGGAGCGCTCGTAGCGGTATACGTTGCCCAATTCGGCGTAGCGTGCGGGCAAATCGCGGTAACTCTTAGGCGAGTTCTTGTAGATGAGAATGTGGAACGGGCAGTTCATGGGCTTGAGGCGATAAAGCGCATCGTCAAGCTCCATGGGCGTGAACATGTTGGCCGCATAGTAGCCCTCGTGCCCTGAAGTCTGCCACAGATTGATGCGCGCGACATGCGGGGTGTAGACGAGCTGGTAGCCGCGGCGAAGACACTCGTCGCGCATCCAGTCTTCCATCACTTTGCGGATGATGCCGCCCTTGGGGTGCCAGAAGATAAGGCCTGCGCCGGCGAGGTCCTGAACGCTGAAGAGATCGAGTTGCTTCCCGAGGACGCGATGGTCGCGGCGCGCGGCTTCTTCAAGGCGGGCGAAGTGCTCGTCGAGATCTTTCTTCGAGAAAAACGCCGTGCCGTAGATGCGCTGGAGCTGCGGATTCTTCTCGTCGCCCAGCCAGTAGGCGCCCGCGAGGTTTGTCACCTTGAAGGCCTTGACGCGGCCGGTGGAGGGGACGTGAGGGCCGCGGCAGAAATCGACGAACTTGCCGTTGCGATAAAAGCTGACCTCGTCGCCGGGCGCTGTGAACTTCGTGACGAAGTGTGTCTTCATGAAGTCGCCGTCACGAGCAAATTCTTCGAGGGCCTGCTCGCGCGGCTCGTACTCACGGACGAACGGCTCGTTGCGGGCGACGACCTCGGCCATTTTTTTCTCAATGGCGGCGAGATCGTCGGGCGTGAACGGCTGGGCGCGATGGAAGTCGTAGAAGAAACCAGAATCGGTGGCGGGGCCGTGGCCGAGCTTGGTCTCAGGGAAGAGCTCGAGGACGGCCGTGGCGAGGACGTGTGCGGCCGAGTGGCGGACCACTTTGAGAGCTTCCGGATCGTTCTCCTTCACAAGTTCAAGGCGTGTGTCGGCCGTGAGCGGTGCGGAGAGATCGACCAGGCGCGGAGCGCCGGCGTCCTCAGCGGCGTACATCGACGCTTCAGACTGGCCTTCGTCCGGCTGGCCGTCGTGGGCGGCACTTTGGCCGGCGGCCGCTGTGACCGGAGTGATGCGGGCGACCACGCTCGCCGCGGCGAGACGCGGGGAGATGGAGTTCGCGATTTCAAGTGGCGTCGTGCCGGAAGGAACTTCGCGGATAGACCCGTCAGGCAGATGGATGGCGATCGTTTTCGTACTCATGTGCTGATTGAACCCGGGATGGCTGCAAGATGAAGAAGAAAGCTGCCAACCTTTGAGAATAGAGGGTGAGGGGCGCGAAGTCGAGCGGGGCGGGGGGAGTGAAGCTTGGAGGGTTAGAAGAGCTAGCGGCGAAAATACGCCGAAAATCTGGCGGAAAAACGCAGAAAGGCTGATTACGCTCCCGTTTGTCATCGGAAGCGCTCTCAGCCCTACTGCTGTTTCGAGCTTGATTCTGCCGGAATCAGGCCGATCAGGTTAGAGAGGCTGTACGTCAGCAGCCTGCCAGCCCTTGGGACCCTTTACGACGTTAAATTGCACGGCTTGACCTTCCTGCAAGCTCTTGAAACCACTTGAGTTGATTGCAGAGTAGTGCACGAAGACATCTTCGCCGTTCTGGCGCGAAATAAAGCCGAAGCCTTTCGCGTCATTGAACCACTTCACGGTACCTTGTTCCATTTTGTTCGTATTTCCTGTATTGAATTGCGCTGGATGAATCGGAGCGAACACTGGCAGAATCTTGCTTTTGGACGAGTACTGCTCACGCCCGGTTCGGTTCTAACGCTGACCTTATTCTATCATGACCGTCAAAATAGTCTGCGGGATTTGTGTGTCTCATATCACCAAATGGTGTTACGCTTCGGAACTTCTTGATCAATCGAGCTTTAACAGCGCACAGCGACCTGTGATAAGGTGAGAGGTCGCCATGAAAGATGATTGCGTACCCGAATTGCTGGATCGCGCCACAAAGGCGCTTGAGGCGGAGTTCGGGGAGCTGCCAGACTTTGAAGCCTTTGCCGGGACGAACGCCGAGGCGATGGTGGAAGTCCTGGACGCGACGGCCCGCCGTCTGGCCGATAACTACCCCTATTTTCATCCGTTATACGCGGGGCAGATGCTGATGCCGCCGCACCCGGTGGCTCGTGCGGCCTATGCGCTGGCCATGAAGATCAATCCCAACAACCACGCGCTGGACGGCGGACGTGCCAGCTCGGCGATGGAGGTGGAGGCCGTAAAGGAGATCGCCCGGATGTTCGGGTGGACGGAGTTTCTGGGCCACCTCACATCAAGCGGGACCTTCGCCAATCTCGAGGCGCTTTGGATGGCAGGGCAGTTGGCCCCAGGACGGCGGATTGTGGGGTCAGTACAGGCGCACTACACCCACCAGCGCATCTCGAGCGTGCTCAAACTGGACTACGCGAGTGTGCCGGCGGACGGCCGCGGCCGCATGAACCTTGAGGCGCTTGAAGACGAGCTGCGCAAAGGCGACGTGAGCACAGTGGTGGCGACGCTGGGAACGACGGCGATGGGCGCTGTGGATCCGCTGCACGAGATTCTGGAGTTGAAACAGCGCTTCGGATTCAGGGTGCACGTGGACGCGGCATATGGCGGATACTTTGGCCTGATTCCCGACGCTCTGGACGAGCCGGCGCGGCGCGCGTTTGAGGTGATCGAACAGGCAGATTCGATCGTCGTCGATCCGCACAAGCATGGGCTGCAGCCGTATGGGTGCGGGTGTGTGCTGTTCCGCGACCCGGCGGTGGGGCGCTTCTACAAGCACGACTCGCCGGCTACCTACTTCACGTCAAAGGAGCTGCACCCCCACCCCAGCGAGCAAGAATCGCTCGCCGGGGGCCCCGGGCACCTCGGCCAGATCAGCTTGGAGTGCTCGCGCGCGGGAGCGGCGGCGGTTGCGTTGTGGGCCACGCAACGACTGTTGCCGCTTGTGCCCGGCGGAGAGTTTGCATCCGGGCTCAGGAAAGGAAGGCGGGCGGCGAAGGAGCTTGACCTCAGGCTGCGCGCGGATGCACGATTCGAGGCGCTTGCCGGCGGTGGGCCAGAGCTGGACATCGTGGTGTGGGCGCTCGATGCCGCTACTCCTCAAGAAGCTTCAGAACGGGCCCAAAAGGTGTTTGACGCATGCGCCCGGCGCGGACTGCACTTGGCTCTCGCACAATTGCCGGGTCGATGGTTCAGGGCGCCCAAGTCAGACGAGAATACCGTGACAAGCCTGCGCTCGGTGCTGATGAAACCGGAGCACGAGGAGTGGTTGGACGAGATATGGGAGCGGCTGAGCGCGGCATGCGCGGACGTTGTGGGGGCATGAATGGGGCTCCCGGCGGTGTAAGGTAGGATGAACAAGAAAACGTTGTCAAACGCAGCGGAGTTAGCAACGTTAGCTGGTTTTCGTACTCCTCCCTGGCCGTAAAAACCATGGCGCGGCTAAGACAGGGCGCGCAGACTTAGTCAGTTGTTTGATCCAACTTCAGAAGGATGACATTAGAGTTCAATCCAGTTAGGTTGTGAAGGCATATGCACGATCCAATCGTTTTTCGCTCCATGCACCGTGAGCGCTTTCATTCCGACCCGGCGATCTTTGTTGGCCCGGGGAGGGTAAACCTGATCGGCGAGCACACCGATTATGCCGAAGGCTTTGTGATGCCGGCGGCGATCAACTTCGCAACTCTCGCCGGCATCTCGCCGCGCGCCGACGGCAAGATCGCTATCTACTCAGAGAATCAGGGCGAGCAGAAGGTCTTCGACGGAGTTCAGGCGAGTCGCAGCAAGCACTGGACCGACTATCCGATGGGGGTGGTGTCGATCCTGGCCGGCGAGGGGCACAAGATTCCGGGGTTCAGCCTGAGCATCTGGAGCGATGTGCCGCTGGCGTCGGGTCTGTCGAGCTCGGCGGCGCTTGAGGTGGCGACGGCATTGGCGGTGTTGTCGCTGGTGAACGCAACCTATCCCGGCCCGGTATTGGCGCGGCTGTGCCAGCGGGCTGAGAACGAGTTTGTGGGCTCAAACTGCGGCATCATGGACCAGTTCATCAGCCTCAACGCGAAAGAGAATCACGCGCTGCTGCTCGATTGCCGCGATCTGACCTACAAGCTGGCGCCGATTCCGGATCACGTGGCGTTGGTGATTGCCAACACCATGGTGAAGCACTCGGTGGCGGGCGGCGACTACCCGACGCGCCGGCGCGAATCGGAGGCAGCTTGCGCGGTGATCGCGAGCCACCGTCCGGGTGTCAGGTTTCTGCGCGACGCGACGCTCGAGGACCTTGAGGAATGGGGCCATGAGATGGAGCCGAAGAGCCTGATGCGCGCCAGGCATGTGATCAGCGAGAATCTGCGAACCGTGGCGGCGTGCGAAGCGCTGCTGAGAGGCGACATGCAAGAACTGGGGAGCCTGATGGCTGAAGCGCACCAAAGTTACAGCGAGGACTTTGAAGGCAGCTGCAAGGAAGCGGATGCCATGGTCGAGCTTGCGCAGGACCTGCCAGGGCTGATTGGAGCGCGATTGACCGGTGGAGGGTTTGGCGGCTGCACTATCAACCTTGTGGAACAAGGCGAGGCGCCGGCGTTTGCCGAGGCCCTGGGCGCCCGGTATGCGGCGAATACAGGGATCGAGCCGCAGATTCACATTTGCCATGCATCGGGTGGGGCGTACAGGCTGGAATAACGCAGCGGAGCCAGGGGAGTGAGCCTGGACAGCGCACGGCGGGCGGCCTGCATCGAAATAGATTTGAATTGCTTTATGTCGTCGCGCCGACTCACGCAAGTCTGGACTGACCCCCAAAAGTGAGACAGGTTGTAAATTGACAGTTTGCAGGGAAAGGGGAGCTGCAAATGGGTCAGAGGTCGAAGTACCGGAAGTTTACCGAAGCCTACCGGGAGCTGGCG
>JBEKKI010000018.1:0-71728 GCA_050010795.1 Occallatibacter sp.
CACTTTCCTCTCTTTCTCAAGGAATGCGAATGGCGTTTCAACAATCCAAACCCGGAAGATCAACTACTACAGTTGAATCAATGGGTTAAGCAACACCTTCGTTAGTTATCTAGGACAGCCCCTTAAATAAAGAAAAAAATAAAAATTTTTGAGCGAGAAAATTGATGTTAACTCGCCTGGAATCAACAAAACGCTCTCAAAATCGTCAACAAATTTCGACCTTTTTATGGGTCTCTGAAATGAGAAAGACGCCATACAGCCCCACACGCCGCTTGCGCGACACCTCTGTCTCGCCAGCTTGTCAATGCGCCAACTTGCCAACTCGCCATCGTCCGCCGCGGCGGACGCGAACCCGCCAAAGAGACAACCCCGCCAACTCCGCTGCCCCTTGCGTCCTGCCTCCGCCCTGCAACGTCTCTCATGAACAGGCGCGGGACTGTAAGCGCAGCGCCGGAAGCAGATCGATCGTTAGGAGAAACTGACATGATGAAGAAGCTCGGACTCACACTCTTGTTTTTCGCGCTCGGTTCCGTATCCGCGCTGGCCGCCGACTTCAACGGCAAATGGACCGCCGATGTGCAGGGACGCATGGGCACGCAAACCATCACCTTCGACTTTCACGTCGACGGCGCAAATCTCACCGGCACCGTCACCACGCCTCGCGGCGATACCGATATCTCCAACGGCAAAGTCGACGGCGACAACATCTCCTTTGACCAGGCGCTGAACTTCAACGGCAATTCGTTCACCATCAGTTACAAGGGAACCGCCGATGGCGACACCATCAAGTTCACGCGCACATTCGGTGGCAGTGGCGATCGTCCTCCGCAGGATTTCGTCGCCAAGCGCGCTGCCTCAGCTGCTCCGGCTCCTGCGCCGGCGCAGCCTGCGCCGCCGTCAGCGCCGCCCGCGCCTCCGCAGTAGTGGGGCCTACGCCGTGCGATTTTCTTCGCGAAAGCGCGAGCGCGATGTTAGCTTGGACTCACGTCGGCTGGAGGTCGAGCCCACCCTATGCTCATGCGCATTTCCCTTCGCTCTTTGCGGCGTCTGTCCGCAATCGCTCCGCTTACGTTCCTTGCCCTCTCGCTGATCCCGTCCGCGCCGCTACGCGCGCAGACCTTTGACGCTACCATGCTCCGCCAGCCCACTGAGCTGAGCATGACTTGGGTGGTCAAGCAGGGCGACGATCCGGCATACGCGCGCTCCGATTTCGATGACTCCCAGTGGATGCGCGTGGACCCAAATCGCTCGCTGAAGGAGTACTTTCCTAACGCGCGCCCTGAAGTCCTCTGGTACCGCCTTCACGTGAGAGTCGCGCCAAACGAGACCGGGCTCGCCCTCGAGGAGTACAGCCTCTCCAATGCATTCGAGATCTACGTCAACGGCGAGAGGATGTTTGAAACCGGCAGCGTATCGCCGTATCACCCCTACACATTCAGCGCGCGCATCCTCAAGCGCATTCCGGATTCGGTAATCGCCACAGGCTCCCTGGTTATCGCCATGCGGGTGCACGACTCCACGAGCGATTGGCTCAGTGCTTTCCCAGGGTTTTACCCAAATAACCTAATCATCGGGCAGGATGCCGCGCTCAGCGATCATGTGTGGCTGAACACGATCGGCCAGCACGCATTGGAGTGGTTCTTTCAGATTGCCGGCCTCGGCCTGGGGATCATTGCCTTTGCTTTGTTCACCGCCCAACGCCGGCAGCGAGAATATCTCTGGATCTTCCTGCTCTTTCTGGCCGCCGCCCTGGGAGCCCCTCTCGGTTTCTATCTGTTGTTCCACAATCTTCCCGCGTGGATTGCATTCGTGAATGCAGGATTCGAATTTGCCGGCGTTGTCTTGACCACGTTGATGTACTTCGCATTTCTGCGGCTGCGTTTGGCACGTTGGATTCAGGCCATTTTGGTTCTCTCTGCGGTGGGGATTCTGTACAGAGGCATACTGGCGGCAGGCGGGAACGGCTCCTCGGTCGGCGGCCTGGTCAGCTTTGTGCCGGAGATCGGCCTGGCCGCCGCGATTATCCCCATCCTGCTCATCGTTCACTGGCGGCGCGGAAATCATGAGGCGGGCATCCTCCTCATCCCCGCCATCGTGTCGAGCCTGACAATTTACTTGTATGTAACGCTCTTTATCATCAGCCAGATTCCAGGTTTCGCGAGCGCCTCAGTCCGCTTCCAGAACGCGGTCTTTAAGTGGACAGTCGGACCGTTCACCGTCGATAGCCGCAGCCTCGACGGCTGCCTCTTCGTGCTCTCGCTGGCGGTCATTCTCGTCCTTCGCTCCACGCGCATGAGCCACCAGCAAGCCATCATCGAAAACGAACTGGCCGCGGCGCGCGAGGTGCAGCAGATCATTCTGCCTGAAGAAATCGACAGCATTCCGGGCTTCTCGATTGAGACCGCGTATAAGCCGGCGCAGCAGGTCGGCGGCGACTTCTTCCAGGTGCTCGCCGCTCCTGAGGGTTCGCTGCTGCTGGTTATCGGCGATGTGGCAGGCAAGGGATTGCCGGCCGCCATGCTGGTTTCCGTACTGGTGGGCGCAGTTCGAAGCGCGGCAGAGTACACCTCGGAGCCTGTAGAGCTGTTGACAAACCTGAATCAACGGCTGATCGGGCGCGTGTCCGGGGGTTTTTCTACCGCACTCGTGGCGCACATCTTTCCCGATGGCTCCATCGTAATGGCCAACGCCGGGCATTTACCGCCCTATCTCGATGGCAGCGAGGTGGCTGTTCCGGGAGCCTTGCCGCTCGGAGCCAAAACCGGCACACGCTACGAGACCGTGCGCTTGCAGTTGCCGCGCGGCAGCCGTCTCACCTTCTACTCCGACGGCATCGTCGAGGCCATGAATCCCAAGGGCGAGCTGCTGGGGTTCGATCGCAGCCGCTTGCTGTCAATGGAGCCGGTTTCAAAAATTGTCGAGGAAGCACAGAAGTTTGGCCAGCACGACGACATCACGGTGATTGCGATTACGAGAGAGGCGGCCCTGGCGCACGAAGCCTCCCAGGCGCAAACAGTCCCCATCGCAGCACCCGCTCTGGCGAACTAGGCTGTTGCGGTTTTCGCTACGGCTGCCGGCCGCGACACGAGGTGGCCCAGCGCCAAAGGCGAAGGTAGGAAAACCTCCATGAGCAAGACGCAATCAATCTTCACCTTTGAACCTGAGATTTCTGGCCGCCTCAAAGTCCTCCAGTGCCCCTGCCTCGTCGCCACTCGCCCTCCGAGCGAGGCCGCGGCTATTGAACGCTGAGGCGAAGTCCGGTTTGAGCCGGATCGCCTCGCTGCAATCCGCGATAGCGCCGCCGAAGTCGCCCTTCCCGTGTCTGGCGTCGCCACGGTTACCGAAGGCCAAGGCGTAATCCGGGTTGAGGCGGATCGCCTCGCTAAAATCTAGGATCGCACCTTCGAAATCGCCACCTTTTTGTCGCGATACGCCGCGGGCAACGAAGGCGTCGGCGTAATCTGTTTTAAGACGGATGGCCTCGCTAGAATCGGCGATGGAGCCGCTGAAATCGCTCACCAATCCTCGCGCGATGCTCCGGTTATAAAAAGCCTCAGCGAAATCCGGCTTGAGCCTGATCGCTTCGAAATAGCAACGAATCTGCTCGCTCGGCTCCGTCGCAGAATACCCACGCTCGAACCACTCCTGTGCTGTCAGTTCTTTTGACTTCACCAGCGGCGCAGCGCTTGCAGCCTCTTTCTGTTCAACGGATGCAGAGGCGGCAGCGGGAGAGGCGGGATGAAGCACGGAGGAGGATGGCACGTTTAGATATTTGTTGCGGAGGCGATCCATTGCTTCGAAGAAGTAATCGGCGGGAATCTTGAGCCCGTTGTACTTGCTGAGCGCGCTGAGTTTCCCGATCAGGTGCGGAGCGATTGAGGGCGATCCGAAATCGAATCCCTCCAGCATAAGGGGAACTATGTTCCGAGTGGATTCGATGGCTGTCTCTATTTCTCGCCTTAGCCAGTCATCGGGTGCGTCGCACTTTTCCAGAGCTGACGGCGTAAGCAGCACTAGAAAATGTGCCCGCGCCTGAATATTGCCCAGGATCACTTGTTCGAAATCGCCACTGGCGATCCCCGTGTAGTCAAAAAATACGTCAAACCCATTAGCATTCAGATTCTGGTAAATTGCGAGTGCCCACGGAACATTAGTGCGCCGGTAGCTGATGAAGACGGTCTTCTCGATGCGTTCCATAGGCGTGACGCAAACCCTCGACGAGAGACAGAGGTTCTATGCAGGAAGGATACCGCAGGTCGCGGCCCTAAGCCGTCGCCGTCTTCGCCACATCTTGCAGGCCGCGCGCTTCAATCTCGAACTCGCGCATTTTGAACTTCTGAATCTTGCCTGACAATGTCGCAGGGAACTCCGTCACAAACCGCACGTGCTCGGGAATCTTGTAGTAGGCGATCTGCCCCTGGCAGAACGCCTTGATCTCAGCTTCCGTCGCGTCGACATCCGGCTTCAGCCCGGGCCGCAGCCGAATCCACGCCACAACAATCTCGCCCAGCCGCGCATTCGGAATGCCGATGACCTGCACTTCGCCCACCTTGGGATAGGTGTATAGGAACTCCTCCACCTCGCGCGGATAGATATTCTCGCCGCCGCGGATGATCACGTCGCGCGAGCGGCCGGTGATGTGGATGCATCCGTCTTCGCGCATCACGCCAAGGTCGCCCGTCCGCAGCCATCCGTCCGCCTGGATCACCTGTGCCGTGCCCTCGGGGTCGCCGTCGTAGCCCTTCATCAGCGCATAGCCGCGCACGCACACCTCGCCCTGCTGGCCGAAGGGCACTGTCTCGCGCGCATCGAACTGTGCATCGGGCTGTGCCGCGAGCGGCGCAATCTTGATCTCGGTTTGCGGCATCGCCCGGCCCACCGTGTTCACACGGATTTCGAGCGAGTCGTCGGCGTCGCTCATCGTCACCACCGGCGACGTCTCCGTTTGCCCGTATGCGATGACCAGCTCGCGGCAATGCATCTCTTCGAGCACGCGTTTCATCAGCTCCACCGGGCAGGGCGCGCCGCTCATCATGCCCGTGCGCAGGCTCGTCGTGTCGTAGCTCGCAAAGTCGTCAAGGCCGAACTCCGCCACATACATCGCCGGAACGCCATAAATGCACGTCGCATGTTCGTCGTGCACGGCTTTCAGCGTCGCCCGCGCATCGAAGGTCCAGTTGGGCAGGATGATTGCCGCTCCCGAGTTCACCGCGCTCATAGTTCCAATCACACATCCATAGCAATGGAACAGCGGCACCGGAATCACAATCTTGTCCTGCTCGGTGTAATGAAACCCCTGCGCCAGGAATTGCCCGTTGTTCACAACGTTGTGATGCGTCAGCATCACGCCCTTGGGCAGCCCCGTCGTGCCGCTCGTGTACTGGATGTTGGCCACATCCTCGACGGCCACGTGCTCCGGCAGTTGCCCTTCCATTTCAAGAAGCGCCGGCCACTCCGGCGAGTCGAAATAAATCGTGTGTTCCAGCGCCAGGTCAAGGCCATGCCGCGCCCGGCCAAGAATCTCTTCATAGTCAGCGCGCTTGTCCTTGTGCCAAAGAAACAGCGCCTTCATCCGCGAGCGCGTCAGCGTGAATTGCAGTTCGTGCGACCGGTACGCGGGGTTCACATTCACCAGCGCCGCACCGGCCCGCGCGCAGCCCATGTGCATCATGATCCACTCGATGCAGTTGGTGGACCACAGCCCCACGCGGTCGCCACGGCGGATGCCCAGCGCCCACAGCCCGCGCGCCACGCGGTCGGCTGCGGAGCTCAATCCCGCCCAGGTGAGCCTTTTCTCCTGATGGCGCGACGCCACCGCCAGCCGATCCGGGTAGCGGTCCGCCGTGCGCTTCAGCAGGTCGCCAATCGTCAATTCCAGCAGCGGCCTTGCCGGCCCCCGCGCATAGCTCTGGGTCGAAATCTGTTCTTCCAAGGGCATGGTTCTGCCTTTTTGTTGCGATGAAGGGGCAGTTTACGCCGCCGGCATGGCCCCCAAAAGTGATCCCGCCCACACACAATGCCGCCCGGGGCATAGGAAGCCAACTCACCCGGACTTCGGTATCATCAATCCATGCCTGCTGATGCGCTCAAATCCCGGGATCAGGCGGTCCATCCGGTTCATCCTTTCCGGACGTACGATCCCCGGCTCGAGCCCATCGCCGCCAAAGTGCTTGCCCAGGAGCGGCTTGGCCTTGAAGACGGCATGGCTCTGTCCACCTCGCCCGACGTTCTGGCTGTGGGCTGGCTGGCCAACCACGTCCGTGAGCGAATGCATGGCGACGTAACCTACTTCAACGTCAACCGCCACATCAACCCCACCAATGTGTGCGTGGCGGCCTGCAAGCTCTGCGCCTTTGGTCGCAAGAAAGGCGACCCCGCCGGCTACACCATGGCTCTCGAAGAGGCATGGGAAACAGCGGCCTCCGGCTACTCTGAAGCCGTCACCGAGTTTCATATCGTCGGCGGCCTGCACCCCGACCTGCCTCTTGAGTTCTTCCTCGATCTCGTCCAGGGGTTAAAGAAACGCTTCCCCAAGGTGCACATCAAGGCCTTCACCATGGTCGAGATCGCATTTTTAGCCCGCCGCGCCAAATTGTCCGTCGAAGAGACCCTTCTCAAGCTGCGCGAAGCCGGAGTCGACTCCATGCCCGGCGGCGGCGCCGAAATCTTCGCCGCACGCGTGCGGTCGGTCATCTGCGATCACAAAATCGACGGCGAGGAATGGCTCGAAACGGCGCGCACCGCACACAAACTGGGCTTCAAGTCGAACGCGACCATGCTCTACGGCCACATCGAAAACGATGCCGACCGCGTCGACCATCTGCTCAAGCTGCGCGCATTGCAGGACGAGACCGGTGGCTTCCAGACTTTCATCCCGCTGGCCTTTCATCCTGAGAACACGCCGCTTGACCACCTGCCCGTGACCACGGGCCTCACCGACATTCGCCAGATCGCAGTCAGCCGATTGCTGCTCGACAACTTCCCGCATATCAAGGCCTACTGGCAGATGATGACGCCCAAGATAGCGCAGATCGCACTGCGCTTCGGCGCCGATGACCTCGACGGCACCGTGATCGAAGAGAAGATCTACCACGACGCAGGCGCCACCACTCCGCAGGGCCTCACGCGCAAAGAACTCTGCCGCCTCATCACCGAGGCCGGCCGCATCCCCGTGGAGCGCGACACCCTCTACCGCCCGGTCACCCGCACCGAGGAGAGCTTCACCGTCGCGGTGTAGCATGTTGTAGATCGAGGAAACAGCTCTTTCTTCCCCGTCTCTTGATTGCCAGTGATTCGGCTGGAGCGCGTTTCGTTGCGCGCGGCTCTCAGTTCCGGGAGGCCCATTGGACGCCGCATGAACACCCTTTTTCGTTCCGGCCGCTGGATCTTCTCCTTCGCCGTCGTTGCTCTCGCCATCGAAAACGCATGGTGCGCGCACGGATCGTATGCGTCGCTCGGCCCGAACTCTCACTCCATGCCCGTGCTGCCTTTTATGCCCACTATTTCGTGGCTCGTCATCCCGTTCGCTATGCTTTGGGTCGCGTGCGGCGTGGGCCTCCTCACGCAGCGTTGGCTGCACGCCTCCGCGTATGCGCTCGGCGTGACCTACATCTTCTGGACGCTGGTCCACGTGCTGCCAAAATATATTGCGCTGCCCGGGGACATGGGGCTGCGGACGGTAGTGCTGGAGCCCCTCTCGCTGGCGTGCATCGCAATTCTTCTGCCGGGTCCTGCCTCGACGCCCAAATGGCTTGCCTTGATTTGCCGCATCGTTATCGCCATCGCCATGATCGTGTTTGGCGTTGACCACTTTCTCGGACTAGTCTTCATAGGATCATTGATCCCCAACTGGATTCCGTTGCACCTTTTCTGGGTGGCGTTCTTCGGCGTGGTCTTCATCGCCTGCGGCGTGGGAATCGGTCTGGGAATTCTCGAGCGCTGGAGCTGGATCGGGCTTGGCACGATGTATGGGCTTTGGGTGTTCACCCTCCACATACCGCGCACACTCGGCTTCTACGGCATTCCCGGCGCCATCAGCGATCCCAACGAGTGGTCGAGCCTCTTCATCGCCATCGGCCTCTGGGGCGGATCGTGGGCCATGGCCGCCAATCTTCACAAATCGTCGGCTCAATTCTCAGAAACATCAAGCGCAAACTAGTTTTGTGCCGCCGGCGCCTTCTCTTCCGCCGTAAACGTTGTCCACGGTCCGGCCTTCATATCGTGCAGAATCGGTTTCTGCCACGCGAACTCAGGGTGCGCGGCCAGAAACGGCGCCACCAGGAAGTCTTCGCCGCACGGATGCCCCGCTCTGCCGATAAAACTCATCCTCGCTGCCATCTCTGAATCCGTCACCTTGCCCGTCACCGCGCCGCCGGGTTGGAACGGCGGATCGCCCCACACCTTCTCGCCCAATGGCGACGTATCCTCGTGTCCGCACAGGCTGCGCTTGCCCGCATCCGTTTTGTGCTCGTAGCTGTCGTAGTGATCTGAGAGATACGCCTCGGCCAGTGCCGTATTCAGCTTGCCGTAGTGCTCCTTGACAAATTCCTCGGCGCGAATGTGCCGCGCATTCATCGAGCTTTCTGCATCCTTGGGATCGAATCCGGGCGTATCGTCGCGCACCAGTTCCGGATCCCCGGCAAAATTCGATGAAACGAAATAGCCGTCTTTCTTCTTTGTGAGTGGCATGTGGCGCAATCCCAACTCCAGGTATGCGATCTCGCCGGTCTTGCGATCGCCAATCAGCCACGAATTCGCATAGCCGCCGTTGTTGCCCTTGCGCATAATGGCGGCGTATTCATCGATCGAAGTAGCATACTGCATCGCCTTACGCGAGCGGTCGAACTCGGCAATCCCATCCACATCGAATCCCTTGGCCATGGGCAGAGTGGTCTCGGTAATCATCAGGCCTGCGGCGTTCACGCCAAAATCGTCCTGGCTCGTGATCACGCCCGGCAGTCCGTCCATCAGGAAGTGTTGTCCGCTTTTCGGCACAACATCGAAGACCACCGTCCAGCGTTCACCCTCCGCATACGGGGACCAGTTGCTGTGCGCGATCACGATCTTCCCGTCTTTTGTCGCCGATCCAGTGGCGATAAAGGCGCTGCACTTTCCCGGAGCAACAGCTTCCGGAGGGTTCGCCTTGCCCTCTTTGGCGTTCAGCCACGGCAAATAGTATTTGCTCAACTCGATATAGCCATTCAACCCAACAATGTCCCAAAGGTCCAGCGCGGAACCCTGCGCATGCAGGCCATCAGCGATCCCCTTGAGTTCCCGTTGATACTCCGCATCAAGGTGCGGCCACAACACGTCTTGCGCTGCTTTCCGGTAAAAGCTCCAATCGCGCTCGTCGTTATGCGGCGCTTCAACCATGTACACCTGAACGTTGTCTTCAATTTCGCGCGCCAGCAAAAAACCATGCTGAAAGCCGACCTGCTCGGGCGTACCCTGCAAGTGCACGTATGTCCACCCGCCTTCATGGAATTTGTAAGCGCCATGTAGGCGCGGGTCCTGCGCTGCTGCTGTCGACGCAGAAAGGGCGGCTAGAGACACGGTGACAAATGCAAGCAAAGCAGCAAGGCGCATCGGTTGACCTCCCGGGATGGATGGCTTGTAAGCGACAGGAAACCTGACCCCGAAACCTTCTGTTTCCCGATCAGGATATTCGAGAGTGTACACGCTGCTGGCCGGGCGCGGCGCCCGGTGGCTTACTGCCGCACCACCACGCCGTTCTTCATCACAAAGCTCACGTGCTCCACCACGCCGATATCGTCGAGCGGATTGCCGGGCACGGCGACGATGTCGGCGTAGTAGCCGGCCTTGAGCTCGCCGATCTGCCCTTCCCACCGCAGCAGCTTCGCGCCGTTGATCATATCGGCTTGCAGCACGGCCAGCGGTGTCATGCCGTACTTCACCATCAGCGTCAGCTCGCGCGCCTGCGTTCCGTGCGGGAAAGGGCCGACGTCGGAGCCCACGGCAAACGGAACGCCCGCCGCAATCTGCTTCTTAAACTCGGCAATCTTGTAGTCAAGCATCGCCGCTTCTCGCGCGGCCTGGTCCTGCGATTCTCTGTGCGTCGCAAAGTACTCGAAGATCGTGAATGTCGGCACGGCGAAGATGCCCTTTTCCTTCATCAGGCGCATGGTTTCGCCGCTCAACTGCGTCGCGTGGTCGATCGATGCCACTCCGGCCTCGGCCGCGTAGAGCGTGCCCGGCTCTCCCATGGCGTGCACACCTACAAAAGCGCCGAGCCTGTTGGCTTCTTCCACCGCTGCCGCCAGTTGCGCCTCGGTGAACTGGTAAGGCGTGTGCAGTACGCCGTCGATCATGCGATCCGGACCGGTTTCGTAAATCTTCGCGAAGTCCGAGCCCTCTTTGTGCTGCTCGCGCACCACGGCGACAAGCTGCTCGGCCGTATTCGCGTAGTCGGCATTTGAGAGAACGTGTTGTGCGGGATTGAAGCTGTTTGCATCCTCATGCCCGCCCAGAATGTCGATTGCGTTGCCGCTGACGCGCAACCGCGGACCCGGAATGAGCCCTTGGTTGATGGCGTCACGCACAGCGGTGTCGGCCGAGCCTGCTCCCTCGGTGCCCATGTCGCGCTCGGCGGTGAATCCGGCCATCAGGTCGGCCTTTGCGGCCTGCTCGGCAACGATCGTGCGCCACGGCACCGACTCCACGACCGTTTGCAGATCCTCTGCTCCCGGGTGCAGGAATAGATGCACATGTGCGTCGATCAGGCCGGGCAGCAGTGTGGTGTCGCCAAGGTTAACGATCTTCGCGCCCTGCGGATGCTCGACGCTCGTGCCCACGGCCTTGATCCGCTCGCCCTCGACCAGGATTTCGCCGGGGCGCAGTACGTGCCCGGTATCCACTTCGAGCAACCGTGCTGCATGGAGCACGATCGGCGCGGCTGCCGGCGGCTGCGCGGAAACACCAAGCGGAAGCCCGAGACCGACCGCCAATATCGGGCAAACCCAATCTGCAGGACCGTTTCGCATGGCTACGACTATAGCAATTTATGGGCAATGCGAACGAAAAACCTAAAGCGGTTTATTTCACTTCGGCCGGCTTCTCGCTTGCCGCGCATGGCAGTTGGATTGTGAACGTCGCGCCATGCGCTCCATCGCCCTGGTTTTGCGGGCAGGCGCAAATTCTGCCGCCGTGCCTCTCCACGATGCTCTTTGCGGCCCACAAACCCAGCCCGGTGCCCACATCCTTTTTGGTCGTGAAGAAAGGTTCGAAGATGCGATCGAGATGATCTTCCGCGATCCCCGGCCCATCATCGACGACTGTAATCTCAAGCATCCCGCCGTCGTCACCTGGCGCAGTGTGCACGCCCACAGCAATCGCACCGCCCTCTTCCACTGCGTCGATTGCGTTTGCAATCAGGTTCGACACCGCCTGGCGCAGCTCGCCCACGACGCCTTCCGCCGGCGGGCACCCGTCAAACGAGCGCTTCACCGCAATGTTCTTCGCCTCGAGCTTGTTCCCGTAGAGTTTGAGGACTGACTCGACGATCGCCGCAATATCCACCCGTTCGTTCGTACCCGACTCGCGATAAAATCCAAGCGTTTGCCGCGTGATATGCGCCACGCGCTGCAGTTCCTGCTCGGCCTGCGTGAGCTGCAGTGACACGGAAGGCGGCGTGTCCGGCTCCGATTGCGCGAGAAAGAGCAAATTCATCACTGCCGCCAATGGATTGTTAATCTCATGCGCCATGGTCGCCGAGAGCCGCGCCGCTGCAGCCAGCTTCTCCGCCTTGCGCAGCACTTCCTCTGACTTCCGCTCGGCAGTCACGTCGCGGAAAACCAGCACAACGCCGATCAGATCGCCGCGATCGTCGCGGATGGGAGCGGCACTGTCCTCGATGGGGATCGTTCTTCCATCACCGGGTTTGAGAATGGTGTGATTGGCCAGACCAACCACCGCACCGGCCTCGACAACTCTCTTCACCGGGTCCTCGGCTGGCAGCCCCGTCATCTCGTTGCAGATGGGAAAGACTTCCGCAATGCCTTTCCCTTGCGCGTCGGAGAGCTTATGTCCGGTCATCGCCTCCGCCACGGGATTCAGAAACGCCACCTTGCCGGAGCGGTCGGTGGCGATCACCGCATCGCCAATGCTCGAGAGGGTGACGCGAAACCACTCTTCGCGATCACGCATCTCGCGCGCATGGTCTTCGCGAAACCGCATTTCCCGAAGAATGTACACTCCGAGCACAATCAGCCCCACTAGGGCCGCAAATGTGACAACCCAGTTGCTGATCCCTGTGATCATTACGCTGCGCCTGTAGGCGGCGCTGCGTGTAATGTCGAGATCCATCTCCTCCTGCCGCATTTGATCCAGAACACCGCGCAGGTTGCCCATTACCATCAATCCCTGGGATGAACGTATGATGGCATTGGCGTCGTCCGCGTGACCGGCGCGGAAGAGGATGATTGTCCGATCGAGCTGATCCATCGCTTCGCGCACCAGCGGCCGCAACTCGGCGATGCGCTTCTGCTGTATAGGATTGTCGGTCGTGAGCTTCGCCAGAGTGTCGATGTGCCCGCCGATCTCCGCACGGGCTTGCTCGTAAGGCGCCAGGTAACGGTCCTCACCCGTCAAGAGAAATCCGCGCTGGCCGGTCTCGGCATCCATCAGCAGTGTTTCCAGCTGCAGAATTTCCAGCCGCACCTGGCGTGAGTGCATCACCCAATGGCCGGTGTCAATCTGCGCGTTCAATGCGCTCCGGGTCACGAGCGCGTCCCCGATCAATAATCCCGCCAGAAGGACGAAGCCGGCAACGATACTGAATCGGCGCAGTTGGGGCTGCATTGCGATCCTCCAGTGATGTGCGATCTTCGCGTCACGCCGGCGCGATTTGAAATCTCGCTCCGAGGCGGAAGTGCGCTCAACTTCGCCAACGCGTCAAGGGAAGAAACAAACCCATATGTACCGCGTAGCCCCAATGAAGGCGGTAGGATGCGGAAGTGAGGTCAGATTAGCCCTGAGGCATACCTCTGTCAAGAATCGGCCGATTCCGTCAATACGCCCCAATCCCCGTCAGATTCTGCCCCAAAATGAGCCCGTGGATGTCGTGCGTTCCCTCATAGGTTTTCACGGATTCCAGGTTCATCATGTGGCGCATGATCGGGTAATCCTCCGTCACGCCGTTCGCGCCCAGAATGTCGCGCGCCAGCCGCGCGCACTCGAGCGCCATCCACACATTGTTTCGCTTCGCCATGGAGATGTGCTGATGGCCGGCCTTTCCCGCGTCCTTCAGCCGGCCCACGTGCAGCGAGAGCAACTGCGCCTTCGAGATTTCGCTGGCCATCCACACCAGCTTCTCCTGCACAAGCTGGTGGCTGGCGATGGGCTGATTGTGGAATTGCTTTCTCGTCTTCGCGTAGTTCAGCGCCGTCGAGTAGCAGTCCATCGCCGCGCCGATCGTGCCCCAGCTGATGCCGTAGCGCGCCTGGTTCAGGCACATCAGCGCACTTTTCAGGCTCGTCGCACCGGTCAGCAGGTTGGCCGCGGGAACGCGGACATCTTCGAGCGACAAGCTGCTCGTCACCGACGCGCGCAGCGACCACTTGCCGTGAATGTCGCTCGACGAGAAGCCCGGGCGATCGGTTTCCACGAGGAAGCCACGAACGCTGTCAGCTCCGCCTTCGTCTTCGCCACCCGCGCCCTCAAGCTTCGCCCACACCACGGCCACATCGGCAATCGTTCCCGACGTGATCCACATCTTTTCGCCGTTCAGGATGTACTCGTCGCCCGATTTCCGCGCGCGCGTGGTCATCCCGGCGGGGTTCGATCCGAAGCCCGGCTCGGTCAACCCGAAGCAGCCGAGCTTTTCGCCGATAGCCAGCGCGGGCAGCCACGTATTCTTCTGCTCGTCCGAGCCGAACGTGTAGATCGGATACATCACCAGCGCGGATTGCACGCTGACAAAGCTGCGGAGCCCCGAGTCGCCTCGCTCCAACTCCTGCATCACCAGCCCGTACTCCACGTTCGACATGCCGGCGCAGCCGTAGCCCTCGAGATTCGCGCCGTAGAATCCCAGCTCGCCCATCGCGGGCACCAGCTCCCGCGGGAACCGTCCCTCGCGAAAGCATTCTTCAATGATGGGAATAATATTCGCGTCGACAAACTCGCGTGCCGTGCGGCGGACGAGGAGTTCCTCTTCCGTCAGGCTCGTGTCGAGATGTAGAAAATCGAAGCCCTGAAATTTGAAGACCATGGTCGTGCCTGCTCTCTTCCCGCTTCACCGGGACAGATGAGGGTAGCAGCCCATGGCCTTCTTTTCAATGCGCGCTAAGGTGCCGTTTCAGTTAGGGCGTTGCATCGGCTTCTCGTGGATCACCATCCAGTTCACGCCGAACTTGTCGCGGAACTGCCCAAAGCGGTGCGCGAAGAATGTCTCGCCCATAGGCATGAAAACCTCGCCCCCTTCGGTGAGTGCGTTGTAAATCCGCTCAGCCTCTTCGTTGGTGTCGACGCTCAGTGAAAGATAGGCGCTCCGCATGGGCTGGCAGCGGTCCGGAGGGCCGTCGCTCGCCATCACGGTTGTGTCGCCCAGCGTGAAACGCGCGTGCAGAATGCCATCCCGGTTGAGTCCCGGCGGCATGTTCTGCGGAGCACCGGATGCGCTCATGTCAGCGAATGTGGATTTCATCAGGATCTTTGCGCCCAGGTGTTTCTCGTAGAAGTTCATGGCTTCCTGACAGTTGCCGGGGAAATTCAGATAGGTGTTCACCTTCATCGTCTTGGTTTTCCTTTCGGGGAATTGGATTTTGATGTCGGTCGTGCGCTAGGCGTAAATGGCGGAAGAATCGGCGTGGGATCGCGCTGTTCCCAGCGGCGATAAGTCTCGGCCAGCACAGCGGCGCGGTTCTGCTCCATTTGTTCAATCGCCGCCCGGGGCGCATCCGTCTCCTCATGATGCGCGCCCCAGATTAAGATTTCGAGAAGAACCGGCGCCAACGCGATGCCTTTCGCTGTCAGCCGGTAATTTGTGCTGCGCCCGTCCTTCTCCGCCGGCTCGCGAACCAGAATTCCGCCCGCCTCCAGCTTTTGCAGGCGGTCCGCAAGAATATTCGTGGCAATCCCTTCGCCCGAGCGCTGGAATTCGCGAAAAGTACGATAACCGCGCACCATCATGTCGCGAACCAGCAGCAGCGACCAACGGTCACCCAGCACTTCAAGCGAGATACTTACAGGGCATCCTGACCGGTGCCTCGCCCCGGAGTTTCTGGCCACAGATGCATCCTAAGAACTTCACTTGCAACTTGCAATCTAAAAATGCTACGAATACCGTGCCGGCGATTTCCCCTCCGCACGATGCCGGTCCAAACAATTGGAGGTCCCCCGATGAGCGCTCTCCAAAGCTTTCCCCGCATTACTCCGTTTCTGTGGTTCGATTCGAACGCCGAAGAGGCTGTCGATTTCTATTGCGGCATCTTCCCCAACTCGCGCAAGCTGGGCGAGTTCAGAAGCTCAACTGAAACCCCGAGCGGCCCGAAAGGGATGGTGCTCACCGTCTCGTTCGAGCTTGACGGCCTCCGGTTCACCGCTCTCAACGGCGGCCCGAATTACCAATTCACCCCGGCAGTTTCGTTCGTCGTGCACTGCGACACGCAGCAGGAGATTGACTACTACTGGACGAGACTCACCGCGGGAGGCGCCGAGATTCAGTGCGGCTGGCTCAAGGGTAAGTTCGGCCTCAGTTGGCAGGTGGTTCCCGCGCACTTGCCCGAGCTCCTCCGGCATCCCAAGGCAATGCAGGCCATGATGAAGATGAAGAAATTCGACATCGCCGCGCTGGAATGCGCCGCACAACCGAATTGACGCAGTCGGCCGCTCTTTGCCTCCCGCTGGCCGCGAGGCCTGCCGATTTTCGCGTGTTCCCCGCGATGGGCTCACCGTGATGAAATGGCAGAGTTACGGGAGGCCAAAGGATGAGCAGCCGTCGAGAATTCGTGAAGGGATCGGTACTGGCAGCAACAGGATCTCTGTTGCCGGCGGGCGCGGCGAAGGATCTTTTGGCAACCGAAAACGCCCCCGAGGCGACGCCGGCCTCGAGCGCAGCGGACGGCTGGTACGACCGGCCGATGCGCTGGGCGCAGCTTGCGTTTGTCGAGGACGATCCCGGCAACTACGATCCCCGGTTCTGGCTCGATTATTTCCGTGCCGTCCATGCCGACGCAGCCTGCCTGAGCGCCGGCGGCGTGGTGGCATTCTATCCCACCGAGCTGCCGCTGCAGCAGCGCAGCCAGTGGCTGGGCGACCGCGACGCATTCGGCGACTTGCAGGCCGGCTGCCGCGCCATGGGCATGAACATCGTGGCGCGCACCGACGCCCACGCCTGCTGGCAGAAGGTCTACGACGCGCACCCCGACTGGATCCGCGTGGATGCAAGCGGCCAGCCGGTGCGCCATCCCTCCGATCCCCGATATTGGGAGACGTGCGCGCTTGGCCCCTACAACTTCGAGTTCATGACTTCAGTGCACGAAGAAATTATGCGCCGCTACAAGCCCGACGGCATCTTTACCAACCGTTGGTCGGGCAGCGGCATGTGCTACTGCGAGCATTGCCGTCAGAATTTCCGTGCCGCCACGGGACTCGATCTGCCGCGCACCACCAACCCGCAGGACCCGGCACGCAAGCAATACATTCTCTGGCGCCAGCAGAGGCTCTTCGATCTGTGGCGCCTTTGGAACGAGAAGATCCGCGCCATCAACCCCGGCGCATGTTACATCGCCAACGCCGGCGGGGGCGCCCTCAGCGAGCTCGACATGAAAACGATCGACCAGCTTGCGCCCACGCTGGTTGCTGACCGCCAGGGCCGCAGGGGCCTGATGGCGCCGTGGGCCAACGGCAAAAACGGCAAGGAATATCGCGCGACCATGGGCGGCAAAGCCATCGCAGGTATGTTCAGCGTGGGCATTGAAGACGAGCACCGCTGGAAGGACTCGGTGCAGAATGGCGACGAAATTCGCATGTGGGTTGCGGACGGCATCGCGCAGGGACTTCGCCCCTGGTTCATCAAATTCAACGCCAAGCCGATCGATAAGCGTTGGCTCCCCGTCGTGCAAGATATTTTCCAGTGGCACTATGCGAACGAAAAATACCTGCGCAATGTGCAGCCGCTGGCACGTGTCGGTCTTGTCTACTCGCAGCAGAGCGCCTGGTTCTACGGCGGCGAGCAGGCCCGCGAAAAGATCGAAGAACCGGCGCTGGGTTTCTACGAAGTGCTGGTTGAAGCTCGCATCCCCTTCGAGATGGTGCACGATCGCTGCCTCGACGCCGCGCATCTCGCGCCGTTCCGCACACTCATCCTTCCCAACATCGCCGCGCTCTCTAGCGAACAGTGTGCGAGCCTTGGCAAATTTGTTGAAAGCGGCGGCGGCCTCGTGGCCACCTATGAGACATCGCTCTACGACGAGTGGGGCGTGCGGCGAAAGGACTTTGGTCTGGCTTCGCTCTTTGGCGTCTCGTACGCCGGCAAGATCGAAGAGAACATGCGCAACTCGTATCTGAGCCTCGAAAAGGATCCCGCGGCAAGCTCCGTTCATCCGCTTCTCCGCGGCTTTGAAGACGCGGGCCGCATCGTCAACGCGGTGAACCAGGTGAGCGTGACGCCAACCGGTGAATCCAGGTTCACGCCGCTACGCATCATTCCGTCGTATCCCGATCTACCCATGGAATCGGTATTCACGCGGCCGGGAGGCACGCATCTTCCCGGTGTTTACCTCGAACGCATCGGCGGTGGTCGCGTGGTCTATTTCCCAGGCGACATCGACCGCACTTTCTGGGACGTCCTCAACGTGGATCACGCCAGGCTTCTGCGCAATGCAGTCGAATGGGTTACGAATGAAGCTCCCATCGTGACCGTCGAGGGCAAAGGCATCCTGGATCTCGCCATGTGGGAGCAGGCGAGTTCAATGACACTCCATCTCGTCAACCTCACCAATCCCATGATGTTGAAGGGCCCGGTGCGCGAAATCGATCCCATCTCCGGGCAAAGGGTTTCGCTCAGGATTCCGGAGGGAAAGCACGTCAGACGCGTCCATCTGCTCGTCGCCGCCAGGGACGTTCCCTACCGCACCGAGCGCGACTCGATCTATTTCGAGACGCCCGCAATCGGACTGCATGAAGTCGTCGCTGTGGATTTTTCGGCTTAGCCGTCGATCAGACCATTTTCGCCGGTAACCATGTAAAGCAATGGCGAAACGGAATGCCGTCGCGTCTGCGCGAGTCGTCTCTCTGGTATCCTGAATGGTTTAACCGCGGGAGGATGCCATGCCGGAGAAGAGAGCTCGCAAACATCATCAGGACCGGGTGGCAGAGACGCTGCGTGTGGAGATTGGCGCCATGATTGAAGGCGAGCTATCCGATCCGCGCATCGATTTCTGCCATGTGAGCGAAGTGACGCTGAACCCCGGCGGAAAATCGGCACGCGTTTATGTCGCCGTCGACGGCACATCGAAAGACCCCGCCAGGTCCGAAGCGGACACCATCGCCGGTCTCGAGGCGGCCAAGGGCTATATTCGCCGCGAGTTGAAGGAGCGGATGGGCGTTCGCCACGTTCCCGAACTCAGTTTCCTCGCCGACAGGTCGGGCCGCTTCCAGGCGCGCATCGACGAGCTCATGAGCCGCGGGCGCAAATCCGCCGCGGCAGGCAAGCCCGCCGCGCGCCGTTCCAGCTCGCCGCAATCGGGTCCCGTGGACACAAATTCATCTCCGGAGCTGGAAGCGCCGCTTCACTGAGCTAATGAAACCTGATTCCCGAATCTCCGGGGTTCACCGAGCGTCGAATGCGCCGTCGGGCGATCGCGCAGGCAAAGCCGGCGCCGCTGACGCCGATCCGGTTCAGGCGATTCTTCAGCTTCTCCGCAAGGGCAAGCGTTTTGTTGTGTGCTCTCACGCGCGAGCTGATGGCGATGCTGTCGGATCGTTGCTGGCCATGGGCATGTTGCTCCAGCAGATGGGCAAACGCGCTGACCTCGTTTCGGCCGACCGCATCCCGGACCTCTACCGGCGTCTTCCGGCCGCCGACGCCATCCGCATCACGTCGCGCGTGGACGGTCTCTGCGACGCTGCGATTCTTCTGGAGTGCGATGGCCCGGAACGTACCGGCCTGCGCGGGCTCGAACGGCGATTCCTCGTCAACATCGATCACCACATCAGCGGGCGGCCCTTCGCGCAAATCAACTGGATTGATTACCAGGCCGTAAGCACGGGCGAGATGGTCTACCGGTTGGCGCGCGAAGCTGGCGCCCACATCACGCCGGATATGGCGAACTGCCTTTACACCACGGTCCTCACTGACACCGGAGCTTTCTGCTACGGATCGGTTCGCGAGTCCACTTTTGCATTGGCGCGGGACCTGGTGCGCGCCGGAGCCGACCCCATCGCCATCGCCCAGCAGATGTACTTTTCCGTTCCCGCGTCGAAGCTTTTGCTGTTGGGAGCGGCGCTCGAGCGCCTTACGCGCGAAGGACGTCTGGCCTGGCTTTGGATCACCGAACAGGACATGGTGCGGACCTGCGCCGCGGAGGAAGATTGTGAAGGCATTGTGAATATCGTTCTGAGCATCGCGGGAATTGAGGCCGCGTTTTTCCTGCGCGAGCTGCCTGAAGGCCGCGTGAGAGTGAGCCTGCGCAGCAAGGGCGACGTGAACGTTTCAGCCATTGCCACGCGTTTGGGAGGCGGCGGCCACGAGAATGCCGCCGGATGCACGCTGGATGGCCCGCTGGCGCGCGCCGTTCAGGAGATTCTGCGCGAACTGCGCAGCGCATTAGCCGGCTTCGCTGTCGCATCGGCATGAGCTCCATTCACATTCCACGTGAATCTGTTAGCCTTGACGCTGTCGCAATGCTGAAGGATTTCCGCGCCTCTTTTGAGCGCGGAAGGCGAGCAGGCACGGCCTTGTTCCCCCATCCGCCCTGCAGGAAATCGTGAGTTTTCGTCTTGCGCTTTGGCAAGAGGCTGCACGCGTTTTGGAGTATTGCCGGAGATGGAAAAACCAATCGAGCCATCGCATCCGGATGTGCCTGCGCGTCGGCGATGGCGGATGCCTCGCTGGGCCACACTCTGCGAGGCGGTAGTCTTTCTGGCATTCAGCCTCTTTTTCCTTGTCTATGGGGTCACGCCGATGCTGGGCGGCGACGGCCTCGGCCTCGTCGGCGCCGACGAGCCGCGCTATGCGCAGATCGCGCACGAGATGCTGGTTCGTTTCGATGCCGCGCACACGCTCAAGGCGCGCTTGAGCGCCTGTGTCACGCCCTACCTCTACGGGCGACCGTGGCTTGAAAAGCCTGCCCTCTACTACTGGCGCGCGATGTTCATCTTCCAGGACTTCGGCGTGCACGACTGGGCTGCTCGCCTGCCGTCGTTCACATTCGCCTTCATCATGGCGGCGCTCATCTACCTGCACATGAGGCGCTTCCGGCCCGGGGGACATCTTGACGCCGCGCTCATCACCGTTGCCTGCGCAGGAATCATGGCCTTTGCCCGCGGAGCCTCTACCGATATGCAGATGGCCGCGCCGCTTGCCATCGGGTTGCTCGGATGGTATGCCTGGTACGAAACCAATTCCAAATTCTGGCTCTACGACATCTACTTCTTTACGGGACTGGCGACGCTCGCCAAAGGACCGGTGGCCCCCTTCCTCGCCTTTCTCATCATTGCGGCATTTGCCTTCCTACGCCGCGAGTGGCACATCCTGCGCCGCTCGTTTTGGTGGCCGGGAGTGCTCCTTTACTTCGCCATGGTGCTTCCCTGGTTTATCGCCGTGCAGCATCAGAACCCGACCTTCTTCCGCGAGTTCTTTTTTGAGCACAATCTTGAGCGCTTTGCCACGGACCGCTACCAGCACAATCAGCCGTTCTGGTACTACTTCGTGGTCGTCGTGCTGGCTCTCATGCCGTGGACGGTGGTGGCCGCGCGCGCTCTTATTGACGGCATTCTCACCTCCGTTGCCGAGTGGAGGTTGCGCCATTCCCGCGCGGGAAAGCCCTTGCCCACGCGCCCCGGCGACGCGTTCCCCGAATTCCTGGTGCTGTGGTCGCTCATTCCCGTTCTCTTCTTCTCCTTCTCGGCCTCCAAGCTTCCCGGCTACGTCCTTCCCGCTCTTCCGCCCATCACAATTCTCACCGGAGACTACTTGTACCGGCGCCGCCAACCGGGCCTGAACCAGTGGATTCTCCTTGGCCATGCGGTCGTGTGCGGCGCCATGACCATGGTGGTGCTGCTTCTTCCCTGGTTCGTCGTCCACGGATTCGTTCTCCACGGCGCAGCCGCCCCGCCTGCTCATGCGCTGGCCGCCGCATCGCTCGCCGCAATTGGGGCAGCACTCCTGATTCTGGTTGTGACCAGGGGTTTTGGCGTCGCACGGCTGCGGCCGGCTACATGCTGGATCCTGGTAATTCTCGTTCTCTTCGTGTACGGCGTCGGCCCCATCTTTGGTATTCCCGGCGTTCCCTCAACCAAACGCGTCATTCACCTTCTCGACCGCTCCTATTCCGCGCGGCCGCTCGCCGACCGGATCGGCGAGCTGGTTCCCGCAAACGAGACCGTCGCCGTCTTTCGCGTGCGCCGCGACGATGAGTACGGCCTCTCGTTCTACCGCAGCCGCGAGGTTGTGAATTACGACGAGAGCGGCGTGCCCGATGAGCAGCATATCCTCGTGGCGCGCGTCCAGGGCCGTCACGGCGCCGATCTCGACACGCAGCTCGCGCTCGGCGAGCTTCTTGAAGGCCGTCAATATCAGCAGCTCTTTGCCTGGCCGGAGCAGGGCCTCGAAGTGTACCTGGTGGGCGGCAGGTAACCGATCGTCAACTTGCGGCAGAACTCCAACTCGTGGCAAAGTGGCCGGAGGGTCTTTCCGCGGAACCCGTGGTGAGCAGGACACGGCTTCTCTTTGATTTGAACAGATGAATCGGGGCGCGGCTCGCCTTGGGGATTTTAGCTCCTGGCAGCAATTGAAAGGCCGCGGCCCAGGGGCCATCCATTCATTCGCTACCGGCCATTGCAACTTCGCACCACGATCGAGGAAGCATGCAGACTTCGGGCGGCTCTACTGAAATTCTCGACCTGCGGCACTTCGCTGCCCCGGTGCTGCGCCCGGTGCTCGAGGCGGAAGGCGAGTTGTGGGAACGGCGCCTGCATTGGGACTATCAAGCCTCAGCGCGCCTGCTTATGCAGTATCTCGACAACCACATGCTCCCCGGATACGCGGCGGTTGCATCCGGCCGCGTTTTCGGCTACGTGTTCTGCGTTTACGAGGAGACCAAGGCCGTTATTGGCGACATCTTCGCCCTGCCTGGTGCGCCGGATGGTGCGGGAGGACCGCCCGCGGAGGCGCAATCCACCGCCGAAACATTGCTCCGGCATCTCTTCGAGCTATTGCTCAACTCGCCGCATGTCGAGCGCATCGAGTCGCAACTGCTTCTGCACCCAGCCGGAACCTACACTGCGATGTTTCACGACGCCGGGTTCCGGATCTTTCGCAGGCTTTTTCTGGTGCAGGCGCTCAGCAGCCGCTTGAGCCCGCCCCAGATTGACCTGCCTGCCAACCTGGAGTTTCGCGCGTGGCGCGAAGCGGACCTGGCGCCGGCAGCGCGGCTCATTTGCGAATCCTACCGCGATCATCCCGACAGCCTCATCAACGACCAGTACCGCTCGGTTCACGGCTCCATGCGCTTCCTCAACAACATCGTGCATTATGCCGGCTGCGGCAGCTTTTCCCCGCAGGCATCGCATGTGGTGGTCGAGCGTACCAGCCGCGAATTGGTGGCCCTCGTTCTCGGTTCCCGGGTCAGCGGTCAAAGCGGACATCTGACCCAGGTCTGCGTTCATCCCGCCTTCCGCCGCCGCGGGCTCGCGCGGATGCTGCTTTCGCAGGCCGCGTTCAGCTTTATGCGGCTGGGCGCCGCTGAGATCTCGCTTACCGTGACTGAGGCCAACGCCAGCGCCATCGATCTCTACAAGGACGAGGGGTACGCCTGCGCCCACAGCTTCGATGCGGCCGTGTGGGAGCGTGAAGCAGTCGTTTGACGGCAGGTTTGCCCGCGCAGGCGCCGCTCTAAGCCGCGCGCTCAGCGATTGCCGCGCGAATGATCGCGGCTCTCGCATCGCAAACCAGTAGACGAACGGAATCAGTTTGCGGGTCCGGTTCTATGCCTTCGCCGACGTCAGTGCACCCAGGTCCGCGGCCATTTTCTCTGTCGAGAAGGCTTCCAGGATGTCGCCTTCCTTCACATCGGTAAAGTTGGCGATGCCGATGCCGCACTCCATGCCGTTGGTCACTTCGCGGGCATCGTCCTTGAAGCGTTTCAGCGAACCGATCTTGCCCTTGAACGCCTGCACGCCGTCGCGGACCACCCTCACCTCGGCATCGCGGCGGATCACGCCGTCCAGCACGCGGCAGCCGGCGATAGTGCCCACCTTCGGAATCCTGAAGACGTTCACCACCTCGGCACGGCCCAGGTAGGTCTCCTTGAACGTGGGTTCCAGCAGCCCCATCATGGCCAGGCGAATCTCGTCCTGCAGTTCGTAGATGATCGTGTGCAGGCGAATCTCCACGTTCTCCTGCTGCGCCAGTTCGGCGGCTTTGCGCTCCGGCCGCACGTTAAAGCCGATGATGATGGCATTCGAGGCCGTCGCCAGCAGCACGTCGCTCTCGGTGATGGAGCCGACGCCCGAGTGCAGCACCTTGACGCGCACCTTTTCCGTCGACATGCGCACCAGCGAGTCGGCCAGCACTTCGACGGAGCCGGTCACGTCGCCCTTGATGATCAGCGGCATATCCTTCACGCCCGACTGGCGCACCTGTTCAGAGAGCGCCTCAAGCGAAACGCGGGCGCTCTTGGCAAGTTGCGCTTCGCGCTCCTTCATCCTGCGGAATTGCGCAATCGACTTGGCCTTGTCGCGGTCGGCGACCACAAGGAACGTATCGCCGGCGTCAGGCATGGATTCGAGACCCAGTACCTCGACCGGCGTTGAGGGTCCGGCTTCCTCGAGCGCGCGCCCGCGATCGTCGAACATGGCGCGCACCTTGCCGAACGTGTTGCCCACAATGTAGCTGTCGTTCAGGTGCAGCGTTCCGTCCTGCACCAGCACCGTGGCCACCGGGCCGCGCCCGCGATCGAGCTTGGCTTCGAGAACGCTGCCCACGGCCTTGCGTCCGGGCGTCGCCTTCGGAGCCTTGATGTCGCTCACCAGGCAGATCATTTCAAGCAGCAGATCGAGATTCATCCGCTTCTTCGCGGAAACTTCGACAAACACCGTGCCTTCCTGTCCCGCGCCGGCCCACTCTTCCGGAATCAGGCCGCGATCCGCCAGCTGCTTCTTTACGCGGTCCGGATTGGCCTCGGGCTTGTCGATTTTGTTCACTGCCACGATGATGGGGACATCGGCAGCCTTGGCGTGATCGATGGCTTCGAGCGTTTGCGGCATCACGCCGTCGTCAGCGGCCACCACGACGACCACAATATCGGTCACCTTGGCGCCGCGAGCGCGCATGCGCGTGAACGCTTCGTGGCCCGGCGTATCCAGGAAGACGATCTCGCGGCCCGAAGCCGGCGAGCCTTCCTTGGTGAACTTCACTTTGTAGGCGCCGATGTGCTGCGTGATGCCGCCTGCCTCACCGGCTGCTACGTGCGTCTCGCGAATGGCGTCGAGCAGCGACGTCTTGCCGTGGTCAACGTGGCCCATCACGGTCACCACGGGCGCGCGCGGAACCTCTACCATCCCTATGTTCTCAGTATCCAGAACCTCTTCGATAGCCTGGTTCTCCAGCGCCTCTTCGTAGGTGATCACAGAAGCGGCGGCGCCGAACTTGGCAGCCACATCCTTCACCATCTCCGCATCAAGCGACTGGTTCACGGTTACAAATACGCCGCCCATCAGCAGCGTCGCAATCAGGTCCTTGGCGCGCACGTCGAGCTTCTCAGCCAGGTCCTTCACGCTGATGCCCTCGGTCACCGTGATCTCACGGGTGATCGGCACCGGCTCGGTACTGTATCGCACGCCGCTGTAACGCGGCGGCGGCACAAAGCCCTTCATTGGGCCTTCTTTGGTCTTTGGGTACTGCTGTTGGCCTCGTCCGCGGCCGCGTGAGCTGGCTCGCTGCGGGCGTCCCGCTTCAAGGGGCGGCGCACCGCCGCCGGGGCCGGGGCGCGCGCCAAAGCCCGGCCGCGCTCCAAATCCTGGCCGCGCGCCAAATCCGGGCCGTGCGCCGGGAGCCGTCGCTCCACCGGTTCCAGGCATGCCGCTCGCCGAAGCGCGCGTTGGATGCTTGGGCCGCGGGCCTGCTCCAAATTGACCTGGAGCGCCTGCGCTGGCGGGATATCGTTGCCCCGCGCCTGCGGGTCCGGCTGCGGGCCTGCGATCGAAGATGGGCTTGCCGCGCTGCAATCCGGCTCCGCCCGCCGGAGCAGTTGGAGGAACAATGGATGCTTTGTACACTGGCCGGGGCCCTGTTTGCGGCATCACCATGCGCCGCGGAGCAGGCGTGACCGCCTTCGCGGGACGCGCTGGAGCAGTTGTCGACTCGGCAGCGATCGTGGGAACCGCTCCCGAAGCTTCGGCTGGCGCCATAACGGGCTCAGCGGCGCGCGGCGCTGCGGCGGGTGGCTCAGCGACAGCGGCTGGCGAGGCAGTCGCTTCAACGGCAGCCGGCGCCGCAGTAGCCGGCGCTTTCACTTGAATCTTCTCTTCACGCGCAGCCGGGGCCGCGGGCGGTTTTACGGCTGCACCAGCCGGAGGCGGCGCGACAACGACAACTTGCCGCGTGGCAGCCGCTGCACCAGCAGGAGCTTTTGCCACCACGGCTCCGGCGGGAGGACGCGACGCGATAGCCGGAGCGGCCGGCGGCGGTGCAACGATAGGCGGCGCGGAGCGCGGCTGCGGAACGATCTTGCGCGGCCCGGGGCGGGCCGGCGCGGCGACCGCGGGCATGGCGGCGACTGGGGTGGCCGCCGGCGGTCGCGCGGCAGGGGCGGCTGGCTTGGCCGCGGCAGGCGGAGCAGCCTTCACGGGCATGCGCGCGTGCCGCGCCTCCTCTTCCTCTTCCTTCTTTTTCGCCAGAATAGCTTTCAGCACATCGCCGGGCTTTTCGATATGGGAGAGATCGATCTTGGGGACGATGTGCTCCGCGGCATGGCGCGCAGGCGCGGCGCCCGGATGCGCGCCGTGCTTCGCCTCTTGCTGAAAATGCGCGCGAACCTTGTCAGCCTCGTCTCCCTCGATTGAACTGGAGTGCGTCTTGCCTCCGGCAATGCCGAGCGCCGGAAGAATGTCCAGAATCGCTCGAGACTTGACTTCAAGCTCTTTCGCGAGATCGTTGATACGAACCTTGCTCATCCGCCCCTTTTCAATTCCTGCCGCCAAAAAGCCCTTTAGTTGCTCATAGCTACCTCATGGCACTGGCTGCTCTCAAAATTCCCGTGGTCGACCAACTGGCCTGGGAGGACGCGGCGCATCTTACGCGCCTTCCTCTTTGGCCGCTTCTTCGTCGCTTCCGTTGTTCTCTTTTGTCTCTGCTTCATCCGCGGCGGCAACGTCTTCGACTGCACGTTCTGTCGTGGTGCGGCTCTCGGATTCCGCCGCATCTTCGGCGAGCGATTCCGTGGCAGCGTCGGCGGCCGCAAGGTCGTCTGTCTCAGCCTTGGCCGCCTGTACGCTTTCCGCTTCCTCCAGCACTTCGGCGGAATTTTCTGTCTCTGCTTCGGCCGTATCCAGGGCAGCGTCCGGCGTTTCAGTCTCCGAATCGACCTTCGCCTCTTCGCCGGCTGCCGCTTGCTCGCCGCCCTCGGCTGCCTGCGCTGCTTCCGCCTCTTCAAAGTGCCCGAAGTAGTGGCGCACGGCGACCGAGATCTTCTCGAGTGTCTTCTCGCCGATGCCTGGAATCTCTTCGAGCTGCTCGGGCGTCATATCGGCCAGCGCCTCTACCGTGGTTATGCCGGCGGTGATCAGCTTCTGAATAATGCCATCGCCCAGCTCGCTCACCTGCTCGATGGGAGTTGTCGGAGCCCCGGCCAGGGCCTGCATCTGCTGCTCGACCTCCTGCCGCTTCTCTTCTTCGCTCTTGATGTCGATCTTCCATCCCAGCAGCTTGGCCGCGAGGCGCACATTCTGGCCCTTTTTGCCGATCGCCAACGACAACTGCGTGTCGTCAACGATCACTTCCAGCTGTTTGTCGGTCAAGTCGAGGATGGAAACGCGGCTCACCTTCGCCGGCTGCAGCGCCTTCTCCGCGAACGTCGTAATCTCGTCGCTGAACTCAATGATGTCGATCTTCTCGCCGCGCAGCTCGCGAATGATCGACTGCACGCGCATGCCCTTCATGCCCACGCACGCGCCCACTGGGTCCACGTCCTTATCGCGGCTCTGCACGGCAATCTTGGTGCGTTCGCCGGCTTCGCGCGCAGTGGCCCTGATGACCACGGTGTTGTCATAAATTTCGGGAACCTCCGACTGGAACAGGTTCTGCACCAGCTCCGGCGCCGCTCGGCTCACGATGACCTGCGGCCCCTTGGCCGCACGATCCACCTTCAAGAGCACCACGCGCACACGCTCGCCCACGCTGAATTGCTCCAGCCGCGACTGTTCGCGCTTCGGGCAGCGCGCTTCGGCCTTGCCCAGGTCGAAGATGATGTCCTGGCCCTCGAGGCGCTTCACCGTCGCGTTCAGCACTTCCTTCTCGCGGTGCGCATACTCCTGGAACACCGTGTCGCGCTCAGCCTCGCGCACCTTCTGGAAGATGATCTGCTTGGCCAATTGCGCGGCGATGCGGCCCAGCGGGCTGGTGTCGCGATAGATGCGAATCTCGCTGCCCACTTCCGCGCCCGGGGCCATTTCGTTGGCCTCCGCCAGCGTGATCTGGTTCACCGGATCCTCGACCTCGTCCTCCCCGGCGACCACCGTCTTGTAAATGTAGGCCGTAATCTCGCCGGTGTCCTTGTTCAGTTCCCCGCGCATGTTTTCCTGGGTCTTGTAGAACTTGCGTGTGGCCAGGGCGATGGCTTCCTCGACCGCTCCGACAACGATGGCGGGGTCGATGCCCTTCTCCTGGCTCAGGAGCTCGATACTTTGATACAACGCACTGGTGGCCATACTCTGACGACTCTCTCTTTTGTCCTGTGCCAAGCCGATGAGTGCTTCGCGCAGGAGCTCTTCAACTCTGTTGAAAGCCAGCTTCTAGCTCCTGGCTTCTAGCCGGTTTCTTGCGGGAACCAAGGACATCGATTCAACCGCCGAAGAGCTAGAAGCTAGTGGCTAGAAGCTAGCAGCTAGATCTCCGGCACCAGATTCGCCTTCTCGATATTGCTGATGGCGATCTCCACCGTTTCCATTCCAGTCTTGCGGCTTTTACTGTTTTGTTTCACCGCCGCAAGATCGATCGTGATCTTTCCTGTTTCCGGCGGGCTTCCCGCGCCCGTCACCAATCTTCCCTGCCAGTACCGGTTGTTGCGGACCGGTTCAAACGTCCGCACCTTCACCAGGCACCCAACGAACCGCTCGAACTCTTCCGGCCGGGTCAATTTCCGGTCCAGGCCGGGAGAGCTGGACTCCAGCGTGTACGCCGCGCCGGGAATCAAATCCTCCACGTCGAGCAAAACTCCAAAATCGCGGCTGAACTCCGCGCAATCCTCGTGCGTCACGCCGGATAGCTGCTCCACCGCGAGCGAGCCTTCCAAAAGCCTCTCCGGCAGGCCCTCGGCATGAGCCGCAGCCGCCGCCTTCAGTTGCGCCCGGCCCTCGGAATTCTTTTCGAGGGTCACCCGCAGCATGCGGTCCTTGGCAGACCCTGTGAACTCGATGTCGACTACCTCGAGCCCGTGCGAGGCGGCCACCCTTTCTGCCGCCTTTCGGATTTCGTCCAGCCTGACCGCCATCGTCCCTGCTACCCCGTCAAGCCCAATTCGCTCGCCGGGTATTCCTACCCCAACGTCATCCTCAGAAGACTGATTTCTAAGAGGTTAGCTCTCGTCCGACCCTGTGCTCTCGCCGCCGATTTGCTCCAAATAAAAAGTGGGCTGTGAGCCCACTCATCTCTCCGCCAGCCGGTGCGCACACGGTAATAACCTGGCGGACAAACGCGTCTGCATGGTCAGAATACCGCGATTTGCCCGGAAATTCAATGGGCGGCTCGATTTCGGGGTAGGTTGGTATTGGATGGCGTTTCCTTCTCCCCAGGACTCCCCGAACCCGGTCTCTCTAAACGCCAGCGAAGCTTTGCTCGCCGCCGTCGCCGCCCGCACCGCCGATCCTGAAGCGGGTATCTTCGGTCCCTCCTCGCTCAGTTGGCGCATCAACCGCGAGTCCGCGCTTTTCCTCGGCGCCGGCCGGGCCGCGCTGTTGCAGCTCGCCCATCCCTGGGTAGCGGCGTCGCTCGCCGAGCACTCCTCGGTCATGGACCAGCCGATTAGGCGCTTCCACAACACTTTTCGCATCGTCTTCACCATGATCTTCGGCACACTGGGCCAGGCGCTTGCCGCGGCGCGTCACTTGTATGCGCTGCACACGAAGATTCGCGGCGAGATCCCGGAGGACGTTGGCCGATGGAAGCGTGGATCGCGCTATAAGGCGAACGAAGTCTCCGCGTTACGCTGGGTCTTCGCCACGCTGGTCGAGAGCGCCGTTCTGGCCTACGATTGCGCGCTGCCGCGGCTTTCAGCCGCCGGGCGCGAGCAATACTACGCGGAATGCAAGACACTGGCCGGTCTCTTCGGCCTTCCGCTGTCGTCGCTTCCTGAAAACTGGGATGCCTTCGCTGCGTACAACCGCGCGATGCTCGACGCCAATGACACCTTGGGCGCGCTTGGTGTGAGCGAGACGGCGCGGCGCATGGCGCATAACCTGCTCAGTGGCGCCGGGTCATGGGTGCGGCCGCCGTTCTGGTACCGCGCGCTCACCATTGAATGGCTCCCGGAGCGCTTTCGGGCCGAATTCGGTTTGGAATTCGGCGCGGCCGAGCAGCGAGTCGCCGCGCGAGCCCGGCGCCGGCTCCTGGGGATCTACCGCCGCCTTCCGCAAGCCCTCCGATTGACTGGACCGTGGCGCGAAGCGCAGGCGAGACTGTCTCATCGTCGGGTGAGCACGCTCACACGATGGAACAATTGCTTTTGGATCGGCCAGCCGCTGATGCCTTTCACCGCAGGAATTGCTTTGCACGCCGCCGAGCCTCGCGCGACAATAGCGGAATGACTTGGCTTCGTCTTTCTGTTCTGGGCCTGCTCGCTCTTGGTTCCGCGCTCCCTCAACTTCGCGCACTTGAAAAACAGCCCGCCGGCGCGTACCACGACCGGCGCATGGCGCTCGCCGGCAAGCTCGATGGCGGCGTGGCCGTGCTCTTCGCCGCGGAGGAATCGCAGCTCGACTTCATGCCCTACCGGCAAGACTCGAATTTCTACTACATCACCGGCTGGAACGAACCTGGCGCTGCCCTCATGATCGTGGGGAACGCACCGCATGCTGCCTCGCCGCGCACATACAAAGAGGTCCTTTTTCTCCCCGCGCGCAACCTGCGCATGGAAAAGTACACAGGCGTGAAGATGGACGCGGAAACGCCGGATGTGGAACAGGCCACGGGTGTTGACAGAATCGAACCGATGACCGAGCTGCCGGCGGAGTTAACCCGCCTGGTGGCCACTGATCGATCGCTCCTGGGAAATCTCTTTACGCAGCCCGATTCTGCCGCAGCTACGGCGTTGCTCGGCTTTACCGCAACAGCGCTGGGCAACGCGATCGTGCCGCATGCGCACGACGTAACCAGCGTGATCATGCCTCTGCGCCAGATCAAGGATGCGGGCGAGATCGAGCTCATTAAGAAAGCTTCCTCGGCCTCCGTCCTTGCGCAGCGCGTGATGATGCAGTGGTGGGTCAAGCCGGCCATGACAGAGCGCGCCATCGCCGGAGCCATGACCGCGGTGTGGATGGAAAACGGCTGCGAGCGTCCGAGCTATGCGCCCATCGTCGGCTCGGGCATCAACTCAACCGTCCTGCACTACTCAGCCAACGACCGCACCATGCAGGACGGAGACATTCTGCTTGTCGACGCGGCCTGCGAGTACTCCATGTACGCCGCCGACATCACCCGCACGGTTCCTGTGAACGGCCATTTCACGCCTCGCCAGCGCGAAATCTACAACGTCGTGCTCGGAGCGCAGCAGGCGGCCATCGACGCCTTTGTCGCTGGCAAGTCGACCATAGATGATCGCGACCGCCTTGACTCGAACTCACTCGACACCGTGGCCTATAACTACATCAACACGCACGGCAAAGACCTGCACGGCCAGCCCCTCGGCCAGTATTGGCTGCATGGCCTGGGGCACATGCTCGGCATCGACGTGCACGATCCCGCCAACTACCCTGCGGTGCTCAAACCGGGAATGGTGTTCACCATCGAGCCGGGAATCTATATCCCCGAGGAGAAGCTTGGCGTGCGCATTGAATGCAATTTTCTGGTGGGGCCGGATGGCAAGCTGATCGATCTCGATGCCACGCTGCCGCACACCGCCGACGAAGTGGAAGCCGCCATGCGCGCCAAATGAAATTCGAATGAACCAGGTGAGACTTAAATGGACCCGCGCGACGCCATGGATCCTCGCCAGCTCGAGACGCTTGCCCGCGCCTTCAGCGAGCAACTGCTCACCCTGCTCGACGAGTGCGCGCGCGGCCGTCGCGGTTTGTTCTCAGAGTCGGTGAGCGACGAGAACGAAGAAGACACCTGGCCTGAAGCCGCCCGTCTGCGCGAGCTGGCGGTAGCGCTGCAGAACCTGCTCGCGCAGCAAGGCGAGAGGAACGCGCTGTGCGACGAGTTCCTTGACCTTTGCACCATTCACGGCGAGAGCCACCCCGGAGAGCGGAAATTGGCGCGCGCATTTCTGGAGCGCATCGAGCGCGGCGATGTCGGCGCGCCCACTGAAGAGGATCGAAAACCCTGGTAGCTTTCCGCGAACCCTCACTCCCGCAGGGCAATCTCTACCACTGCACGCCCGGATACAAACTCGGCAAGCGATAGACGTGGAACTGATCGGCGCCTGGCGTCGTAGCCTCCCAAACCACCTGCGACGCTTGCGGGTTCAGCTCCTGCACAATGGCTCCTTTCAGCGCCGCGCAGAAGTTCACTTCGGTGTCGTTGTTGCCAAGCTGCTCGGCGTTGCCGCCGAAAAAGCTGAAGTAAGTGGGCGGCGGAACGTAATGCGCGATCATCGTCGCCGTCATATTCGTTTCGTTGATCTCCAGCAGCGGCATGGTGGAGTAGCACTGCGCCGACGGCGCTTGATACGGCTTGCAAAAGACCGACCCCGTCGGAAACATCCGGTCGTTCCCGTTGTCCATCATCCCGACGCGAAAGACGCCGGTTGTGTTTGGCGTGAAGTAGCCCATCCCGTGCTGCGCATAGAACCAATCGGTCGGGTCGGTCGCATTCACCAGCTTGAAGTCGCCGCCCTCGCCCAGCCGCCACATCACCGCCCCTGAGCCGACGCCGTCGATGAAATTGATCTTGATGACCCAATTCTGATGCCGAATCGAAAGCAGAAGATTGTGGTCGTCGCTTGAATAGAGCATGCCGTTCGAGTGTGTCCAGTCGGGGAAGTTCATCGGGCGCCGGTTGATATCCAGATGATCGAATGTGTTCCAAACCCAGTCGGGGTTGAAATTCTGGTCCACATCCACCAGCGCATCGCCGATCACCTCAGTCGTGCCGGTTGTACCTGACAGATTGCTGAATGCCCGCTCAAAGGTTGCCAGCAGGACCAGGTGCCCGTTCGGCAGCGCCAACACCGCGTGGTGAAAACTGCCGAGTTGATAGAGATTGCCTTCCGCGTCGCGGAAGTTTCCGGTGGCGAGCTTCTGGTTCAGCGTGGCCACGCTCAGGCTGCTCACCGTATTGCCCGCAAGATCGATTTCCCGCACCTCGTTGATCAGGCTGGGGCTCAGGCCCGTCGTGATCGACGAGAGGTAGGAGATCACCATCAGCAAATTGCCGTTGGGCAGCAACTGCATGCCCTGTATGTAGTCGTTTGCACTGTGCGAATAGCGGTAAGTCCAGATCACATTGCCGTTCAGGTCGGTGGCAAACGCCTGGCTGTCACTTGTCGGCTGAATCGTGTTCCACATCTCGATGCCGGGCTGCGGCGTGGCTCCGCCGGTGTTGGTGATGGTCATGGGCGAAGTTGCCGGCGGAGTGCCCGTCAGGCAGGTATGATCGGCATCGTCGTAAGTGGCGCCGTTCGCCAGGGTCACCTGGGCTCTCATGTGGTAGAGCGTTTGGCCCAGCATCCCGGCCACGTAGGTTTCCACCTGGCCGCCATTGGCTGACGGCGTGGGCACCTGCCAGGTCTTCAACCCATAGTTGGTTGTTGTCCCAAACTCCACGTCCATCTTTCCCGGCGCAGGCAGATAAAGCGAGTACCGGGCCACCTGCGGATTCCCCAGGGCAAACGGGCACACAACTTCGGCGGGTGCGATGATGGCAACCACCGCGGTAGCAAAATTCTGCTGCGCCGACCCCGCCAGTGCCACGGTCACCATAACGTTCTCGCTCTGGGCAATGGACATCGGAGCCGTGTAGCTCCCACTACCGCTCACTGTGCCTGCGGCAGCGCTTCCACCCTGCACGCCGTCTACCGACCACTGCGTTTGGCCTCCGCCGGTCACCGTTGCCGTGAACTGGAACGTCTGTCCCGGCGCCAGCGCGACATATTGCGGCGAGATCGTCACTGAGCCACCCTGGGCAGCCGTGGGCGGCGGGCCGGCTGGAGGCTCGGGAGAAGGGCCTTCAGGCTGCGGCTCAGTGGGGCGGAATGTTGCATTGCACCCGGCCAGCAGCGTCACGGACGCAAGGCAAAGAAATGCCGCGAGGGGAAGATGTGCGCGCTTGTTCATGCTCTTTGCCGGGGAAGAACTCCCATCCCCCGCGCTCAAAGCGCACGGGAATGGGAGCACGGGGTTACGCCGCTGTCATGCCCTACCAGCGGACGCCAAATGTAATGGGAAGCACCTTGGTGTCGGCGTCAATCGTGACTGGAGGCAGGCCATTTGCAGATTTGCCGACGATCGCGGGCGAAAGCACGTCGAGATAGCGGACCTCGGCAAAGAAGGTTGCGGTGCCGGTGTCGCCATACAGCCCACCGAATCGATGCTGGTATCCGCCGCCTGCGTTAAAGCCGCCTTGGTTGCTTGAAAAGTGGCCGACCGTGCCGGGGACGTATCCAATTCCGCAGTAAAAGTAGCTGCAGAATTCCGTCGCCATGGGGAAGGTGAACGTTGTCACCTTGCGATAAAATCCCCCGCCCCCTGTGACATAAACATCGTTGGAGGCCTTCGGAAAGAGATCGAGGACCGGATCGAGCGTGAAAGACCAGATATGGGCATGTCCGCCGGTTGCGGCGCCATTTGTTTCGGAGATCAGCGCGCCGGGCAGTTTGTCGCTGATGAACTGGTACTCGATGAGAGTGGAGAAATGAGGATTGAACTTGAATCCGCCGCCGACGGTAATGTTCGCGCCGTACGTCACGGAACTGGAGATGGGTGCGTTGAAGCCGCCGCCCGCTTCAAAGGTCAGGTGATGAAGAAGCCCATGTCTCCTGCCGCCGTTTCCGCCGCCTTGGCCGTACTGGCCTGCTCCCGCGGCAGAGGTTTCCGGAGTCGGAGCATCCGGAAGCGCAAAGTTGGCAATCTGAGGCAGACCGGCTTGGCTGGATGAGTATCCAGCGGCGCTGGATTGATCCTGAGATTGAGCGGTCTGAGCGCTCGCAACCGCGGTTGCAAGCAGAACTGCAAGCGCCGCCAGGCTGGCGCGCCGCATCAGTGGCATCCAAAGGCTGAAGGTCATTGTAACCACCTCAAACACTTAGTTTTGTTCAACTTCCGGAGAAAAAAGACACGTCTCTGAATTAGACACGGAATGAAGCCAGAGGTTGCCCCAACAAATTGGAAGTTTCCCTTAGGGTGGGATTCGTGGTGTTCAAGCAAGGATGCCTCCGAGCAGAAACCGAACGGTTCCCGATCCCACAGCCGGATTGTAACGGAACCACTACAGCTGATGCGGGCAAAAAGGCCGGAGCTCCTCGCCCCGGCCTTCGCGAACTCCGCCTGCTCCGCTATCCCTGGATGTCGAACTGCTCCGGGTGCAGTGTCGGATCGCTTTTCACCAGCACGTTCTTTCCTACCAGCTCTTCGAAATCGGTCAGCCAGCGATTGCCGTTCGACTTGAGCACTTTCACCGTTTCAGGATTCACGCGCAGCATGACGTCGGCGTTCTCAAAGTGCTTCTTCATTTTGCGCATCTCGATGTAGATCTCGTTGCATACCGTCGTCGGGCTCTTCACCATGCCGGTCGCCTGGCAGGTGGGGCAGGGCACGCTCAGCGTCCGTTCCAGCGACTGCTTCACGCGCTTGCGTGTAATCGCAACCAGTCCAAAGTCGTTGAACTGCAGCACCTTGGTTGGAGCGCGATCGCTTTTGAGCGCCTCTTCGAGTGCGGCCATCACCTTGAAGCGGTTCTTGCGCTCGTCCATGTCGATGAAGTCGATCACGATGATGCCGCCCAGGTCGCGCAACCGGATCTGGCGCACAATCTCCGGCACTGCGTCGAGATTCGTCTTGAGAATCGTGTCCTCGAGGCGCGCCGACTTGCCCACATATTTCCCGGTATTGATGTCGATCGCGACCAGAGCCTCCGTCTGGTTGATCACGATCGATCCGCCGCTCTTGAGCCACACCTTTGAACGCAGTGCCTTCGAAATCTCATCCTGTATGCCGAAGTGCTCGAAGAGCGGCGTTTCCTTGGTGTAAAGCTTCACGCGCCGCACCAGCGACGGTGAAAAACGGTTCAGGAAACGCACGATGCGCTCGTAGTCTCCTTCTGTGTCGACCCAGATGTTGGCGAAGTCGGCGCTCACCTGGTCGCGCAGGATCCGCTCGATCAGCGACAAATCGTGGTAGATGAGCGCCGGCGACTTGGAGGACTCCGAACGCTGCTTGATCTCGTTCCACAGATTCATCAGGAAGCGAAGGTCGGCGCGCAGCTCATCTTCCGATGCGCCATCCGCCGCGGTTCTCACGATGAACCCGCCCGAAGCGTTGCCGCGCTCGCTCGTCAGGATCCGCTTGAGGCGATGACGCTCCTCGTCAGAGGCGATCTTGCGGCTCACGCCCACATGCGTCACGGTCGGCATAAAGACCAGGAACCGCCCGGGAAGCGCGATATGGCTGGTGATGCGCGCTCCCTTCTTCGCGATCGGCTCCTTGGCAATCTGAACCAAGATCTCCTGCCCCGACTTCAGCAGATCGGAGATGATCGGGAGATCGGAGGTCTGAGCCGAACGCCGCGACGGCCCGCGGCGATGACCCTGGGCGCCGCGTCCACCCTGTCCACGTCCGCCGCGCTCACGGCGCTCTCGGCCCGGCGCAGGTTGTGCTCCCGCCGGTGCTTCCTCTTCCTCTTCGGCTTCCGCTTCTTCGACATTTTTTTCGTCGAAGTTCATCTGGATGCGGTGATCGAGGTGGGCTTCTTGCAGCATCTCGCCCAAATCGCCGGTCCGCATGTGACTGGGAAGCGTCTGCTCCTCGTAGTCGTCAAGGTCGTGCACTTCAGGCTTGTGCCGGCGCGCATGAGGAGCGGCTTCAAACTCCTCGCCCTCGATGACCTCTTCCTCAACAATGCCATTGCCGGGCGCATATGTTGAAACCGGCGCCGCAGCAGTTGTTTTGCCCGCCGCCTCTTCGTCCTTCTTCTTCTTGCCGAACCCAAACAGCTTGAATCCGCTGGGAGCGGACGGATCAACGCGGTGAGAGGCATCCGCATCCTGCTCTGGGCCGGATGTCGTCTCATCCGTGGTATCTGATACCGGTGCGCCATGTCCCGATCCATGATCCCAGATCCCTCTTCCCTCTTCCTCGGCCGTCTCCAGTGCGGGAAACTCCTCTTCAGAAAGCGGTTGGGCCGCGTCCGGTTCGAGCTCATCTTCCTCGAATTCAAAAGTGGATTCTTCGGGAGACTCAGTTTCCGTTCCTTTGGGCGCAGGCGCCTCGATCTCCTCGAACTCCACAGTCTCTTCCGGCGCAAGCTCAGTTGCCGGCGCAGCTGAGATCTGTTCCTGCGCTTCTTCCACCCTCTCGGTTTGCGAATCCGCATGGCGGCGATGCACCGAGAGCGATTCGCCGGGCAACAGCCCGCTTCCGTCCCACGCAAGCGGCGCCTCGATCAGAGTCGAAGGCCTGGAGGAATAGGAAGCACGAGGTGGCGCCGAGGGTTCCGGTTCCGTCTTCGCGCTCTCTGAGGTTGTCCCGCCGTACTTCGAAAGCGATTCGCCGGGCAGGACAAATGGCGCGGGCGCCTTGTGTCCTCGTGGCGCTGCCGGCACCTCCGGTGTCGCGAGCGCAGGAGCCTGCTCGCGGGCCATTGGCGCTTCTGCCTCGCCTTCTCGCTCCGCCTCGGCTTCCGCTGGGGCGATGGGTTGGCCGCCGAAGCCGCGTCCTCCACGGCGGCGGCGCCTTCCGCGCCAGCGGCGTGCCCCCGGCTCGCTGCTTTCCCCGGCTCCTTCCGCCTGCCCGGCAGCCGGCGACTCGGGAACGATAGAACCCGCGGCTTCTGTTTCCGCTTCCGCGCTGGGCTGGTTTTCGTGGCGAGCTTCACGGCGTCCCTGGCCGTACCGCTGGCCGCGCTCTTCCTGGCGGCCGCCTTTTAACCCCGCAGGCGAGGTGGGCGCCCTCTGAGCGTCGTCGGGGGCCCCGGCTCCGTTACGGTCCACGCCATGTGGATGCCGGACCTCGCGAGGAGCCTGTCCGCCGGCTGCGGCCTTCTCCAGCTCATCCGTGTCTTCCTGGTCTTCGAGCTCGATGAAGTCAGTGACGTAAAGGAACGCGTCGCGTTCCAGCCCCAGGTCGACAAAAGCCGACTGCATGCCGGGCAGCACGCGTGTCACACGTCCGTTGTAAATGGAGCCAGCGAGGGTGTACTCGTTTTCGCGTTCGTAGTAGATTTCCGCGAGTTGATCGTCTTCTAAAATCGCAAGCCGCGTCTCATGCGGCGTGCTGGAAATGCAAATCTCTTTTGCCATCGTACCTTTCCTTGCGGCAGCTCATGGCTGCCGTTATTCGCGGCAAGGTCGGATGGGAGCGCGCTCGGTCGGCGTAGGAATGGATGGGCGGATAACCGAATGGAAATGGTGGCAGCTGCTTCCGCCCGGCAGCCTGCCGTGATGGCGGCGAACCGGGGCGGACTCCAAATAAAACGAGCCGAACGAGCTGCTGATTACGGTAATCCGATGACAGAGAGTTTGTGGCCGCCATTGCCGGATTTGCGTCCGGCGGGACCGTTCGACCAGCGGCCAATGCAAGGACTTCTCGCGGCTGGGAACCGGGGAATTCAATTCCCAAACTGCCAACGCGATCCTTGCAAAGTGCGAGCCGCAAATGGTCTTCCCGTCTCTGCGTACTCATAAACCAATCCTGCCGGGCGCGATCCATCGGGACCATGCCGGCGAAATGCTTGAATTCTCCACTCTTGCCGTCCCAGGCGATCTCCCGATCGCTTCCAGGCCGCGCAAGAGCCAATCCTTTTGCTGCACCTCGGCCAAACGGATCGAGATGCGTCAGTTCACGAACCGGCGCATGCGGACATTCATCGCCACGCCCAGCGCCAGGAATGTAAACAGCACCGAGGATCCACCGTAACTCATTAAAGGTAAAGGGATTCCGGTGACGGGCATCAGCCCGATTGCCATGCCCACGTTGACCGCGATCTGAAAGGTCAACACAGCCACGATTCCCATGATAATGAGGGACCCGGGCAGGTCTGCGGCTGTTTGAGCGTTTTGAATCAAACGCATCAATATGAGGAAGTATAGCAGCAGGATGGTGATCGCGCCCACAAAGCCGTGCTCCTCGCTGAAGGCCGCAAAGATAAAGTCGGTGTATGGAATAGGCAGGAAGTAGCCCTGCGTCTGCGTTCCTTTTTCCAGCCCTTTACCCCAAATCCCGCCCGATCCCACGGCAATCTCCGACTGCAAAACCTGGTAGCCCGTGCCTCGGGGGTCATTTTGCGGATTGATAAAGCTGGTCAGACGAGCCTTTTGGTACGACTTCAGGAACTTCCCGCTTGTCCACACTCCTCCCACCAGCACGAGGCCCACAGTCATCAGGATCAGGCTCTGCCGAAGGTTGATGCCGCCCAGGAACATGCCCGCAATCAGGATCGGCGTGTACGTGAGCGTCGTTCCAAGGTCGGGCTGCTTCAGCACCAGCAGCATGGGAACCCCGACCAGCGCGAAAGCCTTGAAGAGCTCCTTCCACGTCACACTGCGCCCGCCGAGATTGGCAAAATAACGGGCGACGATCAAAATCAGCACCAGCTTCACATACTCTGAAGGCTGCACCAGCATTGGCCCTAGCTTGATCCAGCGCCGGCCGCCCAGTGCTTTGTGACCAAGGGGCGATAGCACCGCGGCCAGGGCCAGAAGGCCAAACCCGTATGCCCACGGCGCCCAGTCGAGCACGCGATGGTAGTCGATTTTGGCAAAAATAAACATCGTGGCCACACCGGCTGCCACCCAGAAGATTTGCCTGGTTCCGAAGCTCGAGAATTTCGTATGCAGCGTGGCCGAGTGGACTTCGATGCACGAAAGAGCGCACAGCAGCAGCAGCAGCCCCAGCAGGGCCCAATCGAAGTCGCGAAAACTCAGGAAGCGGCGCAGGGCCATCGTCTATGGTTCTTTCTGCCGCAGAGGCGCCGCCGCGGCCAGTTGCGCCTGTCCCCGGCTCAACGCCGTCGCCGTCGAAGCATTCTTGCTGCTCTCGTGCTTGGGCATCGGTTTCGCATTGGTGGCGTTTTCCGCCACAATGCCATGACTGTCGACAAGGAAATGCCCAGACTCTATCCGCGGTCGTGCATTCTTGTTGGCGGCGCCCTGGGCAGCGGGCGTTGTCCAGACAGCTCCCATTTCCACCGGCGCTGGGGTCTTCTCCGGCGGAAGGTTGTGCGCTTCGCGGCGCTTCTTGTTCACAAAGGCTGCCACCACCTGAGCTCCAAGTCGCGCTGGATAGTAACTGAACTCGCCGTTCTGCCACAGCACCGCCACCACCAGCTCGGGATTGCGCCGCGGCACCAAGCCCACAAACCACACATTGGGGTAAGTGCTCCGCCCCTTGTTGGTTTTCTCCAAGGCCTCGTGGCTCATCTGCTGCGCCGTACCAGTCTTTCCCGCAATGTCGATGCCCTCAAGGTGCGCCGAGCCTGCCGTGTGATACAAGCCCGGCTGCGTTACCTCGGCCATTCCGTTCGTAACAATGTCCCAGTTCGCTGGATCGATGGGAACGTAGGCTTCGCCCGAACCCGGAAAGCTATCCAGAAGAGACTTGTAAAAGCTCGGCGGCAGCTCGTTGGGAAAGACCAGGTGCGGCCGAACCAGGTGCCCACCCGATGCAATACCGCCGATGATGCGCGCCAGTTGCATCGGTGTTGCTTCAACCGCCCCCTGCCCAATGGCCACGTCGAGTGTCTCGTCGGGATACCACCGGTGATGAAAGCTCTTGATCAGCCAGTCGGGCGAGGGCATCAGCCCCGACTGTTCTCCCGGCAGATCGATCCCTGTCTTCTGTCCGTAACCGAACTCCGTAGCATATTTCACGATCCGGTCAATGCCGAGCTTATCGCCGAGCATGTAGAAGAACGTGTCGCAGGAGTACGGAATGGCATTGTAAATATCCACAGCGCCGTGTCTTTCGTCACAGTGGTGGTAGTACCCGTACGGGCCCCAGCCTCCGTTGCAGACAATATGCATGTTCTGCGCAACGCCTTCCTGCAGGCCCGCCACTGACATGAGAATCTTGAAAGTTGATCCGGGCGCCAGCTGCGCCTGGATTGCCTTGTTCAGCAACGGGTGATCCGGATCGGTGATGAGCTTGTTCCACTCCGAGCGGTCGATCTTCACGGCAAACGCATTGGGATCGAAGCTGGGACGCGACACCAACGCCAGAATCTCGCCATTCCGCGGGTCCATGGCAACAATGGCGCCGTTTCTGTCGCCCAGGGCAAGCTCGGCCGCGCGTTGCAGATCGTTGTCAATGGTGAGCCTCAGATCCTGCCCGGGGACTGCGTGCTCGATTCCGAAGTAGCCTACCTCGCGCCCGTGGCTATCGACGATCACTTCGCGCGATCCATCCTGCCCGCGCAGCAGTTCGTCGTACGTCTCCTCCACGCCCGCCTTGCCCACTACGTCGCCCGGCTCGTAGTAGGCGAAGCGCGGATTACTCAGATCGTCCTCGCTCACCTCGCCCACGTAGCCGATCAAATGCGCTGCATATCCGTCTCGCGGGTAAAGCCTGCGCTCCTCGTCGATCGTTTCCAACTCGGGCAATTCATTACGATGCGCCGCAATAAACGCCTGCTCGTCGGCAGTTACGTCCTGCTTGATGGGGATGGGCTGGTAGCCGGGCTGCAAACGGTACCGGTGCAATGTGGCCCGCAATTGATCCGGGTCGAGATCCAGGCCTTTTGCGATCAGCGGCAGATCCGCATCCACGTTTCGGCTTTGTTCGCGCACCAGGAAGCAGGTGACCGAAGGGTAGTTGTCGACGATGAGCCGGTTCTCGCGATCGAAGAGTTTGCCGCGAGGCGCCAGGATCGGCTCCTTCCGAATCCGGTTCTGTTCAGCCAGAGTGCGGTAGTTCTCTGCGTTCAGCACCTGCAGTCGCCACAAGCCCGCGGCCAGGGCGAGCATCATCAATAGAATGCCGTACTGCACAGCAGTCGACTTGACTGCCGATAGCTTCTCTCCGCGATAGATGCCGCTTGGAACCATGCCCTGATACCCAGAATACTGCGATTTTGCTTTCCCGCCCCGTCTCGCTGCCCGCTTGGAGTGGCCTGTCCCATCGGGTCTCTGTCTTTTAGTCTCTGGTTTGCAGACGGTCGAGCAACGGGAACATCACCAGAGCGATCACTGAATTGCCCACCGCGCGAAATAGCTCCGTCAGCCAGCTCCAGTCCACCGCCAGGCCCAGCAGGAACCGCGTGACAAACAGATAGATTGCGCTCGAGAGCAGCGAAAGAGCAAAGTTGAGCAACACCCTGATGGCGTGATTCTCGACATCGATGCGGATGCCCACGGAACCCGCCAGAAAGCCGACCGCGGTCTTTGCGATGCCGTTAATGCCGATGGCGTGATGTGAAAGCGCATCCTCAAACAGCCCCATGGCCGCTCCCATCAAAGTGCCCTGGATGGGATTGCGCCGGCCCAGTGCAAAGTAAATGGTGACGACGAGCGGCAGATCGAACCAGTCGTAGCGGCCCACTACGCGCGGCAGCCACGCCTGCAGCACCAGCGAAGCCAGCGGAACCAGTGTGTAAACCAGCAGCGGATAGCGGTGGATCTCGATTTCGCGCCGCGTCTCGGCGCCGAGCACTGACATGGCTACGGGTTCCTCCGCGGCCCCGCTTGCGGTTTCGGATTCGACGCCGGGGCAGCCGCTCCGCCTGGTGCGACGGGTGCGGAAGAAGGACTCTTTTGATTTGCCGTCGACTCATCTGCCGGTGCTGCGCCGGAATTCTCAGTGGCGCCCGGCGAAAACTCGTCGGGGTGTAGCGGCTGCGGCGGTCGCGATGCGGGATTCGGATTGCTGGTGTCGTGCAACGGCTGCTGATCGGGAGGAAGATTGGGGTCGATCAGTCCGGGAAGCTTTTCCGCCATGATCTCCGAAGCCTTCATCTGATCCTTGATGGCCGAGGGTACCGCTCCTTGCTCCGATGCGCTCGCGGCAAGGTCCTGTTCCTGCTGCGGCGAGAAGCGCGGCTCAGTCGACGTAATCACCAGAACTTCGTCCAGGCGGTCAAGATGCGCTGCCGGAGTCAGGATGATGTCGACAAGGCCGTCGCGATCGGGATCGGTAACCACCTTCTGCACCACGCCCACAGGCAGGCCGCGCGGAAAGATAAGGTCGCCCCCGGCCGTCAAAACCTGCTCGCCGGCGTGAATGCGCTGATCGGCGGTCACGCCCACCACCTCCAGCCGTCCGGTTGCATCGCCCTTCAGCACGCCGCGAATTCGCGTCGTCTCAAGGATCACGCCCGCGCCGCTCGTGGAATCGTTGACCGCCAGCACCTGCGATGTGTGCGGAAACACATCGCGCACCTTGCCTACAATGCCGTCCCCCGTAATCACCGCCATATCCGGCTTGAGCCCGTCGTGTGAGCCTTTGTCGATATAGAAAACGTGCGATCGGTCACTGCCGCTGGAGCCGTACACCTGCGCGGCCTGCGTGGAATAGATGTACTTCTGCTGGAAGCCGAGCATCGCTTGCAGCCGCTGGCCCTGCCGCGCATCCTCCAGCAGCGCGGCCTCCTCGAGCCGCAGCCGGTCGACGGTTTGCTCCAGATCTTGATTTTGCCGCCGGACATGGATCAGATCCAGGTAGTCTGCCCACGTTGCAACCAGTCCAGTCTTGCTGGCGTGCACCAACCGCTCCGGCGGCGAAATCACCGCGTTGGCCCACAGCCGGATCAGCCGCACAGCGCCCGGGTCTCTATCGTCGAGGGTGCTCAGCCCGTTATTTGATCGGCGCACCTGCACCGCAAGCCCGGCGAGCTGCAACATCAGAAGTGCCAGCAGCACCACCAGGTTCCGATAGCGGACGAAGAGCGATTCCATAAGAGCCAGGGTTCAGGGGACAGGTTTCAGGGTCCAGAGCCTGAGGCAGCTGCAGAAAGTGAGCAGGTTTGTTCTGATCCCTGACACCTGAAACCTGATCCCTGTCTTAGTCGATCTTGATCTTGCGCAGCAGCCTGAAATCCGACAGCATCTTGCCTGTCCCCAGGACCACCGATGCCAACGGATCGTCAGCCACCGACACGGGCAGCCCGGTCTCCTCGCGAATGCGCTTGTCAAGATTCTTGATCAGAGCTCCCCCGCCGGTCAGCACAATGCCGCGATCGCTGATGTCGGCCGAAAGCTCGGGCGGCGTGCGCTCCAGCGCCACGCGGATGGCGTTCATGATCACGGCGATGCACTCGCCCAGCGCCTCGCGTATCTCGCTGTCGTCGATGGTGATCGTCTTGGGCACTCCCTCGATCAGGTTCCGCCCCTTGATCTCCATGGTCAGCGGCTTATCCAGCGGGTAGGCGGAGCCGATGTCGATCTTGATCTGCTCGGCGGTGCGCTCGCCGATCAGCAGGTTGTACTTTCGCTTGAGGTAATTGATGATGGCCTCGTCCATCTGATTGCCGGCCATGCGCACCGAGCGCGAGTAAACAATGCCGCTCAGCGAGATCACCGCGATGTCGGTCGTTCCGCCGCCGATATCCACTACCATGTTGCCCGAGGGCTCGGTGATCGGCAGCCCCGCGCCGATGGCCGCCACCATCGCCTGCTCCACCAGGTAAACTTCGCTGGCCTTGGCGCGATATGCGGAGTCCTCGACGGCCCGCTTCTCCACCTGCGTAATCTCCGAGGGCACCCCGATCACGATGCGCGGATGCACCAGCATCTTGCGGTTGTGCGCCTTCTGGATGAAATAGTTGAGCATCTTCTCGGTGACTTTGAAGTCGGCGATCACGCCGTCCTTCATGGGCTTGATGGCCACGATGTTGCCGGGCGTACGCCCCAGCATGTCTTTGGCCTCTTTACCCACGGCCTCTACTTCGCCGGTGGTCTTGTTGATGGCCACAATCGAAGGCTCGTTGACCACGATTCCTTTACCGGCTGCGTACACGAGAGTATTGGCAGTGCCCAGATCAATGGCCAGGTCGCTCGAAAACATGCTGAAAAGCGACCGCAGGCCATGGGACCGCGACGAACGAGAGTGATATCCGTTCATTGACATGGAGAATTTGAATCGACCTCAAAAAGCTGAGATTTGAGTGTGCCTCAAAGCCTATTGTACGGCTAGTTGCCTTTGTGCGCAGCCATCGGCACGTTACCGAAGGAGGACGTTTTGCTTCTCGCGTGCCGTCCTGGTAAACGCGAGTCCCCGGCAACCCTCCAAGGCCTCGGCTGGCCGGAACACCAGGATGGGGATTATGCTGTTCTGCGGATTATGGCCAGGCGGGTGAGGTGAAGTTGTTGGCAGGCCAGGTTTCTGACCAATGACCACTGATCACTGTCCGCTGGCATTTGAGGCTCTTATGACTTATCCCTCGTACCACAACCTCATTGGCGGCCAGTGGCTCCCGGCCGTTAGCGGCAAAACCATCCTCAACCTCAATCCGGCCGACCGCACTGACGTCGTGGGCGCGTTTCCGTCCTCGCATGCCGAAGACGTGGCCCTGGCAGTCGAGGCCGCAAAGAAGGCCTTCGCCGTCTGGCGCCTTGTTCCTGCGCCCAAGCGGGCCGAAATCCTGCTTCGTGCTGGCAATATCCTCGCCCAAAACAAGGAAAAGTTCGCGCGCGATATGACGCGCGAAATGGGCAAGGTGCTCGCCGAGACGCGGGGCGACGTGCAGGAGGCCATCGACGAAGCATTTTACGTGGCTGGCGAGGGACGCAGATTGTTTGGCGTAACCACCCCCAGCGAGCTGCCCAACAAATTCGCCATGAGCCTCCGCATGCCCGTCGGCGTGGTCGGCCTTATCACGCCGTGGAACTTCCCCATGGCCATCCCGAGCTGGAAGCTCTTTCCCGCGCTTGTCGCCGGAAATACCTGCGTCATCAAGCCGGCCACCGACACCCCGCTCTCCGTCTACAACCTTGTCCAGACACTCGTTGACGCGGGCCTGCCGCCGGGAGTCGTCAACATCGTCTGCGGAACCGGCTCAACCGCGGGTGCCGCGCTCGTCGACCACCCTGACGTCCGCGCAATCAGCTTTACCGGCTCCAGCGCTGTCGGCTCGTACGTGGCGCAGCGCGCCGCCGCCACCTTCAAGCAGGTCTCGCTCGAAATGGGCGGCAAAAACGCGCAGATCGTCCTCGACGACGCCAATTTGGATCTCGCCCTCGACGGCGCGCTCTGGGGCTCCTTCGGTACTACCGGCCAGCGCTGCACGGCCACCAGCCGCATCCTGCTGCAAAAGGGAATTGCCGCGGAATTCACAGCCAGGTTTGTCGAACGCGCCAAAAAGCTCAAAATCGGCAACGCCCTCGACGAATCGGTCGAAGTTGGCCCGCAGGTGAACGCAGCCCAGATCGAGACCTCGGAGAAGTACGTCGAGATCGCGCTGCGCGAAGGCGCGAAACTCCTTTGCGGCGGCCACGCCCTCAGCAGCGGCGCCTACGCGCACGGAACGTTCTTCGAGCCCACCGTCTTCGCCGGCGTCACACCCACAATGCGCATCGCGTGCGAAGAGGTCTTTGGCCCGGTCGTCGCGCTGATGGAATTCTCCAAGTTCGAGGAGGCGGTCGAGATCGCCAACTCCATCGACTACGGCCTCTCCACCTCGCTCTACACACGCGACGTCAACCGCGCCTTCACCGCCATGCGCGACCTCGAAGCCGGCATCACCTACATCAATGCCCCCACCATCGGCGCCGAGGTGCATCTGCCTTTCGGCGGCGTCAAGCACACCGGCAACGGCCACCGCGAAGGCCTCGGCGCGCTCGACTTCTTCACCACCTGGAAGGCCGTCTACGTGGATTACTCCGACAAGCTGCAGCGCGCGCAGATTGACAACGCGGAGTAGGGCGCCGACGTCTAGTCGGCACATGCGCTCTCACCGCCGTTCCGTTTCCAGCACATCCCTTAGCGCGAAGCTCGTCTCCAGCCGGATCACGCCCGGCAGCCGCGAAAGCTCATTCTGGTGCAAACGGTTGTAGTCCTCGATTCCCGCTACCCGTGCCACTAGGATGTAGTCGTACTGCCCGGCAAGCAGATGGCAGCTCACAATATCGTGGCAGTGGCGCACCGCCGCCTCAAATGCCGAGAGCACTAAGGCCGACTGCCGCTCAAGCGTTACGCGGATGTAGACGGTCATGTGCTTGCCCAGCAGACGGTCGTCGATGATCGCGCGATAGCCACGGATCGCCCCCGACGATTCCAGCGCTAGGATGCGCCGCGAGGCGGCCGAGGCTGACAGCCCCACCGCTTCGCCCACCTCGTAATTCGTAGCGCGTCCATTCCGGGCCAGGTAGCTCAAGATGGCAGCATCCAGCTCGTCGAGTCCTGCCGCTGCTCCGGCAGAAACGGCCGGTTCAGTCGTCAGCCCGGCTGATTGTTGCGGGTTAGTGGCCTCTGATTCACGTTTTGTGCTCATTCCGCATTTTTATCACAAAAGTTGCACACATCGGAACCCATAATCGCCGTAAAATCCCTTCCAGTCAGGAGCTTGGCTACCTCGCGCCGCCTTCTATAGCGGGTCTCCAATTGATGCAGGGCGTAGCCTCAGCCCTTGAGTGGCGTTTTCCTTAAGAAAACGCCATCTCGCACGGCACTCAAGATTTCACGGGAATTGGAGAACCGCCGTAGCCCTCCCCACATCGGCGCACCGGCCCCTGAAATCAGCCCTCCCCCAGGGGGAGCGTCAAAACCGTGGAGACCGGCCCGAAGAGGAGAAGCAGCCATGATTGTCGGCGTTCCCAAAGAGATCAAGGACAGCGAAGCGCGCGTCGGCGTCACTCCGGCTGGCGTCAAGGCGCTCACTGAGGCAGGCCACACCGTGCTCGTCGAAACGCTGGCTGGCGAGCAGTCCGGTTTCCCCGACTCGGAATACGAGAACGCCGGCGCCGAAATTGCCGGCGATGCGGGATTTGTCTGGGGCAAGTCCGAGATGGTCGTCAAGGTCAAGGAGCCCATCGAGCCGGAGTACGCCCACTTCCGCGACGGCCTGGTCCTTTTCACCTATCTGCACCTGGCACCGCTACCGGCGCTCACTGATCGGCTTCTCGCTTCCAAAATCATCGGCATCGCCTACGAGACGGTGCGCGACCGGCAGGGAACGCTGCCGCTGCTGATGCCCATGAGCGAGGTAGCGGGTCGCATGAGCGTGCAGGTAGGCGCGAGCTATCTCGAGAAGGAACGCGGCGGCCGCGGCATTTTGCTGGGCGGCGTCCCCGGCGTCCTGCCCGCACACGTTACCATCCTCGGCGGCGGCATCGTGGGCACAAACGCGGCTCGCATCGCGCTCGGGTTCGGCGCCAAGGTCACGCTCATCGACGTGAATCTGAACCGCTTACGCGAACTCGACGACATCTTCGGGGGCCGTCTCTATACGCTGGCTTCGAACAGCTACAACATAGGGCAGGCCACCCGCGAGGCCGATCTCGTCATCGGTGGCGTATTGATTCCCGGAGCCACGGCTCCAAAGCTTGTTACGCGCGCCATGGTTTCGCAAATGAAGAAAGGCGCTGTCATTGTCGACGTCGCCATCGACCAGGGCGGTTGCGTTGAGACGGCGCGCCCCACCTCGCACTCTGACCCCAGTTACAAAGTCGATGGAGTTGTTCATTATTGCGTCACCAACATGCCCGGCGCGGTGCCCCACACTTCCACGCTCGCGCTCACCAATTCAACGTTTCCTTATCTGCTGCGGCTCGCCAACCTGGGCGCTCGCGAGGCCCTCCGGCAGGATGCAGGGTTGGCCGAGGGCCTGAACACCTGGTTGGGTACGCTTACCTATCGAGGCGTCGCCGAGAGCCAGCACAGGACCTGGACGGCGGCCGAACGCGTGATCGCCTGACCGGCTCCGCGTCCGCCCCGCGTTGCGATCTCTTGACCACACACGTGTGCAGATTCTTCTTGACACTGTTGTTTCGTTTTTGTTAGCTTCCTTCCGCGGAAAAAGACCAAGAGAAATCCACCGCCAAACACAGCTCCTCCGGGACCGATGAGGTCGACATCCAAGCCCGGCGAGTTCATTTGTGTTTGGGGTGGATTTTCTGTCTTTAGTTGATTTTTTACAGGGTTTTCTTCGCGCTTTAACAGGTGTGACCAAGTATGGCCTTAAATCGTCGCGCAGCCAGCAAATCACGGGGCGCTTTCAAGTCCGGCACGCATTCGGCATTTCGTCAGCACCGGTCGACCACCGTGTATTCCAGCCCTGAGGTGGATGCCTGCCTCTCGGGTCAGGCTTTATCAGCTATTTCAACCCAACAATCGAGGTTTTGAGCGACGATTTTTCAAGCGAACGAAATCGCCCTGCCAGACAGGGAAGACAATCAACCGCTGTTGGAGAGAGCATTGGGAGGCAATATGAATTCGACAAACCGATCTGTGGAGCAAAAAACCGGAATCGGCCGCCAGGCGAAATGCGCGATTCGCGGTTTCAGTTGGATTTTCCTGGCGATAACGCTTCTATTGATGATTCCCTCGCGCGCGGCCTTCGCCCAGTACGACAATGGCGGCTTGCTGGGAACCATTCGCGATTCCAGCGGTGCCGCAGTTCCCAACGTTACCGTGACCGTGACGAACGACGCTACGGGTGTCGCCTCGGTGGTCAAGACAAACGATTCGGGCGATTACGAGATCCCGTCCCTGCGCGTCGGCGTTTACACCATCTCGGCAAGTGCCGCGGGCTACGCGATTGCTCAGGCCAAGCAGATTACGCTCTCGGTCGGCGCGCGCGAACGCATCGACCTCGTCCTTAAGGTCGGCACGGCAGAGGCCACGACGATCGAAGTGAGCGGCGTCGCGCTCCAGATCCAGACTGAGTCCAGCCAGCGCGACCAGACCATCACCAACTATCAGACTCAAGCGCTTCCGCTTGTGAGCCGCAATTATTCCGACCTGGTGGACTACGTGACCGGCTCGCGGCCCGATCCGTCGCAAGCGAACCAGACGGGCGTTACCTCGCTGCTGCGCCAGGGATCGTACAGCGTGAACGGCCAGCGCAGCATGTTCAACGACTACATGATCGACGGCATGGACAACAACTCCTACAACGAAAGCAACCAGGGCTTCGACAATCAGATCATTCAGCCCCCACCGGACTCCGTTGCCCAGTTTGACGTGGTGACGAACAACGAGAGCGCGGAGTATGGCCGCTCCTCCGGCGCCACCATCAACGTGGCTACCAAAAGCGGCACAAACCAGTTCCATGGCACGCTCTACGAATTCCTCCGCAACACTGACTTGAATGCTTTCGGTTACATCAAGCCCGTATCGGTCAATGCAGTCACGGGCCAGCAGTACCCATTCTTCAAGCCGGTGTTCAACCGCAACCAGTTCGGCGTCAACTTCGGCGGACCGATCATCAAGAACCGGTTCTTCTGGTTCCTCGATTACGAGGGATTCCGCCAGAAGCTCACGCCGACGGTGATCGACACGGTTCCAACTTTGGACGAACTCAGCGGGGTGGTTGCGGTTCCCGTGCAAGACCCGTGGAGTCCAACGACAACCGTGAGCGCAAAGGCCCAATATGTTCCGGCGTTAGCCGCGGTCACCGGTATCAATACTTCGGGCATGACACCTTGGCCCGCTCAGGCGATTTCTGATCTCGATCCGACCGCTGTGACAATTGCTAAACTGTACATGGCTGCGTTGGCTGCCAACGCCGGCGGCCGATGCGTGGTCACCGCCGGCTCCGCGACAACGGGCGTGGCCACGAACGACTGCCCTCTGAACGCACCGTTCACTGACTACGCCGACAAGGGCGACCTGCGCCTTGATTTTCAGCAGAGCCAGAACACCTCATGGTTCCTGAAGGTTAGCGACCGCAAGGAGAACGGCAAGAACTACAATCTGCTGCCCGAACCGATCGACATGCAGACCAACGGCCACATCCTGATTCACGATGAACAGGTGGCTATCGGCTTCAACCACGCCATAGGAACTAACAAGTTCATCGATGCCCGTCTCGCGCTCTCGGGTACCAAATCCGGCAAATGGACGTTTGCCATCGGCAACACCGCCATCACCCCAGGCGAAATTCCAGGCCTGAGCGGTGTCGCCGCCAGCGTCGCAGGTGGATTGCCTTCGATGGCCATCAGCGGCGGCTTTAGCTCCTTCGGCCGCCAGAGCACGAACCCGCAGTGGCAGAACCCGTCCCTCCTCGATCCCAAGGTGAACTTTACCTGGGTCAAGGGCCGCCACTCGCTTAAATTCGGCTACGAATACGAGAAGGTCTTTCAGGAGATCCAGGACTCGAATCCGCTGTACGGTTCCTTCGCGTTCTCGCAGGGGTACAGCGCGTGCACGTCCGTGGCATCAGGTGGCTCGGGATGTTCGGGCACCAGCGCCGTGGCTGATACGTACTGGGCCGATTTCCTGTTTGGTGCTGCGCGTACATACTCACTGGCCACCTACTTCATCAGCCACACCTACCAGAGCATGGATAGCGCCTATGCGCAGGACGACTTGAAGGTCACCAACAAATTGACCCTGAATCTTGGTCTGCGTTGGGAGTACGGTTCGCCTTGGTGGGAGCGCGGCAACCACGTTTCGAACTTCAACCTGACCACCGGAACGTTGCTGACCCTTACGCCGGGCTACACCACGGCGCAATCGCCCATGTGCGGCTCGGCGCCGTGTATTGCTCCTTTTAGTGGCAGCGGTGTTTATGGCAAGACTCTGGTCCATCCGGATTTGACCGACTGGGCGCCGCGCATCGGCTTTGCGTATGCGCCTTTCAACAGCATCGCGATTCGCGGCGGATTCGGCAGCGCCTATGTTCACTACTGGCGGGCCGGCTCGGGCAACAACATCGCCATCAACGCGCCCTTTGCGCTCTACACGTCGGCTACCAACCCAAATATGGCCACTGGTGGCCTGGGCAGCACAGCCGGCTACTACAGGCTTTCGCAGGGCTTCCCGACCGGATTGGCAACTGTCTTCAGCGCCGGCACTGACAACATCGACTCGATTCCACCGAATACCAAAGACGGCTATGCAGAGAGCTGGTTCCTGAGCGTGCAAAAGACGCTGGCCAAGAACATCCTGCTTGACATTGCCTATGTGGGCAACCACGGTGTTCACCTGCAGGGCCTCGTCAATGCCAACCAGGGCAACCCAGCGCTGCCGGTCACCACTGCGGGACAGTATCCGAATGTTCCTGCGGGAAAGTGGCAGCGTCCTTACATGGCGTGGGGCGGTTATTTGCTGAACAATTCGACGACCTTCCCAACCTTTATCAACGGCGACATTACACAGGCGATTAACGAATTCCACTCCACCTATCACTCCCTGCAGGTGCGTTACGAGCAGCGCATGGTAGGCGGGCTGACGCTGCTGAACTCCTTCAGCTGGCAGCACGCATTGGACAACGCCTCGTCGACTCTCGATGCCAACACGCCCTGCCCGCAAAACGGCTATAACCTTCAGGGTGACTACGGCCAGTCCGACTACAACCTGCCGGTCGCCAACATCACTACTCTCGTATACGAACTGCCGTTCGGGCAGGGAAAGAGGTTCATGAACAACGCCAATGGATTCGTGAACGAGGTGCTGGGCGGGTGGCAGATCAGCGGCGTGAACTTCATGCAGGCAGGCACACCGTTCAACGTCCAGTACACGCCGAACGCAGCCAACCAGACTTCGCCCACGTTGAGCCAGAATTGGCGCGGCTTCAACGCCTATCGGCCCAATCTGGTATCAGGCGTGCCTTACATCCAGAAGACGCATCTCGCCAACGGGCAGGTGCAGTACATTAACGCCTCGGCTCTGAACATTCCCGAGACATATACCACCGGCGCTACCGGTGGCACGATTGCGAACCCGTTTGGCAGCCTGCCCAAGAACTATGGCCGCACGCCTGCTTACTATGAGACGGATCTGGCCTTCAACAAGCGCTTCAACACTCCAGTAGAGCGGGTCAAGATCGAATTCCGCTCCGAACTGTACAACATCTTCAACCACACCAACCTGTATCTGCCCGGCGGAACCGGCGGAGGCACCGTTTCAGGCACCGCGAATGGAACCTCTGCGCCCACCAGCCTGGGTGGCGGCACCATCACGTCGACGTTCTCGCCGCGCATTGTGCAGTTCGGATTGAAAGTCACCTTCTGACCCGCAGCGAACCCGTGTGCCGGCCACATTTGAAGTGGCCGGCACATCGCGGCGGTTCATCGATTTGCGCCCACATAGAGACCAGAGTCTGGGCGGAAAAACAGCAATCCTCTCTTGATCGAAGGCTGCGCAACGGCTCATATGCCTGTTCAACGTGGCGGCTCCAGGTGTGTCGAGTTGCGCCTTCCTTCAGATTTTGTTGTTTTCCGTCGCCGGGATATCAGAAAGGGAAGTGAGAGGCGTGATCGCAAGGCAGGAAATTCTTAGTCAATTGGGCGCCGCATCCGAGCCTTGGGACGTACTGGTCATTGGCGGAGGGGCCACGGGCTTGGGCGCAGCAGTTGAATCCGCGGCTCGAGGCTACCGAACGCTGCTGGTGGAGCGTTCTGACTTCGTAAAGGAAACCTCCAGCCGCAGCACCAAACTCGTCCACGGCGGGGTCCGGTATCTCGAACAAATGAACTTGACGCTGGTCCTCGACGCTTTGCGAGAGCGGGGCCACATGTTGCGCAATGCTCCTCATCTGGTTCACGATCTCTGTTTTGTCGTTCCGGCTTACAACTATTTTTCTCTCCCTTACTATGGCGTAGGTCTCAAAGTCTACGAGATGCTTTCAGGAAAGCTGTCGTTTGGCCGGTCGGAATTACTCTCCCGCAACAGCACGCTCGAAAAGCTGCCTGGCATCGCAGCCGACCACCTTCGCGGAGGCATTCTCTACCACGACGGCCAGTTCGACGACGCCCGCTACGCCATCTCGCTGCTGCGCACCCTCCAGGATCTTGGCGGAACGGCCATTAACTACGTTGAAGCTACAGGTCTGATCGAACGCGGCGGAAAGGTCGTCGGCATTCAGGCGCGCGACCGCGAAGACGGCGCGGTCTTCGATTTGCAGGCCAAGGCAGTTATCAATGCATCGGGCGTGCACGCAGAGGAGACTCTTGCCCTCGACGCTCCTGCGCGAGGTTCGTTTCTGGCCGTGAGCCAGGGGTCGCATTTCGTTTTGCCGCGTTCCTTCCTCCCCGGAAATACCGCGCTCATGATCCCGAAAACCGCGGATGGCCGCGTTCTGTTCGCCATCCCCTGGCTCGGTGCGCTCCTTGTCGGAACCACCGATGTTCCCGTTGAAACCAAGTCCCCTGAGCCGCGCGCTCTCCCTGAAGAAAAAAAGTTCCTTCGCGACCACATCGCGCGCTATCTGGGCCGAGCGCCCCGCCCCGAGGAGATTCTCAGCGTCTGGTCGGGTTTGCGCCCGTTGGTCCGCAAGGGCGGCGTCAAGACCTCAAAGCTCTCGCGCGATCACACGATCTTCGTTTCCTCTTCCGGACTGATCACGGTCACGGGCGGAAAATGGACCACCTACCGCCGTATGGGGCAGGACACCATCGATCGCGCCGCGCTGGTTGCAGCCCTGCCGGCAAGGCCCTCCCCCACGCTGGAATTGAAGCTTCACGGCTGGACCCCTGAAGCGACGGCCGCGAGTTCCGCGTGGGAGTGTGTTTACGGTTCCGACCTCCCTGCGCTTCGCGCGCTTTCTGCCCAGAACCCGGCCCTGGATTCCCTTCTGCACCCGCGGCTGCCTTTCCGGCTGCGCGAAGTAGTGTGGGCGGCGCGCTATGAGATGGCTCGCACCGTCGAGGATGTGCTCGCCCGGCGCACCCGGGCGCTCTTTCTCGATGCACGTGCCGCAATTGAGGCTGCGCCTTCGGTGGCCGCCCTGCTGGCTCGCGAGTTGCACCGTTGTGACGCCTGGATGGCAAACGACCTCGAGAGTTTTCAGGAGACCGCAAAGGGCTATCTCTACAACGAATAGATTCTTGTCTTTTGGTTTGGCCCAGCCGTCATCTGCAGGCTTTTTAATCGCAGCCGGAATGATGGACCTGGAGCCTGGTTATTTGTAGCTGAAAGCCGGACATGAACTGGAATCCGCCGATCCTTCGGCCCGCGCTGCACATCCCGAAAGTTTCAGGGGAACGGGCGCAGCAGCTCTATCCCAAGATGCGGTGGCAGATTATGGAGTCGACTTTTGTCGGCTATGCCACCTTCTATTTCGTCCGGAACAACCTCCCTGTCGTCTCGCGGGAGATGGGCTTCGCACTGCAATACAGCAAGGAGCAGGTGGGGAACATTCTCGCTGCCACGGCCATCGCCTATGGCATCGGCAAGCTTTTCATGGGCGCCTGGTCTGATCGCAGCAACCCACGTTACTTCATGTCTCTCGGCCTGCTCATCACGGCATGCTGCAACTTCGCCTTCGGCGCTGCAAGCAGTTATCCCGTCCATCTGGCGTTATGGGCGCTGAATGGGCTCGCGCAAAGCATGGGCTGGGCGCCTTGCGGCCGCTCGCTGGGCCACTGGTATAGCGTCGGCGAGCGGGGAACGAAGTTCGCCTTCTGGAATGTTGCCCAAAACCTCGGCGGAGGATTAACCGGCCTTCTCGTCGCATATACAACGGGACTTCTCGGCTGGCGCTCGGCGTTCTATGTTCCTGGCATTCTCGCAGTCATTTGCGCTGTGTACCTTCTCATCAGGCTCAGAGATACTCCACAGTCGGTCGGCCTGCCCCCAATCGAGGAATGGCGCAACGACTATCCTGCCGGCGTGCGCGCCGATGGAGAGAAGGAGTTGACCACCGCCGATTTGCTAACGAACTATATCTTCCGTAACGGTTATCTTTGGCTGTTTGCTTTTGCCAACTTCTTTGTCTATATCGCCCGCTACAGCATGCTCGACTGGGGGCCGACTTATCTCAAAGAAGTCAGACACGCCAGCCTCGGCCAAGGCGGCGTCAGCACCGCGGCGCTGGAGTTCTCAGCCATCTTCAGCACCATCCTCGTGGGCTGGCTCTCCGATAAGCTGGGCGGTCGCCGCGGGATGATCAGCGTTCTGTGCATGATTCCCGTGCTCCTGTCTTACCTGGGAATCATTTACGGTCCTGCGAACAAGTTATGGATCAGCTTCGGCTTGTTCGGAGTGATCGGTTTCTTCGTCTATCCCACAGTATTGCTTTTGGTCGTCAGCGCACTCGATTTCACGTCGAAAAAAGCCGTCGGCACCGCCGCTGGATTCCTGGGTCTCTTCGGATATATGGGACGTATGGTCGAGGGTGAGGGAATCGGTATTCTGGCGCAGCGATATGGTTGGACAGCCGCGCTCCACGCAGTTGTGGCTGCAACCATTATCGGAATCGTCTTGCTTTCGTTTACCTGGAAGCTGACGCCGCATCATGCCGGCAGACGATAGTTGGGCCGCGCCCTTGGGCGCTCATCAAGGCTGTGCGCCCTGCGGGATGAGCAGCGTGAGCGAATGGGGCACAACCTCGAGCCGCACTGGCAGAGAACCCAGGACCTCTCCGTCCGCCTCGACAAAGAGCTCGTCCGCCGATCCGTTCCGCGCCCGGCATTCGATCGATGGCGTGTCCATCAGCTCCACCGCCTCGTGGAACGTGTGCCGCCCCGCAACCACGGCGAGCAGGAACGACATGTAGCGAAGGCGGCTTTGCGTCTTGAAGGCCAGAAGGCTCAGGGTTCCATTGCGCAGGCTGGCGCCGGGCGCAAGCGTTCGCAGAACACCGCCAAACGACCGCACGCGGACGGCAAGCAACTGCGACACCTCCACCACTCGGCCATTGCCACTGCCGTTTGACGGCAGCACCGCTTCGAACAGCGGAAACGACGAAGTGGCCCAGATCCTGAACGCCTCCATGAGGTAGAGAATGTAGCCGAGCCGCCGCTTCAGGCGCGAGTCCAGCCGTGACATCAGCAATGCATCGGCGCCGATTCCCGCCGCTACGACGAAATAGCGAGTGCCGGGATTGCCCGTCCTGTCCTTGTAATGGATGCGTCCAACCGAAACGCGCGCCGGAGAAGCTTCGAGCAGCGCGCGAGCGGCCTTTGCCGGCGGCGCAATCAAACCCAGGTCCGAAGCCAGGGCATTCGCCGTGCCCAGCGGCACCACCCCAAGCGCGACATCGGTTCCCACCAGGCTTTGCACCACCTCGTGGACTGTGCCGTCGCCGCCGCAAGCCAGAATCGTGTCGAACCCGTTGCGTGCTGCCTGTTCCGCGAGGGCTACCGCGCTTCCCGGCGCGCCCGTTTCAAATGCCTCGGCTTCAACTCCGGCTTCGCTGAGCACGGCCTTGATCTCGCTCACGGCCGCATTCCTCCGCGCGGAGTATTGGCCCGATGCCGGGTTGTAAATCAGCGCCACGCGGCGCATTGCGGGTTTCACTTGAACGGTGATTCCTATCTGCTTAACGTGCCGTCGTGCACATTACGTTATCATCGCAGATTTCAAAACAAAAATGCGGATCAACTGCAGGAAATGGCACAAAGTGTGTACCAATTTGCTCGCGGCCGCAAAGATCAACATTATGAAACAGCTCCGCCGCGCTCAGACGGCTTGGCAATTGCCACGGGCCCCACAGTCGGGATCGAGCTTTCGGGTCAGGGCTGGCGAACCGGAGCAGTTTAGAGCCAAAGACGGCACAGATAGCAGATGGCATAGATGCACATCGCAGCCGCGCCTTCGATCGCCAGCGCCCATCTCACTCCCTTGCCTAAGTCGTGATGATTTACGACCGCCTCGGCCGGCCATTCGGCCTGCGCCTTCGTTGCGTCCACACTCATCCCTTCGGTGCGCAAAACCGGAAAGGAATAACTGCTCATTGGCGCCAAAGGCGCGAGCTGGGGAGTCGAAGCGGCGGAGTGAGCATCGCGGTAGTTCTGCACGTCGGCATCCTCCTTCGACTTCTATCGGCGACAAGGCCAATCGGATAAGCCGGGATCGACGACAAAAATGCCGGTAAAAAGGCTTCGCTTCGTGATCGATGCTTCATTATCGTGTCGGGCAAGAGGCTCGGCGAGTGCTTTATGTTGCTCAGAATTCGATCAGTTCCAAGGTGGTAACTAGGCCGCCCATTGCAGCCCACTTTGGTGCTTCCACGTTGCCAATGCGCCCAGAGCCTTGCCTCGAGACCCAACAAAGGTCGCCGGGTGATGAGTTCCGCGGAGATTGGAGCGGGTTCGGCACACTGGCCCAGCAGCGGGTTCGGCTCTTCGGCCAGCCGGGCGGCGCATGAGGCGGTCGGTGTTCGCGGTTCACTATAGCCCGCTATCATGCCAGTTAGAGGCAGATCGTCCCATGAATCTCAGCGGCAATACAATTCTCATCACTGGCGGCGGCTCCGGTCTTGGCCGCGGACTCGCCGAATCGTTTCACGCTCTCGGCAACCAGGTTGTCATTGCCGGCCGCAGGCGCCAGCCCCTCGACGAAGTCATCGCCGCCAACCCCGGCATGAAGGCCCTCATTGTCGACGTGCGCGATCCCGTCTCGCTTCGCGCATTCGCCGCGCAAGCTGTCGCCGAATTCCCCTCGCTCAATGTCCTCATCAACAACGCAGGCATCATGCGCCGCGAAAAGCTTCTCGAGCAGCAGTCCGACCTGGCTGATGCTGAAGCCACTGTCGCAACCAATCTTCTTGGCCCCATCCGTCTCACCGCGGCCATGCTGCCGCATCTCGAAAAGCAACCCCACGCCGCTATCGTTAACGTCTCATCGGGCCTGGCGTTCCTGCCCATGGCGCGCACGCCCACGTATTGCGCCACCAAGGCCGCCATCCACTCCTACACGCTTTCGCTCCGCTCGCAACTCCGCGCCTCCAACATTGAGGTCCTCGAACTGATCCCGCCCTACGTCGCCACGCATCTCATGGACGGCTTTAACGATCCCCGCGCGATGCCGCTGGCTAGGTTCATCGCCGAGGTGATGGAGATCCTGAAAACGCAACCCACGCCGCCCGAGATTTGCGTAGAGAATGTAAAGACTCTCCGCTTTGCCGCCGAGAATGGCACCTTCGATACCATCTTCGCGCGGCTCAACGCTTCATAATCCGCCCTCTGCTGGTTTGCTGTCCCAGGCAGTTCCGCGCCTCTGAAAAGCTTCAGAGAGTTTGCGCATTCGGCACTTGAGGTTCTCGCCCGCGCTGGTCCCGCTTTTCCGCAATTTCCGCATTCGGCTCCCGTTTTTCATCGCTTGATCTTCGCTCCCGCAAGCCTCAAACTCATTCCATGGCCACCATCCCCGACCTTTCCCTTGAAGCAGGCCTGCCCGCCAACGTCGACGCGGAAAGGACCATCCTCGGCGCCATCCTGCTCGACAACGCCGCCCATGCCGAGGCCGCGGAATTCCTAAAATCCGACGATTTCTCGCTCGACTCGCATCGCCGCATCTTCCTTCGCATGAGCGAGTTAGTTGACTCCGGCCGCACTGTTGACATCGTCACTCTTGCGAACGAACTGGCCCGCTACAAGGAAGTTGAAGCCGTCGGCGGCGTGGCCTATCTTGCCTCGCTCACCGAGGGACTGCCCCGCCGCCCCGTCATCGAAGATTACGTCCGCATCGTTAAAGACAAGAGCATGTTGCGCCGGCTAATGGGTATCTGCTCGGCCGCCATCGCCAAGGCCGCCGACCAGAGTCAGGATGCGATCGGCGTGCTCGACGAAACCGAGTCGCAGCTGCTCGAAGTAGGCCAGGACGGGCTCAACCAGGGCCTGCAACCCATCGAGAGCATCATCCGCAACTCCTTCGGTGCCATCGATAACCTGTTCAAGAACAGTCGCGAAGTCACCGGATTGGCAACACACTTGATCGATTTCGATCACATCACCTGCGGCCTGCAAAGGGGCGATCTGATTATCATTGCGGCGCGGCCTTCCATGGGCAAAACTGCGCTGGCCATCAATATCGCGCAGAATGCAGCCATCCTCTCAGGGGCAGTTGTGGCCATCTTCAGCCTCGAAATGAGCCGGGAGTCGCTCCTACGTCGCATGCTCGCCGCCGAGGCGAGGGTCGACCAACAACACCTTCAAAAGGGCTTTATAAGCGGCGAGGAGCAAGAAAAGCTACAACGGGCAATGGAACTCCTGGTGGAGGCACGCCTGTTCATTGACGACTCCGCCGGCGCCACGATTGCCGAGATGCGCGCCAAAGCTCGCCGCCTCAAGCAGAATGAAGGCGCCCTCGATCTCGTCGTAGTTGACTACCTGCAATTGATGTCGGCCACGCTTCCCGGAAATGCCCGCAAAGGCTACGAGAACCGTGTGCAGGAGGTCTCCGCAATCTCGCGGGGCCTTAAGGCCATGGCCAAGGAACTCCAGGTTCCGGTGCTGGCTCTATCGCAGCTCTCGCGCGCCAATGTCCAGCGGAAAGACGACCACCGCCCGATGCTGAGCGATCTGCGCGAATCGGGCTCCATCGAGCAGGACGCCGATGTCGTCGCTTTCATTCATCGCGAAAGCTATTACACCCGAGATGAAGACACGAGCAAAGACGACAAGGCTAATGCCGAAATTATCATCGCCAAACAGAGAAATGGCCCGACGGGATCGATTCCGGTGAGTTTCATTGCGACTTCGACCTGCTTCGAGTCCTATTCGCAGCGCGAGCCAGCGTAAACACGGAAAGACAGGTCTTCCGCCTTGCGTCCGCTTCCCCTGCGTGGCTATCTTTGTCGAAGCACCCGAAGAAGCCCGCAGGAAGACCTTCATGGACGTTCTCAATCGGCTGTTTGAGAAGCATTTTGGCGCGGCGCCGGAGCGCGTCCTGCCGCTTCAAGGCCAGCTTGGCGGCTCGGGGCGCCTCATTGTCCGCCTCGTCGGCGCGGGCAAAAGCGCCATCGGCATTCTCTATCCGGTGCGAGAAGAAAACGCTGCCTTCATCGAGTTCTCCAGGCATTTTCGCCGCCTCGGCCTGCCGGTCCCGGAGATCTATGCCGAGGATTTGAGCCAGGGCGCCTACCTTGAAGAAGACTTGGGCGACACCACGCTTTTTGAGTTTTTGAGCGCCAATCGCACGGGCGACACCATCGCGGCTGAAGTCGTCGAGACGTATCGAAAAGTCGTTGCCGTTCTGCCGCGATTCCAGGTCGAGGCGGGCCGCGATCTGAATTACAAAGTCTGTTACCCGCGCGCGAGCTTCGACCGCCAGTCCATCGCATGGGATCTCAACTACTTCAAGTACTATTTCCTCCGTCTCGCCGGTGTTCCCTTCAACGAGCAGGCGCTCGAGCTCGATTTCACGCGACTGACGAAATTCCTTCTCACCGCTCCACACGATTACTTCCTCTATCGTGATTTTCAAAGCCGCAACATCATGCTCCGCGACGGTTCGCCGTGGTTCCTCGACTATCAGGGCGGCCGCAAAGGCGCGCTGCAGTACGACATCGCATCGCTTCTCTACGATGGCAAGGCCGATCTGCCGCCCGATCTGCGCGGGCAGTTGCTCGATACTTACCTCGATTGCCTCGCAGGCTTCATCGATCTCAAGCGCGATGCTTTCATGGAGCATTACTACGCTTTCGTCTACGTCCGCATCCTGCAGGCGCTCGGCGCATACGGCTTTCGCGGCTTCTACGAGCGCAAGGCGCACTTCCTGCAGAGCGTTCCTTATGCGCTCAAAAATCTCCACTGGCTCGCGGCCAACGTTAAGCTGCCCATCGCTCTTCCTGCTCTCCTTGAGGCACTCGAGAGAATTTCCTCGAATCAGAATCTGCAGCAGCTTGCTACACCCACAGCGGGCCTCACCGTACGCATCTTCAGCTTCTCGTTCCACCACTCCTCGCCCGTTGACGAGTCCGGTAACGGCGGCGGCTTCGTCTTCGACGCCCGCAGCCTGCCCAATCCCGGGCGCGAGGAGCAGTTCCGCTCGCTCACCGGCCGCGACGCGCCGGTCATCGAATACCTCGACCGGCATGAAAGTGTGCACAACTTTCTAGCGAACGCCATCTCGCTTGTCGATGCCAGCCTGGCCAACTATCTTCAACGCGGCTTCTCCAGCCTGATGGTGTCGTTCGGCTGCACCGGCGGCCAGCACCGGTCGGTCTACCTCGCGGAGCAGTTGGCGAAGCACCTCCGCGGCTCCGCTGGCATCGAGATCGTCCTCCGGCACATCGAGCTCGAAAACCTGGGCTTGTTGGGAGGAGCAAAGTAAATGAAGGCGATGATCCTCGCCGCCGGCCTTGGCACGCGCTTGCGTCCACTCACCGGCGATCGCCCCAAGGCGCTTGTCACCGTCGCCGGCCGCACGCTTCTCGAGATCGCTCTCAGCCGTTTGCGCGGCTTCGGCGTACGCGAGGCTATTGTCAATGTCCACCACTGCGCAGACATGGTTGTCGATTACCTTCAGGCAAATCGCAGCTTCGGCATGCGCATCGAAGTTTCGCGCGAAGAAGTCCTGCTCGACACCGGCGGCGGCCTCAAAAAAGCCGCGTGGTTCTTTCTCGAGCCCGGCGCAGGCGCAGCCGAGCCATTCCTCGTCCACAACGTCGATGTGCTCAGCACCATCGATTTCGAGGGCATGGTGCGCCTCCACGTCGAACACAACGCTCTCGCCACATTAGCCGTTCAGCAACGCGACACTTCGCGGCCTCTGCTCTTCAATGAACAGGGCCAGCTCTGCGGCCGCCGTATAGGACGCGAGGCCGAACCCGAATGGGCTCGACCCGGGCAGCATGCCCAGTCGCTCGCTTTTTCCGGCATCCACGTCATCTCGCCGCGCATATTTTCCACGCTCCCTGAGGAAGGCCCCTTCTCCATCATTCCCGCGTATCTCCGTCTCGCCGCTCAGGGCGAATCGATCCTCGCCTTTCACGCCGACGAATTCTACTGGCGTGACCTTGGCCGCCCCGAGAATCTCGTCGAAGCCGAGCGTGACATCGCGAGCGGCGCATATCACCCTGTTTGATACAGCGCTGCCTCCCAAATGCGCTCGCTGACCGCCACCTGCAAGCGGCTTCTCACAGCTCATTCAAGATCAGCGTAATGCGTCCCACCAGCAAGTCGTTCGGCGACTCACCCGGATCCACCTCGATCAGCGATAGAGGAAAGGTAAGATTGTGCGGGCGCAACACCAGGCGGTTCGACAGAAAATCCACATAACGGAACGTCAAATGCGAGCCCTGCCGAATCGCATAAAGATTCGGGCGGTTGGGGTGGTATTGCAGCAGCGAATTGTAGTGACGGTCGATGAGTGCAACCGCCTCGGGCAGCATAAGCGGATCCATGGGCTCGGCATCGTTCGGCGGCACGCGAACCGCGACAAACCGCTCCCACCCCCGGCGAGCAGCGGATGCGCGCGCGTGCACCGATTGAAGAGCCGTGGCAGGCAGATGCAGCATCGACTGGACCGCCGAGGGCCGAATGACCGGCTCGAAGAGCGCCATGGCGTGCGAAACAACGGGAATTGCGCTCACATCTTCGCCGGCCGGCGCGGGCCCGGCGCGATGCGGCGAAGGCAGCAGGTCGGCGGCCGTCAAATGCTGCGCAGCCAGAATGCGGTCCATGGCCTCCAGGGAGAGTTGCCGGCGGCTGCGCAAAAAATTGGAGAGATGTGCCTGCCCAAATCCCGTTTGCCGGGCCAACAGCGAGACGCTCACCGTGCCCCGCTGTATCCTGCGCAGCAGTTCCAGGCGGAAACGCTCGTGCATCTGCGTAAGGTTCATCTGTGGAAAATTTGCCGCCAGCAATGGGACGGAATCATGTCCCATCTCTCTTGGAAAAACTGTTACGGCTAATTGGCCTTAATTCTGAGCGTCTTGCCGCGGATTGGAAAGACCATGACCCCAAAGTGGTACAGCCGCATTGACGCAAAGGAAGCATACCCCTAGATTGGGTTTACTAAATCACTCACTGACTTGTGGGAATCTTTTGGGAAACGTTTCTTCGCTGCCAGCTTAGGCGGAGGCGGATTTTTGTCTCTTGCGGTGGCGATTGAACATTGCCGGAGGAATTTTGCTTGGTCCGGCTTCTCCGTTCCATTGCCAAAGCGCCTTTTCAAAAGCGCCGTGGACAAGCCCGTCGAGAATATTCCAGGATCTGCGCGCCGATGGTCATGACAGAAAACAAGAGAACACAGGCGGCAATCCCCCATCAGGACATGAGAAACCTGAGTTGCCCAGCCTGGTTCTCTTCACCCCGGGGAACAACCATCATCACAAAATTCCGTCGGGAGAAGAAACATATGCGGAGAATCAGTCATGGAAGTGCGCGTGCAATTGAAGATTTGCGAAGGGTGTGGTTGCCTTTGGTACCGGGCCCAGAAACATGGGAGTGTGTACTGCAGGGAATGTGAATCGAAACTGAGAGACTTTCCATCGCCGGAGAGTCGCAAGCGGCGCGGGCGTCCGGGCCGCAGGCAACTCTCCAGGGTTTGGGCGGTGGCTGTGGCGGCTGGAGGTGCGCAATGAGCGCAGCACTTCAGTTGCCGATGGAATGGGAAGCCAGCACAGCCAGGGCAACCTGGCAGATCGAACAAAGGAGATCGCAACAACAATCCGCGGAGCTGCCGGATTGGGGCCTGGGAAAGCACGAGGTAAAACCTCCGGCCAGCCTGGCCTTCTACCGCAAGCACACTGAGAGCCTGCTGCGGCGCTACTTGTACGCTTCCACGCAGGTGGGCAGGGCGCCCTCCATTTTGGGCGATCCTGTTGGGCGTGGTTGGGCGTCCAGCCGGCCGGTGCGCACCTTTGAGGACGCAGTCATCTTCGTCCTCGATATCGAAAACTGCCTGGGCAAACTCGGCTGCCTTGATCGGGAGCTTTTAAGCCGGATTGTGCTTCAGGAATTCACCTACGATGAAACCGCAGCGATGCTTGGAATGAGCTCACGAACGGTTGCGAATCGATTTCCACTGGCAGTCGATCGCCTGACGGAAATGCTGCTCGAGGCCGATCTGCTGCTTCTGCCGCACTCATAACAACTCATTGCAATCCACCCGGCATGGGAGAGCGTAATTCTGCTTTCCCTGCCGCGTCGTGGGCTGGACCGCTCTGCCGTTGCTGTGGAAGAATGCGTCTTTGTCGAGCACATCGTTTCCTGGAGCTGTCTCCATGCGCACCGCATTCCGTTCGGCCTCGCTCTTTCTGCTCATCGCCCCCGCCTTGGCTGCTTCCCAGCAGCCCTCGCAGACGCCCACCACGGCGGCCGAGGCTCCCAACCGCGATACCAGTTACATTGACGCCCAGGGAACTGCGCATGTGACGCGAGTCGTTCCGGTACCGCAAACCATCAGTCCGGAGGCGCAGACATGGTTGAGCCGCTCCCGTCCGGATCAGGGCCCGCCCGAGTCGTTAGCTGAGCGCCGCACCCGCACAGACGCAAGCACCGCCGCTGCGCGCATCGCCTGGAGCAAAATCTGTCCCGTTCAAATCGTCGAGGATCGGATCGCCGGCATTCCGGTGCACATCGTCACCCCCGATCCGATGCCCGACGCCAACCGCGGCATGGTTCTCATCAATCTTCACGGTGGCGGCTTCAACTCTGACTCCGGTTCTTATAGCGAATCCATCCCCGTCGCTTACTACGCGAAAGTCAAAGTTGTCGCCATTCTCTATCGCCTGGCGCCGGAACACCCTTTCCCCGCGGGTATCGACGACGCAATCGCCGTGTACAAAGAGCTGCTCAAGACGTACCCTCCATCGCGCATCGCCATCTACGGTACATCGGCTGGAGCCATCATGACAGCCGAAGTGGCCGTCAAGCTCAAGCTGCTGCACCTTCCCATGCCGGCGGCACTGGGCATCTTCAGCGCTATCGGGGACTTTGCGCGCGCCGGTGATTCAGCGGCATTGTTTACCCTTCAGGGCCTCTCCGGCCACCTCGATCCGCCTACCCCCGGGCCGCACGATCCTTATTACATAGGAACCACCGATCCCAGGGATCCGATTCTCTCACCCATCTACGCTGACCTGCACGGTCTGCCGCCCACGCTCTTTGTCTCAGCAACGCGCGACGCCCTGCTCAGCGGGACGGCCAATCTCGAACGCGCCTTTCTCGAAGCTGGCGTCGATGTGCGTTTCGTCGTCTTCGATGCGCTGCCTCACGCTTTTTGGTACAACGCGCAACTACCTGAATCCATCGAAGCCAGCCACATCATGGCGAACTTCCTTCTTGCGCACGTCAGCCGGTAAGCGCAGCGCCAGTGAGCTGACCCTACACTACGGAGTTGCGCCGAATCGCTTCGCGATACCACTCCGCGCTCAGCTTCGGCGTGCGCTTCTCTGTCTTGAAGTCCACGTAGTGAATCCCGAAGCGCTTGCTGTAGCCGTCGGCCCACTCGAAGTTATCCAGCAAGCTCCACAGGAAGTACCCCTTCACAGGGAACCCTTCCGCCACCGCGCGGTGCAGGTGAGTCAGATGGTTGCGCAAATACATTACGCGATCGGTATCCTCAATCGTCCCGGCTGCCGTGACTTGGTCGTCGGCTGAACAGCCATTTTCCGTGATGTAAATAGCCTTCGGATGCCATAGATCGCACACGTGGCGCACCGCCCAGTGCATCACCTCCGGCCCGACCGCGATCCACGCCGAAGCCATGTGCGGGTAAGACGTCTGGCGCGGCACAATCGCGTAGCCCTTCGCCGAGTCATCGGCGCGCACGTAGTACGGCGCGTACACGTTCAGCCCGAGAAAGTCGAGCGGGCTCCCTATCGCATTCAAATCTCCCGGAGCGACCCGCGGGGCATTCGCACCCTCGCGCTCCAGATAACCTTCCGTATATTTGCCCTCGAGCACTGCGGTCAGAAACGACGCATTCTCTTCGCGCATCGCGCGCCGCGCCGCTTCGACGTTCTTCTCGTCCTCGATCACGGGCACAAACGCCGTCGGATTCTCCGCCAGCCCCACCTGCGCTCCGGGCGCGCTGGCGCGAATGGCTTTGACGCCTAGGCCGTGCGCAAGAACGGCGTTGTGACGCACCTGGTTTACCTGCGCCGGCGGTAACTTCAGTCCAGGCGCAAACTCTCCCGTCTTATATCCAAGGTTCGTAAACGAATCGAACTCGTTGATCGTCATGAAGTGATGCACGCGATCCGCGAGTTGCCCCGCCACGTAGCCTGCGTACTCCGCATACGCCTGTGCCGTGTCGCGCGACTGCCACCCGTCCTTCAACGCCGCCGGCAAATCCCAGTGGAAGAGGGTGACATAAGGCGTAATGCCGTTCGCAAGCAGTTCGTCGATCACCCGCTTGTAGTGATCCAGTCCCGCGGCATTCGGCTTGCCCGTGCCGTCGGGAAAAATGCGCGGCCACGAAATCGACAACCTGTATCCGCCGGCGCCCAGGCGTTTCAGCAGCCGCGTGTCCTCCTTGTACAGGTGATACGAGTCGTCCGCCACGTCGCCGGTGTCGCCGTTGTGCACTTTACCCGGCGTGTGCGCGAACACATCCCAGATCGACGGCTTTCGCCCGTCTTCGCTCACCGCTCCTTCAATCTGATAGGCCGCCGTCGCGCATCCCCAGACAAAACTCTCCGGGAACTTCAGGTCGTCCGTCTTCGGTTCGCCATTCGCGAGCTCCGGCAGCGAAACGCCGGCCAGCGCCGCAGCCGCGCCTGCGGCTTTTCCAAACTGCCGGCGTGTGATGTCCTTCATGATGCGATCATCCTCCGGGCTCAAGCGACATCTGCTAAAACGATTCACTTAAACCGTTCCAGCCTCGGCTTCGCCGTCGCGGAATCAAAGGGCGATTATAACTGAGCCGAACCACAGCCATTCACTGCAGCGGCGCGAGAGTTTGGCTTTCTTCCCAACACAAACAAAAAAGGCCGCAGCTTGTCTTGCTGCGGCCCTCGATGGCTGCTTTCGAGCCGAATCGTTACATCTCTTTCACGCCTTCAACAAACGCCTTCAGCTTGCGGCTCCGGCTTGGATGACGCAGCTTGCGCAGCGCCTTGGCTTCGATCTGCCGGATGCGCTCGCGCGTAACCTGGAAGCTCTGGCCCACCTCTTCGAGCGTGTGCTCCGAGCCATCCTCCAGTCCAAAGCGCATCTTGATGACCCGCTCTTCGCGCGGCGTCAGCGTGCGCAGGACCTGCGAAGTGTACTCCTTCAGGTTCACGCCGATGACCGCCTCCGACGGCGACACCGCCTGGCGATCCTCGATAAAGTCGCCCAGGTGCGAATCTTCCTCTTCACCGATCGGCGTCTCCAGCGAGATCGGTTCCTGCGCGATCTTCAGCACCTTGCGCACCTTGGCCACCGGAATGTCCATGCGCCGCGCAATCTCCTCACTTGACGGTTCGCGGCCCAACTCCTGCACCAGTTGGCGGCTCGTTCGGATCAGCTTGTTGATGGTCTCGATCATGTGCACCGGGATGCGGATCGTGCGCGCCTGGTCCGCAATGGCGCGCGTGATCGCCTGCCGGATCCACCAAGTCGCGTACGTCGAAAATTTGTAGCCGCGCCGGTATTCGAACTTGTCTACCGCCTTCATCAGGCCGATGTTGCCCTCCTGAATCAGGTCGAGGAATTGCAGTCCGCGGTTGGTGTACTTCTTCGCAATCGACACCACCAGTCGCAGGTTCGCTTCGATCAGCTCGCGCTTCGCCTGCTCGGCATCCATATCGCCCTGGATCATCTCGCGCTGCGTGCGCTTCAATTCGGCAATGGAAACGCCCGCATCGGCCTCGATCTTCTCCAGATCTGTTCGGCAGTTCTTCTGCTGGCGCCGGTACTCCTTCTTCATGTCCTCGCTCTTTGAAGCTTCGTACTTCTGCTCCAGCGAGCGGACCTGGCGCTCCAGCGTGCGCATGGTGTCCACGGTCTTGTTGACCTTGTCCAGCAGGCGCTTGCGCTCCAACGGCGTGTACTTCAGCTCTCGTACAATGCGCGAGATGTACACTTTCTCGCGGCCCACTGCCCAGCGCAGCCGCCGCGCTTCCTTCACCTTGGTCTTGCTCCCTGAAGAAATCGCGGCCTGCTTTTCTTCAAGCTGCGCCAGCTTCTTCTGGTGCTTCACCAGCGCGTCAGTACGCGCCACGGTGGCCCTGACGCGCGCCTGTACAACTTCTTCGGTGAGTTCTTCCTCGTCGAAGATCACCACCTCTTTCACGTTGCGCACGCCGCGCTTCAGGTCTTCGCCCAGCGCTGCCACTTCGCGAATCACGATCGGCGAACGGGAAATCGCCTTCAGCACCCGGTTCTGCCCGCGCTCGATGCGCTTGGCGATTTCCACTTCGCCCTCGCGCGTCAACAGCGGCACGGTTCCCATCTCGCGCAGATACATGCGCACCGGGTCGTTGGTCTTCTCCAGCGTTCCCGGCGTCAGATCCAGCTCGACGTCCTCGCCCTCCTCCAGCTCGAATTCCTTTTCGCCGGGGAATTTGGGTGTGTCGAGCAGATCGATGCCCTGGCCACTGATGGTGGTCATCAAATCGTCCAGATCGTCGGCCGAGCCAATCTCATCGGGAAGCGCGTCGTTCACTTCGCCGTACGTCAGATAGCCCTTCTCTTTGCCGGTCTCGATCAGACCCTGCACATCCTCTTCGAATTTGTCGTCGATTGCCAAAATATCCCTGCTCTCTTCGGCGATTTGCGCTCCTGCGCGTTTCGCCCGATGTCACTGTGTGTCCCGTGCGCATTTCACCGTTTTAGGCCGTGCGCTCGCGTGCATCGCACCGGTCCACAATGCGCGCTGCGTCCGATTTTGAGACGCACAAAAGGAAGACCTCCCAAAGGAAATCTTCGCTCGCATACACATCCGCGAGCCCGCAAAATGCGGCTATATCTTTTCTCGGAACAGGATGGCAGCGCTTCAGGTTTCTCCTGGGTCGCCCGCGAGCCGCAGCTCATGTGTGGGGCAAAGGGGCGCGCATCCTCACTGAGATCAATAGATTACCATACTTGCAATTGCTGCGCCAGCACAAATTTGGCGCCGCACTCAACCCCGCTCAGGTGTCGCGTCCTGCCCGCGCCCGGTCTCGGCCAGCCTGCTCCTGGCCCTCAATTATTAGACGCCGGCAAGGCTCGTTTCGACGCAGGACTTGCCCCCCGAGGGGAACCACCGGCCGCTTGCTAACCCCTACTGCTTCATCGCCTTCTGGCTATGCAGCCGCCGCAGCGCCCGGTCCAGGTCCAGCTTCTTCTGGGTCAGCAGCGCCAACCCCGCATAATCGCCATTTCGCTCCGCCTCGGCGATCTGCGTCCGTAGCTCCCGTTGTTGGCTCTCGAGGACACGTTCCTCCAGCTCCTGCAGCGCGCCGGCCACGTCGCTCTCCTCTGGCGGTCGGCCCTCATCCAGCAACACTTCGGCCAGCAACGCCCTCTGCGCCGGGTCCTCCACCACGTCCATCGGGTCTTTGGCTCCGCGCACAGTCAGCGCCTGCAAAGCCCCATAAGCCCCAAGATGCTCAAACCAGCGCGGCTCCTTCTCCACTGCGACTGCCGCCAGGTGTCGAGCATCGGCGCCTTCGGGATCGGTGATTGCCAGCGCCCTCAGCAGCACTCGCTCCACCTCCGTCAGCTTCGTCGCGCGCTCCTCTACCCGATCCCGCCGCCTGAGCGCCGCCCGCCGCAGCTCCTCGCGCAACACCGCCGAGCCTATCCCAAGCTTCTGTGCCGCATCCGCAGCAAACTGGTCGCGCGCCAGCGTCTCCGGAATCTGCCGGATGTGCGGCAGCAGAAAATTCATCGCCTTTACCTTCTGATCGGCGCTCGCCCCAGGGAACAGCATCCGCGCGCGCTCAATCAGGTAATCTGCCTGCCGCCGCGACCCGCGCAGTGCCTCTTTATATGCGTCCACGCCACGCTCCCGGATGAACCGGTCCGGATCAAGCCCGCCTTCCAGCGTGACGATCTTGATCGAGAATCCCTCCTCGGTCAGCAGCCCGATCGACTTCTCCGCCGCATTCGCGCCCGCCGCATCAGGATCGAAGTTCACGATCACGTTCGATGTGTGCCGCTTCAGGATCGCTACCTGCTGCTCTGTGAACGCCGTCCCGCTGGTCGCAATCACGTTCTGGATCCCGGCCAGAAACACGCTGATGCAGTCCATCTGGCCTTCAACGAGCAGGGCAAACTCTAACTGCCTGATCGCTGTCTTTGCCTTGTCAAGGTTGAACAGCACTTGGCCCTTGGTATAAAGCGCCGTCTCCGGCGAATTGATGTACTTCGCGCCAGCCTTCTCGCTAGTCTCGAGCGTCCGCGCCGTGAACGCAATCACGCGCCCGCCTTCGTTCGCAATCGGGAACACGACCCGCTTGCGGAATCGGTCGTAGATCGGCCCCTGGCTCCCGTCTCCCTGCTCCTTTGAGCTGAAGAGGCCGCTGGCCCGGAGCGTTTCCTGGTCCGCCGTCCCGCTCAGCCGGTCGCGCAACGCGTTAAAGCTGTCCGGCGCGTACCCGATGCGGAACTTCCTGATCCCCTCCTCCGTCAATCCCCGCCCTGCAAGATATTCCCGCGCCAGCGCCCCCTCCGGCCCACGCAACTGCTCCTCAAACCACGCCGCCGCCGTCTCTTGCAGCTCCAGCAGCTTCGTCCGCAGCCGTGCTCCGGCAGCTTCCTCCGGCGAGGAGAACTCCCGCTTGGGCAGCGGAATCCCGCTCTTTTGCGCGACAATCCGCACCGCCTCGGGAAAGCCCACGTTCTCGATCTTGCCCACAAAGCTGAACACGTCGCCAGTCGCCTGGCACCCGAAGCAGTAAAAGAACTGCTGCCCTGCATGCACGCTGAAGCTCGGCGTCTTCTCCTTGTGGAACGGGCACAGCCCCGTGAACCGCTGCGCCCCCGCCTTGCGCAGCCGGATGTACCCCTCGATCACCTTGACGATGTCGGCCTGCTGCTTTACGGTTTGGGCAAAGTCAGACATGGGAAAGTCTGTAGATCAGCATAAGCCCGCAACCAACTAACTCTATGTGGAAGAGGTGGATCGCGAAGCAACTTCCCGGCAGCTCCCGTTCATCTAATTGAACTGATTATGTACGGCCGGGCAGATTCCTGACATTTCAGACCGGGCACATCCCTGACACTTCTTCCTTCTCAGGAAGGTTTTTGTTTTTGTCTTGGGGTCGAGGGCAAGCTTGCCCTCGACCCCAAAA
>JBEKKI010000019.1:0-77905 GCA_050010795.1 Occallatibacter sp.
CGCCAGCTCCCGGTAGGCTTCGGTAAACTTCCGGTACTTCGACCTCTGACCCATTTGCAGCTCCCCTTTCCCTGCAAACTGTCAATTTACAACCTGTCTCACTTTTGGGGGTCAGTCCACGCGGTGTCAAGACCCGCTCTGCGTCGTTTTGGGTTCAAACCCCTGAAAACAAAACGCAAATTCCGTTCACCAGGTTTGCAGTCTATTTCCTCGAACTCGCTACACTTGTCTTAGATGGGTCCGGCCTGCGACTCCATCTTCACGATTCAAGCTCAGGCAGACACTGCGAACCACCCGCTGTGAACTGCGGCCTATGAACTGCGAACTACGAACTCTCTTCAGGAGGGCAAAATTAAATAAAGAAAAAAATAAAAATTTTTGAGCCGAAAATTCAATCTTAACGCTTTTGGAATCAACAAAACGGCCTCAAAATCGTCGACAAATTTCGTCGATTTTATTCATGCACTTTGCGCTGAGCGACCCGCGAACATCACCACACTCGATCCCTGTCCAGCCACGCACAGCGCGCATCGGACCGACGCCTCACTCGTTGCCGAACACCGGAATCGACGCGCCGTGGATGACGCGCGCCGAGTCGCTTGCAAGGAAGAGGACGACGTTAGCGATGTCATCGGGCCTGGGCCATTTGGAAAAGTCCGCGTCGGGCATGGCGCGGCGATTGGCTTCGGTGTCGATGATGCTGGGCAGGACGGAGTTGACGCGAACGCCGGTGCCCATGAGGTCGGCGGCCAGCGAGTCAATGAGCGCCACGGCCGCGGCCTTGGTGGACGTGTAAGCCGATGCGCCGGCGGCGTGATCCCATGCAGCCTTGGAAGCAATGTTGACGATGGCGCCGCTTTTGCGAGCGATCATGGGCGGGACTGCTGCTTTGGCCAGCGCGTAGGTGGCGCGCAGGTTGAGGTTGAGCATTTGCTCGAGGACCTCGGGCCGCAATTCCCACAGCGGAGTGCCGCCGGCGTAGCCGCCAACGGTATTGACCAGCACGTCGAGGCGGTTCTCGCGCGACAGGATTTGGGCGACGAGATCGGCGGCCTGGTCTGTGTCGGTGACGTCGACATTGAATCCCGACAAATGGGCCACGTGCTCCGCTGCGGAACTCTTGAGGGCGTGGAACTCATTTTCGTGCCGCCAGGTGACGGCTACGTGCGCGCCATTCGCGAGGAATGCGAGCGTGACCGCACGGCCAAGGCCGCCTGTGCCGCCGGCAACGAGAACGACCTGATTTGAGAAATCGATATTCATTGGCTGCGACCCCCGAACCTTTCTCCCACTGTATCGCATGGCGGCCGATGATGGCGGGAGCGAGGCCGCGTCGCGAAGCTTACCATTCGGAGCTTAACGTACGTTGCAGCGGGCACACCTGGTCAGGAATTGGTGCAGGAAGGGATGGTGCTGTGAAGTGGCGCTTCCTCCGGAATTCGGCGCCTCGCAGGTTACCGAAGGCCTCAAGTGAATTCCAAATCCGGTTGGGGCGAGCGGCGGGCGTGATAGGATGACTGCGCCGATTTGAGAATTCGCGCGGATAGAAAGGCAAGGATCGGGCGCCAACAGAGCGCTGAAAAATCATCGACGTGGAGTTTCTATGCGAACTGGAGCGGCGCTGATTGGAACGATTGCGATCGCGGTGGCCGGGGCAGGCCCGGCGACGGCCGCGAAGGTGGAGCTCGTGAAGAATACCAAGGTGGTGGTGACCGAGGAGACGCTGACTCCCAGTGAATCGGAGACCGTTACCGGGAACCGCGCGAGCGTAGTGGTCTACCTGAGCGGCGATGAGTCGGAGATCACCTTCGCGGGCGGTCCGGCGCGGCGCGAGACGATCACCCGCGGCGAGACGGTGAACGAGCCGGCGTGGGCCGCGACGCTAACCAATACGGGCTGGGTGACGTTGCGCCTGGTGCGCGTGGAGTTTTTGACGGCGGGAAACAACGTGAAGTGGGAGATGACTGGGCTGCCACCCAACTACAAGCTGATTTTCGAGGACGAACACAGCCGGACGTACGACATCAGGATCGCGGCCCACACGTGGGAGCAGAAGCACACCCACCACGATCGAGTGGTTGTGTGCCTGAGCGGCGCGCGGCTGGAGCACGTGTTGCCCGACGGAAGCAGACAAGTTTCCTCGCTGAGGACTGACGAGGTTGTGTGGCGATCGGCGCAGACTCACAAAGGTCACAACCTGGGCAAAACAGACTTGTGGGTGATTGCCATTGAACCGAAGTGAGCGACGCGGCGCGCATCCGTCGCACTGAGAACCGGATGAAAACAAAGATGTGGTGGATGGCGGCTGAGGTTTTGCTTGCCGCGGCGATGCGCGGAGGGGCGCAGGCGGGCGCGGCGGCGCAGGGGCCTGTGTTCAACGTGGTGGACTACGGCGCGAAGAATGATGGCTCGGCAAATGCCTCAGACGCGTTCAAGCGCGCGATTGCCGCAGCAAAGAAGGCGGGCGGGGGCACGGTGTTTGTGCCGGCGGGACACTATGTGTCGGGGCCGATCGAGATGGTGAGCAACCTGACGCTCAATTTCGATGCGGGCGCGATTGCGGAGTTTCCAGCGACGATGCTGCCGTTTACTCCGGGAAGGCAGCAGGGAATCGAGACGCTGACGCCTGTGCCGCTGATCGGCGGGCACGACCTGGAGAATGTGGCCGTGGTCGGGCGCGGCGTGCTGATGAGCAACAACGCCGATTGGATGAAGCTGCACGCAAGGCAACAACCGAGCGGAAGCGATCCGGGCAGCGCCAACGGGCCGCACTGGGAGCAACTGCTGAACGATCTGGACGCTGGCAAGACGATCAGCGAAGACGAGTACAAAGAAGCTGCCGCGGAATTGCGGCCGTCGTTCGTTCGCTTCATGAACAGCAGGAACATCCTGATTTCGGGGCTGCGGTTTATCGGGTCGCCGATGTGGACGGTGCATTTGCTCTACAGCGAGAACGCGACGGTGGAGAACTTGGTGATCGAGACGTATCCCGGGGTACACACCGACGGCATCGTAGTGGACTCGAGCCGGTTCGTGCGGATTGCGAACGACTATATCGATACGGGCGACGACGGGATTGTGATCAAGTCGGGCAAGGATGCGGACGGGCTGCGCGTGAACCGGCCGACGGAAGACGTGGCGATCACGAACTGCACGGTGCACCACGCGCACGGTGCGGTGTCGATCGGGAGCGAGACGTCAGGAAGCATTCGCAATATTGCGGCGAGCAATTTGACGGTAGTGGATTCGGAGAACGGAGCGCGGATCAAGAGTGCGCGCGGGCGCGGGGGAGTGGTGGAGGACATCCGCTTCGACAACTGGACGATGGAGAACGTGGGCGAAGGAATCGTGGTGACGAATACCTACCTGATGGAAGGGGAGACGCGGAAGGGGCAGGAGCCTGTTTCGAAGACGACTCCCGTTTTTCGCAACATCGCGATGAGCCACATGACGATTGATGGAGCGAAGAAGCTGATCGATATTGACGGGCTACCGGAGATGCCGATTGTGAACCTGCGCATCACAGACGTGATGGGAACGGGGAAGGCTGGATTGACGGCGGCATACACCGACGGTTTGGAATTGCACGACGTGCTGCTGAATCCGGCGGTGGGACCTGCCTTTGACGTGCGGCACTCGACGAATCTCGAAATGGATGATGTAGCAGAGGGAAGGCCGCTCGCAGCCACGCCCGTGATCCGGCTCGAAGACACGCCGGGCGCGGTGGTGCGCAATTCAAGAGCATTCAAAGGAACGGGCGTCTTTCTGGCGACAGGGAAAGGCGAACTGAAGACGATCGTGCTCGAAGGGAACGCGCTCGGGGACGCGGCTACGGCGGCTGAGGAATCAGACGCGAACAGCAGTGCGCGGTGAGTAAGCGCGTCAGCGAAGCAGGGTTGAGCGGGGCCGCTCGCAGGCGCTTCGCGCATCGTCGCGCATGGTAGGATTTGCGGAGACTGCGAGGAGTTGATGCCGGGGGCTGTTCCGATTCATGTCCGCATTTTGCGCCGGGAATGGATCGTCATCCTCCTTCTCGTTCTCTCGGTGGTGATCAATTACGTAGACCGCAGCAACCTGGGCCTTGCAATGCCTGTGCTTGAGGGCCAGTTTGCGTTTTCGTCGTTGCGCGCGGGGCAACTTCTTTCAGCGTTTTTCTGGACCTATGCGCTGGTGCAGCTTTTCGGGCTGGCCGGCGAGCTCGCCGACCGCTTTCCGGTGGGCTGGGTGCTCATGCTCGGGTACTTGCTGTGGTCGGTGTCCACCGCATTTGTCGGATTGTCAACGAGCTACGCGGTGATCTTCGGGCTGCAGCTTGTGCTTGGACTGGGTGAGTCGGTTGCGTATCCCTGCTATTCGCGAATCTTTGCCGCGATGCCACAGGAGCATCGCGGGCGGGCGAATGCGTTCATCGACGCCGGAACCAAAGTGGGACCAGCCGCGGGCGCATTTGTGGGCGGTATGGTGTTGGTGCACTTTGGATGGCGCGCTCTCTTCGTGGCGTTCGGAGTGGGCGCTTTGGCCTGGATGGTGCCGTGGTATTTTGCGATGCCGCGCGGAGAGAAAAGCGCGAAGGCTGAGCGGAGGCAGCAAAGTGCGGCGACGTTCAATTCCGGATCGACTGGATCGATAGCGAAGATGTTGCAATTGCGGTGCGCGTGGGGCGCTTTTCTTGGCCACTTCAGCGGAAACTACTTCTACTACTTTCTCCTGGCGTGGCTGCCGACGTACCTGGTGCAGGAAGAGCATCTTTCGATTCGCAGCATGTCGAGACTGGCGGCAGCGGTGTTTCTGCTGATTGCCTGCACGACGATGCTGGCGGGTTGGATCTCGGACCGTCTGATTGGGCGCGGAGTTTCGGCGACCCGTGTGCGGCTGACGCTCGTGGTGGGCGGACAGGCGGTGTCGTCGTGCCTGCTTGCGCTTACGGTTGTTCACGGCCATCCCCTGGTGGCGTTGGGACTGCTTACCATCGCATCCATCGGCCACGGCAGCTACGCTTCAAACCACTGGGCGATTACGCAGACGCTGGCGGGACCGGCCATGGCAGGGCGATGGTCGAGCCTGCAGAATGGCGTGGCGAATTTTGCGGGAATCGCGGCGCCATGGGTGACAGGACTGATTGTGCAGAGGCTGGGAAGCGCGCGGCTGGCGTTTGCGGTCACAGGCGGGGTAGCGCTGGTCGGCGCGCTGTCATGGGGATTGCTGGTGCGGCGTGTTGAGCCGGTGAACTGGGAGACGGCGTAGGCGCGACGGTGGTGCGGGCAAGAGATCCGCGCGCTACTTGACGGAGGCGCGCGTCTCGAGCTTGCGGATGGACTTGAGCATGTCGGCGAGGGCGGATTTGCCAATCTCGCTTTCGAATTCCTTTTGCATGCGGTCAAGAGCGGCGATGACGCGAAGCGCGCATCGCCTGCCCTGCGGCTTGAGCGAGAGAAGATAGGCGCGAGCATCCACTGGGTCGATCTTGCGCTGCAGAAAACCTTTGGCTTCCAGCGATGAGACGCAGTGGCTCAGGTTGCCGCGCGTGGTGGCAAAGGTCTCAGCGAGCTGGGACGGTTTAACCTGGCGCGGTGCCTCGAAGAAAAGGCCGGCCAGGACAAGCGCCTCGAGGAAGCCGAGACCGTCGGCGGCGAGGACGCGCGCAGCGAGCGACTCGAAGCGGCGCGCCGCGCGGTTGACGGCAAACATGGGACTTTCGCGAAGAAAAGCGTCGATGCGCATAAAAGAGCGGTGATAGCGGAACTCGCGGAGTTAGTTTAGCACTTCAACTATTCGAGATCATACAAAATCGTTGTTGAAGGGCAGGGCGTCCCGCAGCGATCCTTGTGCAGACGGAGACTATGAGACAGAAGAAATGGATAGGGATCGCGTGGCTTGCGCTGGTTGTGAGCGGGCCGCACATAGGCGTTGCGCAGAATGCTTCTGCTCCGCCGGCCGCACCGGTAAAGGGGAAATCGGAAACGATGGTGGTGCTGGGCACGGCGACGCCGGTGCCGCTGGCAGAGTCGCAGCGTTCGGTGGAGATTCTGCCGGTGAAGGGAGAATCACTGGCCGCCGAGTCGCCGCAGGATTTGTTGCGCCAGGATTCGTCGGCATTCCTTGAGGAGCGCGGCGCGGGCGGAGGTCAGGCGGATCTCGTCTTGCGCGGCGGCAGTTTTGAGCAAACGCTGGTGCTGCTGAACGGTTTCCGCATCAACGATGCGCAGACGTCGCATCACAACCTCGATTTGCCGGTTCCGCTGGAGGCGATGGACTCAATCCAGGTGCTGGAAGGAGCGGGGTCAACGCTGCACGGAGTGGACGCGCTGAGCGGGGTGGTGGATTTTCTGACGGGAGCGCCGGATCAGGATTCGATTTTTCTGCGCGGCGGCGAGGGCAGCTTCGAGTCGAACGAGGAAACGCTGCTAGCGGGAGCGACGCGCGGGCGGTGGAGCGGGCGAGCGACCGCGGAGCGAAATTTCTCGACGGGATTCATGACCGATCGCGACTACCGAAATGAAGACGTGTCGGCAGAGAGCTGGGTGGGAACGCGACTGGGCGTGTCGGACTTGCTTTTTGCTGTAAGTGATAGGTCGTTTGGCGCGAACAATTTCTATGGCAACTATCCCGAGTGGGAACGGACGAAGGGGTGGTTCGGCGGGGCGCGGCAGGAACTGGGCAGCCGGACCGTGGCGGCGTTTGCCTACCGGCGGCATACCGACGAGTTTGTCCTGGTCCGCGACGATCCGGCGATCTACGAGAACAACCACGTCGATGGATCGTGGCAGGGATCGTTAAGGCGCGTCGAAAACCTTCCGGCGGGATCGCTCTTGCTGATGGGGCTTGAGGCGGATGGGGACAGCATCCGGAGCTACAACTTCTCCGGCGGCGTGCGGTCGTTTGCGTTGGGTCTTCATGCGCGGAATCGAGGCGCGGGCTACGTGGACGTAGACCTGCGGCCGGCGAAGAAGCGCTGGAGTTTGTCAGTGGGGGCGCGGGAGGAGATTTTTTCGGGAGGTGCGCAGGCTGTGTTCTCTCCGGAGCTGGCGGGGAGCTTCAGGGTGGCAAACAGTTTGAAGCTGCGGGCGACCGGAGGGTACGGGTTCAGGATTCCGACGTACACCGATCTCTATTACTCCGATCCAACGACGCAGGGCAATGCGACCTTGAAGGCGGAGTCGGCTTGGAGCGGGGATGGAGGCGCGGACTGGGCGCCTTCGACGAAGCTCACGTTTTCGGCGACGGGGTTTTACTCGCAGCAGCACGACACGATTGACTACGTGAAGAGCGCAACCGTGCCGAATCCAAATCTTCCTCCAGGGTGCCCCGCGAATCTCTGGTGCGCCGACAATCTGAATGGGCTGCACTTTGCCGGAGTTGAGGCAAGTTTCACATGGATTCCTAAGAAATCGCAGACGGTGCGTTTGGAATGGACCGCGTTGCACGGGGTGCAGACCGCGTTGCACGGGCTTGAGTCGGAGTACGTGTTCAACTACCCGGTCGAAAACATTCACGCGTCCTGGCGTTGGGCGATAGGGCATGACATTGTTTTGACCAACACTGTCCAGCTTGCGCAGCGCTATCAGCAGACGGTGTACCCGGGGTGGAACGCGACGCTGACGCGCGACGCCTGGAAGGTTCGGCCCTATCTGCGGTTCACGAATCTGAGCAACACGGGTTACCAGGAGATCAGCGGAATTAACATGCCGCCTCGGGAGATTATGGGAGGAGTGGCGATCGAGTTGGATCGGGAGGGGCGCCGCTAACAAAGAAATCTCTTGCGTTGCCAGCGGCGCATTCTGCTAATTTCGATGTGTACCTCGGCAGCCTGCGTTGCAAGCCTAACCAGCGGGCTCTACCTGCTTTCTCCAGCTCTTGAGAGATTGCGGATGGAGGCGTTCATGAGCACATCGGGAAGGTGTGCGTGCGCCTCCAAATTGCGCAGCTTTCCCTCAACTCCACGCAGCCTAACCGACAGGAGATGAGTCATGAGCCAAGCAGGAAATCATCACAAGATCAATTACATTGAGTTCTCTGCCAGCGACATGTCGCGAGCGAAGCAGTTCTACGCGAGCGCCTTCGGCTGGAGCTTCCAGGATTGGGGGCCGGATTACATCAGCTTCGACGCCGCGAGCGCCGGCATCGATGGCGGCTTTCGCAAATCAAAGCCGGAAGAAAGCTGGGGCGACGCAGCTCCTCTGGTGGTGCTCTACTCGGCGGATTTGAAAGCAACGGAGGCGGCGATTGTTGCCGCGGGCGGCAGCATCGTTGTGCCAACGTTCGAATTCCCCGGCGGGCGGCGATTCCACTTTGTCGACGGAGTAGGGAACATGCTGGCTGTGTGGTCGGAGTGAAGAGGCGGGGACTAGGGACCAGGGAATAGGGAATAGAGTCCTCGGTGTTGCGCTGGCCGAAGCCGTGCCGGACGAGTTGTCAGCGGCATCCAGTGAGGTTCAGGCCAGGTGCTTCTTGAAGAATTCAAGCGAGCGCTGACGCGCTTCAAGTGCCGCGGCGGCGTTATAGCTCGCGCGGACATCGCAATTGAAGGCGTGGCCGGCGTCGTACCAGAGTATCTCGACTTCAGGATGCGCGGCGTGGATTCTTTCCACGTCGGCGGCGGGAATGTGCGTGTCCTGGCGGCCGAAATGGAGCATGACGGGGCAGCCGGGTTTTTCGGCGGCGTAATTGCCGATGCGGCCGCCGTAGTAGCCGACTGCCGCGGCGGGATGGAGGCGCACGGCGGAGAGCCAGGCGATGGTGCCGCCAAAGCAATAGCCGACGACGCCGACTTTTTTGTTTGCCGCGCCCGCGGCGAATTCCAGTGCAGCAGCGACATCAAGGAGAGACTTCTCCGCATCGAGTTTGGGTACGAGACTCATCGCGGTTTGCATATCGGCTCCTTCGTAGCCGAGTTCGATGCCGGGGCGGATACGGTCGAAGATGGCGGGCGCGACGACAAGGAAGCCATCCCTCGCCCAGCCATCGGCCACGGAACGAATGTGAGCATTCACGCCGAAGATTTCCTGGATGACGACCAGGCCGGCGATCGGCTGGCCCGCAGGCCGGGCGACGTAGGCGCTGAGCTGGTGGCCGTCGGATGCGCGGAGAGAAACAGATTCGCTCACGGTTTGACCTCCAGTGGCGATTCAAGTATCCATCGCGGCGTGGAGGGAGATCAAGCGCATCGCGCACGGCGAATGTGCCCGAAAGGCCGGCTTAGTTGACCAGCGGCGGCAACGGGAGTGGCTTGCGAGGGCCGAGTTCCTCGCGCACCAGCGAGAGGCCCAGGACGCAGCGCTCGAAGCCGTCGGAGAGCCGCGCGAAGAGCAGCGCTTCCTGCTCGTACTCAAAAAGGTTGAACTGGCTGACGATAAAGTAGCTCTCCTTGCCGGCACGAATGAGGTCTTTGAGGCTGGGATAGTGGCGGCGGAGGCGGCGGCTGGAACCGGTGACCTCAGGGTACATTCCGGCGAGAAAGAGCGAAAAGTCGCCGATGTGCTTGCGCACTGTACGCTCGGCATCGAAAGAAACGGCGGTGCCGAGGACGGGATCGGCGGCGCGCTCCATTTCCTCGAGCTCCTCGATGGGGCGGCCGGCCTCGTCGCGAATACTGTAAAGCTTGTCGGCTTCAGAGAACTCGCAGAGCAGGCGAGCAATATAAACGGTCAAGTCGGGATCGTGCAGGCCCAGCTTGCCCTCGTAGCTGTTGCGTACGGCCTGCTGGAAAAATGGTTCGAGCGGATGAGGCTGCGATTGCATACACACCTCCTGAATGCGGAACCAAAGAAACCACTTCTGCATTCGATTCCACTGCGGCTGTGCGCGCGGAGCCGGGTTTGTATGCGGGCCCCGGCTGTTCCAATTCGTGCTGCGCGGGGAAGGTGCCGGCCGCGACCCGATTTACATAGCTGTAACACTGAGATTACCGAAATGGTTGCGTTTGGCAAGAGGGCAGGACGACTTTGTTGGCAGTGTAGAAGCTTGATTGCAAAGGGCGCTCACACAAAAGTGGCAGCCGCGTCGGGTTGCCCTTTTGTGATTCGCGATGCAACGATGCGGCTAGAGCCTGTTATTAACTTTGGCGCGCGCGGGCGTTGCGAGCGAAAATCGCGCCAGACGAGGCGGAGGACGACGGTTGTGGCGGCCCCCACTACCTAGGACGACAACGAAGTATGGCGCGATTTGCGCCGCAACCCGGAGGGCTGGGGCCAATTTCCCCCATTTCTTTGTCGCTCGTCGCTTGAGTACACCCGGCACACCGCGCTCCGCGGGTGCCCGCTGTTCCAACTCGGCGAGGCGCTTGGCGAGAAGGCTTTCAAGCTTGACCAGTGCGGCGGAGAAGCCCTCGATTCCTTCTTTGAGCTTGTCGCTGGCCATGTGGTCGGCGGCGTGCATGCGGTCGAAGGTGGCCTTGTCGACGACGATTCTTTCGATTGGCATGCCCTTGGCCTTCTCGGGATCGAGCTTGCGCGGAAGATCGCCCTGGGTAGATTCAAGCTCGGCCAGGAACTGCGGCGAGATGGTGAGCAGGTCGCAGCCGGCCAGCTCGCGGATTTCGCCCATGTTGCGGAAGCTGGCTCCCATCACCACAGTCTTGTAGCCGAATTTCTTGAAGTAGTTGTAGATGCGCGTGACGGACTGCACGCCGGGATCGTCGGCGCCCTGATAATCCTTGCCGGTGTCTTTTTTGTACCAATCGAGGATGCGGCCGACAAAGGGTGAGATGAGCGTGACTCCGGCGTCGGCGCCGGCGATCGCCTGATGCAGGCCGAAGAGCAGCGTCATATTACAGTGGATGTTTTCCTTCTCGAGAACTTCGGCGGCGCGAAAGCCCTCCCACGTGGAGGCGATCTTGACGAGCACGCGATCGCGGCCGATGCCCGCGGCGTCGTATTGCGCGATAATGGTGCGCGCCTGCGCGATGGTGGCCTCAGTGTCGTAAGAGAGGCGCGCGTCCACTTCGGTGGAGACGCGGCCGGGAATGATGGCGAGAATCTTTCTGCCGAAAGCGATAGCCAGGCGCTGGAAGGCGAGGTTGGCGACGGCCTGATCGGTGGCGCCTTCACCGAGCTCGTTGCGCGCATCCATGATCACGCCATCCACAATGGGCTGATATTGCGGCAACTGCGCGACGGTGGTGATCAGCGAAGGGTTGGTGGTCGCGTCCTGGGGATGAAACTTCTCCATGGCTTCCAAGTCGCCGGTGTCGGCCACCACGACGGTGATCTTGCGCAACTGTTCCAGAAGATTTGGCATGATTCCTCCTGCGGGGAACGCGGGGATTGCGGGGGCGTCCTACGGCACCAGTGTACCCCTTCCTTAGGATGCGCTGCGTGGCGGGCGGTTGCACCGCGAAGAGGCCTGGACTACGGAGTGGAAGCATCCACAGTATTTGCGAGCACGCCGAGGCCGGGGACGGAAACTTCGATGCGGTCGCCGGGAGCAAGCGGCGCGACGCCGGAGGGAGTTCCGGTGAGCAACAAGTCGCCGGGCTCGAGCGTGAAAGCAGAGGTAATGAATGCGAGAAGCTCGGCCAGCGGAAAGATGAAGTCGAGCGTGGAGGAGTGCTGGCGGACGTCGCCGTTGAGACGCGTCTCGAGGGTGAGGCCGGCGTCGAGGTCGAGCTCATCGCTGACGATCGGGCCGATGGGGCAGAACGTGTCGAAACCCTTGGCGCGCGTCCACTGGTCGTCTTTGTTTTGCAGGTCGCGGGCGGTGACGTCATTGGCAAGCGTGAAACCTCGGACGACGCCGCGCCAACCAGCATCGGGCTTGAGATTGTGCGCGCGGCGGCCGATGACCACGGCAAGCTCGCCCTCAAAGTCGACACGCTGAGAGATGCCGGGAAGCCGGATGACGCCTCCGGGGTTCAGCAGCGACGAAGGAGGCTTGAAGAAGATGAGCGGCTTAGTGGGCATCTCGTGGCCCAGCTCGCGAACATGCGCGCGATAATTGCGGCCGACGCAGACAATCTTGGACGGCGTGACGGGCGGAAGAAGATTGGCGGCACTGAGCGGCATGGGCGCAAAGGAGGACGCGGCGCCGAAGCACTGCAACCGGAAAGCGAGATCTTCTTCCGGCGCGGCGGCTGGACCGGTGATCCACGGCTCGCCGTTGCGGTCTTCCACGGCGCCGTATTGGGTTTGGCCGTTGAGCAGAAAGCGGCAGTACTTCATGAGGCGAGACTCCTTTACGTAGGGCCTGTTAACACTTATGGGGTGAACGGCGTTGCGGGCGAAAATCTGGCTAGACGAGGACGAGCCCGAAGGCTGTGGCGGCCCCACTGTCGAGGGCGAGAACGAAATATGGCCGGATTTTCGCCGCAACCCACAGGGACGGGGCCGATTTTCCCGGTTTCGTTGTCTCTCGTCGCTAGCAGACACCCGGTATGCGTCACTCCTCGCTCCTTGAACCCAGAAAAATCGGCTCCCGTCGCCGCCAACCCATAAGTGTTAACAGGCCCTAGATGCGTGTTACGAGCCGGGCACGGTATCGGACGCTTCGGCGGAGCGCGCGCTCTCGTGGCCTTCATGATCGATGGCGCTGACGGCGTAGGCGTAGGTGCGGCCGGGCTGAACATCTGTGTCGTGTAAGGCCGGACCCACGACCGGTTCCTGGGGAGAAACGCGGCGCCATGGCGCGGAAGCCTGGCCCTCAGGCGGAGATTCGCGGCGGTAGACGACGTAGCCGGCAAGATCGACCTCGGTGTTGGGCAGCCAACTGAGATCGATCGACGGGCCGGAGCCGTTGGCGGCCGCGCTGGCCACCGCGACCAGACCCGTGGGCGCGGCGGGAGGAAACACATTGATGGCGTCGATGCGAAGTGGGAGCGAGGGCGGACCAGCCAGCTCGAGTGTTGCGCCGTCTACTGCGACGCGGGCGACGCGCTGGGCACGATACTCGTAGGTCTGGCCGAAGCGGATGTTGGTGTCGAGAGCGCGATCGGAGCCGGCGGCTTCAACGAGAAGGGTTTGCTCAAGGGGCTCGGCGGGCTGTGCCAACGGGCCTTGATCCGATTTCTTGACGGGCGGCGTGAGGAGCTTGCGAAAGAGACGAACGGCAACGGGCGACGATTCCGGCGGAGCGAGAGCCCAGCGCAACAGCACTCCGCCCCTGCTCATTTCGGCGGTCAGGTTCTCTACCGCAGGGGGCGCCTCGCCCGCCAGCACCTGAGCGCCGTTTGAGAGACCGGCGGAGCGGCCCTTGCGGTTATCGAGCTCGACGAAGTAGGTAAGCACGCGCGGCGAACCAGCCGAAAGCGTCGGCGGCAACGTGTCGTTGAAGGCGGCATCGGCGCCCGGTGCGAGTTGCAGCGATGCAGCAACAGTGCAGCCAGAGGCGCTCGGCCCATTGCGGCAGATGCGGACAGCGATCTTTCCCTTGAGCTGGACCTTGTCAGTGGTTTTGACGGGCATGGTCCAGGCGAGAACTACCTGACCTCCGTTGCGGACTGCAGAAAGATTGTTGACGGGAGCAGGCAGGTTCAGCGAAGGGGGCTGTGGCGCGCCGGGCATGCCGCAGCCGGCGAGGATCAGCGATGCCGGGAGGGCGGCAACGGAAACAGCGGCAGGCAAGAAGAACCGTCGGCGAGCGCACCAGGTCCGTGCAGATTGCATGGCGCTTTCAGTCTACTGGAGCCGCGCGCGACCCGGCCACGGATGACTTGCACGGGCGTTCTTCGGTTGGGTCGCCGGGTCGGTGCTCGAAGCGGAATCCCGTTGACTGAGCCGCGAACGGTTGGGAAAATTACGCTTGAAGGTTCCCCACAAGTCATATCGCCAGGCCAGCGCGGCAGAGCAGGCAGCAAATTGCCGCCGAACGTAGAATGAGCGCACGGAAGAAAGAGCGAAGCCAATGTCATTTTTCGGGATTATTTGTGGGGAAACAGCATTCGTCCCGACCCTAGATTCGACGAGGCCGACGAGGATTTCCTGGTGCAGGCCCTGTTGCAGGTACGGATGCGCCGGTCAAACACTCATATCGTGATCAAGGCCGGGTTTTTCGGCAAAAGGGATTTGGAGCGCGAGCTGATGACGCCGGAAGCCCAGGATGCCCTGCAGTTTGTCGCAGCCTTTCTTTGTTACCATGTCACGAAACCGATCGCGTATCAGCGAGAGATCGAAGAATTCAAGCTGTACTTCACTGCGGGATTCGCGAAGGACAAATCGAAGTACGACAAACTGGCGCGGGGCATTCGCAAGACGTTTTTCGATGCCACGCTGGAAAGCCTGGAAACGACCGAGACGCTGGATGTCCTGTTCGATATAGCTGAGCTGAACCTGGCGCAGGCGCTGGGTTAGAACGGTTCCAGAATTCATGTGCTCGGCAGAGGGCCGAGAAAGGTGGCATTTTCTCAAGGAAAATGCCACTGAGCCGCGGCGGTTCCTGGGTACTGCAATTCTGGAACCGCTGTAGCCGCAGCGCGCTCCATTCGATCCGCACTTCGCCGCGGCCATCATATCCTTCGCAGATTGGCAAACTTTTCCATCAGCTTCTTCATGCCGTGGCGCGCGAAGAGCACGGTGAGCTTGGCGTCTTCGCCATCGCCCTCGCGCATCAGCACAGTGCCTTCGCCGTATTTCGCGTGAAGGACGCGCTGGCCTTTCCTCAGGCCTGAAGCGCCGTGGGGAGTGGGAATATGCATCGCGGGGCGCGCGAAGGCGCCGGGACGGGCAGAGCCCGGCTTTCCACCAAAGAAGCGTGCGATGTTGTCGATGCTGTGCTCCGGCGGCGGTGCTCCCGCACTTTGATCCTTTGGAGTAAGTCTGCGGCTGGGCGAGAGGCTCGACGCGGCGGCGTGGGGAATCTCCTGGCTCTCATCTTCGTAGTTGAAGTGGGCAGCGCCGGAGCTGGCGGAACGTTGGTGCCGGCGGCCTGCGCCATATGAGGGTGAGTACGCAGGGGTAGACCAGGCGGGGTCTCGGCTGCCGAGGTTCTCTACCAACTGTGAAGGGACTTCTTCAAGGAAGCGCGAAGGGACGCTTGCTTCGGGCATGTCGGCGCCGTAGCGGCGGCGGTAGTGGGCGCGCGTGAGGATGAGCGTGTTCATGGCGCGCGTCATGCCGACGTAGCAAAGGCGGCGCTCCTCCTCGAGTTCTTCGGGACTGTTGAGTGTGCGCGAATGCGGGAAGAGGCCCTCTTCAAGGCCCGCGAGAAAGACCAGCGGGAACTCGAGGCCCTTGGCGGCGTGGAGGGTCATCAGGGTGACGCGGGCGTTGGGATCGAACTGATCGGTGTCGGACGCGAGCGCGGCGTGGTCGAGGAAGTCAGCGAGAGTCTCGCCACGCTCCTCGGCGTCGTGCGCGGCATTGGCGAGTTCCTTCAGGTTCTCGATGCGGCTGAAGGCCTCGGGCGTACCCTCGGTTTCGAGCGCCTTTATATAGCCGGTGCGGTCGATGAGGAAACGGATGAGCTCGGGGAGCGTGGCGGAGTCGCCGGGGGAGCGGAAAGGAGGAACATCGATCTCTGGTGCGGAGGTCGGGTGTGCAGTACTTCCAATCAAGTCGGTCCAAGCAGGTCGAACAACAACAGGTGGTGCCTCTAAATCGCGTTTGGCCAGATCGTCAACATAGCGTGTAAGCTCTTCGATTGCCTCCGATCTAAACCGCCATACCTCTGGCCTATCGAATTTCCAGGCCTCCGGCTTGTCGCCAAGGAACTCGTGTATGCATTTGCTCCCAACCTGTTTGAAGGCTCCGTTCTCGTGCTTAAGGATGTATGTGTTATTTCGTATTCTTCGCGTATTGCAATGTTCGCAGTTTTCTGGATCCTGCCGATACTTCTCGGGAATTGCGTCTTCGCCGAATTGCTCGACCTTGTGCTCTCCCTTGACGTTGTGAATGACTCCGATCTCTTCCCAACCACCGATTTTCAAAGGATCAAACGAGATAGCGATCTTCAATGGTTCTCTGCTTATGAAATCAGTCCTCGGCCCATTCGCGCTTATGCGAGCGGCCCTTTCCTCCAGAGCTTCCAGCCGATCTTCTAGTTTGCGATAGGCTTCTTCACTAATTTGGCGTGTTTTACCGTCAAAGGAAATCTCAACCATCTTTCTCGGGGCTGGGACCTGCTTCGGTATCTCCGGCGACGGTCGTCTGGACGATTCGGTGGACTGCGAAAAGTGCGAGGCATCGAGCAGCGGCATTTGATTTTCGTTGCCGCCGAAGTGGGAATCAGCGCTTTCCAACTCGGGGGCCTTTGCGCCGTCTGCCGCTGCGCCAAAGCCAAAACCCGTGTCCCCTTCGGTCGCGCGCGATTCGGCCACGTCGGCGGCGAGCTTGCCTGCGAAGTCAGGATCCATCATGGCCTGCGCGTCGAGGATGAGCCGGCGAAAAGAATCGAGCGCCATGAGCGCGCGCGCGGGGATGAGGCGGTTGGTGATGGCTGCGGCACTTGCGTCCCAGGTGGACTGGCCGGTTTCAAGAGCCAGCCGCTCAACGGTTTCGAGCGTGGTTTTGCCAATGCCGCGAGCCGGTGTGTTGACGATCCTCTGCAGGGCCATGGAGTCGTGCGGATTCTTGACCAGGCGGAGGTAAGCGAGCAGGTCCTTGATTTCGGCGCGCTCGTAAAAGCTGAAGCCGCCGACCATCGTGTAGCTGATGTTGTACCGGCGGAGCGCTTCTTCAACGAGACGCGATTGCGAGTTGGTGCGGTAAAGCACCGCGCAGTGGCCCTGCTCGGGCTTTTCTGTTTCGGAGGAGTTCTGAGCTCGGAAGAATGCCTGAATCTTGTCGGCGATGAAGAGCGCTTCGTTTTCGCCGTCGGGCGCTTCGTAGTAGCCGATCGGCGAGCCGCCCTGGCGTTCGGTCCAGAGCTTTTTGCCTTTGCGGCGAATGTTATTGGCGACGACGGCCCCGGCGGCTTCGAGAATGATCTGCGTGGAGCGGTAGTTCTGCTCCAGGCGAACGATGCGCGCGTTGGGAAAGTCCTGCTCAAACTCGAGGATGTTGCGAATGTCGGCGCCGCGCCAGGAGTAGATGCTCTGGTCCTCGTCGCCGACGACGCAGATGTTCCGGTGCTCGCCGGCCAACAGCTTCATCAGCTCGTACTGCGGGCGGTTGGTGTCCTGGTACTCGTCGACCAATACATATTGATAGCGGCGCTGGTAGCGCTCGCGGACTTCGCCTGAAGCTTTAAGCAGGCGAACGGCCTCGAGAAGCAGGTCGTCGAAGTCCAGGGCATTGTTCTTGCGAAGCTCGTCCTCGTAGGCGTTGAAGATGTGTGCGACCCGCTCGCTGGTTGGGTCTTTCGAACCGAGGAAATATTCCTGCGGGTCGACCATGTGATTTTTGGCCCAGGAGATGCGGCTTTGCACGGTGCGCGGCGTGAGCTGCTTGGTGTCGAGGCCCATGCGCTTCATGATCTGCTTGACGATGCCTTGCTGGTCGTTCTCGTCGAAGATGGTGAAAGCGCGTGTGAGGCCCTTGCCGCCGACTTTAAGCGCCTCGATGTCGCGGCGAAGAATACGCACGCAGAAAGAGTGGAAGGTCGAGATGAGTGGCTTGGCGAGCGAGGAGTGGCCGAGGAGCGCGTCGACGCGCTCGGCCATTTCGCCGGCGGCTTTGTTGGTGAAGGTGACGGCGAGGATGGAGTCGGGCGCGATGTTCTTCTGCTGGATGAGCCAGGCGATGCGGTGCGTGATGACACGGGTCTTGCCCGATCCGGCGCCGGCAAGGATGAGCAGCGGGCCTTCAGGGGCTTCGACGGCGGCGCGTTGCTCGGGATTGAGATGGGCGAGGAGGGAGTGCAAGTCTCTAGTCCGGCGGGAAGGTTCCTGGATCTAGTTTACCGTTAAGGCGGGATGGTCTGGTGCAGTGGAAAGCAGTCAGGATCGAAGCGATTGTTTATGAAATCCGCAAATCCGGCTCTGCTCGGCGGACGTCGCGCACCATGCGATCTGAAGAAAGCAGAGTGTCGTTCAAGTCCGGTGACCGGGTCAGGCCGGCCGGGGCTTGGAACCTGTTAGCAGGACAGCGACGGAAAGGCTCAGCAAAGGCCCGGAGACGTTGAAAAGAGCGCGAGTCGTGTTGCCAAGGGCGTCGTTGTAAGCGCCCAAGAACAGGGCGAGAAGGAGTGCGGCCGAAGTAGCCCAAATCCAGCGGCGATCGAAGCGGTTGAGGCGCAGGAGACCGAGCGGCAGCAGCCAGATAAAGGTGTACCAGAACTCGTGCGCGCCAAGGCAGCGGAGAAGCGCGTGGAAGAAACCAACGTTTTGGTACTCGGCCATGGAGGCGGAGTAATGCAGAGCGCCGGAGAAGAAGCCTCCTGAAGGCGAGAACGACATGAGGACCCCCACGCACGCGAGAAATCCCAGCGCGAAGATCCAAAGCAGCCTGCCGAGGCGCAAAGGGCGGTCAGCGAGCCACCAGACAATAGCGAATACTAAAGCGAAGGGTGCAAAGGTCTCCTTGGAGAGAGTGCCCGGGATGGCCCAAACCGGCAGAAAATACCAGCGCGCGGAGAGAAGCGACCATGTGACGAGAGCCAGGAAAAGCGCCTCGCCGGAATCAATATAGGCAGCGAGATTCCAGTTGGGTACGGCGAAGTTGACAAGGAAGAGCATCGCCCCAACGAGGGAAGTGACGTAGGAGAGGCCGCAGCGTAGCCCAATGGCGATGATGATCACCGCGGTCGCTGCGGTGAGGATGGATGTGGCCATCAGCATTCCGAAAAGCGCGGGATTCCAGGTGGAGATGCGCCCCTCAGCCATCCAATAGAACGGCTTTGCCAGGGCGGGAACCAGGGGACGGTGGGAGAAGACGCTCAGCGGGCTTTTCACTGCGTCGCAGTAGCCGGCCGCGTCGGATAGGCCGGGGATTTTGCCCGGGTCATAGCGATTCAGGATGGGGTAGCCGAGGCCCAAACAGATGAGGAAGAGGAGTACCCAAAGCAGGACGGCCTTGCGAACTGGGAATTCGACGGACAAATCTGGAAGCCTCCAGCCGAGGGCCGGGAAGATGGAGGGAGATGGATGCGGAGGTCGATTCGGTCGCGGCCTCCCGTCAGATTGCCCTGCCGGCTCCTCTGCGATACGGACGATTCTAGCATTTGGCCGGCGATCGGGCGGCGGGGCGTGCAGGAGGAAGCTTTCAGTTCGATTGATGGAAACAATGAAGATACGAGTCAAGCTCAGCGCGTCCCATTACTAGAAGGGCGGGGGAATGGTGACCAAGAGGCCAGTCGCAAAATCCCCGGTGGGAGGGGCGCTGCAACGCGTGTTGTATTTATCAGCTTGAGACCGGATGAGCATAATACGGCTCATGACTGCAATTCGTGTTGCCTTGGTACTCTCCATAACGATGACAATTGCGATCGGTTTGCCGCCGGTTGCACGGGCTGCGTCCTCGTGCAAGGTAAAGACAAATACGCCATCGTCGGCGCGGACATTTGCGAAGATAAGCAATCAAAGCACGTGGCGCGAATACAAAAACCTCGAAGGCGTTCCCGATCTCGAGCTGAACAACGGCATGTCGGCCCAATTCTGGCAGGACCGGAGCAAGAACAGGTCAGTCACGATTGTGGAACCGGGCCAGGAATTCTGGAGCTATACGCGATACTGCTTCAACAGCAACGGAGAATTAGAAGGCGTGGGCTTCGAGGTTCGCACTGAATTGGGATGGGGGCTCCGGGCTGAAGGATCATTGCTCGGCAGCGGTTTCTATTCGAACTCGCAAGAATTCTTCAGCCTGAAGAACGGCAAGACGATCGCGAAGCCGGAAGGCGTGGGCGCTGCTCCCGTCGGGCTGCGGCCGACTGTCTATCGGAATGTGAGCGAGCTGCCGTTTGCGCAGATGCTGAAGGTGTCGGCGCGATCAAAACGCCATTCGCGATGAGACGGGAGGTCCGAATCGTCTGCGGCCCTTTGTGCTGAAAATGCAGTGAATGAAATTGCTTGCGTACGTGTGAGCCATGTCGCGCCGTCCCTATGGGACTCCAATTTTAATATGGGCCGGCTTTCCCCACGCCGAGGCGCGGGGCTAACAACCGTTGCGCCTACGGCGCGGGTGGGAGTGGCTGGTCTAGGTTTGTGGTTTCCTGGGTCTCAGAAGCGAGACCCCGGGGCACCCTGGAAGGCTACTCCAATAGTTACCGCAGGGAGGTCTCACCCACGATCTGAAAAGTAGCAACGACCTTTAAATTTGGACCGTACAATCGCAGCTCGGAGCCGTCCCTGATTCCCCGGTACGTATCGGGCGCGACGCTCACGCAGGGAGACTGGACTTTCTGAAGGCACCTCAGCGTCAGGGCTTCAGAGTTGCTGTTGGCGGTGACCTCAAAGCCGGAGTCACCCTTCCAATCGCCAGCGCGGGAGGAAGAGACTCGGACGGGAAACTCATTTTGCGCTCTGTCGATCCGAGCTAGGACACTACATTCAGCGAACTCTTTCCAATAATCCGGTGGCGGGCCATCAAAATTGTAGATCGTCATCTGGTCTTCATACTGTCCGCTCTTAATCGAGGCCGTATGTCCGTCGTACCACTTATCGCGTACCGCCTTGCTGATCTTTCCAGGTGATTTGTTGTAGTCGGCGTACGAGACAGGAAGACAGCTCAGCAAGAACCGCACATTGTCCGGTGTCAGTCCCTCGACAGTGGTGTCCCCGGTCGGCTTGGGCGGGCCAGGCGTGTCAGAGCAGCACAATTCCGGGGAGATGTTTGTCACCTCGAATCCAAACATTAAGGGTTTTGCGTCGGCATTTGACTTCGTGGGTGAACCATCCGCGCCTCCCGCCTTGGATTCCTTGGTTGCATTCGCGCCAGGGGCGGGCCGCGTTTCCACGTTCGGGTGACTGTGGCAACCCGCAATCGTCAAAAGCGCCGCTACGACGACAGCCTGCGAATACCGTAATCGTTCCATTGGTTTCGAGACGACACTATAGCAACTCGGCCGAGGTGAGGGCAAAACAAACTTGTTTGCAATTCCAAGGCGAATTCGCTAACATAAATGGATATGCGCAGGGAAGTCCCTGCGCTGTCATTAGCACCACGGCTTTTGGTCCTGGCCGGACGGGCAACGTTTTGGACGAGTGCCTGCGAGGTCGAAGGATTCCGCTACGGCGGGCTGGCAAAGGCGGTGGGAGACGAGGGAAGCATGTCCGCTGGAAAGAATATTGCGAAGGCGCGCGCCGCTGTGAACAAGCCGGCGTATCCGCTGCCTGAAGCAGTCAGTCTCCTGAAGCAAGTGAAGTACGCAAAGTTCGACGAGACCGTCGACCTGACGATGCGTCTGGGTGTGGATACGCGCCACGCCGACCAGATGGTCCGCGGAACGGTGGTTCTTCCGCACGGATTGGGCAAGACCAAGACCGTGGCCGTGATCGCCACCGGCGACCGGCAGAAGGAAGCCACTGCGGCCGGCGCCGACTTTGTGGGCGGCGAGGAGATGGTGGAAAAGATCCAGAAGGAAAACTGGACCGCCTTCGACGCGCTGATCGCGACTCCGGACATGATGAAGGTTGTGGGCCGGCTGGGCAAGGTGCTGGGACCGAAGGGTCTGATGCCGAATCCCAAAACCGGGACCGTGACCATGGATGTGGGCGCGGCAGTCAAGGAGATCAAGGCCGGCAAGGTGGAATTCCGTGCCGACAAGACAAGCCTGGTGCATGTGCCGGTGGGCAAGCTGAGTTTTGAGCCGCAGAAGCTTATCGACAACGCGACCACGGTGATTACGTCGATCGTGCGCGCCAAGCCCGCGGCGGCAAAGGGCAAATACATCAAGAGCGTCACGCTGAGCTCGACGATGGGCCCCGGAGTGCCGCTGGACTCGCAGGTTGCGGACGCGGCGGTGAAGAGATAGCGGTCAGGTTTCAGTGGTCAGGGATCAGTTTAGAGCGGAGCACAACATGGCGATTTCGAAAGCGAAAAAGGCGGAGAAGGTAAAGGGGCTGGCCGCAGAGCTGGCTTCGTCGACCACCGCGATTGTGGGGACGTTCAGCAAGCTGAGCGTTGCGAAGGACTACGAGCTGCGCAAGGTAATTCGCGAAGCCGGCGGAAAATATCGCGTGGTTAAGAACAAATTGGCCGCGGTATCGGGCACGGGCACGCAGGTTGAGGCGGCGCTCAAGGGTTTGAAAGGCGTGAACTCGGTGGCGTTCACCGCGGGCGATCCGGTGGCTCTGGCCAAAGTCTTCGCCAAGTGGGCGGGCGAAAACGCGGCAGAGTTCCAGTTCAAGCTGGGTATTGTGGACGGCAAGCTGCTGACCGTGGACGATGTGAAGGCCTTGGCGACGATGCCGGGTAAGGAAGAGATCTTTGCGAAGCTGCTTTGGTTGATCAATGCGCCGGCGCAGCGCCTGGTGACAGTTCTGAATGCTGCTGGGCGCGACCTGGCGGTGGTGATTGGCCAGGGAGTGGAGAAAGAGAAGTTCGAGGCTGGAGCTGCGGCCTAGGTTTTGGTCTCCCACCCTTTCCGCAGAAAAACGCTGAAAGGATGGGGCACCCAAAGTTCTATGGGTTTTGGCTGAGGGCAAGTTGAAGGGGCGCAGGTCTGGCGCATCGGAAACTTTTCAAGTTTGCCGGAACGGCCGGGGAAAGACGAATTCAAACGGTTCTGATTGGAGAGGAACATGGCGGATATCGCGCAGTTGGAAGAACAAATCGTAAGCCTGAGCCTGCTGGAAGCGGCAGCTCTGGTGAAGAAGCTGGAAGAGAGGCTTGGCGTTTCGGCGGCTGCTGCGGCACCGGTGGTGGTTGCCGGCGGCGCGGCGGCGGGCGGAGCTGCTCCGGCGGTCGAGGAGAAGACCGAATTTCAGGTCATCCTGAAGGACGCAGGCGCCAATAAGATCAATACCATCAAGGCGGTACGCGAGGTCACGTCGCTGGGTTTGAAGGAAGCCAAGGACCTGGTGGACGGAGCTCCCAAGCCGATCAAGGAAAACGCGACCAAGGATGAGGCCGAGGCCATCAAGAAGAAGTTTGAGGGCGTCGCGACCATCGAGGTCAAGTAAACGGCACGAGACTTGCATGCGCCGGCGGGACGCGCTAAGATGTAGATTGCGCGTCTCGGCGGGTTCGCCAGGCTTTTTGTTAAGGGCGAAGCGGCGAGCCCGGCGTGAAATGCGGAGCGTGGTGGTCACGCAAGCGTCTGCTTATCAAGGCAACGTTCGGTTGCCGGAGGGTGGGCGTGATCAATTAAGTTCTTTCGGGTCAACAGTTGTCCCAGGGTCAGGCGGGGATGGCTGTTGATGTGGGTCGGCAGCGGGTCAGTCGCGGCGGATGCGGATTTTGCGATCGGCGAGGGCAATGGAAGAAAATTCGGATGGGAGCACTGGCGTAAAGCCGCGCTCGTGAGGGATCGTGCCCTTACGAGCTTTTCGTGTCTTCCAAGTGCGCTGCGAAGGGAAACTTTAAGGCCCGAGCAGCCCAACGCGCACAACTTCCCCGTACGGTTTTGCCCGCATTTCCGGGTCCAGCCGTTGTGCTCGCGACTTCCAATTGTGCGCAGTCTAGCGCACCTGCCCGAAGCACGCAACATCCACCACGCGTTTTGACCGAGCTCTCACGGAACCCGCCTGATCCGGGTTCTTTCCGGCACGGGGAATCAAATTCCCTCGCTGCCGCCAGTATAAAGAGCGGGCAATCAGTGCTCGCTCCCAGGTATTTTTCGAATTCTTCCGGAACCACGCCGGCGCCATCGAGACTCGGGCGCCGGCCCGGCGCCACGCGGAAACGATGCCAGGCGCCGAAGTGACGAGGCTCAGGAGTGATCATGCCCAACGAGAAGCGCGCGATTCGCAGCCGGCTCGATTTTTCAAAGATTCCAACCGCCACCCAGATTCCCAACCTGATTGAAGTGCAGCGCCGCAGCTACGAGCGGTTCCTGCAGATGGACAAGCTGCCCAACGAGCGCGACGACTCGGGGCTGCAGTCGGTGTTTGTGTCGGTTTTTCCGATCACCGACTTCCGCGGCATTTCGCAGCTGGATTTTGTGGACTACGCGATCGGCAACTGGGAGTGCAAGTGCGGCCACCTGAAAGGGCTGCACCACCTGCGCACGGCCTGCGTGCATTGCGGCGCGATGGTGATCACGGATCCATTCCTGCCCGGCGACGTGCTGTGCCAGAAGTGCGGCACCTACAACAAGAACACGCCTGACTTCTGCAACAAGTGCGGCGACCCGGTGAGCCTGCAATTGAAGTACGACCAGCAGGAATGCGAGGAGCGCGGCATGACGTTCTCGGCGCCGTTGAAGGTGACGGTGCGGCTGACCATTTACGACAAGGATCCGGAGACGGGCAACAAAAGCATCCGCGACATCAAGGAGCAGGAAGTCTTCTTCGGCGACATTCCGCTGATGACCCCGAACGGGACGTTCATCGTGAACGGCACGGAGCGCGTGATTGTGTCGCAGCTGCACCGTTCGCCGGGCGTGTTTTTTGAGACGGCCAACAACCGGACCTACTTCCTGGGCAAGATCATCCCCTACCGCGGATCGTGGGTGGAGTTTGAGTACGACCAGAAGAACACGCTCTACGTTCGCATCGACCGTAAGCGCAAGTTCCTGGGAACGATCTTTCTGCGCGCGCTGGGCCTGCGTTCGGACGAGGAGATTCTGAAGACCTTCTACACCGTGGACCGGATGCAAGTTGAAGACGGGAAGCTGATGTGGGAGGTGCAGCAGGATGCCGCGAAGGGGACGCACCTGGTTGGCGCCAAGCCGGCGCACGCGATCCGGCACGGCAGCGAGGAGATCGCACACTCGGGACGCAAGATCACCGCTCACGCTCTGAAGGCGCTGCGCGGGGCGAACATCAAGAAGGTTGAAGTGGAAGCCGCCGAACTGGATGGCGCGCTGACCGCTGCAGACGTTGTCGACAGAAATACCGGCGAAGTGGTGGTGGAGGCCAACGTCGAGCTAACGGCCGACCGGTTGCACAAAGTGCTGGCCTCGGCAGCGACGAGCTTCGAAGTGTTCTTCCCCGACCGCGACGACGTGGGCAACATCATCTCGAATACGCTGAAGCGCGACTCGGTGCACAAGCCGGAAGAAGCGCTGATCGAGATCTACCGCAAGCTGCGGCCGGGCGATCCGCCGACGCTGGACACGGCAACGGCGCTGTTCGAGGGCATGTTCTTTGATCCGCGCAAGTACGATTTCTCGCGCGTGGGCCGGCTGAAGTTCAACATCAAGCTGTACGAGAACCAGGATGCGACGCAACTCGACCACCGGACCCTGACCCCGGAGGACTTCTACGCGACCATCCGCTACCTGCTCAAGCTGCGCAAGAACATCGGCATGGTCGACGACATCGATCACCTGGGCAACCGCCGTGTGCGCGCCGTGGGCGAACTGATGGAGAACCAGTTCCGCATCGGCCTGGTCCGCATGGAGCGCGCCATCAAGGAAAAGATGAGCGTGTACCAGGAACTGAACACGGCCATGCCGCACGACCTGATCAACGCCAAGCCGGTGATGGCGGCCATCCGCGAGTTCTTCGGATCGTCGCAACTCTCGCAGTTCATGGACCAGACCAATCCGCTGTCGGAGATCACGCACAAGCGGCGGCTTTCGGCCCTGGGGCCGGGCGGACTGAGCCGCGAGCGCGCCGGATTCGAGGTGCGCGACGTGCATCCGACGCACTACGGCCGCATCTGCCCCATCGAGACGCCGGAAGGCCCGAACATCGGGCTGATCAGCTCGCTGAGCTGCTTTGCGCGGATCAATGAGTACGGATTTATCGAGTCGCCTTACCGCAAGGTGAAGGACTCGAAGATTCTCGACTTTGTGGAGATCGTGAACGCCGGCGAAAGCGGCCTGCGCGTGGGCGACCACATCGAGAAGGACGAGGCGCAACGCCTGAACACGCAATTGAAGAAGGTCGGCAAGCGCACCATCGATTCGATTCCGTACAGCTTTTACCTTTCGGCATGGGAGGAAGACAAGCACACCATTGCCCAGGCCAACATTGAGTTCAACGACAAGGGCGAGATCACCGAGGACCTGGTGAACGCGCGCCGGCAGGGAAACTTTGTGCTGGTGAACAGGGCCGAAGTCGATTACATCGACGTGAGCCCGAAGCAATTGGTTTCGGTGGCCGCATCGCTGGTGCCGTTCCTGGAGCACGACGACGCCAACCGCGCGCTGATGGGCGCGAACATGCAACGGCAGAGCGTGCCGCTGCTGGCAGCCGAGGCGCCGCTGGTGGGCACGGGCATGGAAGGCGTGACGGCGCGCGACTCCGGCGCGGTGATTCTGGCCAAGCGCAACGGCCTCGTGGACTCGGTGGACTCGGAGCGCATTATCGTGCGCGTGGAGGGCGAGCACCATCCCACGCAGCTTTCGCGCGAGGTGGGTTCTGACATCTACCAGCTCATCAAGTTCAAGCGATCGAACCAGAACACATGCATCAATCAGAAGCCGGTGGTCCACGAGGGCGACCGGGTGCTGAAAGGACAGGTGATCGCCGACGGTCCTTGCACCGAGCACGGTGAATTGGCGCTGGGCCGCAATGTGCTGGTGGCTTTCATGCCGTGGCGCGGGTACAACTTTGAGGACGCAATCCTGATCAGCGAACAACTGGTGCGCGAGGACTACTACACAAGCGTGCACATCGAGGAGTTCGAGATCGAGGCGCGCGACACCAAGCTCGGTCCCGAAGAGATCACGCGCGACATTCCCAATGTGAGCGAGCACGCGCTACGGGACCTGGACGAAAGCGGAGTGATCCGCATCGGCGCGCAGATCGGGCACGGCGACATCCTGGTGGGCAAGGTGACACCGAAGGGCGAGACGCAGCTTACTCCGGAAGAGAAGCTGCTGCGCGCGATCTTCGGCGAAAAGGCCGGCGACGTACGCGACGCTTCGCTCACGTGTCCTCCGGGTATCGAGGGAACGGTGGTTGACGTTCGCATCTTCAGCCGCAAGGGCCAGGAGAAGGACGAGCGCGCCAAGCTGATCGAGGCCGAGTACGTGGCCAAGCTGGAGAAGAACCTGGGCGACGAAATCCGCATTCTGACCGACGAGCGGTTGAAGCGGCTTGAGGGCATCCTGGGCGCCAAGGAGGTGCTGGCCGACCTGCACGACGAGCGCACCAACAAGCGCCTGCTGGTCAAGGGCGCGATCCTCGACCGCGACACCATCGAGCGCATCTCGACCAAGAACCTGAAGCGCATCCGCTATAACGACAAGGATCCGCGGGTGAACGAACAGATCGACGAAATCGAAGAGATGACGTCGCGGCAGATCGAAGTGTTGCGCAAGATCACCAACGAGAAGGTGGCCAAGCTGCAGAAGGGCGACGAACTGCCTCCGGGCGTGATCAAGCTGGTGAAGGTCTACGTCGCGATGAAGCGCAAGCTGAGCGTGGGCGACAAGATGGCCGGCCGGCACGGCAACAAGGGCGTGATCTCGCGCATTCTTCCCGTCGAAGACATGCCGTATCTGCCCGATGGAACGCCGGTAGAGATTGTGCTCAACCCGCTGGGCGTGCCATCGCGAATGAATGTGGGCCAGATCCTGGAGACGCACCTTGGGTGGGCGGCGCACGAGCTGGGCAAGAAAGTTGCCGAGTTTGTAAAGGCCAACTCCGACGCCGCGTTTACACGCGAGATGGTAAAGAAGGAGTTCGCCAATACCGCGGTGCTGCGTCAATTGCTGGAACTGGACGACGAAATGCTAATGCGCGTGACGCGAGGCATGGAGAAGGGCGTCTGGTTCGGGACGGCGGTATTCGACGGTGCGCAAGAGACCGAAATCAAGTCGCTGTTGGCTTCAGCCGGCCTGCCGTCCTCGGGCAAGACGATGCTCTATGACGGCTTGACGGGCGAACAGTTCGAGCAGCCAGTCACGGTGGGCTACATTTACATGCTCAAGCTGTCGCACCTGGTCGACGACAAGATTCACGCGCGTTCCATCGGGCCGTATTCGCTGATCACGCAGCAGCCGCTGGGCGGCAAGGCGCAGTTCGGCGGGCAGCGCTTCGGCGAGATGGAAGTGTGGGCGCTGGAAGCGTACGGCGCAGCATACATCCTTCAGGAGCTGCTGACCGCGAAGTCCGACGACGTATATGGCCGCACCAAGATCTACGAGGCCATCGTCAAGGGCGAAGCGGCGATCGAGCCGGGCGTGCCGGAGTCGTTCAACGTGTTGATCCGCGAGTTGCAATCGCTGTGCCTGGACGTGGAGTTGATCAAGCGCGCGGACATTGTGAAAAAGGCGCCGGCGCCGGAAGTGGCGGCGGTGGCGGATTGAAAATGCAGCCTCTAGCTTCTAGCTACTAGCTCCTAGCTTGATTGTGCGGCTCGAAATTTCGATGGCTGCCCGCAGGAGCAAGGAAAAAGCTAGCGGCTAGGAGCTAGAAGCTGATTTACGGGTCCTTCTTGAAAGCGGTAAACGCCGCTGCCCGGGAAGGAAGGATCCCAAGAGAATCCCGGGAGTAACCGCGGCGGGCAACAGAGAGCCTGCCAAGGAGGGTCGCCTTGTTCCGTTCGAACCCGTTTGAGCTTACCAGCCCGATTACCGACTTCGACGCAATCCGCATCATGCTGGCTTCTCCGGAGAAGATCCGCAGCTGGTCGCATGGCGAAGTAACCAAGCCGGAGACCATCAACTACCGCACCTTCAAGCCGGAGCGCGACGGCCTGTTCTGCGCGCGCATCTTCGGCCCGGTCACTGACTGGGAGTGCCTCTGCGGCAAGTACAAGCGGATGAAGCACCGCGGCGTGATCTGCGACAAATGCGGCGTGGAAGTGACGGTGAGCAAGGTGCGCCGCGAGCGCATGGGCCACATCGAGCTGGCTTCGCCCTGCTCGCATGTCTGGTTCTTCAAGGGCCTGCCCTCGCGCATCGGCCACCTGCTGGATATTTCCCTGCGCGACCTTGAGGGCATTCTCTATTTCGAGTCGTACGTCGTGGTCGATCCGGGCGACGCTCCGGTTCGCGAGCGCGAGATCATCAAGGACGAGAACCGGTTCCGCGAACTCGACCAGCAGTTCCGGCCCTCCGGATTCAAGGCCATGATGGGCGCCGAGGCGATCAAGGAATTGCTGAAGCGCGTGAATATAGACGGGCTGGCGATGGAGCTGCGCGAGCGCATGAAAACCGAGACCTCGGCGCAGAAAAAGATCAAGTTCGCCAAGCGCCTGAAGGTCGTCGAGGCATTCCGCAAGAGCAGCAACAAGCCGCAGTGGATGATTCTGGATGTGCTGCCCGTGATTCCCCCGGAGCTGCGCCCGCTGGTGCCGCTCGATGGCGGCCGGTTTGCCACGTCGGATTTGAACGATCTCTATCGCCGCGTGATCAACCGCAACAACCGCTTGAAGAAGCTGATGGACCTGCACGCGCCGGAAGTGATTGTGCGCAACGAAAAGCGCATGCTGCAGGAAGCCGTCGACGCGCTGTTTGACAACGGACGCCGCGGCCGCGTGCTGCGTGGCGCCAACAACCGCCCGCTCAAGTCGCTCTCTGACACGCTCAAGGGCAAGCAGGGCCGCTTCCGCCAGAACCTGCTTGGTAAGCGCGTGGATTACTCGGGCCGCTCGGTGATCGTGGTCGGTCCGGAGCTGAAGCTGCACCAGTGCGGCCTGCCCAAGAAGATGGCGCTCGAGCTGTTCAAGCCGTTCATCTATCACCGGCTTGAGCAGACAGGACAGTGCACCACCATCAAGCAGGCCAAGGAAATGGTGGAGATGCAGGAGCCCGTGGTGTGGGACATCCTTGAAGAAGTCATCAAGGATCATCCAGTGCTGCTGAACCGCGCTCCCACGCTGCACCGCCTGGGCATTCAGGCCTTCGAGCCGGTGCTGGTTGAAGGCAAGGCCATCAAGATTCACCCGCTGGTCTGCACCGCGTTCAACGCCGACTTTGACGGCGACCAGATGGCCGTGCACATTCCGCTGTCGCCCGAAGCGCAGATTGAAGCCAGCGTGTTGATGCTGGCCTCGCACAATATTCTGTCGCCCGCCAGCGGCCAGCCGATCACCGTGCCCACGCAGGACATGGTGCTGGGACTTTACTACCTGACCAAGGCCAAGAAGGGCGGAAAGGGCGAGGGCCGCGTTTTTGCGAACACCGAGGAGATCCTGATGGCGCTCGAGGCCGGCGAGGTGGAAACGCTGTCGCCGATCCGCCTGCGCTACACGGGCAAGGTTCTCGACATGGCCAATGCCTATGACGATCAGGACCTGACGCACACTGAGCCGGTGGATTTCGACAAAGAATATCTGTCGACCACCGTGGGCCGCGTCATCCTGAACGACGCGCTCCCGCCGGGGATGCCGTTCGTGAACGGACTGATGAAGAAGAAGGGCATCGGACAGCTGGTGAACTACTGCAACCAGAACCTCGGGCTCGAGGTGACGGTGGGAATGCTTGACCGCATCAAGTCGCTGGGCTTCAACTATGCCACGCGCTCCGGCCTTTCCGTGGGTCTGGACGACATGGTGATTCCGGCGAGCAAGTACACCACGGTCGACGCAGCCGACCAGAAGGTGATCGAGGTCCAGAAGCAGTACATGGACGGCGCCATCACCAACGGCGAGCGGTCGAACAAGGTCATCCAGATGTGGTCGGCGGTGACGGACCAGGTCGCCGACGAGATGTTCTCGAACATGAAGAAGGCGGACGACGAAGGCGCCATGAACCCGATTTACATCATGGCCGACTCCGGCGCCCGCGGATCGAAGCAGCAGATTCGCCAGCTGAGCGGCATGCGCGGGCTGATGGCCAAGCCTTCGGGCGAAGTCATCGAGACTCCGATCACCGCCAACTTCCGCGAAGGTTTGACGGTGCTCGAATACTTCATTTCGACGCACGGCGCGCGCAAGGGCCTGGCCGACACCGCTCTGAAGACCGCCGACTCCGGTTACCTGACACGCCGGCTGGTCGACGTGGCGCAGGACGTGATCGTGACCGAGCAGGATTGCGGCACGCTAGAAGGCATTTACGTGGGATCGATCGTGGAGTCGGGCGAGATCATCGAGCCGCTGCGCGATCGTATCATCGGACGCGTCTCGCTCGAGCGGATCAAGGACTACGACGGCAACGTCGTGGTTGAAGTGAACCAGCCGATCGACGAGGAAGTTGCATCGGCGATCCAGGGCGCGGGCGTGGAGAAGGTGAAGATTCGCTCCGTGCTGACCTGCGAGTCGCGCCGCGGCGTATGCGCGCTTTGCTACGGACGCAACCTGGGATCGGGCCGCATGGTTGAGCTTGGCGAAACCTGCGGCGTTATCGCGGCGCAGTCCATCGGCGAGCCGGGCACGCAGCTCACGATGCGTACGTTCCACGTGGGCGGCACGGCCAGCCGCGTGGCCGAAGTGTCGCGCCTCGACGCCAAGAACAACGGCTTCGTGCGCTTCATCAACCTGAACACGGTCGAGAGCAAGGGAGGCGCGCTGGTGGCCATGAACCGCTCCGGCTCGATGGCCATCGTGGACGAACGCGGCCGCGAAAAGGAGCGCTACCAGGTGGTGTATGGCGCGCGCCTGCGCGTCCGCGAGGGCTCGGCGGTGAAGCTCGGCGAGGTGCTGGCCGAGTGGGATCCCTACACCTACGCCATCCTCACTGAGATCGGCGGCGCGGTGCAGTTCAAGGACCTGCAGGAAGGCATCACGCTGAACGAGGAAGTGGACGAAGTGACCGGCCTGTCGCGCTGGGTGGTTGCCGATTCGCCCGACGAGAAGCGGCAGCCGGCCATTGCGGTAAAGGGCGCGAAGAGCCACAAGCGCTACCTGCTGCCGCGCGGCGCGCACCTCATGGTGCAGGACGGCGACGAGGTGGGTCCGGGCGACGTGCTGGCGAAGATTCCTAAGGAGAGTACGCGCACCAAGGACATCACCGGCGGCTTGCCGCGCGTGGTGGAGCTGTTTGAGGCGCGTAAGCCGCGCGAAACCGCGATCATCTCGGAAATCGACGGCGTGGTCCGGTTCGGCGAAGTCTCCAAGGGCCAGCGCAAGATCTACGTGACGGCCGACAACGGCGATGAGAAGGAATACTCAGTGCCGCGTGGAATTCACGTGAACGTGCAGGAGGGCGAACGCCTGCGCGCCGGCGATCCGCTGATGGATGGGCCCCTGAACCCGCACGACATTCTGGCCGTGCTGGGCGAAAAGGAACTGCAGGCTTACCTGGTGAACGAAATCCAGGAGGTCTACCGGCTGCAGGGCGTGGCTATCAGCGACAAGCACATCGAAACCATCGTGCGGCAGATGCTGCGCTGGGTGCGGATCGACGAAGTGGGCGACAGCAATTTCCTGCTCGAGCAACAGGTCGATCGCTTCCGGTTCCGCGAAGAGATCGAGCGTGTTCTGGCGCTGGGAGGCCGTCCTCCGATTGGTCGTCCGCTGCTGCTGGGCATCACCAAAGCCTCGCTCTCGACCGACAGCTTCATTTCCGCTGCGAGCTTCCAGGAGACGACGCGCGTGCTCACCGAGGCCAGCATCAATGGCGCGGTGGACAACTTGCGCGGGTTGAAGGAGAACGTGATCGTGGGGCGTTTGATCCCTGCGGGCACGGGCCTGGAGTACTACCGCAATGTGCAGCTCTCACCGGAACTGGAAGAGGCAGCGGCTCGCGTGCAAGAGGAAGTGCACGCCGAGATCGAGGCCGCGGAGCGCGAGCTGGAACTGATGCGGCAGGAAGGCGAAGCCGAGGAGATGGCCGCCGAATAAGCGGCATCTGCGAAACACTCAACACTCGAAGGCCCGGCGCAAGCCGGGCCTTTGCTATGCGCAGCGTTTCGATGCCTGGCTCAGAGGCGCAGCGTCGATGGAGAGTGTCTGGCCGCTTTTCCGTGACTCTTTGACGGCATACATGGCGGCGTCGGCCGTGCTCAGCAGGCCGTCAGCGGTGACGGCGTCTTCAGGGTAGAGAGCGATGCCGACACTCGCGGAGCCGTGCACGTTGTGGCCGCCAACCGCGAACGGCTCGTCAAAGCACCGTTCCAGGCGGAGGGCGATCTCCTCGACCTCTTGGCGATTGTGCGCGACCGCGATCATGACTGCGAACTCGTCGCCGCCCAGCCGGGCCAGGATGTCGCCGGGGCGCAGTTGGCGCTTCATGCGCATCGCCGCTCCCTGCAGATACATATCGCCCACTTGATGACCCAACCTGTCGTTCACCTGCTTGAAGTGGTCGAGGTCGATGAAGATAAATCCGAAGATGCCGGCGGACTGGCGCGCATCGCACATCATCGCGCCCAGGTGTTTCTCCAGCGAAAAGCGGTTGGGCACGTCGGTGAGCAGATCGAACTCGGAGCGGTGCACCAAATCGGCGTAAAGGCGCGAAGTTTCGATGGCCAGCGTCGCCAGGCCGGCTCCCAGTGAGAGCGCCGCGGACTCATCGGCGGAAGGCTCCCTGTTTCGGTTGATGGCCGCGAAGATGGCGCCCAGCGAGGCCCCGGAGCGGCCGGGGATTTCCTGCTGGACGATCCGCTGCGAAGTGATTTTGTGCGGGCGCGCCCCAAGGCACGCCCCGTTGTTGATTTCGCACCAGCAGGCCGCGCCATGCATCCGGAACGAGACGACTTCAGTGATGCGCTCGACGATCTCGTTCAAGGGGCGGGAGCTGTTGATGTCCTCGAGGATGCGGCTTCGCCGCTGCTCCAGATAGGCCAGCGCCGCGGTCTTCTGCCGGACACGCCGTTCGAGCGCCCAGCTTCTGACGCCAATTCCGATTACGACCAGGAGCAACAGGCCAACGATCATCAGCAAATGGCGCACATTCAACCAGGGCGGGCGGGCAACCACCACGATGTCGTCGACATTGCGCATCAGGATGTTGAACGGCACTTCGCCGTTGAAGGGATTCGCGTCAGTGAGCATGCAGATGCCGGTTACGCGGATGCGGGCGCCAACGGGAATCTCGCGCATGGGAGAGAGCGGGACCGGGCTTGCCGAGCCGGGATGGCGAATGATGGCGGAGAGCAGGTGGCCGTCGGACTGGAGCACGTACTCGTCCTGCGTCGCCTGCCGCACCTCCGTCACCACCTGGCCCTCCAATGAAACCAGGTCGAAGACGTGGCTGCGGCCATCGTTGCCGCCCAGGGCCAGTTGACGCCACGTGAAGAGCGCGGGGACCACCGGCGCCCGCGCCGGCGTCTCGTGCACCTCGCCGCGGGTCAGAGTCAGAAAGCCGTTCTCCACGGCTGGAAATCCAATCGCGTCGGCTACCCCACCCACGTGCAGCAGGTCCCAGCTCTCGGTTGTGATCCAGATGCTTTTTGAGCCGTCCTCGAGCACCAGCGCCACACCGGGCTGATAGTAGGTGATGGTTCCATGAACGCGCTGGCGTTTGCTCTCGTCGCGCACGCGGTAGCCGCTCAGAATCCGGTCCATGGGCGATACCGCAATGGACCAGGGATCGACCGCGGCGTGCTTCAGAATCTTCACCTGGTCCAGCGACTGGACGTGGAAGAGAATCCCTGTCTGCTGCATTTTGTTGTCGAACTGGCCGGATTGGACGCCTGTGATCTCCACTTCGGCGTCGATAAGGTTCGCAAGGCGGCTTGGGTCGTCGCTGTCGATGGTGGCATCGATGCGGCCCCCATCCACGATCAGATGCAGTTCAGTGTTCGAAACCGGCGCTTGCAAGTCGGGGACCAGATCGGCGGATTGGACAACGGCATGCACCGTGATCAGTTTGCAGTCGGTCTCGGCGCGAATCATCTGTTCGTAGTTTGCGTGGCGGGGCGTGGGCAGCGATCCGTGGGCCAATAGAGTCACGTGCGCGCTTTCCACGTACGGCCGGAAGCTTTCATGCATGGTTCCGGTTACCCGGACGCGATCGCCGGGAGCGAACCTGAGCGCAACAGGAGGATGTACGTAAATTGCGACGTCTCCATCTTGAACAAACAGATTTCGTTCGTAGGAGCGGTCATAGGTAACGGTGGCCTCGAAAGAGACATTCTGATGCTGGTCGGCCTGGGCGTTGGTGAGGCTTGCCGCGGCCTGCAATGTGGTGATTTGACCGCAAATTCGGGCGCATGCGCCCGAGGCGTAGAGGAAAATAATCGCGATCAGGGATATCACCCTTGTCATAACCGCAGCTCAAAGGATGGATGACACAGCATCCGGCCCTGAGAGACCTTATCGGCAGATGGGTGCAGGACAATTAGACCGGTCTCAGAGTTTCTGCGTCCTTACCGGCCCTGTGCAATGTTGCCTTAGTTTGATGAAGAAGCTACCGGCTTCGAGTGGATTCCGGGATAGAGCAATTCTCGGCCCGCTTTAACATCGTGTTGCGAATTGTAGCGGAGCCAGAAAGTCGGCGGAGAGCGGGAGAACAGGATCAGGAACGCCGATTCGGCGTGAGTTCACGGTCGGCCCGGTCCTCGCGGGCGCGGGAATGGGCCATTCGAGTGTACTTGGCCACGTACATGGCGGCGTCCGCGGAACGGAGCAAACCGTCAGCCGTGTCAGCGTCTTCAGGATAAAGGGCGACTCCAAAACTGGCGGATCCGCGAAGGATGTATCCATCGCCGATAAACGGCTCACGGAAGCACTCTTCGAGGCGCGTCTTGATTTCTTCCAATTCGACGCGGTCGCGCACCTCGGAGATCAGGAGCGCGAATTCGTCGCCGCCGAGGCGCGCCAGCACGTCGCGATGGCGCAGTTGGCACTTCATTCGGCGGGTGACTTCCTGCAGGTATTGGTCGCCCACAAGGTGCCCGTGCAGATCATTCACCTGCTTGAATTCGTTCAGGTCGGCGTAAATCAACCCAAAGATGCCCGCGGTTTCGCGCGCTGACTGAATCATCGCATTCAGGGTTTTCTCCATGGCGAAGCGGTTCTGCACATCCGTCAGGAGGTCGAATTCGGAGCGATGAACGAGATCGGAGTAAAGACGCGAGGTTTCGATGGCCAGAGTGGCCAATTCGGCCGCCATAGCCAGAGCAGCTTTCTCTTCGGCATCGGGCTTGGTGCGAGCGTCGAAGGCGGTGAAAATAGATCCTAAAGTTGAACCCGAGCGGGCAGCGATCGGGTGTTCAACAGTGCGGAGCGATGAGGAGTGAAGCTGAGCCGGACGATTCCCCAGCGTGGCGCCATCGGCCACCTGGCACCAGCATGGCGCGCCATTCAGCCTGACGGAAACCAGCTCCGTGATCCGCTCCAGAATCTCCGCCAGCGGACTGGAGTGATTAATGGCCTCCAGGATCCGTGCGCGCCGCTGCTCGACGTAGGCCAGCGATCCTATGCGGCGCCGGTTATTTCTTTCCGTGGTCCATGCGCGCACGCCGATTGTGATGACCATTGCGAAAAGGATTCCCACGATCATCATCAGGTGCCTGACATTCAGCCAGGGAGGCTGGGCGACGACCTGAATGTCATCGAAGTCACGAATGAAAATGTTGAACGGGACCTCCCCATTGAAGGGATTTGCGTCAGCCAGCATGCAGATGCCGGTGACGCGGATCCGCGAGCCGAGAGGAGCCTCCTTCATGGGGGGAAGGGGAGCCGGGGTCAGGTTCCGCGAATGACTCAGGATGGCGGAGAACAGGTGGCCGTCTGACTCAAGCACATACTCGTCCTGCGTGGCCTGTCGAACTTCGGTGACGACCTGGCCTTCAACCGAAACGAGGTCGAACACGTGGCTACGGCCGTCGTTGCCGCCCAGGGCGAGCTGCTGCCAGGTGAATAGCGACGGGCTGACGGGCGCGGCCACTGAAGTGTCGCGGATTTCACTTCGGGTGAGCGTGAGGAAGCCGTTTTCGACGGTCGGGAACCCGATGGCGTCGGCAACGTCGCCCACGCGCAATGGATTCCAGCCGTCGGTGTTGATCCAAAGGCTCTTTGCGCCGTCCTGGAGCACCAGGGCTGTGCCAGGCTTATAGTACGTAATGGTTCCGCGGACACGCATTCGCTGCGAAAGCTCCACCGAGTGATAGCCCGTGACGATTCGGTCCATGGGCGTAATCGGCAGCGACCACGGGTCGGAGTTGGCGTGCTTGAGGATCTTGATCCCCGCCATCGTTTGAACGTGGAGCAGCACGCCCGTCAGTTGCATTTTGTTGTCGAAGTGGCCGGAAACCACGCCGGTGATTTGGACTTCGGAGTCGAGCATACCCATGAGGGCGTTTGGGTCGTCGCTATCCACGTTTGCGTCCACCGGTCCTCCGTCTACCAGCATGCGGAGGTAAATCGCCGGTATCGGGGACCGCGTGTTCGGTACCAGGTCGGCGGAGCGGATGATGGCGCGAACGGTGACCAGCTTGCAGTCGGTTTCAGCGCGGATCATCTGCTCGAAGGCCGGGTGCTCCGGCGAGGGAAGCGGACTGCGGTCAATCACTGTGATATCGGCGCTGTTTACATAGGGGCGGAAACTTTCGTGCGTCGTTCCATTCACCTGCACGCGTTCGCCGGGAGCGAGATCGAGCTTTGTGATCGCGTGCACATAGATGGCGTCGGGACCATCCTGCACGAAAAGGTCCTTGTCGTAGGGGCGGTAGTAGGTGACGGTCGCCTGGAATGACACAGGAAGGTGCCGGCTGGCCTCGGCGTTCGTGATGGTGGCCAGTTTATGCAGCGAGGTTATGGGAGCCGGAGGAGGAGCCGCCGCAGCCGGTAATGTTGCGAAAATGATGACAGCAGGGAAACCAAATCGCATCATCGGTCGTACGAACTCCACTTCGCCATCGCGTTCTTTCCACACTCACGACGCTTTGGAGGCCCCTTGGCCGCCCCACTCATTCGAAGGGCTGGATGGGATAGGGCAGCACGAGCGGAAATTGTGGCGAAATGCCTTACAAACAATGTGACTTACGCGGAGAACGTTGGAAATAGCACTTTCGGTCGGGTATTCCCCCTGGGGTTCCGCCCGCATCGTCCCGCGCGCAGGCCGCCCCTGCCCAGGGGGTTCTACACTGTGGAAGGCCGCCTTATACCAAAAAATGGCCGACTGACGGAGATATGACGAAGAAATTACGGATTGGAATTCTTTTTGGCGGGCGAAGCGGGGAGCACGAAGTGTCTCTGCTGTCTGCGGCATCGGTTCTGGGAGCGATCGATCGCGAGAAGTTCGACGTAACGCCCATTGGAATCACCAAAGAGGGCCGCTGGCTGGCGGCCGCGGACGCTCACGGGCTACTCAAGGGCGATGCCGGCGCAGTGGCGCGGCGCCTGCGCGCCGGTGACCCGGAGGCGACTCCGGGGGCAAAGCTCCTGCATGAAGGCCTTCCGACGCTGCTGGCGCCTGAGCCTGGCGGTTCCACTGCTCTCACCCAAAACCAGGAAAAGAACGGCAAGTCCTCGGCCGGAGCGGCGTTGGATGTGGTTTTTCCGGTGCTCCACGGAACCTTCGGCGAGGACGGCACCATCCAGGGGCTGTTTGAGCTGGCGGGTATCGCCTATGTCGGTTCCGGCGTGCTGGGCTCGGCCGCGGGCATGGACAAGGACGCCATGAAACGGCTATTCGCGCAGGCTGGATTGCCCATCGTGAAGCACGTCTCGCTGCTCCGCGCCGATTGGGAGAAGTCGCCGCGCAAAGCCATCGCGCTGGTCAAGCGCGTGCTCCGGTACCCGGTCTTCGTGAAGCCGGCGAACCTGGGCTCGTCCGTCGGCATCACCAAGGTGCACAGCCGCGCGGAGCTGGGGCCGGCGCTGACGGTGGCAGCAAAGTACGACCGCAAGTTGATCGTGGAGCAAGGAGTGGGCGGCAAAGGCCGCCGAGGCGGACAGCTGGCGCGCGCGCGCGAGTTCGAAGTGGCAGTGCTCGGCAATGACGATCCCAAGGCGAGCGTGGTGGGAGAGATCATTCCCGGCAAGGAGTTCTACGACTACGAGGCGAAATACCTGTCGGAGGGCTCCGTGCCCGTCATCCCAGCGAAACTGGCCCACGCACAGAGCCGGCAGATTCGCGAGATGGCCGTGGCCGCATTCAAGGCCTGCGACCTTGCGGGGCTTGCCCGTGTTGACTTCCTGATGGAACCCGATGGAAGGAAGCGCATCTATGTGAACGAAGTGAACACCATGCCCGGTTTCACGCGGATCAGCATGTACCCCAAGCTGTGGGAGGCGTCGGGACTGCCTTATAAGGAGCTCATCACGCGGCTGATTGAGCTGGCGCTGGAGCGCCAGGCGGAGAAGAACAGGACGATGTACAGCAGGGAAGAGTGAAGAAACAGGGAAAAGGGAATAGGGAACAGGGAACAGATTGGCGGTGTCTAATGGAAAGGGCGCGTGCTGTCGCGCGGGAAAGGGCGAACCGTTTGTGTCTGACGCGGCGGATCCTACTCCCTACTCCATACTCCCTATTCCCTGTTTTTCCGCCTTATTCTGAATTCGAGGGACGACTCCGATGACATTGCTTGATGCACCAAAGTTCGATGCGGCGCGGTCCAGGCGCAACGCCCTGATTGTGCAGTTGAGCGCGGGTGCGCTGCTGGTGTCGCTTGCGGTTTGGTGGCTGGTGGCTGGGCGGCCCGTGGACTGGCCGTGGAACTGGAATCGCTATTTATCCGGGCGCGCCACGGTCAACAAGTTCCTGGGCGCCCTCGAGGCCGATGACCTGAGCAAGGCATATGGGGTCTGGATGCATGACAAGAACTGGCAGCAGCACCCGCAACAGTATTCGACGTATCCGTTTGCGCGCTTTCAGGGCGATTGGGGACCAACCAGCCCCGACAACGAGTACGGCGCGTTTCACAGCCACCAGATTGCGCTGGCCGGCCGGTATGGGAACGGACTGCTTGTGGCCGTGCTGATCAACGGCCGCAAGAGCGATGCGCTCAACCTCGATTACGACCCAAAGACCGGGCGGCTCAGCTTTGCGCCGCCGGGCGTGAGCCTCTACCTGGGACCGTAAGAGGGAATAGCGCGAGACGCCTCAATCCCGTGCTTCCTCAACGCTCGTAGAACGCCCCGAAACTTCGCAAAGGAGAAGGTGTCATCCTGAGCGGAGTTTGCCGCGTTTTATGCGGCAAACGCAGTCGAAGGATCTGCTTTTGTTTTTCTTGTGATGCTTTTCTGGCCCCATCAGCGTGCGTTCGCGCTCTCCCTATATGTCGATACAGCCTAGCGGTCGGAAATCCGCAGGGGAATCTCCAACGATCCCGCGCGGTCGGCGTTGAGGTCGTGGACGCCGATGCGCAGATCGACCTGCCCGGCCGGCAGGTCGAATGGCAGGCGCACCGATACTCCCGATGCCATGATCCGCTCCAACTGAGCGGCGTTCAGGCCCAGTTGGAACGCGTGTGTGTATTCGTTCAGCCGCTGGCCATCGCTGTCGTATGCAATCAAGGCAAGCTCGATCGCAGCCTTGCGGGTTCCGTCGGGAGCGGTGTCGAGATTCAGATTGTGCGCGTCGAACGTCAGGTCGACGATGTACAGGTGCGCGGGGCCTTTGAATGAAGCCGGCTTCTCTCCGGCCGCGGCGTTGGGAAGGCTCACGCCCTGGAACACCGGATCGTCGGCGGGCAGAACGCGCGCTTTGACCAGAATGCCGGTGGCCGCCGGGGCGTCGTGGGCAAGAGCCGCCGCGAATACCCCGGTCTGCGCGCTGCCGGGCGCCGAAAACTTGCCTGGCGCATCGGCGTAGTAGCCGCGGCGATAAGCCAGCTTGAGCCCATGATCGCTATCCAGCCGCACCTGAATCTTGCGGTACCTCCCGTCGAGCGCGCCATTCTTCGGCACATAGGCCAGGGTGTAGTAGATCGAGCCGTCCTGGATAGCGTCGGCTACTGCCTTGTCCAGATCGTTGGTCTCGACATAGGCCTTGCCGCCGGTATCGTCAGCCAACTCGTGCATCGTGGCCTGGTTGCCGTAATGCTGCTCCCGCTGCTGCGACCATTGCGCGCTTTGAGCCTCAGCCGCGGCGTGGGAATCGTAGGGTATGGTGGGATTGTCCGCCGCGCTGAACTCCGCGGGCGCCCACAGGCCACTCGCATCCACCGGATAGATGGCCACTCGTGCGGCGGTCAGCATGTCGGCGGTCCTCTGCACCTCCTCGCGAACGCTGGTGACGTTATCGAAGGGCCGAGGCTGCGAAGCATCGGGCGACAACACCAGCGGAAAAGCGCCGGAGAACCAGATGACGTTTTTGCGCCCCGCAATGCCGCCGAGATAGCCCGCCAACTGTTTCATCGCATCGAGCGTAAGGTGCACGCGCGAATTCGTTTGGCCGGCAATCTGGTCGGCCTGGAATTGCTGCAGGGCGGCGACAGCGCTCATGGGGCCGAGGGTATTCGAGCCCAGGTTCGAGGCACCGGTATTGGAGACGGGGGGCGGCGTGGCGGGCTGCGTGCCGCCGGCCACCGCATTCACCAGGTTGTTGTCGAGAGCCGTCGACGTTGGCGTGACCAGCAAAAGCGACGCCTGCGGACCCGCCTTCGGCTTTTTGAACAGGCTCACCAGGGCAGCAGGATCGCTGGTGAACTGAGTCACCATGCGCAATTGCGTCCCCAGAGTGAAGATGGCCAGCGGGGTGCCGGGCTTGACCGTGCCCAGGTAGTCGATCATCTTTTGGCGTACCTGCATCTGGTCGCCGGTGGGCGTGTTCAGCGCGTCCAGCAACAGCACGTTTACGGCGCTCGACTCGGGATACGCGGGCAGGTTCGTGTAGGTGTTCGGTGGCAGCGCCGCGGGCGCCAGGAATGCCGGCGGAGCGCCGGCGGGCTCGTGCTCGTCAAAGGAGAAGATGGCCTGCTCGTTGCCGTCTTCGTAGACATGGAAGCGGCTCCGTTCCACGCCGCGCACAGGTTTGTCGCGGTCCGTCACGACAACGTCCACGAGAACCAGGCTGGCGTTGGCACGGAGCGCGGGCGCAGGCGTCGCGGCGTTCTGGGAGCGCGCGCAGGGAATGGTGAACAGGAGCGATCCGGAAAGAACGAGGAGCACAAACCGGTGAAGGAAGCGCATACTTGAAACCCCTATCGTGACCGCCTGGGAAAGAGCGCTAGCCCCGCCAACTCCGCTAGCCCCGCTAACTCCGGTCACTCGCTACCGCGCCGCTTCGGTCAGAACCTCGGTGCTCTTGCTCATCTTGGCGGTGCGTTCGAGCTTATCCCAGTTGAAAGGCTTGCCGTCGATCGCGCGCTTGAGCGTCTTGAAGAGGACGATCGAGAACACCTGACGGTAGGCGAAGCGCTGCAGCCAGATGTGGAACAGCAGCCAGCCGTCGCCCTTGTTCGCAGGATGACGCCGCTCGAGGCTGAAAGCAGCCGTTGAGGTGATGAAATCGATGAGCAGGAAGCCGAGGAAGTAGACGACGAGTTTCTCGAAGCTGGCCGCCGAGGCTGCTTCGGGATGGTAATGGCGATCGACGAAGTAGTTGACGACACCGGCCACGAACATGATGTCGATGAACGGCGAGACCAGCGGGAGCAACATCTGGAAGATGAGAATATTCGGCAATGCGAACAGTCCCATGGCCTTGTTGCGGACAAATGCGGCGCGGTGCTTCCACACCGCCTGCAGGGTCCCGAAGGACCAGCGGAAGCGCTGGCGCATCAATCCCCTGGCGTTGATGGGCGCCTCAGTGAACGCCAGCGCGCGGTCCTCGTAGTCCACCCGCAGTCCCAGTTCAAGCAGGCCCATGGTCAGATCGGCGTCCTCGGCCACGGTGTTCAGCGGATAGCCGCCGATGGCCTTCACCGGAGCCGTCCGCCAGGCTCCGATTGCGCCCGGAACGACCGTGATGACGTGGAAGAGGTCAAGCGCGCGGCGGTCGAAGTTCTGGCTGGTGATGTATTCGAGAGCCTGCCAGCGCGTCCATAAATTCAGTCGGTTGCCCACCTTGGCGTTCCCCGCGATGGCGCCGATCCTGGGATCCTGGAAATGCGGGATGAGTTTTGAGATCGCGTCGGTAGCGATCACGGTGTCCGCGTCGATGCCGACGAAGATCTCCTCGTCCATGCGATCGAGCGCGTAGTTGAGCGCGGCGGCCTTGCCTTCATTCGCCTTGGTCAGAACCCGAACCCGGCCGGCGGCAATCTCTCGCGCGAAGGCTGCGGCGGCGGCCTCGGCGGTGCGATCGAGCGAGCCGTCGTCAACGACGATTATACGGATGTTTGTGTAGTCGGAGTTGAGCACCGAGCGGATGGTGCGCACGATGACGGTCTCTTCGTTGTAAGCCGGGATGAGAACAGCCACGCGCGGGTTGAAACCGGCTGCGGCCTCGCGGCGAGGCTTGACGAGGCGGTCGATGACGGCGAAGAGTCCCACGATGATGAGGCGCGCACTCATCAGGATGTCGCCGACGAAGAAGACCATGACGATGAAGTAGCCGATGATATCGAGCACGGAAAAGGCGATGGAGTCGGGAATGGTGCGCACGCGCTGCGAGAAAGTGAGTGGCGGCATTACTTGATCGCGAGTTTTGCCCATGAGCTCAGAAACGGGAACGATGGTGTAACCATGGGCGCGAAGAGCCTCAATGAGCGGACCGAGCGCGCGGGCGGTGACCGAGCGATCGCCGCCGCCGTCGTGGAGCAGGATGATGGAGCCGCGAAATTGCGGCTTGACCTTCATCGTCTGCAGTTGATTCAACACGGTTTGAATGATTTCGTTCGTCGTCTTTCTGGGGTTCTCGTTCCAGTCGTCGGTATCGACTTTGCTGCCGATAATTGTGTAACCGTCCTGTTGAATGCGCCATACGGGCGCGGCCTGGTCGTCCGTGTCGGGCTCCTCGTCGATGTCGTAGGGCGGCCGGAAGTAAAGCGGCTGCACGCCGAGCTTGCTTTCAAAGAGGCGCTCGGTCAGGTTGACCTCAAGATTGAGCTGGCGTGAAGAAATTTCGCTGATGTCGGGATGAGTCCAGGTGTGGTTGCCGATCTCGTTGCCTTCGCGGACGACGCGCTGCATGAGGCCGACGTGGTCCGCGGCCTCGGCGCCGATCAGCATAAACGTGGCTGTCGCGTTCTCCTTCTTCAGCACGTCCAGGATTTGGGGAGTCCATTTGGGATCGGGGCCGTCGTCGAAGGAGAGCGCGAGTTCATTGGGATGGTAGCCGTACTGTTGGACTGTGTAGCTGTGTGGATAAACATCCATGTGCTCATCGACAATGAGCTTATTGCGCGGGTCGGGTTCGTCGGTGTCGACATCGACGGTGCGCTTGCCGGGTTGCGGCAAGCCGGTGATACGCAGAATGTCGCCGTCACCCTCGGTATCGACGTCGTGGCCCGGCTGAACTGTACCCAGCGCCTGCAGGGCCGAAGGATCGCTGGGGTGATCCCAGACATTCCACAATGAGCTGTCTTCCTCGCCGAGGCGCCACAAGGCGAAGGTCTGCAGGCCGAGTTCGCGCGCAGCCCGCAATTCGTTCAGGACGGTGACTGCGTCAAGAAACCACACCACGTGACGCTGGTTGTTGTCCTCGTCGATGTACTCGAAGTGAGGATTGAGGGTGTCGTAATCGAGATCGAGGTCGGCGTCGGCGTCGGAGGCGCGCTCCCAGGCCTCGGCGACGGAGAGATTTTCAGTATCGAGGACCTGCGGCTTGCGATGGCGGCGATCCTTTGGATTGGGAATCGAAAGCGTCCAGTCGTAGCCGTAGTTTCCGATCGCGCAGATGATTCTTTCCTTGGGCACGACCTTGAGGACGCGGACCAGATTGCCGATGAACCACTGCTGGCTGGCGATCGGGCCGGGATCGCTCGTGGTCTGGTGCTGGTCGTAGTTCATCAGGATGATGCCGTCGGAGTTAGCGGCGATGGATTTCAGGTCCTTGTCGCTGGTGGCCACTGCCACGTTGACGTAGAGGCGAAGATTGCGCGGGTTCAATTGCGCATAAAGCGCCTGAATGAAGCTGAGGTAGGCCGGTTCATCTTTGTCGGGGATGCTTTCGATGTCGAGCGAAAGGCCGCGGTAGGCCGGGTACGCCGTGAGGAAGCGCATGATCTGCTGGAGGAATAAGGCGCTTTTGCCGGGATCCTTGAGCACGTCTCCGATGCCGGTATCCCACTGCTGGGTGTGCGGGTTGAAGTTGTTGACGGCCGGAAAGATTTCGGTGTCTTCCTTGGCCGCCTGAATGACATGCTTGACTTTATTCAGGTAGTCGGGGTCATGCACCGTGGCGCCCGCGATGACCGGATACTCGCGCAGGTTGTCGCCGCTCATCATCATCAGCGTGCCGTTGGGCGAGTCCACGTGCAGCCACATCGGAAAGAGCATGTCGAGCTGGTGGATGTGCTCCTTGAGCGAGGAGTAGCTGGCTGCGTCGTCCTGCACGTAATAGGCGGCGCGCAATCCTTCACCGGTGTTCAGGGGAATTTCGGAGGGTTTGCGCTCGGTTTTGCGGCGTGCGGGACGCTGGTTCTTGCCGGTGCGCGCCAGGATGGACTGGTCGGGCAGGGCCCGATAATTGTGCTTGGGGATTGGCAACAGCAGCTCAGGCAACATTTGGCCGCGCAACACGTTGAAAATAAAGCCGGCGACGACGAGAGTTGAGACCACGGCCGACGCATCGAGAAAGCGGCGAAGGCGCTTCCAGCGCTTGCGTTCCGGGTCGAAGAAGATTTGGTGGTCTCGCATCGCTTATGCGCTTGGCAGCTCCGCAATGTCTACGGACGCGCCGCACCCCACGAACGCGGCGGCCTCGATTGGCAATCGGCTGGGACGCGGAATTCCTGGATATGCCTTACGCTGTACATTGAAAATCGTATGGAAGCTGGCGCAGAGAGTCAATTGACGGAAACGCAGCGCCTGGGCAAACGCGCGGTTGGCGAGCGAACCGTGCTGGCTCTTGCGCTGCCGCTCGCCGCGGGCCTTGCCCTGCGAGCTTGGATGCTGCATTGTCTCTTTTTGGTCGATGGGGACTCGCTGATCTATGGAGGACTGGCCAGGAATCTGCTGCTGCACGGGCAATATGGCCTCACCGTGGACAGCGGGGAAATCTATTCCACGCTGATCAGGCTTCCCGGCTACCCGATCTTTCTGGCCGTTTGCTTCCGGCTTTTCGGGATGGAGAACTATTTTGCCGTGGCGTGCGTGCAGATTGTCCTGGATCTGCTGGGCTGCCTGCTGCTGGCCGACTTCGTGCGGCGCATGGTGAGCGGCCCGGCGAGCCGAATCGCCGCACTGGCAGCACTTTGGCTTGGCGCGCTGTGCCCGTTTACCGCCTCTTACATCGCTGAACCATTGACGGAAGCGCCGACATTCTTCGTACTGGCGCTGGCGTTGTGGGCGATGGCGCGCTTCCGCCACGAGCCAAACTGGGTGAACGCGCTTTGCTTCACGCTGGCGGTGAGTTACGCCACGCTGTTACGGCCCGATGGCGCGCTGGCGGCCATTACGTTCGCGCCGGCATTGGTGATCGGTCTCGCGCGCGGCGACCGGCGCGGCGAAATTCCACTAAGAAGACTGGCGCGCATGACGGTGGTCTGCACCCTGCTCGCCCTGGCGCCGTTTGCCGTATGGACGGCGCGCAATTGGAGCGTCTTTCACGTTTTTGAGCCGCTGGCACCGCGGCTGGCAAACGATCCAGGCGAAAGCCCAAACCCCGGCTGGGAGCGATGGGTGAAGAGCTGGTGCCTCGATTTCAAATCGACCTACGAGATTTATTGGAATGTCCCGGGAGACAAATTGGACGTGGACGAGCTGCCCAGCCGCGCCTTCGACTCGCCAGCGCAGTATGGCGAGACGGCCGCGCTGGCCGCGTACTACAACAACAGCGGCATGGACCTTACTCCAGAGCTGGATGCGCGGTTTGGCCGGATAGCCGATGAGCGAATCGCCGCGGACCCGCTTCGCTATTATGTATGGCTGCCGCTGGGCCGCGTGGCCGACATGTGGCTGCGGCCGCGCGTAGAAAACCTGCCCGTCGACCTGGATTGGTGGGTTTACTCGCATCATCATGCGCAGACCGAGTTCAGCTGGGCCTACGCAGGGCTGAATGTGATTTATTTGCTGCTGGGGGTCGCCGGCCTGTGCTTGCGGCCGCGCTTCTGGATCGCGCTGCTGGTCTACGTCGTGCTGCGCAGCGCGTTGCTGCTCACCGTCGAAGCTCCGGAGACGCGCTATACGCTGGAGTGTTTTCCGATGCTGATCGCGCTAGGCGCTGTCGCGCTCGGCAGCCTGGCACAACGCCTTCACTTAGCGTCGAAGTTGAAGGCGCCTTTGGGCAACGCCTGATTCACCTTGATGTTGGTGTACGTGCAGACGCGCGATTGGCCTTCTCCTTCATCGAAGACTTGCTTAAGGCTTACCGCGCGTGCCGTGTCGAGCCAAATGGTGACCTTGGGAATATTTTTGCGGACCGTGGGATCTTTGGCGACCAGCTCCAGCTTGTCCGTCAAGACGTCGCCGATTTTTTCCGTGCCCTTATAGGTAATGGTCCACTTGTCGGCCAGCTCCTTGCCGCTGGCTCCAAAGCCCAGCATGAGATAGCTTTCATATTTCCCGGCCTGGGTGTAAGTTCTGGCGTCGCTTTCCTTGCCGGTGTCGGAGACGCGGAGCACGCCTCCCGAAAAAATGTAGGCTCGCGAGGCGGGGTGGTTGTCGTGCTGGGAAATATGCGCGGCCATCTCGAAGCGATCGCCTTTGCGATCGTAGTAGGCAGTTCCGGTCATCACGTCCTTGTCCGGAATGGGATCGGTTTGGATGGTGTCGAATTCGAAGGTGGCCGTCGTGGTATGGAAATCCTTCGCAGCGGCATCGAGCTTAGCCAGCACGCTGGCAAGGTCCTCGGCGCGCGCGGCCGAAACCGCAAGCAAAGCCGCGGTAAAAACGGTAAGTAAGACAGATTTCGATCGCAAATACATAGCTCTCCGCATGCTATTTGACGCTTTCGGGGACCGTTAAGACTCGTGAATTGGAATTAGCGATGCGCCCAGACTTTCCAGGTGAGGTTGCCTTGGGCGTCGGTGACAGTCTCCCAGTGCTCGACAAAGACGTCGTCTCCGGTGACGGGCTCGATGGCTTTGCGAAGCACTTTTTTCACTTCGCGGTCAGAGGCGCCGGCGGGAACGTTCACATCGGAAGCCTGCACCGTAATGATGACGCCGCGGCCATTGGGAACAACCTGGAGAGGATGACTGGAGACAGCCATTGACGATGGTTTGGCGCCGAAGTCCCACAAGTGCGGGGTGATAAAGATGAAGGCCAGGATCAGCGTGACCATGATGTCGTAGTGAAACGATCCGCGCGAATAGGTCCAATAAAAATAGCTCTTCAGAATCTGCTTGATACCCCGCCTGGGGTGAATGACTGCGCCGCTTGAAGTGGACGATTCCATCATGGCTCCCTGACAATTCTATCCATTCCGCCCATGTAGGGGCGGAGCGGCTCTGGGATGAGGACCGATCCATCAGCCTGCTGGTAGTTTTCAACGATCGCCAGCCAGGTGCGGCCTACCGCGAGGCCGCTGCCATTCAACGTGTGCACGAACTCGGGCTTGGCTTTTGCGCCTTGTGCTGCCGAGGGGCGGTACCGGATATTGGCGCGGCGCGCCTGGAAGGCGTCGAAGTTGGAACAGGAAGAAATCTCGCGATAGAGATTCTGTCCCGGCAGCCAGACTTCGAGATCGTAAGTCTTAGCCGAGGAGAAACCGGTGTCGCCCGTGCAAAGAAGGACGCGGCGGTACGGAAGGCCGAGCTTCTCAAGAATCTCTTCCGCGTCGCGGGTGAGTTGCTCGTGCTGCGCATTAGATTCCTCGGGACGCGTGAACTTGACCAGCTCAACCTTCTGGAACTGATGTTGGCGGATGATGCCGCGCGTGTCCTTTCCCGCTGCTCCGGCCTCGGCACGGAAACAGGGAGTGTACGCGGTAAGCGAGATGGGCAGGCGCGCGTCGTCAAGAATCTCGTCGCGATACAGGTTGGTGACGGGCACCTCGGCTGTAGGAATCAGCCAGTGGTCATTGTCCTTGAATTCGCCACGTGTTGCGGCTTCGGCGTCAGCATCGGAGCAGCAGAACAAATCTTCAGCAAACTTGGGCAACTGGCCGGTGCCAAAGAGCGACTTTGAGTTGACCATGAAGGGTGGCAGCACCTCAGTGTATCCGTGCTTGCGGGTGTGCATGTCGAGAAAGAAGCTGATGAGCGCGCGCTCCAGGCGGGCGCCGGCGCCCATGTAGACCGCGAATCGAGCGCCGCTGATCTTGGCGGCGCGTTCGAGATCGAGAATGCCGAGAGCTTCACCAATCTCCCAGTGGGGCTTGGGCGTGAAGTCAAATTTCTTCAGCTCGCCCCAGGTCTTTACGGTCTTGTTGTCGGCTTCGGCGGCGCCCACTGGGACCTCGTCGCGGGTAAGGTTGGGAACACGCGCGAGGGATTGACGGAGCTGCTCGTCAAGATCGGCGGCGGTCTTGTCGAGCTCGTCGAGTTTGTCCTTGAGGGCACGCGTCTCTTCCATCACGGCCGCGGCTTCGTCGTTCTTGCCGGCCTTTTTAAGGACGCCCACCTGCTGGCTGAGTTCGTTGCGACGGGCCTTGCACTGCTCGGCGAGGGTGATGGCCTCGCGGCGGTTCTTGTCGAGGGTGCGGAAATCTCCCAGAAGAGCGGCGGGATCGGCGCCTCGCGCGCGCAACTTTTCTTCAACCAACTCCAGGTTGGCGCGGACGTATTGCAGATCGAGCATATCCCCATCATTTTAGATGAAGGAACCGGGAGGCAACGGCGGTTCCGGGCGAGTGCCACGCCTAGAATGAGGGGCATGCGTTGCGTGCTCATCTACAATCCGGCGGCGGGAACGAGGCGGGAGCGGCGCATCGGCGAGATTGAGCGCGCGGCAGCACGGTTGAGAGCCCTGGGACACGATGCTTTGGCGATCCCCACCACAGGGCCGGAATCAGCCGGCGAACAGGCGCAGGATGCGGTGCGGGACGGCGCGGAGGTGGTGTTTGCCTGCGGCGGCGACGGGACGGTGCACGAAGTAATTCAGGGCCTCGTGGCCCAGCCTGGGCGTTCTCGTGCGGCTCTCGGTATCGTTCCGCTGGGGAGCGGGAATGCGCTGGCGCGGAATCTGCGCATCCCATTCGATGCGGAGCAGGCCGTGGAGCAACAGATTCGCGGAGAACGAGCAACGATTTCTGTGGGCAGGCTGGAAGTTGGGGAACAAGTGCGGCACTTTGCCGTGATGGCAGGCGCGGGGCCTGACGGAGCTTTGGCTTACGAGTTGCTGAGTGAAGGCAAGCAGCGACTGGGGCGGCTCGCCTATGCAATCCACGCGGTGCGAATCTTTTTGACGCGCAGACAGCCGCGATTCGCGGTCGAATTCACTGAGCTGGACGGAGCGACAAGGCGATTGGAAGTCGTGAGCGTGATGGCGGCACGCGTCGACTGCCTGGGCGGAGTGTTCACCGGGCTCGTCGAGCGCGGTAGCCCGATGGACAGAGAGAGCCTGCGACTTGCTTTGTTGCGACCGCCGGGCTTGATTTCGCTGCCGCTCTGGTTCCTGACCGGCTGGCTGGGCTTGAGGCGGTTGAATCCGTTCCTTGTGGAAGCGAGGGTGCGTGAACTTGTGTGCCGGCCGCTCAAGAGCAGCAATGTGCATTGCGAAGCCGACGGCGAGTGGCTGGGGCGAATCCCGATGCGCGTTTCCGTGATTCGCGAGGCGCTTACGGTTCTGGCGCCCCGGATGTAGGCGCGGAGGGTTTGTTGCGCCAGCCGGGCAGGGTCTGGTCGCCGTAGATCAGGCGCGCGCCGCGCGTGAATGTGAAGTAGGTCCAGGCCCAGGCGGCCATGACGGAGAGCCGGTTGCGGAAGCCGATGAGAAAGAATATGTGGACGGTGAGCCAGGTGACCCAAGCGGGAAGCCGCTCATGTGCGCTTTAAAGGGCCACTCGACTTTGGCTACGGCAGCCATGCGGCCGATCGTGGCCATGTCGCCCTTGTCGAAATAGCGGAAGGCGGGGCGAGGCTTGCCGCCGAGGTCAGCGGCGATTACTTCAGCGACATAATCGCCCATCTGCATGGCCGGCTGAGCCACGCCGGGAACCCGATGACCATCCTGCTCGAAGTGGGCAAGGTCGCCGAGGACGAATATCTCAGGCATGTCAGGCGGATTCAGTTGATCGTCGACGATGACGCAGCCGCGGCGGTCGAAGTTCACTTTCGGCGGAGCACCGAGCAGCTTGCCGAGCGGCGAGGCCTGGACGCCGGCGGCCCAAAGCGTGACGGCGGCCTCAATCCGGATATTGCCGCGTTGGCCCTGCGCTTCAACCCATCCGGGGCCGACGTTGGTGACCTGGGCGCCGGTGCGCACTTCAACGCCGAGGCGCTTGAGCGTCGCCTCCGCTTTGGTGGAGAGATCGGGAGGATATGCGGCCAGCACCCGCGGGCCGCCATCGAGCAGAAGCACTCGGCTTTTGGCGGGGTCGATGTGGCGAAAGTCGTGGCGCATGTAGAGCTGTGTGATGTCGCTGATGGCGCCGGCGAGTTCGACGCCGGTGGGGCCGCCGCCGATGACGACAAAGTTGAGCGGCGGGTGCCAGCCCTGCTCGAGCATTTGTCGCTCGGCAAGCTCAAAGGCAAGAAGCACGCGGCGGCGAATTTCGATGGCATCTTCGACCGTTTTCAGGCCGGGCGCGAGCGGCTCCCACTGCTCGTGACCGAAGTAGGAGTGAGTGGCGCCGGTGGCGAGGACGAGGTAGTCGTAGGGGAGGCGCGCACCGCTCGAAAGTGCTACCTGGCGCGTAGAGGTGTCGATTCCCACGACCTCGTCCATCAGGACATCGGCGTTTTGCTGGCGGCGAAGAATTGTGCGGATGGGCTGAGCAATATCGGCGGGCGACAGCACTGCCAGCGCCACCTGGTACAGAAGCGGTTGAAATGTGTGGTGATTGCGGCGGTCGACGACGGTGACATCGACGGGCAGGCGGGCGAGGCCTTTGGCTGCATGCAGACCCGCGAAGCCCCCGCCGACGATGACGACACGCGGACGGCGCGGAGACTGTTGATCGTCGAGGGGATTGCCGAGCTCGGCCATCCGATCCTCCCTCACTTAAGCAGATGCAGAAAGAGCGTAATCGGTATCAAAATCTGCCGGCTTGTTGAATCGGCAACATGAGGCCGTGCTGTAGCATCCAGCTATGATCGCGGGAGTTTCCTGGGTTTGGTGGGCGGGATTCCACGCAGTGGTTGCCGCCATTCTGGTGGCGGACTCGTTCCTGCCCGGACACCGGCGCGAGTCACGGCATGCGCGGACATTCGTCTGGCTGGGAACGGCAGGATTGGCGCTTGCTGCCGCAATCTTCGCATGCTGGATTGCTTTGGCGATGGGGCGGCAAACGGCTCTCGAATTCGTTGCGGGGTACACAATTGAAGCATCGCTCAGCGTGGACAATCTTTTCGTTTTTTTGGTCCTGTTCGAGGGGTTCCGGCTGAACGCGCAGCAGCAGCACAAAGCGCTGCAATGGGGTGTTTGGGGTGCATTTGTCCTGCGGGCCGTTTTCATCGTCGTGGGCGTGGCGATGCTCAAGCGATTCGACTGGATCAGCTGGATCTTCGGGGCGGTCCTGCTCTACGCGGCGTGGCGGCTGGTGCGCGGCGGCTCGGCGCGCGCTGCGATTCCCCAATGGATCGTACGCCTGCAGCCGGCGAAAGGATCGCTACTGCCCGTGATTCTGGCTGTGGAAGCCACGGACCTGCTGTTCGCGACGGATTCCATTCCCGCGGTGCTCTCGGTCACCCACAATCCATTCGTTGCTTACACGTCGAATGTGGCGGCGATCGTGGGACTGCGCGCGCTTTATTTTGGGCTGGCTGCGATGCTTGAGCGTTTCCGGTATCTGCACTTCGGACTGGGAGCGATCCTGGCATTCGCGGCGCTCAAGATGCTTGCGGCTCGTTGGATCGAAGTGCCGGTCACGCTTTCGCTGGTGGTGATCGGAATAATCCTGGCGGCATGCGCGTTGGCAACTGCAAGTCAGCGAGTGGGCTAACGCAAAACCAGAGTAGCTGTATTCCGGAGCCTCAACGCTTAAGTCGACGCGACCAACAGGGAGCGGCGACGCTGAACACAGCGAAACAAGGCACATTAACTCTGGTTTTTGCCGTAGTCAGCAAGTCAGCGGATGTGACGCGACCATCGGTGCGGGTCTGCCAGGAATCCTGTCGCTACCATGCTTCAAATTTGACGCGCCCTTCGCGTGCAATGACGGAATGCTTGTTGAAGTTCTCATCGTCGCGGCGGGGATGGTCGGAGCGGAAGTGGGCGCCGCGGCTCTCGGTGCGGGCGAGCGCCGAAATGAGGATGGCGTGTGCCACGCCGCTCAGGGCTTGCGCTTCCGCGAGACGGCGGCTGGTGCGGCCGGCAGCGGCGATCTCGGCCAGCGCGGTTTCGCAGGCGGCTTGCGCAGCCAGGCCTTGCTGGAGCGAGGATTCGTCGCGAAGGAGGCCGGCGTTGGCCCACATTGAGGACTTGAGCGCGTCGACTGTGTCTTCGACACGCTTCTGCTCTTTGACGCCGAGGTGTTTGAAAACAGGCACAGTGAATGCCGGCTCGGGGGGCGCGGGAGGAAGTGAATCGGAGAGCATCGAACGGGCGGCGCGCGCGCCGAAGACGAGGCCTTCGAGAAGAGAATTCGAAGCAAGGCGGTTGGCGCCGTGTACGCCTGTGCAAGCGGCCTCGCCTGCTGCGTAGAGGCCGGCGACGGTGGTGCGGCCGTCGAGATCGGTGCGGATGCCGCCCATGAGATAGTGCGCAGCAGGGCGAACGGGGATGAGGTCGCGGCGGAGTTCAAGGCCGTATTGGGCGAGGAAGGCACTGATGCCGGGGAAGCGCGCGGAGAGATCGATGCCGCGAACGTGACGCATGTCGAGATAGACGGGGCGTGGCGGGGCGGCAGTGGCGTGCACGGCTTCGGCGGTGTCGGGCGTGGATTCGCGGGCGATGGCGCGGGCGACCACGTCGCGCGGGGCGAGCTCGAGAAGAGGATGGTAATGTTCCATAAAGCGCTCGCCGCGATCGTTGCGCAGGTATGCGCCTTCTCCGCGAAGAGCCTCGGAGACAAGAAAACGCGGCGCGCCGGGAAGCGCAAGCGCGGTGGGATGGAACTGGTAGAACTCCATGTCAGCCAGCTCGGCGCCAGACGCAGCAGCGAGAGCGATGCCGTCACCGGTGGCGACAGCGGGGTTTGTGGTGTCAGAGTAGACTTGGCCCGCGCCGCCGGAGGCGATGAGGATGGATCGCGCAGCGACGCACAGGTGGGCACGCGGCGTCTTATGCCCCGCGCCACCCAAGTCTGCATGGGACGGCTCGGCGCTGGCGAGATCGGCGGCGACTACGCGGCCATCGGCGACGACCAGACCGGAAACTCGCGTCCACTCGGCAAAGCGAATGCGCTTGCGAGCGCGGGCAAAAGCGAGCAGGGCGCGGCTGATCTCGGCGCCGGTGGCGTCGCCTCGGGCATGAAGGATGCGGGCGAGGGAATGAGCGCCTTCGCGCGTGCGTAAGAAGTCGCCGCCGGCGGCTCCGAGTTCGCGGTCGAAATTCGCTCCCCACTCGATGAGCTCGGCAACGCGCAGAGGGCCTTCGGACACGAGCGCCTCGGCGGCGGGACGATAGACGAGGCCGTCGCCGGCATTGACGGTGTCTTCGAGGTGGAGAGCGACGTCCTGATCGCCCTCCATGGCGACGGCGATTCCGCCTTGCGCGTAGTGCGTGTTCGACTCGCCGAGCGATTCCTTGGTGACGACGAGAACGTTGCCGTGAGCTGCAAGCTCGATGGCGGCGCGAAGCCCGGCAACGCCGGCGCCCATGACGAGGAAGTCAACGGAGGAGGATTTCGTCACAACCCTTGAGGCTAACACTGAGAGGCAGAGGACAGAGAACAGAGGACAGAGAACAGAGGACAGAGAACAGAGAACAGAGAACAGAGAACAGAGGACAGTGAACTTGGATTGCGTCGAGAAGTAAAGAGCGGTGGTAGGATGGGGGCGGCTTTTTTCCCCGAGTCAGGCGAGGGGATATGACGACATTCAAAATGTTGCTAACCGGAATTGTGGCCATCGTGATTCAGTTTGCGCTGGCCATTGCGGGCTGGGGCGGTTGGACGGCTTTCTTCGCGCATCCGGCGATGCGTGCGCTGGCGTGGGTGACGGCAGGACTCAGCCTGCTGGCGATTTTTACGCAGGGAAACTTGGGCACCGGCGAAAAAGAAGATCGCGGCAACCGGTGGGTGCTGGGCGCATTCACAGTCATCGCGCTGCTGATGTCGTACTTTTCTGCGTACACCGACCGCATCGGATTCTGGACGATCGACGGCGACACCATGCGCTGGGTGGGAGTGGTGGTGTGCGCAGCGGGAGGCGTGCTGCGCATCGCTCCCGCGTACGTGCTCAAGAACCGCTTCAGCGGGCTGGTGGCGATCCAGCCGGGGCACACGCTCGAGACGCGCGGAATGTATGGCGTAATCCGCAACCCAAGCTACCTGGGAATGCTGATGACTTCGCTGGGGTGGGTGCTGGCTTTTCGCAGCATTGTGGGCGTGGTGCTGGCGCTGAGCCTGCTCGTCCCGCTGGTATCGCGCATGCACGCCGAGGAACGCATGCTGCGGGAGCATTTTGGCGCGGAGTACGAGGCGTACTTCCAGCGGACGTGGCGGCTGGTGCCGTGGGTGTACTGAGCAAGCCAGCAAGTCAGCGAGTCAGCGAGGCGGCGAGTCAGCAAGTCAGCAGGTCGGTGAAGCGGTGCAGATGGCGGCCGTAGCGTCCCTGGGGTACACAATCGAGGATTGGCATACTAGGCTTGAATGTATGTACAAAATGTGCATATAATGAGGTGTTGAGTGGGTTTCGAGTGGGACGTTAGAAAGGCGAAGGCGAATTACAGGAGACATGGGGTCTGGTTTTCCGAGTCGCTGCCAGTGTTTGAGGACGGCGACGCGATCACCATTCACGACGAGGATTCGGACCCGCATGAGGTGAGGTTCGTTTCAATCGGAATGGGAGCGAAGGAACGGGTTCTAGTGGTGGTTTACTGCTATCGGGGCGAGAACATCCGCATTATTTCGGCGCGAGTGGCCGAGCCGCACGAGCGCAGCCAATACGAGGTATCGAGATGAAACAGGGATACGATTTCAGCCAGGGAAAGCGGGGCCGGGTTGCGCCTCCGCAGCCGGAGCCGCGCGGCAAGACGCGGATCACGATCCGGCTGGATGAGGATCTGGTGGACCACTTTCTGAAGGAGGCCGATGCCTCGGGCGGGGCGACGGGCTACCAGACGCTGATCAACGAGGCGCTGCGGCAGCATGTGGATGGGAAGGCTCCGAAGTTTGAAGAGACGCTGCGGCGGATTGTGCGGGAGGAGATGAAGGTGGCCGGGTGAGAGTGGCGGCGTCCCAGGTTCCCTGATCGGGGTCAAGGGCATCCGGCACTCGCCGGGCGAAGCAAAGCGAACTGAACTCATTCGACGCCCGTTGAAAAATCAATTCTGGCCAGGTAACTCGAACTTGACGTTCACGGTTGAATCCACCGGGAGAGGTACGCCATCTTTGATCGCGGGCTTGTAGCGCCATCGCTTCACGGCCTCGACTGCATTGTTGTCCAAGCCCGGATCGAGACTCTTGACGACCTGCACATTCCGCGGAATGCCTTTGGCATCGATGGTCAACTGGAGTGTGCACATGCCGGTGATTCCTGTCTTGCGTGCGTAGCGGGTGTACTTGGGCTCGACGGTAGAGATGAGGATCGGCGGGCTATTGGGGCTGCCTGCTCGAACCGGAGCAGGGGCCAGGGACTGTGGCGAACAACCGTCTGCGCCGAATCCTTTGTAAAGCCGGAAGTCGATCTCGACGATGATCTCGACCGGAACGGGCGTGGTTCCGTCTTTCATGGCGGGTCTGAAGCGGTATTGCGAGACTGCCTCAATCGCTTTGGCGTCGAGGCTTGGCTCCAGGCTCTTGATCACGCGCAGATCCTGCGGATTTCCGTTGGCGTCGACGGTGAGGCCGATGAGGTTGGTTCCACAGATTCTGTTTTGGCGCGCATAGTCGGAGAATTGGGCTTCAATGGAGTGAATTACTTCGGGCGCGGAGACGTTACCACCGATTTTGTAAAGCCCGGGAGGGATAACATCGGTTGGCTCGGCTTGGCTGGTTGGGGCTGTTGGGTCTAAAGGCGGAGTGGGCGGGATGGTTTGCTGGGTGGCGGCGAAGGGAACGGTCAGAAAGGCAAAGAGAGCGACGGCGAATTCGCGGCGCATAGAGATGCTCCAACGTTGGTTGCAAAAGTCTAGCACCGAATCGGGTGCGCGGGTCTTCTATCATTGAAATCACTGTGCAGACGATACGCGTAGAGACGCCATCGGCGAAGTACGACGTGTTTGCGGGGAGCGGGCTGCTTGAAACGCTGGCTCCGCGGATGGAGCGGGCGATTGGGCGGCTGCCCCGGCGCGTGTTCGTTGTCACGTCGCCGGAGATCTGGGCGCTGTGGTCAAAGACGTTTCTGCGGTCGTTCCAAGAGGCGAAGCCTCACCAAGCGAGTTTCGACACGCCGGTGACGCTGTTTCTGCCGGCAGGGGAGCAACACAAAACTGTTAAAAGCGTGGAGCGCCTGCTGCGCGAGATGGTGCGGGCGGGCGGCGATCGCGGATCGCTGCTGATCGCCTTTGGCGGCGGCATTGTGGGCGACGTGGGCGGCTTTGTGGCCGCGACGTTTATGCGCGGGATCGATTATGTGCAGGTTCCGACGACGTTTTTGTCGCAGGTCGACTCGAGCGTGGGCGGCAAGGTGGGCGTGAACCTGCCCGAGGGCAAGAACCTGGTGGGGAATTTTCTGCAGCCGCGGGCGGTGTTTGCCGACACGGGCGTGCTGGGGACGCTGCCCGACCGCGAGCTGCGCGCGGGATTGATGGAGAGCGTGAAGGCAGGATTCATTCGCGACCGGGTACTGCTGCGGTACATGGAGGAGCACGCGGAGGAGATCCTGGAGCGGGAGCCGAAGGCGCTGGAGCGCGTGATTGCGGCGTCGATCCGGATGAAGGCCGACGTGGTGCGGCGCGACGAGCGCGAGAGCGGGTTGCGGATGATCCTGAACCTGGGGCACACCGTGGGCCACGCGCTGGAACAGGCGACGCGGTACAAGGCGATGCTGCACGGCGAGGCGGTGGCGTGGGGCATGGTGGCGTCGCTGGCCGTGGCGCGGCGACGGGGCACAATTACGGGCGCGCAGATGGAGCGGATGGAGAAGCTGATCTACCGCTATGGGCCGCTGCCGAAACTGAAGGTGCCAGCGGCGCGCGTGATGGCGGCGACGGGACGCGACAAGAAGAACGTGGGCGGAGTAAGGCGGTTCGTGCTGCCTGTGGGAATTGGCGACGCGGGTGTGGTGGAGGATGTTTCGGCGGCGGAGCTGGAGGCGGCGGTGAAGTACATGCTCGTGAGGGCGAGGACGGCGGGAAGCTAGTAGCCGGTAGCCAGTAGCTCGTAGCTTTGAGCTGTCGGCTGTCAGCTGCCAGCTTTCAGCTAAAAAATCGCGAAGTCGGAGTCGTGCGATCCCACCCGACCCGCAAAAACAAAAGCGCGGCGAGGGTTCACCCCAGAGGCAAAGACCTGTCTATGGGGCCCCGGGCGGGCGCCCCGGTTTGAATTTTTGGCGAAGTTGTAACGGAAACGAATGAGCATCCATCTACGAGTGAGAAGCGTCGAACAAGATGGGTGGTGCTCGGCTTCCCCGGCCTCCGATCGAGCATTCCCCAATTTGAATGAACTCAGACTCTAATTCCCCGAGTCCCCCACAAAGCGAGCGTGAATGAGCGATCAGCCCATGTACCGGTGGCTTGAGCAGCAGGGCGAGGCCTTTGGCAATCCCGGCCTGGCGCCCCGGTGGACTTCGAGCATAAAGGATGCGGTAGTGACGGCGTATTCGGGGTCGAGCGGCATCTGGTGCACGTGCTCGCATGGAATTCTGAACGAGATTTATCACCCGACGATCGACCGGCCGCAGGTGCGGGACATGGAGTTCCTGGTGACGGACGGGGAGACGTTTGTCCACGAAGAGAAGCGGGATTTGAAGACGACATTCGAGTACATCGATCCCGAGGCGCTGGGGGTGCGGTATGTGAACCGCGATCCGGGTGGGCGGTACAGCGTGACCAAGGAGATCATCTGCGATCCGCACCATGGAGTGGTGCTGCAGAGGGTGCGACTGGAGGCGTACGAGGACCTGTTGCCGCGGCTGAAGCTGTATGCGCTGCTGGCGCCGCATCTGGATGGAGGCGGGGCCGGGAACTCGGCGCGGGCGATGGACCTGGCGGGGCACAAGGTGCTGCTGGCGTGGAAGAACGAGTGGTCGCTGGTGATGACGGCGAGCTGCGGGTTCACGCGCATGAGCTGCGGGTTTGTGGGCGCGAGCGACGGCTGGCAAGACCTGATGCAGAACTTCACGATGGATTGGGAGTTCGGGTCGGCGCTAAACGGGAATGTTGCAGTGATGGGCGAGATCGACCTGGGATGCAGCGAAAAGCTAGGGAATGGATTGAGCGGGGCCGGCAGCGCGGGGGCGAGCGACAGGCGCGGCGACGGAACGGCGGTGCGGGAATTCACGCTGGCGATCGGGATTGGCGAGGGGCACCACACGGCATTGCAGAAAATGATGGGGTCGTTGTCAGTGCCGTTCGAGGAGCAGAGGAAGCGGTTCATCGAGCAGTGGCAGAGGGCGGCGTATCCGGCGGGGCTGGCAGCGAAGGCGCAGGACGGCGGCAAGCTGATGCGGGCCAGCCACGCGGTGCTGCTGGCGCATGAGGACAAGACATTCTCGGGAGCGTTTGTAGCGTCGGCGTCGATTCCGTGGGGGCAGGTGAAGGGCGACGACGATTTGGGCGGGTACCACCTGGTGTGGACCCGGGACATGGTGCAGACGGCGACGGCTCTGCTGGCATGCGGGCGGGCGGAGACGGCGCGGCGGGCGCTGGTGTACCTGGCGTGCACGCAGCAGGTTGATGGAGGGTTTGCGCAGAACTTCTGGATCGACGGCACGCCGTATTGGAGCGGCAAGCAACTGGACGAGGTGGCGTTTCCGATCATCCTTGCGTGGCGGCTGTGGAAGGCGGGTGGGCTGGGCGAGCTGCACATGTTCCCGTTTGTGGAGCGGGCGGCGGGATGCCTGGTGCGGCAAGCGCCGATCACGCACCAGGAGCGTTGGGAGGAGAATGCGGGGTATTCGCCGTCGACGCTGGCGGCGGTGATTGGCGGGCTGATTTGCGCGGCGGAGATGGCGCGAGCGCACGAGTCGGCGGAACTGGGCGAGTTTTTGGAGGAATTTGCCGACTGGATCGAAGGACATCTCGAAGACTGGACAGTGACGAACGATGGAGTGCTCGATCTGGATGTGAAGCGGCACTACATGCGGATCAGGCCGCCGGAATGCGGAGAAGCTTACGCGCACGAGGAGTGCAGGAAGGAAGTGGTCCGGCTGTCGAATCGGCCGCCAGGGACACGGACGGAGTTTGAGGCGCGGGAGATTGTGGATGCGGGATTCCTGGAGTTGGTGCGGTACGGCGTGCGGCGGGCGGACGATCCATTGATCGCCGATTCACTGAGGGTGGTAGATGCGGTGCTGAAGCGCGAGCTGCCGCAGGGGCCGGGATGGCAGCGCTACAACGGGGATGGCTACGGGCAGCGGCCGGATGGAGGGCCGTTCGAGGGATGGGGCCAGGGGCGCGTGTGGCCGCTGCTGACAGGTGAGCGCGCGCACTATGAACTGGCGGCAGGGAAGGATGTGGGCGCACTGATCGGAACGTATGAGCAGTTCGCGAGCTGCGGACAGCTGCTGCCGGAGCAGGTATGGGACGAGGTGGACAAGCCGGAGCAGAGTTTGCGCAAGGGGCAACCGACAGGGTCGGCGGTGCCGCTGGTGTGGGCGCACGCGGAGTATCTGAAGCTGCTGCGGTCGGCTGTGGACGGCAAGGTGTTTGACCGCATCGATCCGGTGTACCAGCGGTATTGTGAGTTGGATGGACGGGAGCGGCGGCGGTGCGGTGTGGAGATTTATTCGCGCGGGCGGCCGATTCAGCGGCTGGAGGCGGGGAAGACGCTGCGAATTTTGGATGAGGCGTTGTTTGAGGTGGTGTGGACGGACGACGGATGGAAGACGCGGAACACGACGGGGAGCCGCGGACTGGGGAGCGCGGGATTCAGCGCGGATGTGACGCCGGCGGCGGGGAGCAAGGAGCTGGAGTGGACGCTCCACTGGCCGGAGAGCGACGCCTGGCTTGGATACAATGTGAAGGTCAAGGTGGAAGCGCCTTCAGCGTGATTCGACAGGTGCATTGCGCACCTCCAAGGAAAGGAATTTGAACAAAACTATGGCATCCGGCGTCGCATCTCTTTCTCTCGACCAGCTTTCGATCGATACCCTGCGTATGCTCGCCCTGGACGCGGTGGAAAAGGCCAATAGCGGCCATCCGGGGGCGCCGCTGGGATGCGCACCGATCGCGTATTTGCTTTTCCATAAGCTGATGAAGCACAATCCGGCGCACTCGAAGTGGGCGGACAGGGACCGGTTCGTGCTGTCGAACGGGCATGCATCGGCGCTGCTGTATGGGACGCTGTTTCTCTCCGGCTACAAGCTGACGCTGGACGATTTGAAGAGCTTCAGGCGGTGGGGATCGATCACGCCGGGGCATCCGGAGTACGGGCTGACGGACGGAGTAGAAGCGACAACAGGGCCGCTGGGGCAGGGATTCGGAATGGCCGTGGGCATGGCGATAGCAGAGAAGCACCTGGCAGCGACATATAACAAGCCGGGATTCGACGTGGTGGATCACCACACATTTATGCTGTGCGGCGACGGCGATTTGATGGAGGGTATTTCGCACGAGGCGGCTTCGCTTGCCGGGACGCTGCAGCTGGGCAAGCTGATTGCGCTATACGACGACAACCAGATTTCGCTGGATGGTCCGACGAAGTGGAGCTTTACCGAAGACGTGTATAAGCGGTTCGAGGCCTACAACTGGCACGTACAGCGTGTGATGGACGGCAACGACCTGGACGCGATCGAGGCGGCGATTGCGGCGGCAAAGGCAGTGACGGACAAGCCGTCGCTGATCGCGGTGCGGACAGTGATTGGCTACGGCAGTCCGCGCGCAGGCACGAGCAAGGTGCACGGCGAAGCGATGGGCGCGGCGGATACGGCGGCGACGAAAAAGTTCTTTGGCTTTCCTGAAGACAAGAGCTTCTACGTGCCGGAAGATGCGCTGGCCAACTGGCGCGAAGCGGTCGAGCGCGGTGCGGCGCAGGAGGCGGAGTGGGACAATTCCTTCGCCGTGTATAAGTCGGCATTTCCCGATCTGGCGGCGGAGTTTGAGCGGACGCAGGCGGGCAAGCTGAAAGCTGGATGGGAGAAATCAATTCCGAGCTTCACGACGGAGAAGCCGGTGGCAACGCGCAACGCCGGGCAGCAGGTGATGAACGCGATCTTTGACACTGTGCCAGAGCTGTTTGGCGGCGCGGCGGATTTGACGGCGTCGACGAAGACGATCTTTAAATCGAGCCCGCATTTTGCCGACGATCCGGCGGGGCGCAACGTGTTCTTCGGCGTACGCGAACTGGCCATGTGCGCGGCTGTGAACGGCATGGCGGTGCACGGAGGGGTGCGGCCGTTCGGGTCGACGTTCTTTGTGTTCTCGGATTACGCAAAGCCGGCGCTGCGCATCGCGGCGATCATGGAGTCGCCGTCGCTGTTTGTTTTCACGCACGATTCGATCGGCGTGGGCGAAGACGGACCGACGCATGAGCCGATCGAACATTTGATGGCGCTGCGCGCGGTTCCGCACATGACGGATTTCCGCCCGGCGGATGCGAATGAGACGGCGGCTTGCTGGCGGCTGGCGCTGGAGCGCAAGGGACCGTGCTTCTTCGCGCTCACGCGGCAGGATGTGCCGGTGATCGACGCAACGGGGCGCGATTTTTACGCCAATGCCGGCAGGGGAGCGTACGTTCTCGAAGACGTTGCAGATCCGCAGGTGGTGCTGATTGCGACAGGGTCAGAGGTGTCGCTGGCGCTGGATGCGGCGAAGCTGCTCGCGGCGGAGGGAATCCGCGCGCGGGTTGTGAGCTTCCCGAGCTGGAAGTTGTTCGAGGAGCAATCGGCGGAGTACAAGGCGAGCGTGCTGCCCGCGGGCGTGCCGAAGCTGGCGACTGAGGCGGGCGCTACGCTGGGCTGGTGGAAGTACGTGGGTTCGAACGGCGACGTGCTGGGGCTGGACCGATTCGGCGCATCGGCTCAGGGGCCGGTGGTGATGAAGGAACTCGGATTCAGTGCGGAGAATGTGGCGCGAAGAGCGAAAGCTCTTCTAAAACGGGGTTAGCGGCGTTAGCGGAGCTAGCTGAGTTAGGTTCCCATCGAGGGTGCCGCGCTTGACTGTGGTCTACATCCACTCGCTGCGCGTACACGCGAAAAGCACGGCTAACGGCGCTCCGCGGGAAAGGATCACAAGTGAAGCTCGTTATCGCATCGGATCATGCGGGGTTTGCGCTGAAGGAAGAGTTGCGTTTCAACCTGGCGAAGGCCGGGCACGAGGTGATCGACCTTGGGGCGTTCAAGTGCGAACCGGAGGACGACTATCCCGACTTTGCTGAGAAGGTGGGCGAGGCTTTGAAGTCGGGCGTGGCGCCGCGAGGAATCGTGATCTGCGGTTCGGGCGTGGGCGTGTGCGTGGCAGCCAACAAGATTCCGGGAATTCGCGCGGGGATTTGTCACGATACGTATTCGGCGCACCAGGGCGTGGAGCACGACGACATGAATGTGCTGGTGCTGGGCGCGCGGATTATCGGCTCGGCGCTGGCGTTCGAGCTGGCGCGCACGTTTCTCGGGGCAAAGTTCCAGGCACAGGAGGGACGCTTCGAGCGGCGCTTCAAAAAGGTGCTGGCGATCGAGGAAAAGTACCTGCGGTGAAAACGGCGCGGTGATCGAGACACAAGTTCATTTTCATCGGATTGCAATCGAATTGAATTCAGAACGTGTTTGAGTTGAAGGTATCGCGGGTTTGGGCGGTGAGATTTCCCGGCCCCGGTTGAGCAGATTCAGAGCCTCCGGGCGACGGCAGAAACGGTGCAAGGCGGCTCTTATTTAAGGACAGGGCCTTTCGGCAGCGCCAACTCGCCTTGCGGCAACTCTGAATCTGTTATATTTCGCCATGCCTCTTGGTTCTCCACGGAAGACTGCCCAGTAAGAACGCGCAGAGCGCGGGAACGAGGCGCCGATGGCCCCTTTCGATGTGATTCTTTTCGATGTAGGCGGGGTGCTGCTGACCAACGGATGGGACGTGCACGAGCGCGCGGCGGCGGTAAAACGCTTCGGCCTGGACGCGCAGGAGTTGGAGCGGCGGCACGCGGAAATGGCGGGAGCGTGGGAACGAGGCGAGATCGATCGCACGCAGTACCTGGATGCGACGGTGTTCTACGAGCCGCGCAGTTTTTCCCACGACGAATTCTTCGACTTCATTCTTTCCCAGTCGCAGCTCCTGCCCGACGGGGCGATGGGGATCCTGGAGGAACTTTCCGCGGGGAATCGGTATTTTCTGGGCGCGCTGAATAATGAGGCGCGGGAGACGAACGAATTTCGCTTTGGCAAGTTTGAGCTGCGGCGGTATTTGAGAGTGGCGTTCAGCTCGTGCTACATGGGAATGCGCAAACCGGAGCCGGCGATCTACACGAGGGCGCTGGATATCCTCGGATCGGCGCCGTACCGTACGCTCTTTATTGACGATCGGCCGGAGAACGTAGCCGGCGCCGTGGCTGCGGGCATGAAGGCGATATGGTTTACGGGAGCAGGGGCGCTGAAGGGCGAGCTGGAGAAGCTGGGAGTGCTGTGAAAGCAGCTTCTAGCTGCCAGCTTCCAGCTGCCAGCTTGTTCGTGCTGAGTTGAACTTACGAACGCCGTTCGAATTCCAGTTTCACGATCTGAATTCCTCATTCGAAGAAAACAACGGAGGTCTATATGCAACTTGGACTGATCGGCCTGGGCAAAATGGGCGGAAACATGGCGGAGCGGCTGAAGCTCGCCGGGCACCAGGTGGTGGGCTTCGACTTCAATGCCGATGCTGTAGCGGGGCTGAATGTGTCGGCGCCGGTGATCACGGAGTCCGTGATCCGGCGGATACGGTCGCGCGAGGAGAACAACTTCACGGATCGCATGCTGGCGATTATGCGCAACGAATTTGGCGGGCACGAAGTGAAGAAAAGCTAGTGGTCAGGGATCAGGGATCAGGATTCAGAGATCAGGGATCGCGTAACTCTTTGGCGGAAAGCGTGTCTAATAACGACGGGGGATGGAGAGACACGTGCGTCAGTTGATGTTTTTCCCGGTTGCGGGAATTTTTGTCCTGGTTGTGGCGGGGTTGACGCCGACAGCGGCGGCGCAGTCAGGAGAATTCGAGATTGCCCAGAACGGCCACGCTGTGGGCACGGCCAGTTTCCACTTCATCGCGACGAAGGATGGGTACGATTCGACGTCGCTGGTGAAGGTGGCGATGCAGGGCCTGGACTACGCGCTTTCAAAGACCGAGGAGCTGAGTTCCGCGAGTCACCTGGAGCACGTAGTGCTGAGCGCTACGGTGAATGGCGAGGCTGTGAACGTGGTGGCAGTGCCGGACTCGGCTCAGTTCCTGGTGAATATCTCGGCGAGCGGGAAGAGTTCAACGACCCGGCTGGCGGCGCATGCAGGGGCCGTGTTTCTGGCCGACTTCGATCCGGGAGCGCTGGAGACGCTGCTGACCCTGGCGGTGACACAGAACAACCGTGACCTGTGGGCGATTCTTCCCAAGGAGTCCGGGTCGATCGAAGCGGTGCAATTGGCGACGTATCCCGATCAGCAGGGGACCCTCGAGGGGAAACCGATTACAGTGCACCATCTGGTGGCAACGATTGCCGGGGCCAACACGGAGCTTTTTTCAGGACCCGAAGACCAATTGCTGCAGGCGGAACTGCCGCAGGAGGGATTTGCGTTGATCAGGAAGAGCTTTGTTTTGAAGCCGCCGGCCAAGCCGATTGTCCCGCCAAGTGGAATGGACACAACGCCACCGCCGCCGGCGAGTTAAGCGCGATTGCGCAGGTCGGGCAAACCCGAAACAGCCGACGGCGCGTCCAATTATCAGACAAGCCCGAATCCGCGCAGGCACTCGGAGGAGGTCGCGGATCGACGTAGACTGGAGAAGCTCTCGATTGTCCGCGCACTCCCCCATGTGCCGAACCGCATTTGTCGCAGTGGCGCTGGCCGTACTTGCAACGGCGGGCGCACGCTGCGCCCAGACGCCCTACTCGGCGAAGACACACCGGAACCGTACGGCGGCAAGTTCATCGTATGAGGCGCACCGGCGGGCGGCTACGCGCGGGGTGCGTCGCACGGAGTGGGCGCGCGCAGGATTACGAACCAGAAGCTCGATAAGAACCGGAGTGGCGGGGACCAACGCGCCACGCAGGCAGAGCGCTGATCAGGTTGGGTTTGCAGCGGGGCTTGCGATCCGGGGACGGCTTGCGCAAAGGCGCGTGATGCGAGTCCGGACAGCGTACGTGGAACGCGGCCGCGGCGCTCGCACGCCGGAAGTGGAACCGGCCGATCTGCGATCGGCGCCGGCGCAGGATGCAAGCGATGCAGCGGACGCCGGCGCAGCACCAGCGAACCCATCTGAAGAATCCGCACAATCGAACTTATCTCCCACACAAGTTGAAGAAGCGCGGCAGATCGATTCTCGAGTGAATGGGCCGGGAGCGAATACACCGCGAGCGAATGTGGTGGCCTTGAATGCGCGGCCTGCTGGCACCCAGACTTTGCGGGAGCCGCAGCCAGACCAGATGGCCAGCGACGGCGGAGTTGCGCGCCAAGGGGCGGCGCCGGCCGAGCGGCCATCGATGCCGCAAACCGCGGAGGAGAGCGAAAGTGGATTAGCAGCGCCGGACGGCGAATCGGCGGGAGAGAGAGTAGACCTTTCTGATGGGGTGGCGCGAGCGACGAAAGGCAAGAACAGGGATGTAGAGACCATGGAGGCTTCGCTGTACGTTGCTCGTAGCGGCATGCCGGCGCCGCTGAGGGGTTCGCTTGCGTCACTGGAGCGGCAGAACTCGCGGCTCGATGCGGAAGGGCTGGAGCGGATTGAAGACGAAGCCGACCTCGCGTTGCGGGTCGCGGACAAGCTGCTGGTGCCGCTTCCGGCGTCGAGCGCGCTGACGGTGAATGCCGGTTTGCCGGAAGCGCACCGGTACTGCAGGCCGTGGACGGCGCGTTTTCTGGCCGATTTGGCAAGGGCGCATGAGGCGGCGTTTCGCAAACCGATCGAAGTGAACTCCGCAGTGCGGACGGTGGAGTATCAGAAGCGGCTGATGGCAACGAACGGGAACGCGGCTCCGGCGGAAGGCGATATGGTGAGCCCGCACCTGACTGGCGCAACGGTGGACATTGCGAAAGAAGGGCTGAGCCGGAACGAGATGGCCTGGATGCGGCGCCGGCTCGCGGAACTCGAAGCAGCGGGCAAGATCGATGTCGAAGAGGAGTTCCAGCAGGCGTGCTTCCACATCACCGTGTATAAGACCTACGCACCGGCGCGGAAGGCGGGTCCCGCCTCGCAAGCGAAGAAAGGCTCTGCCAAGAGCGGGCGCATTGCGACGGAGAGCGCAGCGGTGACTGACAACCAGGGCGGATAGCTGGTTTGCCGCATGGGCGCGCTCCAAATCTCCCCAAAAATTCATTCGATTGGTGACGGCCGCGCAGGGTACAATCGCGGGCGAACGGAAGTTGGCGTGCGCGCGAAGGGCGGGTGCCGCGCCGAAAGGGAATTTGGGGTCTACATCCCACACAATTTTAGAGAGGCGAGATCATGAGCGACATAGGAGTTCAACCTGGGACTGACGCAGCGACCGCGGGACTGACGCAGTGGCAACGCGTAACGAACACGTTCGCCGCGCCGTCGAAGACGTTTGACGACATCAAGCGGGGGAACAGGAGCTGGTGGCTGCCGCTGATCATCGGCGCATTTTTCACGTACATCTTCTTCTTCGCAGTCATGCAGAAGATCGGGATACAGCAGGTCGTGGACAATCAGATCCGCATGGATCCGAAGGCCCAGGAACGGATGGCAAATGCATCGCCTGAGCAGCGCGCGATGGGAGAAAAGATCTCGATTGGGTTTACCGAGGGGGCCTTTATCGGCGGGCCAGTGATCGCCATGGCGGTTGTTGCGGTTATGTCGCTCGTGCTTATGGCCACCGTCAATTTCGGGTTCGGGGGCAAGGCGAAGTTCGGCGACCTCTTTGCCGTGATCTACTACGCATGGCTGCCGGAGATCTTCAGGGCGATTCTGGGGACAATTGTGATCTATTCGGGGATGGCGCCGGAGTCGTTCAACATCAAAAACTTCGCGCCGACCAATCTGGGGGCGTTTCTCGATCCCGTCGAGACGAATAAAGCGCTCTACGCGCTGGCGACATCGGTGGATGCGTTGACAATCTGGAGACTCGTATTGCTGGGTATAGGCGTTGCCATCGTCGCGGGGACGAAACGCAGCACCGGCTACATTGCAGTATTTGGCTGGTGGGCGTTGTTCGTGCTGATCTCGGTGGGCTGGGCGGCGATGATGGGATGAATCGCAGGTCGCGATGAAGCCGGCAGCGCGGGACCGCGAAGGAACTCGCGCTGCTACAATCGAGTAGGCTGCGATCCGGAAACATGTTGGCGCGCGATGAGGAAGCTGGGCGAGGCTCAAGGTGCGCGTTCTGGAGCCGGAGAGCGAACGAGCCGCCGAAGCGATGACCCTTCGCCTGTTCAACACCATGACGGGACAACTTGATCCGCTGGAGCCTGCCGACGGCAAGGCGCTGCGGATGTATGCCTGCGGACCGACGGTCTACGACTACGGCCACATCGGAAACTTCCGCACTTTTCTCCAAATCGATATTCTGCGGCGATTCCTACGGCTTAGCGGGATGGAATTGCGCCACGTGATGAACATTACCGACGTGGACGACAAGATCATCCGCAACTCTCTTGAGCTGGGCGTTCCGATTGGCGAGTACACGGCGCGCTACTTGGAGGCGTTCTTCGAGGATATGGAAGCGCTACGCATCCAGCGCCCGGAGCAGATTGCGCGGGCCACGGAGCACATTCCGCAGATGGTGGCGCTGATAGAGAAATTGGCCGCGGCGGGCGCGGCGTACAAGACCGAGGACGGGTCGTGGTACTTCCGGCTGAGGGCATTTCCGGAGTACGGCAAGCTGAGCAAGAAAGACCTGAGCGGGATGGAAGACGGCGCGCGCGTGGACGTGGACGAGTATGAGAAGGACTCGGCGCGCGACTTTGCGTTGTGGAAGGCGGCCAAGCCCGGCGAGACGTCGTGGGATACGCCGATCGGGCGGGGACGTCCGGGCTGGCACATCGAGTGCTCAGCAATGGCGATGGAGTACCTGGGCGAGAGTTTCGACCTGCACTGCGGTGGCGAAGACTTGATGTTCCCGCACCACGAGAACGAGATTGCGCAGAGCGAAACGGCAACTCACAAGCAGTTCGCGCGGCATTGGATGCACGTGCGCTTTCTGCTGGTGGACGGCAAGAAGATGTCGAAGAGCGAGGGGAACTTCTATACCCTGCGCGATCTGCTGCTGAAGGGATACAAGGCGTCGGCGATCCGGCTGGCGCTGATTGCGGTGCCCTACCGGCGGCCGTTCAACTTCACGTTTGACAGCCTGACCGACGCGACGAATGCGATCGACCGGCTGCGAACGTTCGAAGCGCGGCTGACCGCGGGAAAGTTCGCGGGGGGCGAGAGCGGCGAAATGCAGGAGGCGGCGAAGAAGGCGCGGGCCGATTTCGGAGCCGCGCTGGCAGACGATTTGAATACCGCGGACGCGCTGGCCCCGATCTTCGAACTGGTCCGTGCGGCAAACACGGCGATCGACCAGGGGCAGTTTTTTGCGGGCGACCGGGATGCGATTCTGCCCGTGCTGAAGGATTTCGATGCGGTGTTCGATGTGCTGGAAGATCGCGACACGGAGCCGACGCGTCGGGCGCTCGAGTGGGCTCGGGCAGCCGGGCGGATGGCGGATGTGGCGCCGGAGCTGGTGGCCGCGCAATCGCTGACGGACGAGGCGATCGAGGTCATGGTAGCTGAGCGGACGGCGGCGAAGAAGGCGCGGAATTTTGCGCGGGCGGACCAGATTCGGGCGGAGCTCCAGGAAAAGGGCGTAGTGATCGAGGACTCGAAGGACGGAGTGCGCTGGAAGCGGAAGTGAGCTTCCAGTTTCTAGCCTCTAGCTCCTGGCTTGAGTCGGTGAGTTCGCTTCACGCCTCCCGGTTTGTTGACCGGGCATTCACGCAGGATTAAAGACGCGGTTCCGCGGCGGGGTGCAATCGGCTGCGCGGGATCGTATGATGTGTGCAGGCTTCATACTTCCTTTTCGGGTTTCCCCAACCCCCCAAATTCCAGATGAGAAGGCTCAAAACCATGGACGCGAGCGAAGTGCAGGACCTGAAGGACAATCTGGAACAAGGCGCGAAAGAAGAGGCGCAGCGGCCTGTCGCCTTCTCGATGAGCGTGCTGGCCGTGCTGCTGGCGGTGACCACGGTGTTGGGCGGGCGCACGCATGAAGATGCGGTGCTGAACCAGAACAAAGCCACCGACCAGTGGAACGAGTTTCAGGCGCGGGACATTCGCGACTACAATACACAATTGGCAACCGACCTGCTCAGCGTGGTTGCGCTCGACAACAAAGATGCCACCGCCAAGTTGGTCAAGGCCTATGCCGCCCACGAGAAGAAATGGGCAGATGAGTTGAAGCAGGATCAGGCAGTTGCCTTGGCGCTGCAGACAAGCGTGGACAAAGGAGAAGCGAAGGCAGATCGCTTCGATCTGGGCGAAGTGTTGCTGGAGGTTGGCCTGGTGATCGTGTCGATCACGCTGCTGACGCGGAGCCGGGTCTACTGGCACATCGGGCTTGTTATTTCAGCGCTGGGGGTGGCGGCTTCAGCCTCAGCTTTCTTCATCAAGTAGCGCCGGGCGGCTCAGCTGCGCTATTCCATGCCGATCTTCTCGAGCTGCGCCGTTTGAATGGCCGCGTGTTTCGACTTGATCTGTGCCGTGGTGAGAAGAAACACCGCGACGACGACCGCGGCCATGCCTGCGAATTCCTCCGGCGCGGGGCGCTCACCGAGCAAAACGATGCCGAGCAGGACCGCGACGACGGGGTTGACGTAGGCGTAGGACGCGACCTTTCCCACGGGGACATGCTCCAGAAGATAGATGTATCCGCTATAGCCGAGGAGCGAGCCGCAAATCACGAGATAGGCCTGTGACCAAAGCGCGGGAGCGTTCACATGGAAGCGTGGCCATTGGCCGAGGAACGTGCCAGCCAGAGTGCTGCACGCGCCGGCGGCGAGCATCTGCCATGAAGCAGCGACAAAGCTGTTCACGCTGAGCCGCGAGCGCCGCGAAACGACGCTGCCGGCGGCCCAGCAGAGCGCGCCGGCCAGCAGCGCGGTCACGGCCCAAAGCTGCGCGCGGTCGCCGGCGAGCCCACTGCGAAGCGAAGGCCACACGAGAGCGACGAGCCCGGCAAAGCCGAGAGCCATGCCCAGCCAACCGCGGGCGGGGAGCGGCTCGCCACCGGGCAGAAACATCTCAATGAGTGCGACGTAAAGCGGAATGACGGCCAGGACCAGAGATGCCAGGCCGCTGGGGACGGTTTCTTCCGCGTAGACCAGGCCGACGTTTCCCCCGCCGAGAAGCAGCAGGCCAATCAGGCACAGGAGGAGCATGTCTTTGGCAGGCCAGATGAGGCGCAGGCCTCGCCATCGGCACCAGATCAACAGAAGCGCGCCTGCGGTAAGGAAGCGCGTTCCCGCCAGGAGGAATGCGGGCATCTGGGCCACTCCGATGCGGATAGCGGTGTATGTGGAACCCCAGAAGATGTAGACGCTCAGGAAGGCGAGCACGATGCGCGCGGTGGTGGCGGCTGCTTGCTTTGAAGCGCCGATCTGAGAAGAAGGTGCGGGCACAAAGGATGATTCCATCGTAGCCCGGGTACACGGCGCTCGTGGAGGGGATGACACGCGGCATGATATCCTCGACTTTGCGGGGATCGAATGCAAGCGCGCGCCAACAGAGAGTTACCGCAGGAGCCAGCCACCAGGCGCTGGTCACGGTCGCGCGCGCAGCGGATTTGCCCGCGGAAGCACCTGCGCGTGCTGCCCACCCGCACGCGACCTAGCCTCTTCGGCGGCGACTAGCAAAACACCCGCCGAAGATCCTCGTCTTCAATGGACCCTGAGAGGGTTCGCAGAAATCATCGATCTCACCCGTTGAGATCCGTGGGCGCGGCCCATCCGATGCCGATGCACGGTCGGATGATGCGCCGGGCCACGACAACCGAATCTGCCGAGGAGAATTCCGATGACCAAGCAAGAGATGCATGCACAGTACGGGCCGAAGCTCGTATGCGCGCTGCCGGGGCCGAAGGCCCGCGCCGCGGTAGAGGCCGACGGGAGGCTGATTTCGCCCAGTTACACGCGCTCCTATCCGTTGGTGGCGAAGCGCGGACGCGGCGTGCGGCTGGAGGATGTGGACGGGAACGAGTTTCTCGATTTTGCCGCGGGAATTGCAGTGGTTTCGACTGGACATTGCCATCCCGAGGTTGTGGCTGCAATCCAGAAGCAGGCTGCGGAGCTGATCCATATTTCGGGCACCGATTTCTACGACGAGCACCTGACGGACCTTGCGGAGCGGCTGTCGGCGGTGGCTCCGATGCGCGGGCCACACAAGTTCTTCTACGGTAATTCGGGGGCTGAGGCGATTGAGTGCGCATTGAAAGTGGCGCGGTACCACACCGGGCGCCAGCATGTGATCGCGTTTCTGGGGGCGTTTCACGGGCGGACGATGGGAGCGCTGTCGTTGACAGGCTCGAAGCCGCAGCAGAAGCGGCGGTTCGCGCCTCTCGTGCCAGGCGTAACGCACGTGCAATATCCCTATGTGTATCGCGGATGCACGGGCGGGCCGCAGGAGCAGGAAGCGTTCGCGCTGGGCTGCGCGCGATACATCGAGGAGAAACTGTTCAAGACGATTCTGCCGCCGGAGGAGGTGGCGGCGATTTTCGTTGAGGCGATCCAGGGCGAGGGCGGATTTGTGCCTGCGCCGGCGAATTTCCTGTGCGAATTGAGAGCCATTTGCGACCGGCATGGGATATTGCTGGTTGCGGACGAGGTTCAGAGCGGATGCGGGCGCACAGGCAAGTGGTGGGCGATCGAGCACTCGGGCGTGGAGCCGGATATTGTGTGCCTCGCGAAGGGCATTGCGAGCGGGATGCCTCTGGGGATCTGCATGACACGAGCCGAAATCATGGATTGGAAGCCGGGGTCGCACGCTTCCACATTCGGCGGGAACCCGGTGTCGATCGCGGCTGCGCTGGCGACGATGAAGATCCTGGAGCGCGAGGCGATCGCGAATGCCTCGCGCGTGGGCGAGTTCATGCTGGAGCGGGTGCGGGGCTGGGTCAAGAGCCACCCGGCAGTAGGCGATGTGCGCGGACGCGGCCTGATGATTGGCATTGAGATCGTGAAGGACAAGGCGACCCGGGAGCCCGCGGTGGAACTGCGAAACCGCGTCGAGACGCTGGCGTTTGAACGCGGCCTGGTGATGCTGGGCTGCGGCGAGACTTCGCTGCGGCTGTCGCCTCCGCTGATCGTGAGCAAGGAAGAAGCGACGGTGGCGCTGGACATCCTGGAAGAGGCTCTGGCGGTTGCGGAGACTGAAGCCGGGCTGCGCGCCATGGCAGCCGTGACGGCGTAACTGCGGCCGCTCCAGGGGGATTTGCGCTGCGTTTGGATTTAAGCGGAGAATGGTGGGCTGTGGGGTGGGTGGCGCAGATGCGGAACGGGCTTCTGGACCAGGCGATTGCTGGCCTGGACTGGGTTGCGGCGCGGCGTGGGCGAACCGCGGCCATGCCCGCTCATCTGGTGACGGGAATTGAAGGCGAGGAGGCAGCCTGCCGGTACCTCTGGCGCAAAGGCTACATCGTGGTGGCGCGTCGGTGGTCGGGCGGGACATCGCCGGGCGATCTGGACCTGATCGCGTGGCAGGGGTCGCTGCTCTGCATTCTCGAAGTGCGTGCGCGCACGGCCCACGATATAACTCCGGCTGAAGCTACGATCGACTGGCACAAGCGGAAGGTATTGCGCCGGCTGGCACGGCAGTACGTCCAGCGGTTGCCGTATCAGACCGTCCCGCACGTGCGATTCGACGTAATCAGCGTGTATCTTTTGCCGGGTGAGAAGCCTGAGTTGACGCACTTTGAGAATGCTTTTGGGTGGAATGAGCGGCAGCTGGACGCCTCTCCGCATGCTCGATGACCCGAAGTAGGGACGGAGCCGGCGCGAATGTTGCAAAGGTGCGGCCCACGGTTGGTGCGCATGGTGTGGTGATCGGACTTCTTCGAAGTTATCTGGTTGATAGAAATTGACTTATTTTGGTTGCCTGGCAGCGAATTGCCACTGAACTTGCTCGAGAATTGACCCTTGGGCCCACCGTCGGCCGAGGTGTGAACTGTGTATGATGAGTCCTGGGCTCAGGGACCAAACCAGCAAGTCTCTGCCTGAACAGATAGCTTATTCGGGCCCGAGATTGGGCGATGGCGAACCGGTCGCCGGCCGGCCAACGAAAGTGGATGCCAGGGTCATCGTGACACGACAGCAAGAGGCCTCTCTCCATGAACAGACGCGCCTCGAAGGTAATGATCCGCCGCCATGAAATCATTCTTCCGTTTTGATTCCTCGCCTTCCGCGCAAATCGGCAGCAGACGGGGATATAGGCTGCGCGCGGCGCGAATCGCCCTTTTTCTGCTTCCCCTTGTGTGCGGAGTGGCGGCCGCCCAGAACACAACGATCAGCGGCACGGTGTACGATCCACGGACCACGAATGGGCTTCCGCTGCCCAATGTGCTGGTGTATGCGACGACGGGGCCGGTTGCTCCGCTGCCTTCCGGGGTGCAGTGCCTGACGTATCAGGCGCCAACAAGCGTGGTGAGCTATGCCTACACGGCGGTGGATGGCACGTTCACGTTGCCAAACATTTCGGAAAACGCGAGCTACACGATCGTCATTCAAGCGGGCAAGTGGCGGCGCCAGTTTCCGAATACACAGGTTGGAACGTCGCCGCTTACCGGGCTTGCGCTGCACATGCCGGCGAACCACGCGGAGGGCGACATTCCCATGATCGCCATCGTCACCGGCAGGGTGGATGGCGTGGAATGTGTGCTGCTGCATATGGGAATCGACCCGGCGGAGTTCACCGACGACACGGGCTCAGTAAATGCGGGCGGCCACATCCATCTTTACCAGGGTGACGGATCCCCGGGGGCACAGATCAGCGGTTCAACGCCGACGGAGTCGACACTGACAGGCAATTCGTCCGCGCTGAGCGGCTATGACATGGTGATGTTTCCCTGCCAGGGTGGCCAGTACATTCAGTCTTCGACCCCGCTCGGGAACCTGGTGAACTACGCCAATGCCGGCGGCCGCCTGTTCACGACGCACTACAGCTATGTGTACCTCGATCCCGATGCGCCCATGGACGCGCAATTCGCGCCGGTCGCGGACTGGACCACGACGAAAGAACAGCAAATCAATTCCGGTGTGGGGACGGTCGGTACAGACTTCAGCGACGGTGCAACGCTGGCGCAATGGCTGCAGAACGCCGGCGCCACGGTTGCCGGTTCGGCGAACCAGATCGACATCGGCACGCTGCGCACAGACGTAAGCAGCGTGATCCCGCCGAGCCAGTCGTGGGTGACGCTGAACAATGGCACGTATTCCAACGGGGCTGGCACGGTGAATGTGACTGACAATCCGGTCATGCAGATGACGTTCAACACGCCAGTAGGAGCGCCGGCAGCGAGCCAATGCGGTCGCGTGATGTTCAACGACTATCACGTCATCAACGTGAACATTCCCAGCGGCACGATCTTTCCCAACGAGTGCCCGGCCGAGACAAGCATGAGCGCGCAGGAAGAGATGCTGGAATACGCTTTTTTCGATCTCTCGACATTTGTGCAGCCCGTCGTCGTGCCCACGCTGACCGTGACATTCAATCCCAGCCCCTTGGTTGTGAAATCGGGAGACACGGCAGACCAGGTGACGGTCGCCGTGACCAACACCAGCACGACAACGGAGATCGCAAACTCGGCGATCCTGACGTTCACCGTGCCGGCGCCGATAACCGTGACGGGGATGACGGATTCGACCGGGGGATGGAATTGCGCAGTGAGTACGCTGAGCTGCAAGCGCAACAACAGCCTGGCGGCGAATGTGACAGACTCCGTGACGCTGACGCTGAGTGTGGGTACGTACACCACGTTGGCTAGCTATACGGGGCAGGTGACGGCGACAGTTTCGAGCGTGACGTTTTCGAGCAACGTGACGGCCCAGGACAATTTGATCTTCCAGCAGGCGCCGCAGATCCGCTGGACAACGCCAGCTCCGATTGTGTACGGCACGCCGCTGGGCGCGGCGCAGCTCGACGCCAGCTCGCCGGTGGCGGGGAGTTTCAGCTATTCGCCGGCGGCAGGGACGGTGCTGAACGTGGGGCAGCAGACGCTGACGGCAGTGTTCACGCCCACCGATACCACCGACTACATTACAGCGACAGCAAGCGTGATATTGAACGTGGTACCGGTGAGCCCGACGATCACGCTTTCGACCTCAGCCAACCCGGTCTTTATGACCTATGCAGTGTCGTTTACAGCGAGCCTGCCATCGTATGCGAGCACGCAAACGGGGACAATGACCTTTTACGACGGCGAGACCTTGATTGGTACGGCACAGGTTGCGGGCGATTCGGCGACATTGGCGACAGCGGCGCTGGCTGCGGGGCCCCACAGCATTACCGCAAGCTATAGCGGCGACAACAACTATGGACCGGGCACCAGCAGCGCGGTAACAGAGAACATCGTGGATTTTGCGCTGGCCTTTGCCGATGGTGGATCGGGCACCGTCAGCGTTCCCGCAGGCGGACAGGCGGTTTTTCGACTGGTGATCACGCCGGTGGGCGGCGCAAGGCTGCCGGCAAGTGTAACCCTGGCCTTACTCGACGTTCCCGCGGGAACGACCCATGCTTTCTCTCCAGCGACAGTTACAGCGGGTTCCGGACCGACCCCTGTGACGCTCGAGGTGACCCTGCCGGGGAATGCCGCAATCGCCCAACGGAGCAGGGCGATGGGCGGCGGTGCGCCGATGATTGCACTGGGCCTGATCCTGCTGCCGTTTCTAGGCAAGCTGCGCGGGGGAGGGAGACGCCTGGGGACACTAATGGCGCTGGCCACCCTGGGCACGTGGCTGGCGCTGGGAGCGGTAAGCTGCGGAGGCGCTCTGTCGTCGGAGAATGTGTCGTTTACGGTCACGGCGGCCTCCGGGTCGCTATCGCACTCGGTTACCGCCCAGCTGGTCGTGAAATAGCCGCGAGCGGCCGCCTCGATCCGATTCCCCATTTGAAATTGTGTTATCGCCGAACCGGCCCAAAGGGCCGAAAGCCTATGGTTTTGTGCAGGTAGAGCGAACCAATTAAACGTTTTTGCGGATAAATGCTAAGTGACTGCAAATGAGGCAATTGCTCAATAAATCGCTTTTTTCGGGGCTGGAAGGACAAGGGGTTAACGGTAAAAAGTTCAATAAATCGCTTTTTTTGCGGGGGTAATCAACTTTTCGATTGACAAGAATTCAACCGGATGTCTATAGTTCGTGACGGCCGGAAGTAGCAGTGTGTTCAGGCTGCGAAAACCCGGGCGCTCGGCTCGAACCTGATGATGCAGCAAGAGCCGAGATCTTAGGAGGAAAAGTATGACGCATCGGAGTCCGCAATACGAAATGCGGGGCACACGCGCCAGGCATACATTGTGGCGCTGGGTTTCCGCAACCTGCGCGCTCTTTCTACTCTTGACGTTGACCCGCGTGGGTGCTTTTGCGCAGGCCAACTCAGAGTTGACGGGCATCGTTACTGACACCACCGGGGCGGTGATTCCGGGGGCGAGCATCGTGCTCACCGATCCGGCCACAGCCTATACGCGCGCGACCACCAGCGGGTCCACCGGCTTGTACGACTTTGCCGGATTGAACCCTGCCAATTACAACCTGACGGTCACGGCCAGGGGCTTC